>DATHAQ010000015.1:0-133261 GCA_035296565.1 Thermoleophilaceae bacterium
CCACGACCTGATCCGCGTGCACGGCGCGCGCGTGAACAACCTCAAGGACGTCAGCATCGAGATCCCGAAGCGCCGGCTGACGGTGTTCACCGGTGTCTCCGGCTCGGGCAAGAGCTCGCTGGTGTTCGGCACGATCGCCGCGGAGTCCCAGCGACTGATCAACGAGACCTACAGCGCCTTCGTGCAGGGCTTCATGCCGACGCTAGCGCGACCCGAGGTCGACGTACTCGACGGCCTGACCACCGCGATCATCGTCGACCAGGAGCGAATGGGGGCCGACGCCCGCTCCACCGTCGGCACCGCGACCGACGCCAATGCGATGCTGCGCATCCTCTTCAGCCGGCTCGGGAAGCCGCAGATCGGCTCGCCCAGCGCGTTCTCCTTCAACGTCGCCTCGGTTAAAGCGAGCGGTGCCATCACGGTCGAGCGCGGCTCCAAGACCAGGACCCAGAAAGCGACCTTCACCCGCACCGGCGGCATGTGTACCCGCTGCGAGGGCCGAGGCTCGGTCACCGACTTCGACCTTTCTGCGCTGTACGACGACAGCAAGTCGCTCAACGAGGGTGCGCTCACGATCCCCGGCTACAGCATGGACGGCTGGTACGGGCGCATATTCAGAGGCTGCGGCTTCTTCGATCCGGACAAACCGATCCACAAGTTCAACAAGAGGGAGCTCCACGACCTCCTCCACAAGGAGCCGACCAAGATCAAGGTCGACAACGTCAACCTGACGTACGAGGGCCTGATCCCGAAGATCCAGAAGTCGATGCTGTCCAAGGACGTGGACGCGCTGCAGCCGCACGTCCGGGCGTTCGTGGGGCGGGCGGTGACGTTCACCGTCTGCCCCGACTGCGACGGCACCCGGCTCAGCGAGGCGGCTCGATCGTCGAAGATCAACAAGATCAGCATCGCCGACGCCTGCGCGATGCAGATCAGCGACCTCGCCGAGTGGGTGCGAGGTCTCGACAGACCGTCCGTCGCGCCGCTGCTGGGAGCGCTGCAGCACACCCTCGACTCGTTCGTGGAGATCGGGTTGGGCTACCTCTCGCTCGATCGCCCGTCGGGGACGCTGTCGGGCGGCGAGGCGCAGCGCACCAAGATGATCGGCCACCTCGGCTCCTCGCTCACCGACGTCACCTACGTCTTTGACGAGCCCACCACCGGGCTGCACCCGCACGACATCCAGCGGATGAACGAGCTGCTGCTGCGGCTGCGGGACAAGGGCAACACCGTGCTCGTCGTGGAGCACGAGCCGGAGGCGATCGCGATCGCCGACCACGTCGTCGACCTGGGCCCCGGCGCCGGTACGGCGGGCGGCAGCGTCTGCTTCGAAGGCACCGTCGAGGGGCTGCAGGCCGGTGGCACCATCACCGGCCGCCATCTCGACGACCGTGCCGCCCTCAGGGAGCCGGTGCGGACGCCCACCGGCACATCACTGGAGATCCGCGGCGCGTCGGCACACAACCTGCGCGACGTCGACGTCGACATCCCCCTCGGGGTGCTCGTCGTCGTCACCGGCGTCGCCGGCTCCGGCAAGAGCTCCCTGATCGACGGCTCGGTGTCCGGGCGGGACGGGGTGGTGTCGATCGACCAGGACGCGATCCGCGGCTCACGACGGAGCAACCCGGCGACGTACACCAAACTGCTCGACCCGATCCGCAAGGCGTTCGCGAAGGCCAACGGCGTGAAGCCGGCGCTGTTCAGCGCCAACTCCGAGGGCGCCTGCCCCACCTGCAATGGGGCCGGCGTCATATACACCGACCTGGCGATGATGGCCGGCGTCGCCACCACCTGCGAGGAGTGCGAGGGGAAACGGTTCCAGCCATCGGTGCTGGACCACCACCTCGGCGGCCGCGACATCAGTGAGGTGCTCGCGATGTCGGTGACCGAGGCCGAGGAGTACTTCGGCGCCGGCGATGCGCGCACGCCGGCCGCGCACAAGATCCTCGAGCGGCTCGCGGACGTCGGGCTCGGCTACCTCAGGCTCGGCCAACCGCTCACTACGCTGTCCGGCGGGGAGCGGCAGCGGCTCAAGCTGGCCACCCGCATGGCCGAGAAGGGCGGCGTCTACGTCCTCGACGAGCCGACCAGCGGCCTGCACCTCGCCGACGTCGAGCAGCTGCTCGGCCTGCTCGACCGGCTCGTCGACTCCGGCAAGTCGGTCATTGTCATAGAGCACCACCAGGCAGTCATGGCGCACGCCGACTGGATCATCGACCTCGGCCCCGGCGCGGGCCACGACGGCGGCAGGATCGTGTTCGAGGGCACGCCCGCCGACCTCGTCGCCGCCCGCTCCACCCTCACCGGCGAGCACCTGGCCGCCTACGTCGGCACCTGACCGAGCCCCTCGCGGACGCCGTGAGACGGGTTCGTCACGGACCTACGGTCGTGGTCACCGCCGGGGTCTTCCCGATATCCCGGCGACCGCCGGGGCCAAACGGCGGCGCGGGAGCGACGGTGGCGTAACGCCGACCTTCTAAGTCAGACTCGAGCCGACTGAGCAAGCTCTCTAGCGGTGCTCATCGTGGCCCTGCCCGGTGGTCCACCGTATACCCGCTCTAGCCGGCTGTCCCCTGTCGTTCAGTCGCTTGAACGGACCAGGGCCACATGACCCATGGTGGCTTCCAGATGGCTCCATACTTGATGTGCGCCTCGGATGGGGTATATCCTCACCCGAGAGGTCGACATGAACCCTGTTCTCTACTACCTGTTCGTCGGAGCCGCGATTTTCGCCTTGCTGGTTTATGCCCTCTGGGACTTTGTGGCTGAGCGGATCCGCTAAGCCCTCAAGGCAAAGCCCCGCAGCAGCCGTACGGCCTTTCCCTCGGGCAGCCGCTGGAGCGCTCGTGCCGGCGGGCGACTGGGCGCCCAGGTCCGAAGGGTCAGCTAGTTACTGCTCGGTCCGGGATTTGCTGAAGCCCCTTCTGAAGGTCCTCCACATTCATCACCGGAAACATTTCGATGGTCGCACCGAGGTTGCTGAACAGCGGCTCGGTTAGCGGCGGCAACTGGGAGGGATCGTCGAGATCGAAGACGATGAACGCGGTGCGAACCCCGTTCTCCGGCCCAAAAAAAGCGGACTCCGGCTGCAACTCGCCGAGGACGTGCTCCATCACCTTGGGCATCGAGCCGTCGGCAATCGCACGGCTACCGGCGGCGGTATCGATCTTGATCTTCATCATCGTGCGCATTGCGCGGCTCCTCGCGTCGGATATGGCGCCAGCGTAATCCGCGCGAGCACAACGTCGCAAGCGTTTCCTGCCTGACGCACGCCTCCCTGTCTGACAACCCCTCAGCCGGCTGACGGATTCCCCGAGCGGGAGCGCGACGTCGGGCCGCGCACTCACCCACGACTCTCAGGTCTGGGGATCGGGCCGCCCCGAGACCCACGTCCACTGAGTCACGTCGGGCGGGTCGGCGCCGACCTCGCGCGTGTACTCACGGTGGCGAAGGCGCTCATCGACCATGTGCTGGCGCACCGCGGCAGCCTTGGCCCCCAAGCCCGGCACCCGATCGATGACGTCCATGACCAGGTGGTAGCGGTCCAGGTCGTTGAGCATGACCATGTCGAAGGGCGTCGTGGTCGTGCCCTCCTCCCTGTAGCCGCGCACGTGCAGATGGTCGTGCCCGTGACGGCGGTAGGCGAGCCGGTGGATCAGCCACGGATAGCCGTGGTAGGCGAAGATGACCGGCCGGTCGGCGGTGAACAGCGCGTCGTACTCGACGTCGGCCAGCCCATGCGGATGCGCGCTCGGCGGCTGCAGGCGCATCAGGTCCACGACGTTCACCACGCGCACGCGTAGATCGGGGAGATGTTCCGCCAGGAGCGAGGCTGCAGCGACGGTCTCGAGCGTCGGTACATCGCCGGCGCAGGCCAAGACCACGTCGGGCTCATCGTCGCCCCCGGTCGATGCCCACTCCCAGACGCCGATGCCCCGCGCGCAGTGAAGCGCGGCGTCCTCGATCGAGAGGTAATCCAGAGCCGGCTGCTTGCCCGCCACGATGACGTTCACGTAGTCGCGGCTGCGCAGGCAGTGGTCGGCCACCGACAAGAGGCAGTTCGCGTCCGGGGGCAGGTAGACGCGCACGATGTCGGCCTTCTTGTTCATGACATGGTCGATGAAGCCCGGGTCCTGGTGGGAGAAGCCGTTGTGGTCCTGGCGCCAGACGTGGGACGACAGCAGATAGTTGAGCGACGCGACCGGCCTGCGCCACGGAATGTCGTCGGTCACCTTGAGCCACTTGGCGTGCTGGTTGAACATCGAGTCGACGATGTGGATGAACGCCTCGTAGCAGTTGAAGAGCCCGTGCCGGCCGGTCAGCAGGTAGCCCTCGAGCCACCCCTGGCACATGTGCTCGGAGAGGACCTCCATGACCCGCCCGTCGTGGCTGACATGGTCGTCGCCGGGCAGGATCTCACCCGCCGAAACGCGATCGGTGACCTCGAACAAGGCGCCGAGACGGTTCGAGGCGGTCTCGTCGGGTCCGAAGACGCGGAAGTTCGCGAACTCCTCGTTCAACCGCATCACGTCGCGTAGGTACCGCCCCAGCACGCGCGTGGCCTCGCTCACCTGTTCGGCCGGAGCCTCGACCTCCACGCCGTGCTCGCGGAAGTCGGGCAGCCTCAGGTCGCGCAACAGTATGCCGCCGTTGGCGTGCGGGTTTGCCCCCATGCGGCGTTCCCCCGGAGGGGCCAGCTCCGTTATCTCGGGCACCGGCCGGCCGGCCTCGTCGAACAGCTCCTCGGGCTCGTAGCTGTGCAGCCACTCCTCCAGCTGGGAGAGGTGTTCGGGCTTGTTAGCGAGGTCGGCGAGCGGCACCTGGTGGGAGCGGAAGCTCCCCTCGGCCGGTTGTCCGTCCACCTCCTTCGGTCCGGTCCACCCCTTGGGGCTGATCAGGACGATCGCCGGCCAGCGCGGCCGTTCCCATTCGCCTCCAGAGCGGGCCGCCTCCTGCGCCGACCGGATCTCGCCGATCGCGCCGTCCAGCGCCTCCGCCATCAGCTCGTGCATACCGTCGGGCTCGCTGCCTTCCACGAATCGCGGCGAGTAGCCCACCCCTTCGAGCAGCGCCCGCAGCTCGGCGCGCGAGATCCGGGCCAGAATCGTCGGGTTGGCGATCTTGTAGCCGTTGAGGTGCAGGATCGGCAGCACGGCGCCATCGCGCCGCGGGTCTACGAACTTGTTCGAGTGCCAGCTGGTCGCCAGGGGCCCTGTCTCGGCCTCGCCGTCCCCCACCACGCAGCAGGCGATCAGGTCGGGGTTGTCCAGCACCGCGCCGTAGGCGTGGAGCAGGGAATATCCGAGCTCGCCACCCTCGTTGATGGACCCTGGGGTCTCCGGCGCCACGTGGCTGGGGACGCCGCCGGGGAACGAGAACTGGCGAAAGAGCCGCTGCATGCCCTCCTCGTCCCGGGTGATGTCGCTGTGCAGCTCGCTGTACGAGCCCTCGAGCCATGTGCTCGCGACGAGGCCCGGACCGCCGTGACCCGGGCCCGTGACGAAGATGGCCTCGAGGTCGTGGCGAAGGATCGCTCGGTTCATATGGGCGTAAACGAAGTTGAGCCCCGGCGTGGTCCCCCAGTGGCCGAGGAGCCGCGGCTTGACGTGCTCGATGCTGAGCGGCTCGCGCAGCAGCGGATTGGCGAGCAGGTAGATCTGGCCTACCGAGAGGTAGTTCGCGGCCCGCCACCAGAGGTGGACACGCCGAAGCTCCTCCCCCGTGACCCTCGTAGCGGTCTCGCTCAGCACACGGCTTCGCAGTATGTCGCAGACCCCGTACCTCTCGGCCGGGGCCCACTGGCGAGGGGCCTCGCGCTCTGGCAGCATTCGCCTGCGATGCCCATGCACCGCTGGCTGCTGCTGGGACTCCTCGCGCTCCTCGCGCTCTACCTCGCCGCTGTCCTGGCGCTCGTGGCCGTGGGCCGCCGCAGCGACGCCCGTGCCCTGGCCGGCTTCATCCCTGACTGCCTGGTGCTCAGCCGGCGGCTGCTGGGGGATCCGCGGATCCCGCGGCGCCGCAAGGCTCTGCTCGGGGTGCTCATCGGCTACCTCGCGCTGCCCTTCGATCTCGTCCCCGACTTCATTCCGGTGGCCGGCCAGCTCGACGATGCGCTGGTGGTGGCCCTCATCATCCGCGCCGTCCTGCGATCCGGCGGTGAGGGGCTGCTGCGTGAGCACTGGCCCGGGCCGCAGTCGTCGCTGGCGCTGGTCAGGCGGGTCGCCTACGGCCGGGCAAAGCCGTGAACGAGGCCCTCTCAGAGATCGCCAGCGGGCTCTGGAACGCCGACTAGCCCACGGGCCGCACAGTCAGCACACCCGCCCCCCTAATGCGACCGGAGCGCAGGCGGTCCAGTGCCTCCTGGGCGCGCTCCAGCGCGAACACCTCGACCTGCGTGCGAACCGGCACCTGCGGCGCCACCGCCATGAAGCGCTCGCCGTCCTTCCGGGTCAGGTTCGCCACCGACCGCAGCACGCGCTCGCCCCACAGGATCTCGTAGGGCATGGCCGGGATGTCGCTCATGTGAATTCCCCCGCAGACGACCGTCCCGCCCCGCGCCACCGCGCGCAGCGCCGCCGGCACGAGCTCTCCGGCGGGGGCGAAGACCAGCGCCGCGTCGAGCTCCTCCGGCGGAGCTTCGTCCGAGCCTCCCGCCCACTCGGCCCCGAGCTCCCGGGCGAAGGCCTGTGCTTGGCGGTCGCCGGGCCGCGTGAACGCGAACACGCGCCGCCCTTCGTGCTTCGCCACCTGGCACACGATGTGCGCAGCCGCGCCAAAGCCGTAGATCCCCACCCGAACCGCGTCGCCTGCGAAGGAGAGCGTGCGGAAGCCGATCAGGCCCGCGCACAGCAGCGGCGCCAACTCGCGCTCCGAGTAGCCGTCGGGAAGCGGGAGGCAGAACCGCTCATCGGCCACCGCGCGCTCGGCGTAGCCGCCGTCGCGGTGGTAGCCGGTGAACTCGGCCTTCTCACACAGGTTCTCGCGTCCCGAGCGGCAGTACGCACAGCGGCCACACGCCCAGCCCAGCCAGGGAACGCCGACGCGGTCGCCCTCTTCGAAGCGCTCGCTTCCCTCTCCTCGAGCCGCGACCTCCGCCACTACCTGGTGGCCCAGGACCAGGGGCAGCTTCGGATCGGGGAGCTCGCCGTCGAGGACGTGGAGGTCCGTCCGGCAGATTCCACAGGCGCGCACGTCCAACAGGACCTCGCCCCGGCGCGGCTCGGGCTCCGGGACGTTCACCATGCGGAGCGAGCTCCGCGGGGCCTCGAGGAGCGCCGCCCTCACGCCGCGACCCTGGGACTCCTCGTTCCAGGCGAGCAAGCTGGAGAGAGACGCCCTCGTCCACCACCAGGCGCGAGGGAGTCGGCCATCGCACGCTCATCCTCGACCGCCGGCATCCTCACCCGGCCATCGTAGGCAGCGACCAGGGCCGAGACGGACAGGCTAAGAGAACTCTCACGCCTTCCTTATTACCTCCGAGACAGGATCGGGCCGGCCAGGTGGAAGGCCGCGCATCGGTTCATCCTCGTGTTCTGGGCGCTGGGCGTCGTGCACGCGTTGGGATCCGGAACGGACGTCGGACAGGCCTGGTTCCTGGCCGCGCTTGCGGCACCGACGCTGCCCGCCGTTGCCCTGGCGATCACCAGGATCGGTGGCCGGAGCCGCGGGCTACGCGGCCGCAGCGCCCGGCCCCGGGCCCGGCGCGCACCAGGACCGGGCGAGCAAGTCTCCTAGGCGCCCCGACTGAGCACGCGCCGGGCTTCGCGCGCGAGCTCGACGTCCTCCCGCGCAGCAACCCGTAGCACGGCGACTTCAGCGCCGTCGGCGCTCAGCTCGGCGTCTCCGGACTCCGGCCCGTCCTTGAGCGGGTCGAGGCGGACCCCGAGGAACCCCAGGCCGTCGCAGGCGCCGCGCCGGATCTCCGGCGAGCGCTCCCCCACTCCGCCGGTGAACACCAGGGCGTCCAAGCCGCCCATCGCAGCCGCCATGGCCGCAATCGAGCCGCGAAGGCGGTGCAGGTACACACCGAGAGCTGTCGAGGCCGGCCCGTCGCCCGCCGCCGAGCGCTCGAGCACCTCACGCATATCGGCGGTGCCGGCCAGTCCGGTAAGTCCCGACTCTCTCTCCAAAGCGAGCTCCACGTCCCGGGCCGGCAGGCCGCCCCGTTGGACCAGCCACAGCAGCGCTCCAGGGTCGACAGACCCCGAGCGAGTGGCCATCACGAGCCCCTCGTTCGGCGTGAAACCCATCGTGGTGTCCACCGACTGGCCGGCGCTCACCGCGGCCAGAGAGGCTCCCGCGCCCAGATGGCAGGTGACCGTCCGCAGACGCTCCAGCGGTCGCCCGAGCATCTCGCTCGCTCGGCGCGAGGCATGGGCGTGGCTGAAGCCATGGAAGCCAAGCCGGCGAACACCGAACCGCTGCCTCCACTCGCGCGGCAGCGGATAGACGGAGGCGGCGGCGGGCAGGGTCGAGTGAAAGGCGCTGTCAAGGCACGCGACCTGGGGCACCTCCGGGTGCAGGTCGAGCAGGCAGTCGATTGCCCTCAGCGCGAGCCCCGTGTGCAACGGAGCCAGCTCGGCGCCCCCCTGCAGCTGCGAACGGACGCTGGGGTCGAGCCGGCTGCTGACCCCGAGGCCCGCGCCGGGGTGCACGATCCGGTGCGCGACGGCCTGCGGAGCGGCCCAGCCGTCCAGGGCAGCTTCGATGGCCTCGCCGAATCCCTCCTCCGCGGGCACGGGAAGCTCAACTGCTTCGACGGCTCTCCCCTCCTCGACCAGCGCGAGCTTGATCGTGCTCGACCCTGCGTTGACGACCAGGATGCCCGATGCCGAAAGCGCAGGCTCGCGCGGCTCTTCATCCATGGGCACGATGAGACCACAGCGCGCGCACACCAGCGGCAGTTAGCCCGTCCCTTCCGCGCGGCTATGTCACGAAAGCAGGCCGAGGGTGCCGGCCTTGGACGCCGCCTCGGTGCGCGAGCGGCAGCGCAGCTTGGTGAGGATGTGGCGCAGGTGCATGTCCACCGTGCGGGTGCTGAGTACGAGCTCGCCCGCGATCTCCCGGTTGGTGCGACCCGAGGCCACGAGGCGCACCACCTCCAGCTCGCGGCGAGAGAGCCCGCCGTTCTCGTGCTCGGAGGCCGCCCGCCGGCCGAGCCGCTGCTCGACCGACTCGCCAAGCCTCGCCACCTCGTCGGCTGCCTGCGCGGCCAGCGGCGCAGCGCCGAGACGGCGGGCCGCGACATGTGCCTGGCGCAGCCGCTCAATGGCGGGCTCGCGCTGGTCCGTCGCGGCGAGCGCGACGCCCGCGCGAAGTTGGATCTGTGCCCGCTCGAACGGGATCTCCAGGCCCTCGTGTAGCTCCGCCGCCCGGCCGAGCTGCTCGACCGCCGCATCCAGATGGCCCTCGGCCAACGCGGTCTCGCCCAGGGCGTGCGCGAGCGCGGCCAGAGCGTCCGGATGGCCGGTGGCCGTCGCGATGTTCGACAGTGCCTCGGCACAGGCACGCGCCTCGCCCAGCGAGCCATGCCGAGCGAAGAAGCACGATGCCCAGCGCAGGCCCCAGACCGCGTAGTGATGGTCCTGGCTGCGCTCCCAGCGCTCCAGTACGAACAGGCAATGGCCGCGGGCGTGGTCGATGTGGCCCTCCTGCTCCTCGAGCCACGCGAGGGCCGCGGCGCTGTCCACCGACATCGACACCACGTCCAGCCGTGTGGCGGTCTCCAGGCACTGCAGCAGCAGCGGACGGCCGGCCGCCAGGTCGCCCCGGAAAGCGTGGATCGAGCCGAGAATGCCGTCGGGCACGACCGTGTCGTCGGTGCTCGCGCCGGGAGTGCGCAGCTCCTCCGAGAGCTCGGCCGCGCGGTCCCAGTCGCCCAGCTCGCGCAGCACATAGGCCATGCACGCGAGGCACGTCTGCTCCATGCCTTCGCCGCCGTCGGTCTCGCAGAAGCCGATCGCGGTCGCCAGCGCGTCGCGCGCCCCGCCGTAGTCACCGGCGATCTCGTGCGCCGTGCCCAGGCGCTGGTAGAGCTCGCCCGCCTCGAGGGTGAGCCCGTGCTCGAGGGCGAGCGACAGGCCGGCGCGGATGGTCTCCATGCCCTCGTCGAACTGGCCGCCCTTCACTCGGGCGACCCCCTGCAGCCCCAGGACGCGTGCCCGCAGGTCGGTGCGTTCCGCGCGCGCGGCCTCCTCGCCGGCGCGTTCGGTGAGGTCGACGGCGTCGGCGTAACTTCCGGCGCTCGCCAGGTAGCCGGCCGCGATCAGCCGCTGCGCGGCGGCCTCGCCGGGGAACCCGTTGGCGACGAAAGCGTCGGCTGCGACGCGACGCGCGGTGAGGGCACGGCCACGGTCTCCCTGCAGCTCGTAGATCCCGGCGAGGCACCGTTCGGCATCCGCCAGCGCGCGGCCGGCCCCCTCGGAGCGTCGTGCCGCGACCACCTCCCGCTGCGCACGCGCCGCCTCGGCCAGCTCCCCGGCGAGCTCCGCGAAGCGCGCGTGGCGCTCCAGGACGCCGATTCGCTCGGCGCCGCGTTCTCCCTCGGGCCACAGCTCCAGCGCTTGGCGCCCGAGACGCGCGGCATCGCGGTAGGCGTGCACGGCGGAGAGCTCCGCGACGGCACGGAGCAACGAGTCGAGCGCCCGAGGGCCGTCGCGCGCGGCCAGCCAGTGAGCGGCGACCTCGGCCTCGCTGCCGCCGTCGGCCTCGAGCGCCGTGGCAAGCTCGCGGTGCAGCGAACGCCGGCGCAGCCAGGGGACGTCGTCGTAGAGCGCGTCGCGCACCAGAGGGTGCCGGAACGCGGCGTGACCCGGCTCGGGCTCGGCGATCAGGCCCCGCCCGAGCAGCTCGTCGAGACCGTCCTCCCAGCCGAGGCGGGCCATCAGCTCGACATCGAAGCGACTGCCCATCACCGACGCGGCCTCCGCGGTCGTGCGGGCCTTATCCGAAAGGTCGCTGGTCTGAAGCAGGATCGCGTCGCGGATGGTCCGCGGCAGCGGTACGTCGGCATCGAGCTCCAGCTCCAGTCCCTCCGCTCCGGGCTTCAGGCGTCCACCGGCCTCGAGCGCGGCGGTCAGCTCCTCGACGAAGAACGGAACGCCGCCGGTGCGGTCGTGCAAGGTGCTCGCGAGCTGAGCCGACGGCGTCGCGCCGAGTACCTCGCCGGCAAGCGCGGCCGTGCCGTCCGGGCCCAGCGGCTCCAGCGTGAGCTCGCAGAGCATGCGGTTACGACGCAGGTCGTCGCGCAGCCGCCTGAGCTGGTGGGTTCGAGCGATCTCGTCCGAGCGATAGGTGCCGATGACGAGCATCGGCATCTCGCGCAAGGGGGCGGCGAGAGCGGCGAGCAGCTCCAGCGTGGCGTCGTCCGACCACTGCAGGTCGTCCAGCAGGACCACCGCCGGCCGTTCGGCCACCACCGCGGCGAGCCCCCAGCGGATCGCCTCGAACAGTGTGGCGCGATCGCCCTCCCCGGTCGCCTCCCCCAGCTCGGGAAGAAGCAACGCGAGGTGCGGGCGCAACGGACCATCGAAGGCCGCGAGCCCGTCCGGCTGGGACCGCATGAAGCTCCGGAGAGCGGCGATGACCGGCCCGTAGGCCACCGGCGACTCCCCGCCCGCCCCGCGCAGCACGCGGCCGTCCACGGCCGCGACCGCGTCCTCGGCGAAGCGCGTCTTGCCCACGCCCGCCTCGCCCGCGAGCAGCACGAGCGAGCCGGAGCCCGTCAGCGCGTTCTCAAGAAGCGGCTCCAGCCAGGCTTGGTCGGAGTCGCGTCCTATGAGGAGGCCGTGGCTCATCGGGTCAGTTTAAGTCGGCCCAGGGCCCCGGGCCACCCCGGGCCGACCAGTCGAGCCGTCAGCGGGGCAGCTCGCGCGGCCCCGTGCTGTCGAACACGGCGGCGACTTCGGTGACGAGGTTGGCAGGGAAGCCCCCGGCACTCGCGTGCTCGCGGATCACGTCGGCGCTCTCGGCCTGGTGGAAGCAGTAGATCTTGTCGCCCGCGACGTAGCTGTGCAGCCACTCGTAGGGCTTGTGGAGCGACTCCACGGCGTCGTTGGACGTGCTCGTGATGCCACGCAGCTGCTCGTGGGTGAGCTCGCTGGCGCCCGGGATCTCGCGCTCGATGACGTAGGTCTTCATGGCTTGTTCTCCTCGTGGAGGGGGTTGACAATGCGCTGTCGACCGTACGGCCACCCGGGGCTCTCCACATCCGCTGCATTGCCGTAATTTCGCCCCGGCCATGCCGTACCGGCGACGGCACCCTGCGCGCAGGCGCTAGCGGCGCAGCAGGCGGGCGATCAGGCTTCCGACGATGAAGTAGACGGCGGCCGCGAGGCCGTAGTTGACCGCTACCTCGGTCTTGTGGTTGCTGAAGCTGAAGATGGTCTCGAAGGGGCCGACCAGGAACTTCGCCGCGTCCTGGACGGCCTGCACGATCGTGTTGGACTCGTTGGCCCCGAGCACCACCAGCAGGATGGCGATGACGATCACGGCGACGACCAGCCAGGTGATCAGCATCACCAGCCGGGCGAGCAGGTGGCCGCCGCGGCGCGCGACGTGCACTCCGCGAGCCCCCGCTCCGGGCTCTGCCCCGGCCGTCCTTGGCCTTCTACGCATCACCGCCATGTGGGCTTTGTTTACCCGGGTCTTGGCGCGTTCACGCCTGCCGAGGCGGCGCTCGCCTCGGGCAGGTCCAGCGGCCTCCCGAAGCTCACCCTCACGACTGCCCCACCGTCCGGGGCGTTCGCGGCCTCGACGCTGCCTCCGTGGGTCTCGGCCGCCTGCTTGACGATCGCCAGGCCCAGGCCCGAGCCGTGCATGCCGCGGGCCTCGTCGGCGCGGTAGAAGCGCTCGAAGACCCGAGGCAGGTCGTTCTCGGAGAAGCCCGGGCCGTGGTCGCGCACGGTCAGGGTGCCGTCCTCCAGGGTCACCTCGACGAGCCCGCCCGGCGGGCTCCACTTCTGCGCGTTGTCGAGCAGGTTGGACACCGCCCTGGAGATGCGGTCGGGCGCCCCGCGCACCAGCGTTGGCTGCAGTTCCGCCTCGAGGGCGGGCGGGTCAGCACCGCGCCGGCGGGCGCGCCCGACCAGGTCGGCCACCAGGCTGTCCAGGCGCACGTCGTCCAGCGATTCCTCCGGCCGGGCGCCGCGGGCCAGCTCGACCACGTCGCTGACCAGCGCCGTCAGCTCGTCGAGCTCCTCGACGATGTCGGCACGGAGAGCTTCCTGCTCCTCCGCCGGCAGACGCTCGCTCTCGCGCAGCGTCTCGAAGTTGGCCCGAAGGCTCGCGATCGGCGTCCGCAGCTCGTGGCTGGCGTCCGCGACCAGGCGCCGCTGGGAGTCGACGGCCCCCTCCAGCGCGTCCAGCGTGGCGTTGAAGCTCGCGGCCAGGCGGGCGAGCTCGTCGCGGCCCTCGACCTCGATCCGCTCCGAGAGGTCGGGCCGCGCGGCGATCGCCTCCGTCCGGCGGGTGAAGCGCCCGATGGGCGCAAGCGCGGCGCGCGCCACGACAGCGCCGAGCAGGACGGCGAGCGCGACACCCAGCGCCCCGATCACCACAACGGCCAGCAGCACACGGCTGAGCGAGTCGTCGACCTCGGTGAGCGGTCGCGCCACCTGCACCGCGCCGCGGCGCCCGAGACCCTCGCTCAAGACCAGCAGGTGCGTGCCGTCGACTTCTGTCTCGAAGGTTTCGCTGCCCTGCCCGCCGGCGGCGATGGCCCGGGTGCGCGAGTCCACCGGGAGGCCGCGACGGCCGCCGTCGCGGTCGCGCACCCGGCCCGTCCGCGAGATGACCTGGGCCACCCCTTCGGCCCCGCCGAAGCGGCCGGGCTGTAGTCGCGGCGGCGCGGCGCCGGGGCCGCCCAGCCCCGCTCCCGGCGGGAGCGGCGGGACTCCTCCCAAGGGCGGCGGCCCGCCGCGCCGCGCGTTGGGCGGCGCGACGGGGCGCCCGCCGGGCCCGGGGAACGGCGGGCGAGCCGCGCGCGAGCGCGAGTAGGCCTGCGCGCGCACCTCCAGCGCGTCTTCCACCTCCCCGCGGAGGTTCGAGCGCACCGCCGCGTACACGCCGGCCGCGACGCCGAGCACGGTGAGCGCCACCGCCACACCGGCGATGGCCGCGATTCGCACCCGCAGGCTCACGGCTCACGCAACACGTAGCCCACGCCGCGCACGGTGTGGAGCAGCGGCCGCGCGCCCGCGTCGGCAAGCTTGCGCCGCAGGTAGCCGATGTAGACCCGCAGCGCGTTGGAGCTCGGCCCGAAGTCGTAGCCCCAGACCCGGTCGTACATGACGCCGTGCGGCAGCACCCGTCGCGGGTTGCGCATCAGCAGCTCGAGCAACTGGTACTCGGTGCGAGTCAGCTCGGCGAAGTTCCCCTCCACGTCCACGCCGTGGCGGCCGCTGTCCAGCTTGAGCTCCTCGAAGCTGAGCTCGTCGGACTCCGGGCCCTCGCCCGCACGGCGCAGCAGTGCGCGCAGGCGGGCCTTGAGCTCGCCGACGTCGAAGGGCTTGGCCAGGTAATCGTCGGCGCCGGCGTCGAGGCCGTCGATGCGGTCCGCGACCGACTCGCGTGCGGTGAGCATCAGCACCGGCACGCGGTTTCCCGACGCCCGCAGCCGGCGGCAGACGTCCAGCCCGTCCAGACCCGGCATGCCCACGTCGAGCACCACCGCGTCAGGCTGGTCGGCCGCGATGCGGCTGAGGCCCTCCTGCCCGGTCTCGGCCAGCGCCACGTCGTACCCGGCCAGGGTGAGCGCGCGCCGCAGGGCGTCGCGCAGGGAGCGATCGTCGTCGACCACCAGGATCCGCACGCCCTGATTGTGACCCCGGGCGGGTCGGACCGCTCTCGCTCCTACACCCGCCTTATGCGCTGGCTAGCGCTCGACCGGCACGACGAGCGGCGCCTCTTGCTCGGAAACGGCCTCCACGACCTCTTCCTCCTCGAGCCCGGAGCCGTCCTCGTCCCCGCTGCAGATGACACGGAAGGAGCCGGTGCCGAGGTTGGGGTCCGAGCGTATGGGCAGCCCCTTGATGCTGTCCCAGCCCAGCCGCTCGACCTCGAACGGGTTCATCGCCACGGCCAGCGCCGGGTACTCGCAGTTGCGGTCGTGCTGCTCGATCGCCTTGACGATCACCTCGAGGTTCTTGGCCTCCGCGCTCATTGCTTCGCCGGCTCCGCGAGCTCGGTCGCGTAGTGGTCGATCGTCTTGCGCAGTCCCTCGCGCAGCTCCACCTCGGGCTCCCAGCCCAGCAGGTCGCGTGCGCGCGTGATGTCGGGCTGGCGCACCTGGGGGTCGTCCACGGGCAAGGCCTCGAAGACAATCTCCGAGCGGGCTCCCGTGACCTCCACCACCGCCTCGGCCATCTCCAGCAGCGTCATCTCGTAGGGGTTGCCGATGTTCACGGGCTCGTGCAGCCCGGACTCCTGAAGGAGCACCAGGCCCCGGACCAGGTCATCGACGAAGCAGAACGAGCGCGTCTGGGAGCCGTCGCCGAAGACGGTGACCGGCTTGTCGGCCAGGGCCTGGCGCAGGAAGGTGGGCACGGCGCGGCCGTCGTGCGGGCGCATGCGCGGCCCGTACGTGTTGAAGATCCGCACGATCCCGGTGTCAACGCCCTGCTGGCGGTTGTAGGCCATGGTGAGCGCCTCCGCGTAGCGCTTGGCCTCGTCGTAGACGCCGCGCGGGCCGATCGGGTTGACGTTGCCCCAGTAGGTCTCGGGCTGCGGATGCACGAGCGGGTCGCCGTAGACCTCCGAGGTCGAGGCGAGCAGGAAGCGGGCCCGGTGCTTCTTGGCCAGGCCCAGCGTGTTGTGCGTGCCGTAGGCGCCGACCTTCAGGGTGTGCAGGGGCAGGCGGGCATAGTCGATCGGGCTGGCCGGCGAAGCCATGTGGTAGACGAAGTCGACCGGCTCGTCGAACTCGTAGTGGCGGGTGATGTCGTACATCTCGAAGCGGAAGGGGGCGTGGCGGACGTGGGCGATGTTGTCCAGCGAGCCGGTCTCGAGGTTGTCGACACAGATCACCCGATGGCCCTTGGCGAGCAGGTGGTCGCAGAGATGGGAGCCGAGGAAGCCGGCGCCGCCGGTTACCACTGAGGTGGGCATCAGGGCGGGAGACTAATCGCCCGGACGTCTGGAGCTAAAGGTCGACCGATGGGTGCCGATACGAGATGCATGCGGAAGAAGATCGACGAAAGTCCCAAGCCCCCTCGTTCCGATCGACTGCGCGGGTGGTGGTTCCGCGGTGTGGAGGCCGAGCCTCCGCCCCAGCGCGAGGACCTCTCGAGCGCCGTGCGCACGCATCTCGACGGCATGGCCAGCCACGCCCGCGACATCGAGCGCGCCGCCACCGTCGACGGCACCCGCATCCGCCGCGACGCTCTCGAGTCGGCCGGGACGATCGTCGGCCACGTCGAGCACCTCGAGTCCCAGCTCGCCCTGATCGAGAACCAGTTCGGGCGCGTGATCGACACGATGCGCACCGAGCTGGCCGACCTGCGCACCAAGCTCGCCCACGAGGCCGAGCACGCCGAGGCCATCGCCGCCGAGCCGCACCCCGCGCTCGGTCCCGTCTCCGCCCCGACCGCCCTGCCGGCGAACGGCAACGGCCATGCGGCCGGCCACACCGGTCCGCGCGCTCTGCCGGTCGGCTAGCCGACGCTCAGGCTCGCCGCTCCAGCAGCAGCCCGGCCCCCAGCCCCACCAGCACCGCTCCCGTCACCCGGTCAAGCGCCGTCCGCACCCGCGGGCGACGCAGGACATCGCCCATGGCGGTGACCGCCCAGGCATAGCCGCTGAGCCAGACCACCCCCAGCGCCCCGTGGACGCCGGCCATCACCAGCGAGGTCGCCAGCACCGGGTTACCCGGGCCGATGAACTGGGGCAGCAGCTGGAGTAGAAGACGGCGATCTTCGGGTTCAGCAGGTTGGTGAGAAGCCCGACGGTGAAGCCCGAGCGAACGGGCTCCCGCGCCTCGCGGCGCTCGGGCTCGCCCGCGCGAAGCAGCGTGAAGAGGCCGAGGCCGACCAGGTAGGCCGCGCCGGCGACCTTGCACGGTAAAGGCGGTCGCCGAAGTCGCCAGCAGGGCTGCCACGCCCAGAGCGGAGGCGGTCGCCCAGACCATCAGCCCGCTGACGATCCCCAACGTGACCGCGAACGCCTCGCCCCTCCCGCTGGCCAGCGCCGCCCGGGTCACGAGCGCCATGTCGGCGCCGGGGGTGATCGTGAGCAGCATCGCCACGCCGGTGAACGCCGCAATTGCAGACAGGTCCATGACCGTGCTGCACCATAGGCTCGATACCCAAGCCCCCGTAGCTCAGGTGGATAGAGCGGCTGCCTTCTAAGCAGCGGGTCGGAGGTTCGAGTCCTCCCGGGGGCACTCGGCTTTGTCCCGGGCCGGGTAGGCGGTTTGGTCCCCGGGCGCTTCGGGTATCGACAGCCTGCCTTAGCAGATAGTCGCAATGGTCACGTTGTCCATGGAGGGAATCGTGAAGCGATCCTTGGTCTTATTGGCGATCGCTGTATCGGCGGTCACTTGGGCGTTTCCCGTTGCTGCCGAGGGACACACGCTTTCGGTGCGCAAGGCCAAGCAAGTCCTCTACGCGTATGCCGGGGACCAGAACGCCCTGCAGTTCCGAGTGCGTTATTGCCGCCGTCGCTCGAGGCACCACGTTCGCTGTGCCGTCAAGGAGGTCTTCCTCGAGCCGCTGTTGGGCACCCAAGACACCTGGGAGAGGACCGAGTACTACTGGATGGCGGTAAAGCTCCGTCGCCCGAATTCGTCGTCGACGAGCAGGTCTGGTGTGCTGGTCTACGACGACATCAAAGGCGACTGGGTGACGTGGAACCCTAGGTAAGCAGCGGGTCGGAGGTTCGAGTCCTCCCGGGGGCCATACTCTGGGGATGAGTCTCAGCGGGCGCGGGAGGAACAGCCGGGCACCGGTCGAGCTCGACTTCGCGAGCGTCTTCACAGTCGAAGACGGAGTGCTCACGCGCATCGAGTTGTTCCTCACTCTCGCGGACGCCTCGAGGGCAGTGGAGCTTTCGGGGTAGACGTGTCCCAGGCCGCGCTCGCAAATCTCAGGCGGGGGCAGGCAGCCTTCAATCAGGGCGACCTGTCGGTCATGACCGAGCTGACCACTCCCGATGTCGAGTGGGGGTCGACGGGCGCCTTCCCCGGGCTGGCCGACGACTACCGCGGGCCCGAAGCCATCAAGAGGTGGGCGGACCTCGTGCGTTCGGGAATGGGACGAGTTCGAGGTGAGCCTAGGGGACGTGCTCCATGACACCGACGGCCTGGTCGTGGTGGTCGAGCAGCTACGCGGCCGCGGCCGCGCCAGCGGGGCGGAGGTCGAGATGTCCGTGTTCGCTGTCTACTGGTCGACCGAGGGAGGAAAGATCAGGAAGAGGGCCGCCTTCACCGAGCGCGAGGCCGCCCTCGAAGCAGCGGGGCTGGTGAGCTAGGGGCGACACGGCGCCCCTCGTGGAAAAACGCTCAGGCGCCTGAGGAATTTTCCAACGGGGGACGACGTGCGCCCCTTCTGGCCTGGTGCGGGCCTTCTGGCCTGGTCCGCGCGCCTTCTGGCGTGCGCGCCCTCGAGCGCCCGCGGCTGCTTCAGCCCACGCCGAGCAGCTGAGCCGTCTGGTGGGTATCCGTCAGGATCTGGAGGCGCTTGATCTGGTCGCCCTCCCAGCGCCAGATGTGGACCACCGGCACCTCCGCCGACTGCCCGCCCTTCTTGACGTCCGTGTGGCCCAACACGACGACGGTGTCGCCGCTCTCCAGGAACTCGTCGGCCGTCAGCGAGAACTCGTCCCAGGCCCCGACGGCCTGCTGAAGGACCTGAAGCGCTTGGTCCCTGCCGCGATGCTCCCCTCCCCCGGGAAGCTCGGTGGAGTTCGATCCCTGCCAGACGAAGTCATCGGCCCACAGCTCGGTGGCGGTCTCGATGTCGCCTTCGTTGAAGGCCTCGTAGCGTCCGCGCAGCTCGTCGATGTGACCGGCCATGGAAGCTCCTTTCCTCGTTTGCTCCGACCGGGCCCACGCTAACCCCGCGCCGCGGACCTCGCAAGACCGCGGCGGAGGGCGTCCGCGGCACGCAGTGCGCCCGCCCGGCCGCTCCGCAGAGCGGTGGTGTTCAGGTACCCGTGCAGCAACGGCTCGCGCTGGAGCTCGACCTCCGCTCCGGCCGCCCGCAGACGTCGCGCGTAGGCCTCGCCCTCGTCGCGCAGGGGATCGGCGAGACAGGTGGCCACGAAGCCGGGCGGCAGCGCGCCGAGCTCCGCCGCGGCGAGAGGAGCGACGCGCGGGTCCTGGTGCAGCGCAGGGTCGGGCACGTAGCGGCGGAAGAGGTAGCGCATGCGCTCGGCGCCGAGGTAGAAGCCCTCGGCGAAGGTCGAGTAGCTGACGTGGCGGTCGGGGGCGTCGGTCGCCGGGTACAGCAGCCACTGGAAGGCAGGCGCCGGCAGCCCGGCGTCGCGGGCGTGCAGGCACAGAGCTGCGGCCAGGTTGCCCCCGGCGCTGTCACCCCCCACCGCGAGCCGGTCGGCCCCGAAGTGCTCGGGTTCCTCGGCGACTGCGCGGTAGGCCGCCACCGCGTCGTCGAAGGCGGCCGGGAAGACGTGCTCGGGCGCAAGCCGGTAGTCGACCGAGAGCACCCGCACGCCGGCCCGGTCGGCCACCCAGCGGCAGCCGCTGTCGTGGCTGCGCACCGACCCCTGGACCCAGCCGCCGCCGTGGAAGAAGACGAGCAGCGGGCCGGACCCGGCGGCCGCCTGCGGGACGTAGAGGCGCGCGGGAACGCCGCCGGCGTCGACGTCGTCCGCGGCCACGGGCGTCTCGGGCCGGCGGCCGAAGACCGCACAGCGGATCTCGTTCACTCGCCGGGTCTCCTGGTCGCTGGGCGCCTCGGCGGGGGAGGCGAACTCGCTCAGCCGGGCCAGGCCCCACGCCTGGGGCTCGAGCCCGGCGGCGTCGGGTGGGGGCTCACCGAACAGGCGGCGCAGGGCCGTATCGGGGAGCCCCAGCACGCCCCGCCCCAGCTCGAGCGGCGCGCGGTCGCGGAGGCTGCCAGGGTCCATGCGGGTCACAACCTACGAGCGTAGGTTCGGCCGTCAGCCCTGTCAGATCGGGGCGGGCGGATTTGAACCGCCGACCTCCGCCACCCAAAGGCGGCGCGCTACCAGGCTGCGCTACGCCCCGACGGCGGCAGTCTAGGCCCGGCTATGGACCATCGGTCCACTCCGGGGGCTCGTAGGCCTTGCCCGGCACGCCACCGATGCACAGGGCGCGCATGCCCTCCGGCCCGCTGGTGAGCGTGCGCCCCGTGCCCGCCGACACCCGGACGACGTGCTCGGGGTCGAGGGGCAGGTGGCGGTCCTCGTCGTCGATCAGCACCGAGCCCGAGCCCCGCAGGGCGAAGTAGACCTCCTCCTGGCCGGACTCGGACTCGTCGTGCGAGCGGGTCGAGTAGTCGGGTGGCAGATCCATGATCTGGCAGCCGAACGCGCTCACGTCGAGTCCGGCGCGGACCAGGCGGGCGAACCCGTCCCACAGTGGCGGCAGATCCTCGATCTTGGATGCTGCGTAGCCGTCGCTCATCAGGCCCTCTCCACCTCCACTCGGTTGTCGTTGAACGTCGGCGCTGCGCCGGCCTCCGTCAGCCGCTGCGACGTTGTCGTCTGCGCGGCCCGGCCCCCCGGCCAGTCCGCGTTCCACCAGCCCATGGGGGCCACCAGCACTCCGGGCCGCGCGTCCTCGGATACGCGGGTCACGCATCGAAACGAGCCGCGATCGTTGTAGACGCGGGCCAACACGCCGTCGGCGACGCCGGCGGCGTCGGCGTCGGAGGGGTTCATGACCAGCTCGGGGTGAGGCTGGGCCGCGTGCTGGCGCTCCTGGTTGGCGAAGCTCGAGTTCAGGAATAGGTGGGTCTTCGGAGTGACCAGCGCGTAGGGAAAGCGCTCGGCCAGCTCGGCGTCGGCGACCTCGGCCGGTGGCTCGTAGTCCGCGTGCAGCTCGAGCTTGCCCGAGGCCGTCTTGAAGCCGCCGTCGGCGTGCGGCGCGGGCCCCTGCCCCAGGTCGATCTTCGCCCAGCCGCGCTCGCGCAGGCCGGGCAGCGGCGGGCCCGGCTCGAGAAGCGCCTCGACCAGTTCCTCGTCGGTGTCGCCGAAGCAGGGGTCCTCGAGTCCAAGCGCCGCGGCGATGCGGCGGAAGGCCTCGGTGTTCGGGACGGCCTCGCCCCGCGGCTCGATCGCCGGGTCATTCCAGGTCAAGTAGTGGTGGCCCCAGGAGAAGACGACGTCGAGGTGCTCCAGCTGGGTGGTGGCCGGAAGGATCACGTCGGCGTGGCGGGCGGTGTCGGTCATGAACTGCTCGAGCACCACCGTGAACAGGTCCTCGCGGCGCAGCCCCTCGAGCACGCGCTCCTGCTCGGGGGCGATCGAGGCGGGGTTCGAGTTCCACACCACGAGCGCCCGCACTGGCGGGTCGAGGCGGGGGTCCGTGAGCGCAGAGCCCAGCTGCGACATGTTGATGCTGCGCGTCGGCCGCGGCTTGAGGTCGATTCGCTCGAGGGGATGCGAGCTCACGGCCGCGGCGGTCGCCGTGGGGATGTAGGAGCAGCCGCCGCCCCGGTCACGCCACGCGCCCGTGAGAGCCGGCAGCGAGGCGATCGTCGAGTAAGCGGCCGGGGCCCCGAGGTGGCGTTGCGCCCCCACCCCCAGCCGCAGCAGGGCCGGCCGGGCGCGGGCGAACTCGGTCCCCACCCGGGCTATGTCCTCGGCGGCCACGCCGGTGAGCTCGGCCGCGCGCTCCAGCGGCCAGTCGGCGAGGGCGGCCAGCTGCTCGTCGAGGCCGCTGGCGTGGGCGCGGGACCACTCCTCGTCGACCAGCCCGGCGTCGGCCACCGCTCGCATCATCCCCAGGGCGAGCGCGCCGTCGGTGCCCGGTAGCGGCCGTAGGTGCTCGTCGGCCACGCGGGCGGTGCGGCTGCGAAACGGGTCGACGACGACGAGGCGGGCGCCGGCCTTGCGGGCGTCGAGCAGCTTGCGCCACAGGTGGGGGGCCGTCGACATCGGGTTCCAGCCCCAGACGATCACGTAGCGCGCGTGCGGCCACTCCTCGGGGTCGACCTCGGGCGAGAGGCCGTGGGTGCCCACCGCGCCGGCGATCCCGGCTGTCGCGCAGATGGTGCGCTCCAGGTCCGACGCCCCGAGCGCGTTCATGACCCGCGCGCTCATGGTGTTGCCCTGGATCAGGCCCTGGGTGCCGGCGTAGCTGTAGGGCAGGATCGACTCCCCCAGGCCCTGGAGCCGGCCGGCGACGATCCCCAGGGCCTCCTCCCACGACGCGCGCCGGAACTCGCCCTGGCCCTTCTCCCCGGTCCGGATCAGGGGGTGCAGCAGGCGCTCGTCCGAGTACACCCGGTCGAGGTAGTTAGAGACCTTGCCGCAGAGGAACCCGACCGTGATCGGGTGGTCGGGGTCGCCCGCGACCGCGGTCGCGCGCCCGTCCTCGACGGTCGTGCGCATGGCGCACGTATCCGGGCAGTCGTGCGGGCAGGCGCCGTTGACGACCTCGCGCCCTATGGGAGGCCTCTTCTCGTCGACGATTCGACCGTACGCCCGGGGGGACCGGCGCGTCAAGCCCCCCGGCGCCCGGCGGTAAGGTGCTCCGCCGTGGCGCGCATAGAGCCTCTCCACACCGTCCGCTACGAGCCATCCGCCGTAGGCTCGCTTCAGAACGTCCTGGCTCCTCCCTACGACGTGATCGACCCGCCGTTGCGGAGGGAGCTCGCGGCCCGCAGCCCCTTCAACGTCGTGGAGATCGACCTGCCGGAGGCCGACGGCCGCGACCCGTACCAGCATGCCGAGGAGACCTTCGAGAACTGGCGCCAGCAGGGTGTCCTCACCCAGGAGCGCGAGCCGGCGATCTGGGCGCTCGAGCAGTCCTTCACCACCCCCGACGGTGCGCAGCGCACCCGGCGCGGGATCTTCGCGCGGGTGCGGGTGGAGGACTACGGCCCGGGGCGCATCCGCCCGCACGAGCGCACCCACCCGGGGCCCAAGGAGGACCGTCTGCGCCTGACACGGGCCACCCGGGCCAACCTCTCTCCCGTCTTCAGCCTGTTCACCGACCCCGACGGCGCGGCGCAGGCCATCGTCGAGGGGCTCGCGAGCGGCGAGCCCTGGGCGCAGGCCCGCGACGACGAGGGCACCGACAACACGCTCTGGCGGATCGCGGACCCCAGCGCGATCACGGCGCTCAGCGACGCCCTGGGCGACTCGGAGCTGCTGATCGCGGACGGCCACCACCGCTACGAGACCGCCCGCGTGTACGCCGAGGAGGTCGGCGGTGAGGGCCCTCACCGCTACGTGCTGATGCTGCTGTGCTCGCTCGCCGACCCCGGACTGGCGGTCTTCCCCACCCACCGGCTGCTCACGGGCCTCGCGGACGACACCGTCAAGCAGCAGGCGATCCGCGAGGTGCTGACCACCCACTTCGAAGTCGAGCAGGTCGACGACCTGACGCCGCCGGGCGAGGGCCCGGTCGCCTTCGGGTACATGGACTCGTTTCACCGCCAGCCCTACCGCGCCACGCTCAAGGACCCCGACGCGGTAGTCCGGGCCCTTCCCGACAAGCCGCAGGCCTACCGCGACCTGGACACCGCCGTGCTCGAGGCGCTGGTGCTCGAGGGGGCCCTGGGGATGAGCGAGGACGACATCGCCCACTTCAGGGGGCTCGGCTACTCCAAGAGCCTGGACGAGGCGCGCGCCAAGGTCGAGTCCGGCGAGGTGGACGCCGCCTTCTTCATGCGCGCCACGCCCGTCCAACAGGTGCAGGCGGTGGCCGCGGAGGGCGAGTCGATGCCGCCCAAGTCGACCTTCTTCTTCCCCAAGGTGCCGACGGGCCTGGTCTTCAACCTCCTCGAACAGTGAAGATCTACACGCGCAAGGGCGACGACGGGACCACCGGCCTCTGGTACGGCGGCCGCGTGGGCAAGGCCGACCCGCGGCCCGAGGCTTACGGCTCGGTCGACGAGGCGGCCTCGGCGCTGGGCCTGGCGCGCGCCGCCGCCGAGCCGGGCTCCGAGTTGTACGGCGACATCCTGCGCCTGCAGGAGGAGCTGTTCGTGGCCGGCGCGGAGCTGGCCACCGAGCCGTCGGCCTCCGGGCGCCTGGAGGACGGCATCTCGCGCGTCACCGACCGGATGGTCGACCGTCTCGAGGAGGTCATCGACCGCTACATGGACCGCGTCGACCTGCCGCCCAAGTTCGTGATCCCGGGCGGCACCGAGCTGTCCGCGCGCCTGGACGTCGCTCGCAGCGCCCTTCGGCGCGCCGAGCGCCGTGTGTCGGTGCTCGAGCTGGCCGACGAAGCCGTGCTGCGCTTCCTCAACCGCGCCTCCGACGCGCTCTTCGCGATGGCGCGCTTTGCCGACGAGCCCGAGCCGGAGCTGTTCGGGGGAAGGGAAGGGAGCCGATGATGAAAGCCATCGCCCGACGGCGAAACGGCAAGCTCGAGCACGACCTGCAGGTGCGCGATCACCGCCTCAAGGCCGACGAGGCACACGACACGGGCGGTGAGGACAAAGGCCCCAATCCGCAGGAGTTGCTGGCCGCCAGCCTGGCCTCCTGTAGCGCGATCACGATGGAGATGTACGCCGAGCGCAAGGGCTGGGACATCGGCGACGTGGTCGTGGAGGTGGGCTACGAGCCCGCACAGCGCGGCTCGCCGACGCGCTTCGAGCTCGTCGTCAAGCTCCCCAAGGAGCTGCCCGAGGAGCAGCGTGACAGGCTGATGACCATCGTCAACAAGTGCCCCGTGCACCGCACGCTCGAGGGCGAGGTCATGTTCGAGGAGAAGGTGGAGCTCCGCTAGGCGGGCTCGCGCCGCTCCCACATCTCGCAGACACCGAAGGCGCGGTACCCCAGCGCCTCGTAGATCGGCTGGCCCATCCTGGTCGCCTGCAGCGTGGAGACGTCGTTGCCGCGCTCGCGGCCGTCGGCCAGTGCGCGGCGCATGAGCCCCGAGGCCAGCCCCCGGCCGCGCACCTCGGGCGCGGTGGCCACCCACCAGACGCTGCAGTCGCCGTCGTGGTCGGCGGTCACCAGAGCGGCCGCCGCCTCTGCGCCGCGGCGGGCGACGTAGAGGTGCCGGGGGTCGCCGGGCCCTCGCCCGATCACCTTGCCCAGCTGGTCGCCGGTCCCGTAGGCCCGGTCGTTGAGCTGACCCAGGTCCTCGAGCCGGGGCTGAGGATCGGGCTCGGGGTCCCCCGCGCGAGGCGGCTCGACGGTGGCGAGGTCGGCCGCCATGGCCGCTGGCTCGGCGTCGAGCCGGTGTCCGGCGTCGCGCAGCAGCGAGCGCGCCGCCCCGTCGTGACGCGGGACCCACACGGTCCAGGCGCGTACGCCCGCGTCGCGGTAGGCGGCCGCGAGCCGGTCCAGTACTCGCTCCAGGCCGCCCGCGTCGCGGTACAGAACGGAGTTGGGCAGCGAGCGGTCGGGCACCGCGGGCAGGATGGTCGCGATCACACCGTCGCTCTCGAACAGGGTGCCGCCGGCTGCCTCGGGCATCAGGCGGAACTCCGCGCGCATGCTGAGGCCCATCCGCCGCCAGAGCTCGGCGCCGTCGGTCACCTCACCTCCACCTCGAGCGAACCGGCGGGCGCGCAGTCGTTCTGGAAGTCGACGATGAGCAGGGCTCGCTCACTGTCCGCGAGAATACGCCCGGTGGCCAAGCCCTCGGACCTTCGGCCCCTGCTGCTGACCCCCGGTGAGGCCGCAGCGATGGACGCGCCCGGCAGCAAGGAGGCCGCCGTCCTGGTGCCGCTCTACACCTCCGACGGCGAGCTGCACGCCGTCTTCACCGAGCGCCGCGGCGACATGCGCAGGCACGCCGGCGAGATCTCCTTCCCCGGCGGGCGCCAGGACGAGCCCGAGGAGGAGCTGCGTCAGACTGCGCTACGGGAGGCCGAGGAGGAGATCGGGCTGCCACGCGACGTGGTCGAGCTGGTGGGAGCGCTTCCGCCGGTGGGCACGTTCGTGACCGGCTACCGGGTGCACCCCTTCGTGGGCACCATCCCCGCCGGGCGCTCCTGGACGCCGCAGGAGAACGAGGTCGAGCAGGTGCTCGAGCTGTCGCTGCCGGACCTGGTGCGCGGCTACGAGAACAAGCGACTACTGCGCCGTGGCGTGCCCATCAGGACGCCCACCTACACCGTCGACGGGCACTTCGTCTGGGGCGCGACGGCGCGCATAGTCGAGTCGCTGCTCGAGCGGCTCAGCCCTCTCCTCTAGGCGACGTCCTTCTCGATCGGCACGTCGACCAGATTGCCCCACTCGGTCCACGAGCCGTCGTAGTTCTTGACGTCGCCGTGCCCGAGCAGCTCGTGCAGGACGAACCACGTGTGGGCCGAGCGCTCGCCGATGCGGCAGTAGGCGATCACGTCCGTGTCGCCGTCCAGGACGCGCTTGCCCTCATAGAGCTCGCGCAGCTCTTCGGCCGACTTGAAGGTGCCGTCCTCCTTCACCGCCTGAGCCCAGGGCACCGATGCCGCGCCGGGGATGTGCCCCGAGCGCTGGGCGCCCTCGTGCTCGTAGCCGGCCATCGAGATGAGCTCGCCGGAGAACTCCTGCGGAGAGCGCACGTCCACCAGGCGCGTGTCGGCATCGAGCGCCTCCCGGACCTCGTCGCGCTTCGCGCGGATCATCTCGTCGCCCTCGTTGGCGGTGAACGTCTGCGCCTCGAAGCTCGGCGTGTCGGTGCTGGTGGGCCGGCCCTCGCTGATCCACTTCTCGCGCGGGCCGTTGACCAGCTTCACGTTGTCGTGGCCGTAGTACTTGAGGTACCAGTAGGTGTAGGCCGCGAACCAGTTGTTGCGGTCGCCGTAGAGCACGATCGTGTGGTCGTTGGAGATGCCCCGCGAGCCGAACAGCTCGCCGAACTCCCGGGGTCCGAGGAAGTCGCGCTTGACCTGGTCCTGGAGGTCCTTCTTCCAGTCGAAGCCGATCGCGCCCGGAATGTGGGCCTCCTCGTAGAGGGCGGGATTCTCGTCGACCTCGACGATGCGGATCGAGTCGTCGTCTAGATGGTCCTCGACCCACTGGGTGTCGACGAGAACGTCATTCGCATAGTCGGCCACGATGGAACCTCCGGGTTGGCTTGGAAAGGGCGGAAAGTCTTTCGGGTTACAGGGGGATAAGTAATAGCACCGAACCGCCGAGCTGCCATCCGCCCGCCCGGGGTACGCTCGGGGCGTGGAGCACGCCCCCCTCCGCCCCCTCCCCTCACGGCCCACGCGGCCGGCCGATCCGGACCTCGCGCGGCGCTATGTGGCCGCCCGGCTACCCGGCCTGGACGCCCAGGCAGCCACCGCCCTGGCGCTGGTGGAGCTCGCGCGGGTGCAGTCCGACCAGGCGGCCCGGGAGCTGGGCCTCGGCGCCGAGGACCTGGGCGCTGCGCTCGCCCGGGCCCGCAAGGAGCTGCGCCGTTCGCGGCGCGCCCTGGCGGGCAGCGGCTGGTGCGAGAGGGCCGAGCGGCTGATCAGCGACCGCCTGGACGGCGAGCTCGCCCCCCTCGCCACCCGGCGCCTCGACGCCCACCTGCGCAACTGCCCGCGCTGCGTCGAGCACGAGCTGCGTCTGACCCAGGCCATCGACGAGCTCGTGGCGAGCATGCCGGCCCCCGCCAAGCCCGCCGGCGCGCTGCGGCTGGTGCTGCCGACCGTGCAGGCGCTGCCCCCGGGGCGCCCGCGCGAGGAGCTTCAGCCCGCCGACGACGAGCCCGCCCAGGCGCCGGATGAGCCCTCCCTGGAAGCCGCGCCGGATGAGCCCTCGCTCGAGGCCGCGCCGGATGAGTCCCCGTCGGAGCAGGCCCCGCCCACGCCCGGCACTGCCCTCCGGCCCGTGGCCGCTCCCCCGGCCGCCCCATCGGCGCCGAGAGTTCGGCCTTCGCGGGCCGCCGGCCCGCCTCCGCCTGCCCCGCTGAATCCGGACTTTTCCACGCAGGCGCCAGTTCGCGCTCCTCGGCCGCTCGCCGACCCCCGGCCCGTCGCGGCGCTCATCGGCGCCTTCGCCTGGCACATTGCCTTCGCGCTGGCGCTGACACTGGCCTTGGCCGCCATCGCAATCACCGCGATCGGCATCGGCGGCGGGCTCTAGCCGTAGTCCACGAGCGTGCGGCGCCGGGGCGAAGCGCGCACCCGGGCCGCGGAATCCGTCAGGCGGCTGACGAATTTCCTCGAGCCGTGTGCACGGTCGCCGCTCGGCACGGCCGCGGCTAGGCCCCTAGGACTTCGGCCACCCCGTGCCCCATCGCCGCCGACCACCGGTTGGGGTCCACAGGGTCCTCCTCGATTATTGCCACCGGCATGCGGAAGGTCTCCCCCACCTCGCGGACGATCGCCGCGCCCGAGCTCAGCAGCTCGGCGTCCACGCTCCCGGACGCCTCGTAGATCAGGCCCCGCGCGGGGGAGTCCACCAGCTTCTCCTGCAGGGAACGAAGTCGCGGTCCGTGCAGCGCGGCCAGGTCGTCGGGCGGCCCCGACGCGCTTCCCATCAGCCAGCACACCGCGCTCACCCCCTCCAGCAGCGGAAGCACGCTGCCCAGGCGGTCGGGTTCTGCCGCCGCCGCCTCGGCGCCTGCGGCCTCGATGGGGGAGAGCCGCTCAGCCGAGCGCGAGGTGCCGCGGACCGAATGGCCCTCGGCGATCAGCGCGGCCGCGAGCCGGCGGCCGCGACAGCCGCAACCGACGATGAGGATGCGGGCCAACCCTCAGGGCTCGTCGCGCCGGCGCGAGCGCTCCAGCTGCTCGGCCCGCCAGCGCTCGTCCTCGCGCAGCTTTTCCTCGACGTCCTCCTCGCTGAGCTCCGGCCGGCCGCTGCGCCGCCGCCGCTCGTTCTGGGCCTCGAGCATCTGGTCGATGTCCTCGAGCTCCAGCTCGGCCTCGAGCTCCGGTGAGCGGGTCGGCTTCCAGTCCACCTGCTCGGCGCCCGAGCCGGGATAGAACCTGCCGAGCGCGAGGAAGATCAAGACGACCACCAGCAGGGCGAAGAACATGAACACCCCGAATTCGTCCATCGCGGCAGTCTACGGCCGCCCGGGCGCCACGCCAAAGCCGGGTCCCAGACGCAAGCGGCCACGGCCCCGAGGGGCCGCGGCCGCTTGACGCCCTTCGCCTTGAGCTAGCGGCGCTCGGTCTTGCCGGTGCCGTCGCGTCCGTCGGTCTCGCCGCGGGTGGAGACGCCGGTGTCGGCGCGCGGGTCCGTGTTGCCGCGCGTCTCGTGACCGGTGCCCTGCGTCCGCTCGGTCTTGCCGGTGTTGTCGCCCGGGTCGGTCTCACCGCGGGTCGATACGCCGGTGTTCTGACCACCGCGGTCGCTGTTGCCGCGGGTCTCGCGACCGGTGCCCTGGTTGGTACCCGTGTTCGTGGCCGTGTTGTCGGCGCCAGTGCGGGTGTTGGTCTGGCCGTTGGTCCCGGTGTTGGAGTCGGTGTTCGCGTTGGTGTCGTCGTCGTCGCCGTCGCCGCTGCCGGGGCCGCTGTTGTCGTCGCTGCCGCTCGACCCCGGACCGCTGTTCGAGCTCTGCTGGATCACGGCGGCCGGCGCGTCACCGGAGCCCGAGCCCGAGTCCGCCAGGGCCGTGGCCGACCACAGAAGGGGCACCGAGAGCACGTAGACCAGCGCCACGGCGATCATGAAGCCCTTGCGCGGGAGCGAGCGCTGGTTCTCCAGCTCGGCTCCGTCGCCCGACAGGCCCAGGAAGAGGGCGGGAGCACCCGCCCGGTGATTGTCGCTCTGCATGTGGAAGATCCCCCTTGGGTTCCGCTGTTGTGTGTGAGCTGAACCCGCCGGGGCCTCAAAGCTCACGCAAGTCTTCAGCGCAGGCGCGTGCCCATGCGCCCGAAGGACAGCTTGCGCGGCAGCGCGGCCACCAACGGCTGGAGGGCCAGAGCGGCCTGCGCGGCGGTCGGGCGCTCGGCGGGGTCCGGTTCGAGCATGGCCTCGACGAGCTCACGGAGTGCGGCGGGGGCATCGACCAGGTACTCGGGCTCGTGGACCAGCTGGGGGAAGCGCACCTCGCGGTCCTCGGAGTCGCCGGCTCCCCTGGGCCGCGGAAAGGGCCGGCTGCCCGAGACCGCGTGGTACAGGGTGGCCCCGAGCCCCCACACGTCGGAGGCGGGGCCGACCTGGCCCGGGAAGCGCTCGGGGGCGCACTGCTCGGGAGGCATGTAGGCGTCGGTGCCGATAGGCCCGGTCAGGCTCGCGGCGTCCGCCACCGTGCGGGCGATGCTCAGGTCGATCAGCCTCGGCGGCACGCCCATGACGATGTTGTCGGGCTTCGTGTCGAGGTGGACCCAGCCCTCCTCGTGCATGTAGTGCAGCGCTGCCGCCACGTGCGCGGCGAGCGGCAGCAGCTGCTCGAGCCCGAGCGGCCCGCCCTTGCGGATCAGCCGTCGAAGCGTCGGCCCCTCGAGGTGCTCGATCAGCACATGTGGATGGGGGCCCTCGAGCACCGCGTCGAAGCCCCGCACCAGGACCGGGTGGGCGAGCCGCTCCAGGGCCGCGGCCTCCTCGCTCAGCTCCCTCAGGGCCTTCGAGGAGTCGGCCTGGTCGGGCCGGATGACCTTGGCCACCATGATCGCGAACAGCCGGTCGTCCCAGACCAGCATCACCTCGAAGCGGCTGCCGCCACCCAGCACGCGTAGCACGGAGCGTCCGGGCGCGATCTCGTCGCCCTCCTCGAAGCCCCATGAAGCCGCCTCAGCCGCCATGGCCGTCTCCATCATGCAGAATCCTCAACCCGTGATCAGCTTCGAGCTCACGGACGAGCAGCGGTTGGTGCATGAGACCGCTCGCGAGTTCGCCGACCGCGAGATCGTCCCCCGCGCACGGGAGAACGACCGCAACGAGCACTTCGACCTCGACCTGGTCGCCAAGCTCGGCGAGATGGGCTACCTGGGCTCGATCGTCTCCGAGGAGTACGGAGGCCGCGGGATCGACTACCGCACCTACGCGCTGATCGTGGAGCAGGTGGGCCGCGGCGACTCGAGTGCCCGCACCATGGTCTCCGTGCAGACCTCGCTCGTGTGCTCGTCGATCGAACGCTGGGGCAGCGAAGAGCAGAAGCAGCGCTGGCTGCCGCGGCTGTGCTCGGGGGAAGCCCTCGGGTGCTTCGGGCTCACCGAGCCCGGGACCGGCTCGGATGCGGCGAACCTCGCCACCCGTGCCGAGCAGATGGACGGCGGCTGGCGGCTCACCGGCCAGAAGCAATGGATCTCGATGGGCAACTACGCCGAGGTGGCGCTGGTCTTCGCCCAGACCGACCCCGAGCGAAGGCACCGCGGCCTGGCGGCCTTCCTGGTGCCCACCGCGTCGGAGGGCTTCTCCTCGACCGCCGTGCACGGCAAGCTCGGCCTGCGCGCGGCGGACACCGCCGAGCTGTTCCTGGACGGCGTCGAGGTGGCCGACGACGCGCTGCTCGGCGAGGTGGGCGATGGCTTCAAGGTCGCCATGTCGGCGCTGGACTCCGGGCGCTTCAGCGTCGCGGCGGGGTGCGTGGGCATCTGCCAGGGCTGCGTCGACGCGTCGGTGGCCTACGCCGGCGAGCGCGAGCAGTTCGGCCGCCCGCTGGCCTCCTTCCAGCTCGTGCAGGAGCTGATCGCGGACATGGTGGTGGAGACCGAGGCCGCGCGGGCGCTGGTGTGGAGAGCGGCGTGGCTGAAGGATCGTGGGGACCCCAACACCACCGAGACTTCGATCGCCAAGCTGTACGCCACCGAGGCCTCCGTCCGAGCCGCCAACAACGCGATCCAGGTCCACGGCGGCGCGGGCTACGTGGACGAGTACCCCGTGGAGCGCTACCTGCGCGATGCGCGCGTGACGACCCTCTACGAGGGCACCTCCCAGATCCAGAAGCTGATCATCGGCCGCGCGATGACCGGCGTGAACGCGATGGTGTGATGGCGGGCGAGGGACCGGTACTCAGCGAGCGCCGCGGGCCCGTCGGGGTCGCCTACCTCAACCGCCCCGACGCCCGCAATGCGCTCTCCGCCGAGCTGATGGACGAGCTCGCGGGCCAGCTCGAAGCCTGGGACGCCGACGATGAGGTGCGCTGCATCGTGATCGCGGGCAGCGACGAATACTTCGCCGCGGGCGGCGACATCAAGATGATGGCCGAGCGCGGCTTTCAGGACTTCGTGACCGAGGCCGGGACGAGCTTCTGGCGACGGGTGGCGAGCTGCAACACGCCGCTGATCGCCGCCGTGTCGGGCTATGCCCTGGGCGGGGGCTGCGAGCTCGCTCTGCTGTGCGACATGGTCGTGGCCTCCGAGACCGCCGAGTTCGGCCAGCCCGAGATCATGCTGGGCGTCATTCCCGGCGGCGGGGGCACCCAGCGCCTGACTCGGGTCATGGGCAAGCAGCAGGCGATGGAGCTCGTGCTGACGGGCCGGCGGATCGATGGCGAGGAGGCGCACCGCCTGGGCCTGGTCAACGTCGTGGCTCGCAAGCGCGAGTGGCTGGACCGCGCGCTGGAGCTCGCCTCGGTGGTGGCCTCGCGCGCCCCCTTGGCCGCGCAGATGGCCAAGAAGGCGGTGCTGGCCGCCGACGAGATGGCCCTCAGCGCGGGCCTGGACACCGAGCGGCGGCTGTTCGAGCTGGCGCTCGCCACCGAGGACCGGGTCGAGGGGATGGCCGCCTTCATCGAAAAGCGCAAGCCCGACTTCCGCGCCCGTTGAAGCGCAAGTACCCGCGCGGAGAGGAGGAGTTCGGGCGTGTGCTCTCCTTCAGCGACGGCGTCTACGCGATCGCCATCACCCTGCTGGTCCTGAGCATCGACCTGCCCCACCTGTCGGTCGGAGGGAGCGCTAACGAGTTGCTCGACTCCCTCAGCGACACCGAGCCGCAGATCATCAGCTACGCGATCAGCTTCGCCGTGATCGGGCGCTTCTGGATCGCCCATCACCAATTCTTCTCCCGGCTGCATGCGCTCGACGGCGGCGTGATCGCCCTCAACCTCGTCTCGCTCGCGGTGATCGCGTTTCTTCCCTTCCCCACGGACGTCCTCGGCAACTACTTCGAGAACCCGGTCGCCGTAGCGCTCTACGCGGTCAACGTCGCAGCCATCAGTGCGCTCGAGGTCCTCATGTTCGACCGGGCCCACAAGCAGGACCTGCTCGACCCGAGGCTCAGCGAGAGCGTATTTCGCTGGTCGCGTGCCGGCGCCCTGGCCCCGGTGGTCTTCTTCTCGCTGTCGGTCCCGGTGGCCTTCGTCAGCTCGGCGCTCGCCTGCGTGTTCTGGTTCGGCGGCCTTCCGTACCAGGTCTTCTACCTCAACCGCCGCAAGCCGGCGGACGCGGACACGCAGCTGCGGTGAGGCTGGGCGTCGCCGGCGCCGGGACCATGGGCTCGGGGATCGCCCAACTCGGCGCGGCGGCCGGCATGAAGACACGGCTCCACGACCCCGACCCCGGGGCCCTGCGGCGGGGGCTGGAGGGCGCCCGGGACGGGCTGACGCGCTGGATCGAGAAGGAGCGGGCGCCGGCCGAGTCGCTCGCGCTGCTGCACGCCGAGACCGAGTTGAGCGGCCTGGCCGGGTGCGACCTCGTGATCGAGGCCGCCCCTGAGCGCAGGCAGCTCAAGCGCGAGCTGTTCGAGCGCCTCTCGGCGGTGGCGCCGGAGGCCGTGCTGGCGACCAACACCTCCTCGATCCCGGTGACCGCGCTGGCCGGCGCCGCGGCGCGGCCGGAGCGGGTGGTGGGCATGCACTTCTTCAATCCGCCGCCCCTGATGGGCCTGGTGGAAGTGGTCGCCGCCGAGCAGACCGGCGACGAGGCGCTCGCGCTCGCCCGCGAAGCCGGCGAGGCGATGGGCAAGCGCGTGATCCGCGCCGCCGACGGCCCGGGCTTCCTGGTCAACCGCTGCGGGCGGCCCTTCGGGGGCGAGGCGCTGCGCCTGCTGACCGAGCGGGTGGCAACCGTCGAGCAGATCGACCGCGTCTGCCGCCTGGGGGGCGGCTTTCGCATGGGGCCCTTCGAGCTCATGGACCTGGTCGGCATCGACGTCGGCCTCGAGGTGGCGCGCTCGTTCACCGAGCTGTCCTTCGGCGAGCCGCGCTGGAGGCCGAGCCCGCTTCAACAGAAGGTGGTCGACGCGGGCCGGCTGGGGCGCAAGAGCGGCCGCGGCTGGTACCGCTACGACGACGGCCGGCACCGTCCCGAGGACCCGGCGGCCGGGGACGAGCCGCCCGCGCTCGCCGAGGTGCGCGAGGCCGCCGAGGCGCAGGGGCTGCGCTGGTCGGGCCAGCGCTCGCCCTCCATGCGCCGCGACCCCTCGCTGACCGGCTTCTACCTGGTGCCCGGGGGCCGGCTCGTCGAGTTGAGCGGAGCCCGCAGCGGCGGCGCCGAGCGGCTCTTTGCCTCGATGAGCCTGGAGGTCGAGTGGCTCGAACGGGACGCCCCCGGCGGCGTGCTCGGACGCATCGTCTGCCAGCTGGTCAACGAGGCGGCCTTCGCCATCGGCGAGGGGGTGGGCTCGGCGGCCGACGTGGACGCCGGGATGACGCTCGGCCTCAACCACCCGCGCGGCCCCGTGGCTTGGGGCGAGGCGATCGGGCTCGAGGAGGTACTGGTCACCCTCGAGGCGCTGTGGGTGGAGCGGCGCGAGGAGCGCTACCGCTCGGCCCCGCTCCTGCGCCGCGCGGTGGCGCTGGGGGTCGGCTTGGAGGAGGCTTCGGCCTGATGGCCACCGCGGACCTCACGGTGCTGACCCTCGGCCGCGCCGAGGTGAGCGCCTCGCAGTACATCGCCGAGATCCAGCGGCGTCTCGCCGCGCAGGACCGGGTCCGCTACCGCCTGCACGCGATGGGCACGTCGCTGGAGGGGTCGACCGAGGACATCCTGGCCGTCGTCGGCGAGCTGCACGCGATCCCCTTCGAGGCGGGCGCGCCGCGGGTCTACACGGTGCTCAAGCTCGACGAGCGCCGCGACCGCCCCGACCAGACCCTGGACGACAAGGTGCGATCGGTCGAGTACCGGCTGGGCAAGGGCTAGCCACCCAGCAGCTCGGCGACGGCGTCGACGTGCGTCTGGGTCGTGAAGCTGTGCGGCTCGGCCAGCTCCTCCATCGCGATCGCCTGCTCCCAGGTCACGTCGGCGGCGTGGCGCAGCAGCGGCTTCATCATCCGGCCTACGTGGGCCGGCATGGCCTCGACGCGCTCGCACCAGGCGCGCGCCTCGTCCAGGAGCGAATCGTGGTCCACGAGCGCGTTGGCCAGCCCGAGCTCGGCGGCCTCCTCCCCGGAGACGTGGCGCCCGGCGGCGAACAGCTCGTAGGTGCGCTGGTAGCCGAGGCGGCGAGTGAGCAGCCAGCTCGTGCCGACCTCGGGCAGCAGCCCGATCTTCGAGAAGGCCGGCACGAGCCGGGCCCGCTCGGAGACCAGGATCAGGTCGCAGGCGAGGGCGAAGGCCAGGCCCACGCCGGCCGCGGCGCCGTTGACCGCGGCAATGAAGGTCTTGTCGGTGCGGGTGATCAGCCGGGCGATCCCGCCGAACTCCAGGCGGATCCAGCGCCACAGCTCGGGCGTGCCGTTCGGCCCGCCCAGCATGGGTCCGGCGCCGTCGCGCATCAGGGTCAGGTCCCCGCCGGCCGAGAAGGCCGGGTCGCGACCGGTGAGCACGATGGCGCGCAGCTCTTCGTCGGCGGCCAGCTCGGTGAGGTGCTGGCGCAACTGCACGGTGAGCGGCGCGCTCAGCGGGTTGAGCCGCTCGGGCTCGTCCATGGTCACCACGGCGTGGGCCCCTGAGCGCTCGACTTGGACGAGCGTGCGCTCGTCGGCGCGGGCCTCGGCTACGAGGGAGGGATAGTCGTCGGGCACGGTCAAGCTCCTTTCCCGCGCAGAGCCGCCCAGGCCGCGTCGGCCAGGGAGCGCCGCGCGGACGCGATCGAGGTCTTGGTGCGGCCCCTCAGCCAGGCCCGGGCGAACTCCTGCCCGGGGCCGATGAGGAGCGGGTTGAAGACGTCCAGCGGCACCCGGCGCAGCGAGCCGTCCGCGAACCAGCGATCGAGCAGGGCGGCGCTCTCGGAGAAAAGCTGGCGGTTGAGCTCGCGCATGGGCTCCTCGGTGACCGCCATCACCTCGGTCTCGCGCCGGCCGAAGATGAAGCGGGCCAGCTCGGCGTTGCGCTCGATCCACGTCAGGTGCTGGCGGACGAGCCCCTTCACCGCCTGCTCGGCGTCCGGAGCGCGCCGCAGCCGGGCCAGGAAGCCCTCCTGGTAGTCGCGCAGCCCGCCTACGTACAGCTGGGCCGCGAGGCCTTCCTTGGTGCCGAAGTGGTGGTAGATGCTGCCGGTGCTCGCTCCTGAGCGCGCCCGGACGTCGTCGATGGTGGTCGCGGCGAAGCCCTTCTCGGCGAAGGCGCCGAGGGCGGCGTTGAGAATCTCCTCCCGACGACCCATTGGCAGAACATTATTCTAGAAGATACTTCTGCCCGGCTCGCGTGTCGGCCGGGGCACGGCACCCACGGCGCCCTCCCCGGGAAATGCTCAGCCGCCTGACGAGTTTTTCGAGGGTGCTGCCCGGCATCGGGCCGCCACCCGGAGCTAGGCCGTCGCCGCCTGCTCGCCGCGCTCCTTGAGGTAATGCAGCAGACCGCCGTCGACGAGAATCTCGCGCTCGGCGGGGGCGAAGTCGTGGGTGACCTTGAATTCCTCGCCGTCCTTGGTCTCGACGGTGATGTCCTCCGAGCCCTCCTCGAGCTCCTCCTTGACCCTGGGCAGCTTCCAGCACTTGCCGACCTCGGCGCGGTCGTAGTCGGACTCGTCCTTGAAGGTCAGCGCGAGGATGCCCTGGGCCACGAGGTTGCGGCGGTGGATGCGCGCGAATGACTTGGCGAACACCGCCTTGACCCCGAGCTGCAACGGCGCCAGGGCGGCGTGCTCGCGAGAGGACCCCTGGCCGTAGTTCTCGCCCCCCACGATGAAGCCCGAGCCCCACTCCTGCATCCGCCCGCGGAACTCCTTGTCGCGGTGCTGGAAGGTGAACTCGGCGATGGCCGGGATGTTCGAGCGGTATGACATCACCACCACGCCGTCGGGCGCCAGGTCACCGGTGCTGATGTCGTCGGGCTGAACGGTGGCGATCCTGGCCTCCACCGAGTCCTCTAGCGGCACGTGCTCGGGCGGCGTCTTGATGTTGGGGCCGCGCGGGATCTCGATCGACTCGGCCTCCTCCTCGTCGGCGGGCGCGAAGATGTGGACGTCGTCGACGTAGGGCTTGAGCTCGGGCATCTCGAGCAGCTCGGGCGCGTCGCCGTACTCGCGCGGGTCCCTGATCTCGCCATGCAGCATGGACACCGCCGCGACGGCGGGCGAGCAGAGGAAGACCGAGTCCTCCGGCGTGCCGCTGCGGCCCGGGAAGTTGCGGTTGAAGGTGCGCAGGGAGTTGGCGTCCGACGGCGGAGCCTGGCCCATTCCCACGCACGGCCCGCACACCGGCTCGAGCATGCGCACGCCGCCCTCCACCAGCTGGCGGTAGACGCCAGACTCGGCGATCGCCACGAGGATCTGCCGCGAGCCCGGCGTCGCGGTCACGGTGCAGTTCTCGTTGACCAGCTGGCCTTCCTGGTGGGCGAGGATCGCGCCCGGCAGGGCCAGGTCGACGTAGGCGGAGTTGACCGAGGAGCCGATACAGACCTGCTCGACCTTCGTGCCGGCGACCTCCTCGACGGGCACGACGTTGTCGGGGTTCGAGGGCTTGGCCACCAGCGGGCCGAGCTCGGCGAGGTCGATCTCCACGCGGTCGTCGTACTCGCAGCCCTCGTCGGGGCCGATCTCCTCGAAGTCGTCCTCGCGCTGCTGGCGCCGCAGCCAGTCGCGCGTGTTGTCGTCCGGCGAGAAGACAGCCGAGGTGGCCCCCAGCTCGGCGATCATGTTGGCGATCGTGCCGCGCTCGGGGACGCTCAGGTCCGTCGCGCCCTCCCCGGTGAACTCGAAGATCTTGTTCTTGCCGCCGCTGGCCGAGAGCCGCCGTAGGAGCTCGAGGATGATGTCCTTGGCCTGGATCCAGGGCCGGGTGAGGGTTCCTGTCAAGTGCACCTCGACCACCTCGGGGCACGCGATCTCGTAGGGGTAGCCGCCCATGGCGACGGCGACGTCGAGACCGCCGGCGCCGATGGAGATCTGGCCCAGCGCGCCGGAGGTGGTGGTGTGGGAGTCGGCGCCCACGAGGATCGCCCCCGGCTTCGCGAAGCGCTCGAGGTGCACGTAGTGGCAGATGCCGTTGCCGGGCCGCGAGAAGTGGATCCCGTACTTGCGGGCCAGTGCCTGCAGCATCCGGTGGTCGTCGGGGTTCTTGTAGTCGAGCTGGATCACGTTGTGGTCCACGTACTGGACCGCGCGATCAACCTGCACACGCGCGATCTCCAGCTGCTCGAACTGCATGAGGGACATCGTCCCGGTGGCGTCCTGCAGCAGGGTCTGGTCGATCTTCAGCGAGATCGGCTCGCCCGGCGTGAGCTCACCGTCGACGAGGTGCTCGCTGAGTATCTGCCGCGTGAGGTTCTCTGCCATGGGCGAAACCTAGCGCCGAGCACAGGCCGGGCGCTGGCCGGCCGAGCACCGCCGCTCGGCACCTTTCTACCCCCGGTCGACGCCGGGCGAACCCTCCCCCGCCTCCAGCTCCACGAAGGTGCCGCGAGCCAGGGCGACGGTGCCGTCGTCGCCGCTCGCGCTGGCCTCGAGCGTCAGCCGGCGGCCCTCCACCTCGACCACGTCGGCCTCCACATCGATGAAGGAGCCCACCGCCGCCGGGGCCTTGAGCTCGACCTCCAGGCGGCCGGTCAGCGCGTAGGTCCCCTGGCCGTGTAGAAGCAGCGCCATCGCCTCGTCCAGCGCGGTGGCGACGACGCCCCCATGGGCGTAGCCGGGTGGCCCTTGGTGGTCCTGCTTGACGAAGAACCGCCCGGCCACGCCGCCCTCGGCACGCCGTGCGACCTCGAGCTGCAGGCCGAAGACATTGGCCTGCCCGCAGCCGAAGCAGAGATCGTGGTGGGTCAGGCGCTCTTCGATAGCCCGCGCAGGACGTAGTGCAGGATGCCGCCGTGGCGGAGGTACGCCCATTCGTTGGGCGTGTCGACGCGAATGCGCGCCACGAACTCGACGTCGCCGGCCTTCACCTTCAGCGTCTCGGCGCCGTCCTCGAGCTCGTCGAGGTCGAAGGGCTCCTCGCCGGTGAGCCCCAGCGACTCCGCTGACTCGCCCTCGGCGAACTGCAGCGGCAGGATGCCCATGCCGACCAGGTTCGAGCGGTGGATGCGCTCGTAGGACTCGGCGATCACGAAGCGCACGCCGAGCAGTCGCGGGCCCTTGGCCGCCCAGTCCCGCGAGGAGCCCGAGCCGTACTCCTTGCCCGCCAGCACGCACAGCGGCGTGCCCTCCTCGGCGTACTCCATGGCGGCGTCGTAGATCGTGGTCTCCTCGCCGTCCTTCTTGGTAAAGCCGCCCTCGGTCCCGGGCGCCAGCTTGTTGCGCAGCCGCACGTTGGCGAAGGTGCCGCGCATCATCACCTCGTGGTTGCCGCGGCGTGATCCGTAGGAGTTGAAGTCCTTGCGCTCGACGCCGTGGTCGGTGAGGTACCTGCCGGCGGGCGAGTCGGGCTTGATCGCGCCTGCGGGCGAGATGTGGTCCGTCGTGACGCTGTCGCCAAGCAGTGCGAGTGCCTTGGCGCCGGTGATCTGCTCGAACCCCTCGGCGGGCTCGGCGCTCATCCCCTCGAAGTAGGGCGGCCGCTTTACATAGGTCGACTCCTTGTCCCAGGCGTAGCGGTCGCCATCGGGGACTTCGAGCTCGTTCCAGTCCTCGTCGCCCTCGAACACCTCGCCGTAGGAGCGCCGGAACATGTCGGACTCGACGGCCTCGCCGATCAGCTCGCGCACCTCCTCGCCCGTCGGCCATATGTCGCTCAACTTCGTGTTGCCCTGCAACGGCTCGTTGAGCAGGTCGACGTCCATTCGCCCGGTCAGCGCGTAGGCGACGCACAGCGGCGGGGAGGCCAGGTAGTTGAGCTTGACCTCGGGGTGGATGCGGCCCTCGAAGTTGCGGTTGCCGCTCAGCACCGAGCAGACCGACAGGTCGCGATCGGTGATCTCCTTGGAGACCTCTTCCGGCAACGGCCCCGAGTTGCCGATGCAGGTCGTGCAGCCGTAGCCGACGAGGCTGAAGCCCAGCTGCTCGAGCGGCTCGGTCAGGCCGGCGCGTTCGAGGTACTCGGTCACGACCTTGGAACCCGGCGCGAGCGACGTCTTGACCCACGGCTTGCGCTCGAGCCCCGCCTCCACCGCCTTCTTGGCCAGCAGGCCGGCGCCGAGCATGACCGAGGGGTTCGAGGTGTTGGTGCAGCTGGTGATCGCCGCGATCACGACCGCGCCGTCGCTGAGACCCTCGCCGTGGCCATTGGAGCCGTTGCCGGCAGTCTGCACCCGCGGCGGCGGCTCCGCTCCCCCGCCGTTGGAGGTCGGCGCGTCGCTCGCGGGGAAGGTCTCGGCGACGGCCTCGTCCTGGCCGCGTGCGTCCCCGTCGCCGTCGGCCAGCTCCTCGCGCAGGCTCGCGGCGGCGCGCGAGAGCGGGACGCGGTCCTGGGGGCGGCGGGGGCCGGCCAGCGAGGGCACGACCTCCGCCAGGTCGAGCTCCAGCGTGTCCGAGTAGTCGATGTCGACGTCTCCGGGCTCGTGGAACATCCCCTGCTCGCGCATGTACTCCTCGACGAGCTCCACCTGCTCCTTCGGGCGGCCGGAGAACTCGAGGTAGCGCAGCGTCTCGGCGTCGACCGGGAAGATGCCGCAGGTGGCGCCGTACTCCGGCGCCATGTTGCCGATGGTGGCGCGGTCGGCCAGCGGCAGGTTGGGCAGGCCCTCGCCGAAGAACTCGACGAACTTGCCGACCACCCCGCGCTCGCGAAGCATCTGGGTGACGGTCAGGACGAGGTCGGTGGCGGTGGCGCCCTCGGGCAACGAGCCCTCCAGGCGGAAGCCGACGACCTGCGGGATGAGCATGGACACGGGCTGGCCGAGCATGGCCGCCTCGGCCTCGATCCCGCCCACGCCCCAGCCCAGCACGCCGAGGCCGTTGATCATCGTGGTGTGGGAGTCGGTCCCGACCAGGGTGTCAGGGAAGGCCTGGCCGTCGCGCGAGGTGACTACACGCGCCAGGTACTCCAGGTTCACCTGGTGACAGATGCCTATGTTGGGCGGCACGACGCCGAAGTTCTCGAAGGCGCCCTGGCCCCAGCGCAGGAAGGCGTAACGCTCGCGGTTACGCTCGAACTCGAGCTCGGCGTTGCGCACGAACGCCATCCGCTCGGCGAACACGTCGACCTGGATCGAGTGGTCGATCACCAGCTCGACGGGAACCAGCGGGTTGATCTTGGTGGGGTCCGGTCGAGGGGTGGTTCCGGAGGTGTCACTCCTGAGACCGAGGTCCTCCATCGCGTCGCGCATCGCGGCGAGGTCGACGATGGCCGGGACCCCGGTGAAATCCTGCATCAGCACCCGGCTGGGCGTGTAGGCGATCTCGTGCGAGGGGTCTGCCTTGGGCTCCCAGTTGGCCACCGCCTCGACGCCCTCGTCCTCGCCGTGGCGCAGCAGGTTCTCCAGCAGGATCTTCAGCGAGTAGGGAAGGCGCTCGGACCCCTTGACGGAGTCGAGGCGAAAGATCTTCTCGTTCATCAGAGCCCGTGGTGCGGCCAGTCCGGGTCGAGGTTCCCCGCCTTGAACGCAGCGGCCCCGAGCGTGTGGGAGTCGCGGCGCATGAACATCGACAGGGTCTGCTCGGCCTCGATGCGCAGACGCTCCTCGAGCGTGCGGCCCACGCCCCGCATCACGCTCTCCTTGTCGCTACGGATGGCGCCCTGGGGCAGGCGGGCGATCTCGCGAGCGAGCTCCTGGGCGCGCTCGAGCGCCCGGCCGCGAGGCACTGTCTCGTTGACCAGCCCGATCTCTCGCGCTTCCTCCACCCCGATTCGCCGGCCCGTGATGATCAGCTCCATCGCCTTAGAGAAGCCGACCACGAGCGGGAGCCGGACCGTCATGCCGTCGCCCCCGACGATGTTCCAGCGTCGCTCGAGGGCACCGAACTCCGCGTTCTCGGCGGCTATGCGTATGTCGGCCAGCAGGGCGGCCTCAAGCCCGGCCGCGAAGGCGTAGCCGTTCACGGCCGCGACCACCGGCTTGAAGATGTCCACCTTGCGCGTGTAGCCGCACTCTCCTGGCGAGTTGTGGAGGTGGACGCGAAACGCGTCGTAGTCGCCAAGCTCGTTCAGATCGGCCGCGTCCTGTAGGTCCCAGCCCGCGCAGAAGGTGGTCTCACCCGCGCCGGTGATGACGAGCACGAAGGCGTCGTCGTCGTCGCGGAAGCGCTGCCAGGCGTGGTGCAGCTCGCGGTTCATGACCCGGTTCACGGCGTTGTGCTGCTCGGGCCGGTCGTAGGTGAGGGTCACGACGTGGTCGTCGTGCTCATAACGAAGCGTCTCGTAGTCCATTTCCTCCGCGCCAGTCAAACGGCCTGGATGCGCCCGTAGTCGACGCCGCCGTAGGTGAAGCTCGGCACCACCGGCCACTGGCGGCGCAGGCGGGGCATCTCCGAGGAGGGGAGCACGTTCATCCAGCGCGGGTCCTCGCGGTTGGGATCGGCCAGGGCCTTCTCCTTGACCATCGAGTCGTACTGGTCGATCGAGTCCTCCAGCGTGTTCGAGTTGAGGATCACCTCGACCCCCATGAACACGGCCTCGCGCTTGACCCCGGGGATCTTCGAGAGGTGCGGGTGCCAGTTGTCGGCCGCCACGCCGTTCTCGGAGGAGACCCAGACGCCGTCGGGCGTGTTGAGCACCAGCGACTGGTTGCCGTCGGTGTGCCCCGGAGTCGCGGCCAGCGCCACGCCGGGGCCGAGCTCGACGTCGCCGTCGAGCAGCACGAGGCGCTCCTCGATCACGTGGTCCATGCCGCCGGGCACGTACCAGGCCCACTGCATCGGGTGGGGCGAGCGGAAGGTGTCGACCTCGTTGCGCTGGCAGAGGAATCGGGCCCTCGGGAACAGCGGCGGGCGCGGCTCGAGCTCGGCCTCGACCGGCATGGTCGTCCCCATGAGCAGGCGCATGTCCTGCACGTGCAAATGGTCGAAGGCCACGTAGTCGACGTTCTCCGGCCGCAGCCCGCACAGGTCAAGCGCGCCGGCCACGCTGTTGTGCTCGGTGGCCAGCACGTTTTCCGACAGCCACTCGCCGTAGCGGCCGATGAGCTGCTGGTAGAAGGGGGCCTGGGCCGAGCCCTCGGGCAAGGTCGGCTCCCAGACCAGCGTCTTGAGCCCGCCCTCGAAGTCGAGGAACTGCACGATGATCATGCGGTTTGTGATCCCGATGTAGGGGTTGAAGCCCTTGGCCGCCCCGCCAAAGGCGAAGCGCGTCGGATAGCCCGCCGTGACGAGGTCGATGGTTCGCGTGGCCACGACCTGCCCCTGGGCCTTGAAGCGACGGCGGAAGCTGTCGGCGGCCTCGCGGATGGCCTCGAGGCGATCGCCCCGCGGCCAGGTGGCGTTGGCCTCGTCGAACTCGTGGAACGGGCGGACGCCGAGCGCCTCGGGGCTTTCGGTCACCGCCACGGCGGACAGGCTATCCGTCCCGCGGCACCATCTCCGCCGTGCGGGTGGCGCCGGCACTGGCGGTCACCACCAGGGCGATGGCCAGCAGCTCGCGTGCGTCGAGCACCTCGCCGAGCACCACGAAGCCCGCCGCCGCGGCAACCGCGGGCTCGAGGCTCATGAGCACGCCGAAGACCCGCTGCGGCAGGCGCCGGAGGGCCTCGAGCTCCAGCGAGTAGGGGATGGCCGAGGACAGCATCGCCACCGCGGCGCCGAGCGCCAGCAGTCGGGCGTCGAGGAGCTCCTCGCCGGCATCGAGGACCCCTGGCGCGACGAGCACGGCGCTAGCGACCACCATCGCCAGGGCCAGCCCGGTCCCTCCCTCGAAGGCCCGCCCGACGAGCGTGCTCAGCACGATGTACGCGGCCCAGAAGGCCCCCGCGAGCAGGGCGAAGAAGGCACCCGCCGCGTCGATGCCGCCACCCACGGGGCCGGCCAGCAGCACGATGCCCGCGGCGGCGAGGACCACCCAGAGCGCGTCGAGCGCACGGCGCGACCCCGCGATGGCCACCGCGAGCGGGCCGACGAACTCCAGCGTGACCGCCACGCCCAGAGGCAGGCGGTCCAGCGCGAGGTAGAAGGACCCGTTCATTCCGGCCAGGCTGACGCCGAACAGCACGACGAGCCCCAGGTCGCGGCGGCCCAGGCCCGTTACGCGCGGGCGCCACACGGCCCCCAGCAGCGCGGCGGCGAAGGCCACGCGCAGGAAGACGGTGCCGCCGGGCCCGAGCTCGTCGAACACCGTCTTCGCCAGCGCGCCGCCGATCTGCACCGAGCTGACCGCGAGCAGCACGAGTCCGACCGGAGGCATCGTGGGATCATCGCTGCGATGGCGAGCCACGAGGCCTACGCCGCGCTCTTCGAGGGCCGCGACGCCCCGTTCGCCTTCGTCGACCTGGATGCGCTGTGGTCCAACGCCGCCGAGATGAAGGGCCGTGCGGGCGACAAGCCGGTCCGAGTGGCGTCGAAGTCCGTGCGCTGCCGGACGCTGCTGCGCTCGATCCTGGACAGCGACGCCGCCTTCCGGGGGCTGATGACCTTCACGCTGGCCGAGAGCCTGTGGCTGCACGAGCTGGGGTTCGACGACCTCTTGCTGGCCTACCCCACGGCCGACCGCGAGGGCCTGCGGGCGCTGGGCGCGCTCGAGAGCGAGCGCCCACCGGTGCTGATGGTCGACTCCGCCGAGCAGCTCGATCTGATCGCAACGGCCGGCGGGCGCTTCCGGGTCTGCCTCGAGCTGGACCTGAGCTGGTGGGCCGCGGGCGGCCGGGTCAAGGTGGGCGCCAAGCGCTCCCCCCTGCGCACGCCCGGGCAGGCCGCCGCGCTGGCGCGGGAGGTTGCGGCCCGCGACGGCCTGGAGCTCGTGGGGCTCATGGGCTACGAGGCGCACATCGCCGGCGTGGGCGACCGCCCGCTGGGCAATCGCCTGCGCGGCCGCGTGGTCGAGCTCATGCAGCGGCGCTCGGCCGCCGAGATCGCCGAGCGCCGCGCCGCCGCCGTGGCGGCGGTGTCCGAGGTCGCACCGCTGCAGTTCGTCAACGGAGGCGGCACGGGCAGCCTGCACGTCACCTCCACCGAGAGCGCGGTGACCGAGCTCACCGCCGGTTCGGGCTTCTACGCCCCCACCCTGTTCGACCGCTACTCGGCCTTTCGCCTGACCCCCGCCGCCGCGTTCGCCCTGCCCGTGGTGCGGCGGCCCGGCGAGAGCACGGCCACGCTGCTGGGCGGCGGGTACATCGCCTCCGGGGCGCCCGGCCGCGACCGCGAACCCAGGCCCTGGCTGCCCGAGGGCCTGGAGCTCGACCCCCGGGAAGGAGCCGGCGAGGTCCAGACGCCGGTCAAGGGGCCCGCGGCGCCGCGCCTGCGCGTGGGGGACCACGTGTACATGCGACACGCCAAGGCCGGGGAGGTGTGTGAGCGGTTCGACTCCCTGCTGCTCGTGCGCGGCGGCGAGATCGTCGACGAGGTCCCGACCTACCGCGGGGAGGGACGCTGCTTCCTCTAGCCCTTGCCGAGGGGCAAGCGTGAGGACGCATCCGTTCCAGCGCTTTCCGCGAAGCCGGCGCCGCCTCGCCTTCGGCTCCGTGCTCGGCGCCGCGCTGGTGGTCACGCTGTTGGCCGCGGTGACGTCGCCGCTGCCGGCCGGCGCGACGATCGTCGACTTCGAGCTGGCCGGCTCGGTGGAGCGGACCGGGGAGATCCTGGCCGCTTGGCGCCGCGAGGGGGTGGTCGACGACGCCAAGGCGATCCAGCTCTTCGACCTGGTCTACCCGCTGATCTACGCCGCGGCGCTGGCGGGCGCCTGCGTCGCCGCCGCGGCGGCGTGGGCCCGCGCCGCGAGTCCACGGCTGGCCGCTGCGGGCGTCGCCATGGCCTGGGTGGCGACCGCCGCGGCCGCGTTCGACTACGTCGAGAACGTCGGCCTGGCCTTCTCGCTATGGGGTGAGCCGGCGTCTCCGTGGCCTCAGCTCGCGTGGGCCGCGGCTGCGCTCAAGTTTGCGGCGATCGCGCTCCCGCTCGTCTTCGCGCTGTCGACCTTGTGCACGACGCCGCTGCGCAGATCCTGAACGACGCCGCCGCGCCGGCCGAGCGCGCGGTGATCGGCCCCCTCTGCGAAAACGCTCAGGCGGCTGAGCGTTTTTGCAAGAGGAGCGCAGGTCGTTAGGGCTCGCCGAGGCAAAGGGCTCCACGCGCCGCCGCTCAGCCCAGGACGCGGCGGGTGTAGTCGTTCTCGAAGCGGCGCTCGGGGTCGAGCTCGTCGCGCACCGCCGTGAAGCGCTCCCACTCCGGATAGCGCGACGCCAGCGTGGCGGCCGACTGGTAGTGGCGCTTACCCCAGTGCGGACGCCCGTCGAAGCCGTCCATGATTCGCTCCACGGCGCGGAAGTACGTCTCGTACTCCATGCCCAGGTACTGATGCACGGCGATGTAACAGGTCTCGCGGCCGTGCGCAGTGGACAGCAGGGCGTCGTCGCCGGCGGTGAAGCGCACCTCGACCGGGAACGTCACCGGTAGCCGCCGGCGCTCGACGAGGCCGAGCACCGCCTCCACCGCCTCCCGCGCGCTCGCCCGCGGGATTGCGTACTCCATCTCCGTGAAGCGCACCGCACGCCGGGTGGCGAACACCCTCCACGATCGATCGACCTTGGTGGTCGACGAGGCCAGACGGGGCAGCGTCGCGTTCAGGCGCGGGATGAGCCGTGGGAACGCCCAGCCCGTGCGCGCGAAGGCTCCCACCACGGCGTTCTCCAGCACGTACTCCTGCAGCCACAGCTTGCGCTCGTCGACCGCCTCGGGGGGCTCTTCGGAGCGGCTGCTCGAGCGCACGAGCGCGATGTCCGAGTAGGGGAAGACCCAGAACTCCCAGTGGTCGGTGCCCTCCACGAGTCCCTCCATCGCTTCCAGCGTCTCGCCCAGCGGTCGCGGCTCGTCGCGCCGGCGCAGGGTGAACAGCGGCACCGCCCGCAGGGTCAGCTCGGTGACGACTCCCAGCGCGCCGAGACCCACCCGCGCAGCCCGAAGACGGTCGCCGCCGTCGACCTCGCGGACCTGGCCACGCCCATCCACCAGCCGCAGCGAATCAACGCGCGAGGAGAGGTTGCCGAAGGCCAGGCCAGTCCCGTGTGTGGCGGTGGCCAGGGCGCCCGCCAGGGCTTGGGTGTCGATGTCGCCCTGGTTCTCGAGCGCGAGCCCGCACGCCTCCAGCGCCTGACCGAGGGCGTGGATGGACACGCCCGCCTGCACGCGCACCAGACCGGAGGACGCGTCCGCGTCCAGCACGGCGTCCATGGCCGACAGGTCCACCATGACGCCGTCGGTGCAGGCGATGTCCGTGAACGAGTGCCCCGCCCCCACGGCCCGCACCCCGAGCTCACGCTCGGCGGCGCCCCTGACAGCGGCGGCCACCTCCTCCTCGCTGCGAGGCCGCTCGATCGCGACGGGCGCGCAGACCTGCTGGCCGGCCCAGTTGGCCCAGCGGTGCCTCTCGCCGGAGCGCAGGCCGGGCGTCGGCCGGCCGAGCACAGCCGATCGAGAGGGTCTCAGCGCAGTCCGGTCATCCGCAGGTACCTGCGGAGGGTGCGGCGATTCTTGGACACGCCGCGCGAGGCCAGGGCGACGAAGCGCACCTTGCCGCGGCGCACCTTGTAGACGAACCGCCCGCGGCCGGCGCGGCGCACGTAGAGCCCGCGGCCGATGGAGCGGGCCTTCCCGCGCAGTCGCCGCGAGCGCATGCCCGGGGCGACCCGTGCGGCCCGGTGCCCCCTACCCGTGGTGGCGATGAGGCCGACCTTGTGCGACCGCGTGAACGCGGCCAGCGTCTTCGCGCGCCGGTTCTTGCGGCCGCCGACGCACCAGCGCCAGACGCGGCCGTTGCGGCGGGAGGGCTGCCCGGCGCGGCGTAGCTGGGTGTTCGGCCTCAGGCCGATCCGGACGTTGTTGAGCCCGCGCCGCGAGAAGTTCACGTGGGGCGAGCGGCAACGCCGCGCGGGGATTCCCTCCGCGCGCTCCCACATCTGCAGGTAGGCCTCGGCACCGCGGCCCATCTCGTTCTGGATGGCCCGGCCGCCGACCTTGCGCAGATCCTCGACCCAGTCCGGGTAGAGCCCGTAGTGGGCGACGCCGTCGGAGTTCACGTCGTAGGTGCGCGTGCCCGTGCGCTGTCGGTCGACGATCGTCCCTCCGATCGACCGGAACGGATAGCGGACGGGGTTGGACCCGTTGTTCGGGCGCGGCCCGGCGGCCGAGCTGAAGCCGTTGAGGTCCGAGCCGAAGCCGAAGCCGAAGTAGTGCTTGGAGCTGCGGTACTTGCGGATCGTCCGCCAGTCCTTGACGAAGTCCGCCGAGTTGTTGTCCGAGGGGGTGACCACACCGCCCATGCGGTAGATGCGCGGGTAGCTCTCCTCGTCGGCCCACGAGTGGCTGGAGATCAGACCCGAGTGTCCGAGAGACTCGATCAGCGCGAGGGCCTGCTTGCGCGCGGCCACGCTCAGGTGGTCCACGTCGATGATCATCCGCTTCTCGACCATGCGGCGGATCAGGTGCTCGCCCAGCTCGCTGAGCCCGCGGACGTTGCAGTGGGGCTGCCTGGGGTAGATCGGGGTGAGGCCGGGCGGCAGGTAGAACGCGAGCGCCTCGCTGAGCAGCTCGTCGCGCCCGTTGCCGGGGCCGGTCTCCTGGGGCTGGTCGTGCGACGGCCCGTTGCAGGTCTTGACCTGCCAGAAGCGCCCGGTCTGGACCCGGTTGGCTCCGTTGACCGCCAGGCCGGCGCTGCCGGCGTCCATCGCCACGCCGGCGAGCCCGTTGTCGAACTTGTTGACCAGCTCGAGGTCGCGGATGCCGGCGCGGTACATCTCGTCCAGGCGCCGGTCGATGTCCGCCTTCGTGCAGGACGGCGTGTCGCCGGAGAGGTCGCAGTCGAAGAGCTTCGAGACCTCGATGCCCTGCACTACGGCCAGCTTGCCGGCGTTGATGACCCGGCGCGCCTCGAACGGGTCCTTGACGATCCGAAACCAGCCCTTGCCGGGGCCGCCGGACTTGCGGTCGATGTAGGCCTGGAGCGCGCGCAGGTCACCTATCTCGCGGCGGACGGTGTCCATCTCGTTGCAGCCGTGCTTCTTGAGCGGGTAGACCTGGCACAGGATCTCGTTGTCCACGTGCAGGTTGACCATGAGCCGCAGGCCGCCCAGCCAGGAGCGCTCCAGCCACTTGTAGTAGGTCATCTCGTGGGTGAGCGAGTCGTGACGGGGCCAGCCCCTGAAGCTGGGCCAGCCGTCGGTGTCGTGGGTTCCCACCGGGCTGCCCGTCGAGAGGACGTTCTCGAGCACGGCGCCCGCGCCGTTACCGGAGTGGTCGGGGCAGTCCTTCAGCGCCTGGGAGATCCCGCCCTCGTCCCAGGGCTTGCCGCAGTGCACCGCGCCGCCCAGGAACTCGAAGGCCATCGCGTGCAGGTGGCCCTCCAGCAGGCCTGTGACTTCGGTGTACGAGGTCTTCCCCTTGCGCGGCGTCCCGGCCACGTTGAGCTCGGCCTCGGGGCCGGCGGCGGCGAGGGCTTCGGCCTCGCGGTTGGCCGGCTCGGTGCCCGGGTGGCCCGCCCAGGCCGCGGGCGTGAGCACGAGCGTCAACAGGAAAAGAGCCCCCACCGGACCCAGGCACCGTCTCCTCACGCCCGCGATGTTACGGCGGATCGCCTTCGAGGACCACCGGTACCCCGCGGGGGGGGCGTGCTCGACGCGCGGCCTCGGGCGGCGCCGGCCCGGCTCGCGGAACTACTTGGAGGCCGCGGCCTCTGCGGCAGCCTCTAGCTTGTCCGGGTCGCCCTCCCAGTGGGCCTCGGGGTCGATCGGCGTGTCGCGCAGGTAGGCCTCGGCGTCCAGCGCGGCCGCGCAGCCGGTGCCCGCGGCGGTCACCGCCTGGCGGTAGGTGTGGTCGGTGAGGTCACCCGCGGCGAACACGCCGGCGAGGTTCGTCCTCGTCGAGCGGCCCTCGACCAGCACGTAGCCGTTCTCGTCGGTGTCGACCTGATCGATCACCAAGTGCGAGTTGGGCTTGTGGCCGATCGCGACGAAGGCGCCGTCGATCTCCAGCGTGCGGTCCTCGCCGCCGTCGGTATTCGAGAGCACTGCCGTGGCCAGGCTGCCGTTCTCGCCCGCCTCGAAGCGGTCGACCGCGTACGGCGTCAGCAGCTCGATGTTCTCGCTCTCGCGCGCGCGGTCGAGCATGATCGCCGAGGCGCGGAACTCGTCGCGGCGGTGCACGACCTTCACGTCCTTGGCGAACTTGGCCAGGAAGGTGGCGTCCTCCATAGCGGTGTCACCGCCGCCGACGACGATCGTCGGCTTGTCGCGGAAGAAGGCGGCGTCGCAGGTGGCGCAGTAGGAGACACCCCGCGCGGCCAGCTCGTCCTCGCCCGGCACGCCCAGCTTCCTCGGCTCGGCGCCCATGGCCAGGACCACGCTGCGGGCGCGGATCTCCTCCCCGCCCACATGGATCACGTGCGTGCCGCCGTCCTCGGAGAGGTCGATCTTCGTCGCGTCGTCGGTGATGAAGCGCGTTCCGAACCGCTCGGCCTGGTCGCGGAACTGCTGCATCATCTCCGGCCCCATCACGCCCTCGGGGTAGCCGGGGTAGTTCTCGACGTCGGTGGTGTTCTGAAGCAGGCCACCCCACGTGAAGCCCTCGATCATCAGCGGCTCGAGATCCGCGCGCGAGGCGTAGAGCGCGGCGGTGTAGCCGGCCGGTCCGCTTCCCACGATTACGACGTTCTCTGTCTTCAAGTGGCCTCCGCCTTTACTTTACTTTCTGAAGTATAGCCCTCCTCCTCCCATGCGTGCACGGTCCGCCGCAGGGCGAAGTAGGCGACGATCCCCGGCGGGATCGGCAGCCAGAAGGCGATGATGCGGTAGGTGAGGACGGCCGGGAAGACGACGGAGCTGTCGACCCCGAACAGCGCGAAGGCGGCGATCATGCCCGCATCGACTGGGCCCGCCCCGCCGGCTGGCGACGGGATCAGATTGGCTGCCATCCCCACGAAGAACCCCTGGATCAGCACCGCAACCGGCACGTGCCCGCCGAAGGCCTCGAAGCTGGCCCACAGCGTGGTGATCTGCGCCGCCCAGAAGCCGATCGCCCCTGCGATGGCCACGGCGCCCTGACGCGGGTGGCGCACGTAGGCGATCGCCGTCCTGATCCCGCGCGCGACGGTCGCCGGACCGGCGGCGAGCCTGGCGCCGAGCCGGGCCGCGCGCGGGCGGTCGCTGAGCTTGCGCATGCGCCGCTCGACGTCGCCGGGAATCAGCGCGACCAGCGCCAACACGAAGATGACCGCGCCGGCCACCGCCGCGGGCACGATGGTGCCGCCGGCCGGATTGTCGCCCGGCGCGACGCCGGTTCGCAGCAGTGCGCCGAAGAGCACCAGGGAGCCCAGATAGACCGAGTACATCAGCGCAAGGAAGGCGACCATCCGGGAGGCCGAGCGCCGACGCGGCATGCCCGCTCGCCGCAGCGCCCAGTAGGTGAGCGCGATCCCGCCGGCTCCCCCCGCGGAGAAGATTCGGGTGGCGGCCAGGCCCGCCAGGTTGATCTGAAACGAGGCCTTCATGTCCAGGCGGCGGCTGACCTGCTCGTCGCCGCTGCCCACGACCCCATGGAAGAGCATCACGTAGGCGAAGAACCCGGCGACCGTGGCGGCCACCGCCACGACCACCCAGTACCACTTGGCGCTGTCGACCCGCTCGAGGCTGCCCTCCAGGCCGACCACCTGCGGGAAGAGCACGTAGATGGCGACGACGGCGAGGACGATGGCCAGGCCCGCCGAGGCGAGCTTGCGACGGTCCTGGAGCAGCGCCTGTACCCGGGAGACCTCCTCTTCCTCGGCGGCCTCCGCTTCGACCGTCCTCACGGTGAGAGCCTCGCCAGGCCGTCGGACACCGCCACCCCGAGCGGCTCGAGTCGCGGCGCCACGCGGACGATCCCCTCGGCCAGGGCGAACCCGGCGATCAGGTCGACCACGTAGTGCTCACCCAGGTAGACCAGACCGAACCCGAGAGCGAGCGCGTACGTCCAGGCCGCGGCGCCGTGACCGGGACCCACCCGCTGAAGGAGGCGCGCGGCCATCACCGAGGTTCCGAAGTGAAGCGACGGCATGGCAGCAAAGGGATTGCCCTCGAGCGAACTGTAGAGCGGCTTCCACGCCCGACCCCAGACGCGCTCGCCGGTCTCGGCCATGATGCGCCGGACAGGCGCCATGTTGCCGTTGGTCCCCGCCCACCACGGCGGAGCGGTGGGGACAACCCAGTAGACGACACAGCCCAGGTCGAAGCAGGCCGCCATCAGCGCGGCCGAGCTCGGGTAGAGCCGCCGGTGGCCCAAGAGCAGGTAGGCCATCGCGCTGTGGGGGACGGCGAACCAGCTCCAGTGGACCGCCGACAGGATGAGGTCGTGGAGACGGATCTCCCCGGGGCGGCCGAGCGCGCGCTGCAGGCGGAGCGTCGGCTCCTCTCCTCCTCCGATCACGCGGTCGGCGCGGATCGGGTAGTCAATGTGGACGCGCTCGGCGAAGGCCACCGGATCGTCATCGGGCATGTCGAAGTGGGCGAAGTAGGCCCACATCTGCAGCGCGTAGATGCCGGCGTCGCGCAGGCGGGTGCGGGGGGCCGCTATCGCCAGGGCGGCGGGGGCCTGGTAGGAGAGTACCGTGACGGCTGGGACCGGAAGCTTCAGGCGGCGCCGCAAGAGCGGTGTGACCACTCCGATCGCCACGGCGCCCCAGGCGAGCGTCCGTAGCGCAGGAGCGGAGGCCGAGCGTCGATCGGCCGAGCACCGCACGCTCCGTTTCCATGGCGCGCGCGAGCTCCGCACAACGGCGCGAGCCTACGCGACGGTCGCGACGGCCAGAGACGAGCTCTCCGCGATCGGCCCGGGCATGAGCTGCTCGGGCGGCGGGACCTCGATGCCGAGGAGCGCCATGCGGCGCTTGAGGGTGGTGTACGCGTAGCCGTAGATCTCCGAGGAGTGGTAGCCGTAGCTCAGGAAGTCCGACGGGTCCCGGGCGTAGGGCGGCACGAAAACGTGGCCCGCCTTGGGGACCAGGTCGAGCACGACGTCCTCGACGGTTTGGCGGTGGCGCGGGTCCTCGGCCACGGCGTCGCGGAGGAAGCGCATGCCGAAGGCGATGTGGCGGTGCTCGTCGCGCTCCACGAGCCCGAAGCCCTCGACGAAGCCGGGGTACATGCCGTGATCGGCGAACCACTCGCGGACGAACTTCTGCCCCGTCACGGCGAGGAAGCCCTCGACCACCATGTGGTAGGTCGCCACGCCTTTGACGAACAGGCTTCGGTCGTCCGGGCGAGCCCGGAGCTGTGCCGCCGTCTCGCGCAGCCCGTCATCGAAGACCTGCCGCCACGCACCGGCCAGGCTCTCCTCCATCTCGCGCATGCGCGCGCGGAAGTCCTCGCCGTCGAGGGCCATCACCTCCGCGCCGAAGCGATCGAAGAAGGCCGCGTGGCGCGCCTCGTCCACCAGCTGGGTGGCGAGGAACAGCTCGATCTCGCCCGTAGGGGACGCGAGCAAGAAGGGCGCCAGGTCGGCCGTCACCCTCTCCTCGCCCACGTAGAAGGCACCGATGCTCCAGAGCGTGCTCTCCTGCGCGTGTGTGGTGGTGGTCAGCCACTGCTCGCGGTCCAGCGAGAAGTCGAGCTCGGTGGACTTCCAGTTCTGGTTCTCCCACAGCGCATAGAGCTGGCGGTAGTCCATGAGCTGCCCGCTGGCGGCCTCGTAGCCCCCCGCACGACGCTGCTGCACCCCCCGCTGGCGCTCCTCGCGCTCGAGCTCGGCGTCGTCGCGGCCCTGGCCGCGATCGATCCAGCGTCCCAGCAGCGAGATCGGCCAGATGTCGCCGTCGACCTCGATGACGCGGTCCTGCATGGCGGCCGTCGGGGTGAGCTCCCCAGAGGCCAGGCGCTGGTAGCCCTCCGCAGTCACTCGGGCGGCGCCGGCCACGCCCCAGGGAGGCGCCTCGCGGGAGACCGTGAGGCGCTCGCCGTCGTTGACGGTCACGAACCACTCCCCCTCGCCCGTGACCTCGTAGCGGACGGTGAAGCGGTGACCGCGCGTCCACTCGGGGTCGACCACCCAGGGCAGGGACCGGTAGAGGAGGTCCGGCTCGAGGCGGGCGCCGGCGCGGGCGACCTCCCCCATGTCCATCCCGCCGTTGCCCATCGCGCGCAGCTTGAGCGCCTTCAGCCTGCTGCCGCGGACGCGTATCTTCCCGGTCGCGGCGAGCTTCAGCGGGCTCGCGCTGCCGGCGGCCAGCTCCACGAGCTCGCGCGGACCGCAGCTGAGGCGGAAGTCGACGCGACCGTCCTCCCCGGGTTCCACGCGCGCGCGCCCGTCAGACACCGACACCCGCCAGGTGCCCGTGCCCTCTACCTCGAGCTGGTAGGCCAGCGTGTCGTCGATGCGCGCCGCGGCGGCCGGCAGGCCCATGACCACGAGCCGGGCGCCCAGCTCGGGGTCGTCGGCGGCCAGGCGCTCCAGCAGCTCGGCCTGGGCGCTCACCCGGCGGGCTCCAGGAGCTTGACCTCGACGGGCGCCCTCTCGGCGAACTCGCGCGCGTCGGCCTCGCTGCCGATTTGGTGGCCCCAGTGCATCGGCACCGCTACGCGGGGCTGGATGCGGCGGGCGGCCTCGGCCGCCTCGAGAGCTGTCATGACGTAGGTGCCGCTCACGGGGAGAAGGGCCACGTCGACCCCAGCGACATTGTCCATCTCGGGGATCACGTCGGTGTCGCCGGAATGGTAAAGACGCTCCCCGCGGACATTGACCTCGAAACCGATCCAGCCCGCCTGGCGCGGGTGGAAGAGGTTGCCCTTGGCGTCTCGTTTCGAGGTGTTGTAGGCCGCCACCGCCGCCACTCCCACACCGGGCACGAGCTCGTGCTCGAGGTCGTCGCCGGGGCCCAGCGACAACACGCGCCCGCCGGCGCGCTCGGCGACGGCAGCCGGGGCGATCATCCACGTGCCGTCGTGCGAGAGCAGCTCGATGTCGCGCGGCGAGAAGTGGTCGTAGTGCCCGTGGGTGACGAGGATCAGGTCGGCCTGCGGTGAGCCGGCAGGGAGCCGGTAGGGGTCGATGTAGACGTACGAGCGCCCGACCCTGACGCGAAAGCCGGAGTGGCCGAGCCACTCGACCTGCTCGAGCAGCATTGACGCATTATGGTCGCCGGAGGGCGACCGATGACCTCCGGTCTGCGGCAGGATGCCGCAGGGGGTAGTTTGCGCTCCGCATGAGCTACGAAACCCTCATCTGGGAGGTCTCGGACGGCCTCGGGCGCCTGACCCTCAACCGCCCCGAGAGCCTCAATGCCTGGACGATCCAGTTCGGCGAGGAGATGAAGTCGGTGATCGAGGGCGAGGCCGCCGACCCCGCTGTGCGCGCCGTGCTGGTCACCGGCGCCGGCCGGGGCTTTTCCTCGGGCGCCGACCTCAAGGAGGGCTTCATCCAGGCCGACGACGGCTTTCCGGACATCAACAGGGCGCTGATCGAGTACTACCACCCCGTCCTGGTGGGAGTGCGGCGCCTGGACAAGCCCGTGCTGGCCGCCCTCAACGGACCGACGGTAGGCATCGGCTGCTCGCTGGCACTGGCCTGCGACCTGGCGATCGCCGCCGAGTCGGCATTCCTGAGCCTGGCCTTCGTCAACATCGGCCTCATGCCCGACGGCGGCTCGACCGTCTTCGTGCCCGCCACCGTCGGCAAGGCCCGCGCCTTCCAGATGGCCCTCCTCGGCGAGCGGGTACCGGCCCCCCAGGCGCTCGAGTGGGGGCTAGTCAACGCCGTGCACCCCGACGACCGGCTTGCGGCCGAGGCCGACACCCTGGCGACCAGCCTGGCGCACGGCCCCACGCGCTCCTACGCCGCGGCCAAGAGGGCGCTGAACCAGTCGATCTACCCCCACCTGGAGTCCCAGCTGGACCTGGAGGCCGAGCTGCAGCACGCCCTTGCGCGCACACAGGACTTCGCGGAGGGCGCCACGGCCTTCCTGAGCAAGCGCGACCCCGCCTTCACGGGCGCCTAGCTCGTCGACTCGGCGGTGCTCGGCCGGCCGACGCCCGGCCTGCGCTCCGGCGGGTAAGCACACTTCTCGCCGGGTAGACTGGCCGCCGCCTTGTCCTCTCGAAGGTTCCTCCTCGTGCTGGGCCTCGCCTTGGCCGCCCTGCTGGTACTCGCCGGTCCGGCGGCGGCCGATATCTGGTCCCCGGAGAGCGGCGGGTCGCCCAACGCGGACAAGATCGACACGCTCTACAAGATCACACTGTTCGTGGCGATTCCGATCTTCCTGCTCGTCGAGGGAACGCTCATCTGGTCGCTGGTCAAGTACCGGGTTCGCCGAGGCGGCCAAGCCGAGCAGATCCGCGGCAACCAGCCGCTTGAACTGGGCTGGACCGTCGGGGCCGCGGTGATCCTCGTGATCCTCACCGTCGTGACGTTCGCGTTCCTCAAGACCATCACCGACCCCGAGCGGTCGGGGCCGCAGATCGCCGACGGCGCCCAGGTGGCCTCGATCGACCAGCCGGATCCGCCCGGAGGGGGTGGGATCCGCATCGGGGTAAACGGCCAGCAGTACCTGTGGCGCTACGACTACGGGAGCAAGAACGACCTCTTCTCCTACAACGAGATGGTGGTCCCTACCGACACCACCGTCTCCCTCGACATCAGCTCGTCCGACGTCCAGCACTCCTGGTGGATCCCCAAGCTCGGCGGCAAGGCCGACGCGGTCCCCGGCCACGTGAACGAGACCTGGTTCAAGATCTCCAAGCCCGGCCGCTACGAGGGTCAGTGCGCCGAGCTCTGCGGCGCCAACCACGCGGACATGCACGCCGTCGTGCGGGCCGTTCCCCCCGACGAGTTCGAGCGCTGGGCCCGCCGCCAGCGCGCCGACATCAAGGCGGCCCGGGAGGAACTGGCGACAACGAGGCGCGCCCGCGAGGCCGAGGTAGGGAGGTAGTCAGCGATGGAAGCGACTAAAGCCCGCCTCGCCGGCGCCCCGGAAATCGCGATGCACGGCCTGGAGGAGCAGCCCAGGGGGTGGCTGTCGTGGCTGACCACGACCGACCACAAGCGAATCGGCGCGATGTACCTCTACGCCACCTTCATCTGGTTCATCCTCGGCGGCGTGATGGCGCTGATCATGCGCCTCCAGCTCGCCACGCCGGACAACACCCTCCTCAACGGCGAGACCTACAACAGCCTGGTCTCCATGCACGGCGTGACGATGATCTTCCTGTTCATCGTGCCTGTGCTGGCGGGCTTCGGCAACTACTTCGTCCCGCTCATGATCGGCGCCCGGGACATGGCCTTCCCGCGGCTCAACGCGCTCTCCTTCTGGCTGCTCGTGGGCGGTGGCGTCGCGTTCTTCGCATCCATCTTCTTCGAGCCACCCCAAGCCGGCTGGACCTCCTACGCCCCGCTGTCCGACGACGCCTACTCGGCCGGCGGCGGCATCGACGCCTGGATCTTCCTGGTCCACCTCACGGGGCTCTCGTCCCTGCTGGGCGCGATCAACTTCGTGGCCACCATCCACAACATGCGGGCGCCCGGCATGAGCTGGGGCCGGATGCCCCTGTTCATCTGGACGATCCTCATCTACTCCTACCTGCTGATCGCCGCGCTGCCGGCGGTCGCGGCCGCGGCCACGATGCTGCTCACTGACCGGCACTTCGGCACCGGTTTCTTCAACGTGGCCGACGGAGGCGACCCGCTGCTGTGGCAGCACCTCTTCTGGTTCTTCGGCCACCCCGAGGTCTACATCATGATCCTGCCCGCGTTCGGGATGATCTCGGAGATCCTGCCGGTGTTCGCCCGCAAGCCGATCTTCGGCTACAAGGCGATCGCGGCGTCCACCGTGGCGATCGCGTTCCTGGGTCTCCTGGTGTGGGCGCACCACATGTTCACCACCCCGACGGCGAACGTGGTCCTCGCCTTCTTCATGTTGTCCTCGTTCGCGATCGCGGTGCCGACGGGCGTGAAGATCTTCAACTGGATCGCGACCCTCTGGCGCGGCCAGATCATGCTGAAGACGCCGCTCTACTTCGCGGCTGCGCTGCCCGCCCTGTTCGTGATCGGGGGCATCAGCGGGATCATCCTCGCTGTCTTCCCCGTCGACTGGCAGATGCACGACACGTACTTCGTAGTCGCTCACCTGCACTACGTGCTCTTCGGCGGCTCGGTGTTCGGGATCTTCGCGGGGCTCTACTACTGGTTCCCGAAGATGAGCGGCCGCCTGCTCTCCGAGCGCCTGGGCAAGCTCTCCTTCTGGGTCATGTTCGTGGGCTTCAACCTCACGTTCTTCGTGCAGCACAGCGCGGGCATGTCCGGCATGCCACGACGGGTCTACCGCTACCCGGACGGAGCGGGTCTCGAGGCCTACAACCTCATCTCGACGATCGGTTCCTTCCTGCTGGGCATCGGAGTGCTGATCACGGTCATCAACGTGATCAGGAGCGTGAAGGGCGGCCGGCGCGCGGGCAACGATCCGTGGAAGGGCAACACGCTCGAGTGGTTCACCCAGTCGCCGCCGCCGCCGAACAACTTCGACGTGATCCCGCGCGTGCGCAGCGTCGAGCCGATGAAGGACATCCGGCGCGAGGTCCAGAAGGCGGGCAAGGCCTCCGAGACCGTCGCCCAGCCGGTCACCTCGGGCACGTCGTGAGCAGCAGCCGATCGGCGGTGCTGGGCAGGCCAACGCCCGGCCTGCGCTCTGGCGCTAGGCGGCCGTCGGCCGGCTTCCATCGCTTGGCGCTGGCCACCGGCCTGGCTACGTTCGCGCTCATCCTCGTCGGCGGCGTGGTGCGAGTCTCGGACTCCGGGCTCGGTTGCGGCCCCGGGGGCAGCGGCTTCCACGGCTGGCCCTTCTGCAACGGCGACGTGGTGCCCGGGCTCGACCTCAACTCGGTGATCGAGTACACCCACCGGGCGCTCGCCGGCGCGGTCGGGATCATGATGATCGCGCTCGCAGTGATGGCCATCCGCCGGCGCGTGCTGATCCGGCCCACCGTGGCCGCCGTGGGGCTGGTGATCGCCCAGGGCCTGCTCGGGGCGGCCACCGTCGAGGAGAACCTCGAGGAGGGCCTGGTGGCCGCGCACCTCGGGCTGGCCATGGGGTTGCTGGCGCTGATGCTCTACGTCTGGCGCGAGAGCCGCGAAGGCCCTCGCGCCGAGCGCCCCGAACCGGCCGACGAGCCGCGGCTGCGCATCCTCTCCGTCGCCGCCGCCGGGCTCGTGCTGTGCACCGTGGTGGCAGGCGGGTACATGGCCGGCACGCAGAAGTACGGACGGCCCGACTACCAGCTCGGCGACGGCGCCCATCACGCCTGCGGGAAGGAGTTCCCCACCTGCAACGGCGACTTCATGCCCTTCGGCGACGCCCGTCTGGTCGACATCCACCTGACCCACCGCCTGTTCATGTATCTGGCCGTCATCGCGGTGGGCGTGCTCGCCGTGATGCTGCTGCGCCGGGGTATGAAGCGCTCGGCGCACCTGCTCGGCGGGATCCTCCTGACGCAGGTCCCGGTCGGCGCCCTGAACGTGTGGCTGGACGAGTACGAGCTGCTGATCGTGGCCCACCTCGCCCTCGGTACGCTGCTGTGGGCGGCCTCGATGAACGCCGTCTTCGAGCTGCGCCGCGAGCCGGCCCGGGCCGCGGCCGGAGCCCCGGCCCGGGCGGTGACCGCCTGATGGAGGCCGTCGCACTACGCCGCCGTGCCGGCTGGCGCACCGTCGTCTCGGACTACTTCGAGATGACCAAGCCGAAGGTGCAGTCGCTGCTGCTGTTCACCACGGTCGCCACGATGTACGTCGCGGGCGACCCCTCGCTTGGGCTGGTCACGCTCACCTGCCTGGGCGGCGCGCTCTCGGCCGGAGGCGCCGGGGCCATCAACCACGCCATCGACCGCGACCTGGACCGGGTGATGAAGCGCACGGCCGGCCGGCCGGTCGCCTCCGGCCGAGTCTCCCCCACCGCCGCCGTCGCCTACGGCGCCCTGCTGGGCTGCGCGTCCTTCGCGCTGCTGTCGCTGGCGGTCAACCCGCTGGCCGCGGTGCTGTCCATGTCCGGCCTGCTGGGCTACGTCTTCGTCTACACGCTCTGGCTCAAGCGCTCGACGCCGCAGAACATCGTCATCGGTGGCGCCGCCGGCGCGGTTCCGCCGCTGGTGGCCTGGGCGGCGGTGACCGGCGGGCTGAGTGGCACGCCGCTCTACCTGTTCGCGATCGTCTTCTTCTGGACGCCACCCCACTTCTGGTCGCTCTCGTTGCTGATGAAGGACGAGTACGAGAAGGCGGGCGTGCCGATGCTGCCGGTGGTTCGCGGCGAACGCGAGACACGGCGCCAGATCCTGCTCTACGCCGTGCTGCTGTACGCGGTCTCGCAGCTGCCCTTCTGCGCCGGCGCCTTCGGCACCACCTACCTGGTCTGCTCCGTGTCCCTGGGAGCGGTGTTCATATTCGGGGCCTGGCGCCTGCTGCGCAACCCCGATCGCCGCACCGCCCTGCGCCTCTACCTCTATTCGCTGGCCTACCTGGCGCTGCTGTTCGCGTCGATGGTGGCCGACGTCCGCCTGTAGTCAGGTTCAGGCTCCGTCCGCCGACCGGTCCACAATGGCCGGTCCGATGCTTGCGGTGACACTCACGTGCAGCGACAGCGACTGCGACCACGAGGTCGTGGAGGTCGTCTGGTCGCTCGAGCAGGTCGACCTCATGGTGTGCGACGGCTGCGGCTGCTGCCTGCAGGCCGTCGGCTACGAGGACGCCGTGGAGGTCCGCCCGGTCATCCAGCCCGGCCTCAGCCGGGCCGCGTAGAGCGCTTGATCGCGTAGCCGTAGGAGGACGAGGAGTCGCGGATCTCCGGATCCGCAGCCGCTAGCCAGCGGCCGCGAGGCGCTCGCGAGCCTGGCGGCGTGCCGCCTCGCCGGCGTCCTGTTCGGCTCCGGCCTGGAGCCGCGGCTCCGCCCGGCGGGCCTGGTCCTCCGCCCGGGCCTGAGCCCGCTCGCCTGCTCGCTCGCGCGCGAGGGCGCGGGCGCGGCGCGCGGCGGCGGCGCGGGCCGGGGGGCCCCCGCGGCGGTCGGCGTCCAAGCGCGCGCCGGAGCGCGCGCGGGTGATCGCCCGGCGCTCGGCCGAGCGCGCGTCGGCGCCGGGCGCGCAGGCCCGCGCCCGCCCGCGCACGCGCACGCTCGCCCTGGCGCCGGCCTCGGCGGTCAGCGACGCGCGCGCGACGCCCCGGCGGGTCGCCGTGGCGGTCACGGTCACGCTCCCGGCTTCGCTGCGCTCGGTAGCGGTCTCGGACGCCGTGACCGCCACCGGCTTGCGAGCGGTCACCGTGGCGCTGGCGCGGGCGCTGCGCGTGACCCGAAAGCGCCCGGCGCGGCGCACGCAGCGAACGACCCCGTCGCCGTCGCCGCCCCCGGCGCCGGGGTCGGGGTCACGCCCGCGCTCGCCGCCGCCGGTCAGCCCGCCGGCGACGGCCACCGCGATCAGCACCACGAAGCCGATCGCCGTCAGGCCGATGGCCAGCGACGGACGTGCGCCGGAGCGCAGACGGTCGAGCGGCCCCGGCAAGGGTCAGGAGATGTTCTCGGCGCGGGCGCGGGCGAGCTCCTGGCCCAACCCGAAGGTGCCCACCTCGAGCCCCTGGTCAGCCCGGATCACGTGCATCACCGCGTTGATCAGCGCCAGGTGGGTGAAGGCCTGGGGGAAGTTGCCCAGGTGGCGGCCCGAGCGGGCGTCGATCTCCTCGGCGTACAGCTGCAGCGAGTTGGCGTAGGAGAGCATTCGCTCGCACATGTCGCGCCCGCGGTCGAGCTCGCCGATCTCGACCAGCGCCGAGACCATCCAGAACGAGCAAATCGCGAAGGTGCCTTCCTCGCCGGAGAGGCCGTCGTCGGTCTCCTCGGTGCGGTAGCGCAGGATCATCCCGTCCTCGCTCAGCTCGTCGGCGATGGCCAGCACGGTCTTCTTGATGCGCTCGTCGCCGGGGTCCATGAAGCGCACGAGCGGCATCAGCAGCACCGACGCGTCGAGCGCGTCGGTGTCGTAGTGCTGGCAGAACACGCCGCGGTCGTCGAGCGCGTTCTCGCAGATGTCGTCCTTGATCTCGTCCGCCGCGTTCTGCCAGCGCTCGGCGAGATCCTGCTCGCCGCGCACCTCGGCCAGGCGCGCGCCGCGGTCGGCCGCCACCCAGCACATCAGCTTCGAGGAGGTGAAGTGCCTGGGCTCGCCTCGCACCTCCCAAATGCCGCGGTCGGGGTCGCGCCAATTGTCCAGCGCCGCCTCGACCTGCTTGGTGAGGATCGGCCAGATGCGCTCGGGCAGATGGTCGCGCGACTTGGTGTGCAGGTAGAACGAGTCGAGGATCGCGCCCCAGACGTCGTGCTGGTCCTGGTCGTGAGCGCCGTTGCCGACGCGCACCGGCTTGGCGCCGTCGTAGCCGGAGAGGTGGTCGAGCGTCTCCTCGGGCAGATCGTGCTCACCGTCGATGCCGTACATGATCTGGAGCTGGGACTCCTCGCTCTCGGCGACGTCGGCGATGAAGTAGAAGAAGTCGTTGGCCTCCCAGTCGAACCCGAGCGTGTAGAGGCCCCAGAGCATGAAGGTCGCGTCGCGGATCCAGGTGTAGCGGTAGTCCCAGTTGCGCTCGCCGCCGGGGGACTCGGGCAGCGAGGTCGTCGCGGCGGCCACCAGCGCGCCCGTCGGCGCGTAGGACAGGCCCTTCAGCGTGAGGGCGCTGCGCTGCAGGTACGTCCGCCACGGATGGTCGGGGAACTCGCCGTGGTCGAGCCAGTGCTGCCAGTGGTGAGCGGTCCAGACCAGGCGGTCGTAGGCGTCCTCGTAGGTCGTCGGCGCCGGGTGCTCGGACCAGGAGAGGGCGACGAACAGCGTGTCCCCCTCCTTCACCATCGTCCGCGCGGTCGCGCGCGGGCCCTCTATGCCCATGTTGAGGTCGGTGGTCAGCCGCAGCTGGATCTCGCTCCCCTCGGCGGTGCACACCGCCTCGTGGTAGCCGGGGCCGTCGTAGCGCCACTCGCCGGGGGCGCGCCCGTAGTCGAACTGCGGCTCGCAGTCCATGTTGATCTGGACCTCTCCGTTCACGCAGCGCACCGTGCGGAGCAGCACGTGGTCGGCGTCGTAGTCGGTGGGCGAGCGCCGGTGGGTCGCCGAGCGGTCGTTCTCGTGGTGCCAGGGGCCGATGAGCAGCACGTCGCGGACGATGATCCAGCCGCCCTTGGTGCCCCAGCTGGTCTCGATCACCATCGTGCCCGGCAGATAGCGGCGGGCGGCGGGGACATCCACACCGTCGGGCCCGAGCCGAAAGCCGCCGGCGTCGCGGTCCAGAAGCGCGCCGAACACGCTCGGCGAGTCGAACCGGGGCAGGCACAGCCACTCGACGTTCCCGTTGGGCGCCGTGAGCGCGCACGTCTCGCAGTCGGACAGGAAGCCGTAGTCGGCGATGGGCGGGAAGGCGTCAGCCCGCACCGGCTGGGCTCCCGGCACCTCCCTCACAGACGGCTCGCTGCCGCGGCGTCGCAGACGACCCTGGCGGAGTCGTTGCGCACCAGGCTCGACGGGGCCGAGGGGTCGGGCTCGCCGAGAGCGCGCTGCAGCGCGTCGGCCTTGCCCTCGCCGGTCACCAGGAAGATCAGCTCGCGGGCGGCGTCGACGACCGGCAGGGTCAGCGTCACCCGAGGGACCAGGGGCTCCATCCCCGCCTCTAGCACGCCCACCACGTGCTCCTCGCGCTCGTCGAGGGAGGGCGAGCCGGGGAACAGCGAGCAGAGGTGCGCGTCGGGGCCCATGCCCAGCAGCATCAGGTCCAGCTCGGGCAGCTCGTGTCCGAAGACGGCGCCCAGCTCGCCGGAGTAGTGGCGGGCCGCCCCGTCCGGCCCCCGCTCCCCCTCCATGCGGCGGACCTCGGCGCCGGTGGTGTTGCGCAGGAGCGCCTTCTGGACCATGCGGTAGTTGGAGTCCTCGTCCTCCGGCGGCACACAGCGCTCGTCCGAGAACCAGAAGATGACGCCCGACCAGTCGTGGCGCAGCTCGGCCGCGCGCTCGTATGCCTGCCGAGGCGTGGAGCCGCCGGTGAGGACAACTTGGCCACTGTGGGCTACCAGGCGCTCGGCCACCGTCTCGGCCGGGTCGTCCACCACCTCCACTTCCGCGCGCACGGCGGGCATCCTATGCGCGCTTCAGGCCAGCATCGACGCGGCGGCCTCCAGGGCCGGGGCATAGGTGTGGTCGCGCAGCAGCGCCTGGCGAATGCCCTCGCCGAGGATTCCCGATTCGCCGCGCGACGCGCCCATCACCGTGAACGAGGAGCTGCGCCCGTCGGCCAGCGTGCGGGTGGCGGCCAACCCGCCGGGCCCGCGGTCCAGCGAGAGCGACATCCCCGAGGCCGTCTCGACGGTGATCCCGGCGAGCCCGGGGGCGCTCATGCTCGGATCGGGCGACATCGTCAGGGTGACCTCGCCCCGCCTGGCGCGGGCCTTGCCCCAGCGCGAGCCGTCCTGGCCGACCAGGCTGTCGGCCTGCCAGCCCAGCCGCGTCGCGAGCCAGCCGAAGAACAGGACCGCCGCCGCGCCCGAGTCGGGCCGGTGGCGCACGGTCACCGAGCTGATGCGGTACAGCTCGTCGCGCCAGAGGGGCGGGTCGAAGCTCGCCGCCACCCGCTCGCGCCACGGGGTTGAGCGAAGCCACGCCAGGTCGACGACGTAGGCCTCCCGCGAGAGCTCCTGGGCACGCTGTACCGCGCCGGCCGGGTCGGGCTCGTTGACCGAGTCCACCAGCACGATCTGGGCCAGGCTCAGGAGCGAGTCCAGACCCTCGCGGTGCCCGTGCGGCGCCCAGATCAGGGTGGCCAGATCGGTGACCACGAGGGGGTCGACGATGCTGTCCAGGCCCGCTAGGTGCCGCCCCCCGCAGGTGATCGTGATCTGCTCGGTGCCGGCCACCATCTCGCCCGAGGCCCCGGTGTCCTCGACGTCGATCTCGGCGTGTGCCTCGAGGGTCTCGCGGCCTGGCTCGACCGCCAGCAGGATGGTGCGCGAAGCGTGGTTGCGCCCAACGTGGTCGAGCCGGTTCTGGATCTCGCCCTTCCAGTCGTCGTCGGCGAGGACGACGAGGTTGAGCACCCGCGCCGGCGCGAAGCTGTCGTGCTCGGCGAAGCGCTCCTTGAGCAGCTCGCGGAGGGCCGCCTCGATCTCGCCCGGGGAGGTGTCCTCGGCCGCCCAGCGACCGGGTCCTAGATCGCCCGCCACGTCTGCCCCTCGGGCATGAGGTCGTTGGCCTCCTCGGGCCCGTCGCTGCCGGCGGGGTACTGCGGCAGCGGGCCCTCCTGGTCGGCCCAGGACTGGAGGACCGGATCGCAGATCCGCCACTGGGCCTCGACCTCGTCGTTGCGGGTGAACAGCGTGGCGTCGCCGCGCATCGCGTCCATGATCAGCCGCTCGTAGGCCTCCGGCGACTCCGACATGAACGAGGTCCCGTACAGGAACTCCATGTTCACGGGCCGGATACGCATGCGGGTGCCGGGGATCTTCGCCCCCAACGACAGCGACACGCCCTCGTTGGGCTGCACGGTGAGCACCAGCGTGTTGGGCTGAACGCCGACCGAGCCCTCCTGCTCGAAGGCCAGGTGCGGCACGGGCTTCAGCGTCACCGCGATCTCGGTGACCTTGCGCGCCAGCCGCTTCCCCGTGCGCAGGTAGAAGGGGACGCCGGCCCAGCGCCAGTTGTCGACCTCCAGCCGCAGCGCCACGAAGGTCTCGGTGGTCGAGTTCTCCGGCACGTCGGACTCCGAGAGGTAGCCCGGCACCCTCTCGCCGGCCGAGACCCCTTCCGTGTACTGGCCCCGCACGGAGTCCTCGGCCCGGGGCGTGGGCACCGCCTGGAGGACCTTGACCTTCTCGTCGCGCACCTCGTCGGCGGTGAAGTGCACCGGCGGCTCCATGCACACGTTGGCCAGCAGCTGAAGCATGTGGTTCTGCACCAGGTCGCGCAGCGCGCCGGAGCTGTCGTAGTAGCCGGCCCGCGTCCCCACGCCGATGTCCTCGGCCGCGGTGATCTGCACGTTGTCGATGTAGTTGCGGTTCCAGACCGGCTCGAATAGCCCGTTCGCGAACCGGAAGGCCAGCAGGTTCTGGACCGTCTCCTTGCCCAGGTAGTGGTCGATCCGGAAGACCTGGGACTCGTCGAGCACCGCGAGCACGTCGCGGTTGAGCTGCTCGGCCTCCTGGAGGTGCCTGCCGATGGGCTTCTCGATCACCACGCGCACCTCGGCCTCCTCATGGTCGTCGAGGCCGTGCTCGCCCAGCTTGCCGACGATCACCGGGAAGAAGGTCGGCGCGGTCGAGAGGTAGAAGACGCGGTTGAACGGCTGGACGCCCTCCTTGTCGAACTCCTCGGCGGTGCTGCCCAGCCGCTCGTATACCGAGTCGTCGTCGAAGGACCCGGGGACGTAGCGCATCGGTGACACCAGCGCGTCGAGCACCGTCTCGTCGGGCGGCCGGCGCGAGAACTGCTTTATCGAGTCGCGCGCCTGCTCGCGGAAGTCGTCGTCGGACATCTCGCTGCGCGAGTTGCCGATCAGGTGGAAGCGCTCGGGCAGGGCTCCCTCGTGGGCCAGGTTGTAGATCGCCGGGAGCAGCTTGCGCTTCGCCAGATCGCCGGTAGCGCCGAAGATGACCAGCGTCGTGGGGTGGACCGGAAGGCGCTCGAGGCCCTCGGCCAGCGGGTTCTCCTCGACCGTCGCCATCAGCCGTCGGCCTGCTTCTGGACCGCGTGGCCGCCGAACTGGTTGCGCAGCGCAGACAGCACGCGGCCGGTGAAGTCACCGTTGGCGCGGGTGTAGAAGCGGGCGTAGAGCGAGTTGGTTATGACCGGCGTCGGGACGTCGAGGTGCATCGCGTCCTCGATGGTCCAGCGCCCCTCACCGGAGTCGTTGGTGTAGGCGGTCAGGTCGGCCAGGTCGTTGCCCTCCTGCTCGAAGGCCAGCGCCGCCAGCTCGCACAGCCACGAGCGCACGACCGAGCCCTGCATCCAGAGGTGGGCGATCTGCGCCTTGTCGAGCTCGTACTCGCACTTGTCGAAGATGTCGAAGCCCTCGGCGTAAGCCTGCATGAGCCCGTACTCGACGCCGTTGTGGACCATCTTCACGTAGTGCCCCGCCCCGGTCGGGCCGAAGTGGCCCCAGCCCGGCCCGTGCTCCTCGGTCTCGGGCGGGGCGAGCACGTCCAGGATCGGCGAAAGGCGCTCGACGGCCTCGTCGGGACCGCCGACCATCATGCAGTAGCCCACGCTGATGCCCCACACGCCCCCGCTGGTGCCCACGTCAACGTAGTTGATGCCGCTGGGCTTGAGCTGCTCGGCGCGGGCCTTGTCGTCGGTCCACTTGGAGTTCCCGCCGTCGACGATGGTGTCGCCCTCGTCGAGCAGCTCGGCGAGCTTGTCGACCGTCTGCTGGGTCGGACCGCCCGCCGGGACCATGATCCAGACCGTCCGCGGCGCCTCGAGCTGCCCCACCAACTCCTCGAGCGAGGGAGCGCCGGTGGCCCCGTGGCCCTCGGCCTCCTTCACAGCCTCCTCGGAGAAGTCGAAGGCCACTACCTGGTGGTCCGAGTCGCGATGGATGCGATGGACCATGTTCCCGCCCATCTTTCCCAGACCGATGAAACCGAGCTGCATCCGATTCCTTTCTCGGGTGCCTCGGCCCCCGGTGAGCGATCGACGGCGGTGCTCGGCCGGTCAACGCCCGGCCTGCGCTCCGACGCTTATTTCGACAGGGGCTGAGTTCTCTCAGGTCGGACGCTACCGTGCAAGCTCGGGGTGGCTTTCGACAGAGCGGACACGCTGAAGCTCCGCGGCGGAGGTCGGCTGAAGGTCCGGGCGATCGAGCCCGGGGACAAGGAGCTGCTGGTCGGGGCCTTCGACCGGATGAGCGAGGACTCGCGCTACCGGCGCTTCTTCCAGCCCATTCACGAGCTCAGCGACAGCAACCTGCGCTTCCTGACCGAGGTCGACCACCACGACCACGAGGCCCTGGTCGCCATCGACGACGACGAGGCGGTCGGCGTGGCGCGCTACGTGCGCTCGCTCGAGAAGCCCTCGCGGGCCGAGGTGGCCGTCTCGGTGGTCGACGACTACCAGGGCCGCGGCGTCGGCGGCGGGCTGCTGGAGCGGCTCGTGGACCGGGCCCGCGAAGAGGACGTGACCCACTTCACCGCCCTCGTACAGGCCGCCAACCCGGGAGCGGTGAGGGTGCTGTCGACCCTCGGGGCCACGCAAGCCCATCGCGATGGCGACGAGGTCGAGCTGGACATCGAGCTGCCCGAGGACCACGGGATGGGGCGCGGGCTGTCCGAGGCGCTTCGGGGTGCCGCCGGCTCTGCGCTGCACCCCCGGGGCACCGCCGTGCGACTGCTCGGCCAGGCGCGGCGCCTATACGAGCGCGCGACGCCCGGCTAGCGCCCGACTACAGGCGTCGGTAGCTCATCAGCGCCACCCCGGAGCGAAATGGCCGGCAGCCGGTCAGCTCGAGGTCGGGCACCGAGGTCGCGTCCTCGAACAGCCGGAAGCCACGGCCCAGGACGACCGGGTAGACGAACAGGCGGTACTCGTCGACGAGCCCCTGGGCGATCAGCTCGCGCACAAGCGTCATGCTGCCGGTGAGCTGGAGCTCGGTCCGCTGCTCGAGCTCGCGGACCTCGTCGATTCCGCGCAGGACCGTGGAGTTGTCCCACTCGGGATCCTGGAGGGTGGTCGAGACGACGTACTTGCGCATCCGGTTCAGATGGTCTTTCACCCCGGTGGTGTCGTCGGCCTGTTGGGGCCAGAAGCCGTGCATCTGCTCGAAGGTCCGGCGGCCCAGCAGCAGCGCCTTCTCCTCCGCCATGTGCCCCTGGAGGACGGCCTCGATGTCCGAGGTGTCCAACTGGTCCTGGCCGGCCGGGGCGAACCACCCCTCGCTCGCGTCGATGACCCCGTCGAGCGTGATGTTCTGGGTGACCGTGAGGCTCATAGGCGGCATGATGGCGACATGCCCATCTGCTGGCCCGACGACGTCGACCGCGTCCTCGGCGGCGACCTCACCGCGGGGCTGGCCTACGTCACCCCGGCGAGAGGCACCGTGGTGGCGGCCGTGGCACCGGTCGGCCTGCGCGACCGCGACGCCGGCACGTTCACCTTCACGACCTCCCTGGGCCTCGGCCGCAAGCTCGAGCGCCTGGAGCACCATCCCCACGTAGCCCTCGCCTACCACGCGCGCGAGCACGGGCTGGCCGATGGCAACCTGTTCGTGCTCGTGCAGGGGAGGGCTCGGCCTATTCCCGACGCTGACGAGGAATGGAACGAGAAGGTGCTCGGCCCGGCCAGCGTGGCAGGGCCTGCGCAAGGCGCGCAAGCAGGGCAAGGCCCCCGCCGCGGCCTGACGGCTCCGCCTCAGCCGAGCAAGCCTCGAACCCGCTCGGTCAGCTCGCGGAGCGCCTTCACCGCGTTGCCCTCCAGCCGCACGCGCTCGGCCGGCAGGCCGTGGTCGCGCAGGGTCTGAAGATCGCCGGTGGCCTGGGCGTTCTTGAGCTCGCCGAAGGTGAAGTCGGCATCCGGGATGTCGACGTCCTGGTCGCCGTCGTGGATCAGCTGCAGGAACAGGCCGTTGGGCGCCCCGCCCTTGTGCAGCTGGCCGGTCGAGTGCAGGTACCGCGGCCCGTAGCCGAACGTGGTCGTCGCCTTGGTGGCGTCGCGGATGGCAGCGCGCAGCTCGCGGACCGCCTCGTCGAACTCCGAGGACGGCTGCACGTAGCCCATGATCGCCACGTAGTGAGGTGGCGCAGCCCTGCCGAGCAGGGCCCGCAGCTCCTCGTCGCCCGCCTCCGATAGCTGCGGCGGCTGGCTGGCATTCAGCACCTCGTTGGTCTTGTCTTTGGCCTCCTGCACGTTGGGCTGGTCGAAGGCGTTGATGCCCAACGCCCAGCCCGCCACCGCGGTGGCGAACTCGGCGAAGAAGAAGATCCGGCCCAGGTCCTCGGGGTTGCCGCGGGAGGACAAACGGATCACGGCCTGGCCGGCCTTGGCCAGTGCGTCGACCTTCGCCGCGTTGTGCTCGTCGGGCGACTCGGAGTTGGCCAGGTGCACGACCACGCGGTCGTCGCCGTAGGCCTCCGGGTCGCCGAGCGGCTCGTCGGCCACGGGGAGGATGCCCTTGCCCTGCTTGCCGGTCGACTCCGCGATCAGCTGCTCGACCCAGAGGCCGAAGCCGGAGATCGGCTCGTCGACCACGAAGGTGAGCTTGTCGCGTCCGTGCAAAGCCAGCTCGCCCATCGTCAGGCCCATCCACAGCCCCGAGTTCGAGCTCGTGGAGTCGTAGGAGTTGCAGTTCTCCTCGGCCTCGCGCGAGGACTCCAGCAACGCCTCGACATCGACGCCCGCCAGCGCCGCCGGGACCAGCCCGAAGTAGGACAGCACCGAGTAGCGGCCGCCGATGTTCGGGTCGTTCTGGAACACGCGGCGGAAGCCGCGCTCCGAGGCCTCGTCCACCAGGCCGCTGCCCGGGTCGGTGACCGCGACGAACTGCTCGCCGCGCCCGCCCGTGCGCTCGTAGAAGTGCTTCATGTGCGAGAGCGTCTCCACAGTCCCGCCCGACTTCGAGGACACGATGAAGATCGTCTTGTCGAGCGGGATTCGGCTCTCGAGCTCGTGCACGGCACCGGGATCGGTCGAGTCGAGCACGTGCAGCCTGAGCCCGCCGGCGTCGCCGAACGATCGCCGGATCACCTCGGGGCCGAGCGACGAGCCGCCCATGCCCAGCAGCGCGGCGTCGGTGTAGCCCTCGGCCTTGACCTCCTCGGCGAACGCTCCGAGGTCGCCGGCGTTCTCCAGCATCGGCTCGGAGATGGTCAGCCAGCCCAGGCGGTTGCCGATCTCGGGTCCGGGGCCGCCCCAGAGCGTCTCGTCTTTGCGCCATACGCGCCGCGCGACGTTCTCCTCGACCGCCAGCTGCGCGCGCCTGGCGATGGGCGGCTCGAGCTCGTCGGGCAGGACGGAGTCGATCGTCGCCGGCCGGCCGGTGACCACGGCCTCCTTGACCGACTCGACGCCGGCGAGCAGCTTCTCGAACGGCGTGACGAAGGCCGCGACGCCGTCCTTGAGCAGCTTGTCGGTGACGTCGGCCATGTCGATGCCCGCTTCCTCGAGCGCCTTCAGGTCCTCGGCGGGGTCCTGGTCGGCCGTGGCGCCCTTGATCTCGGCCTTCTCGGCCGCGGCGTTCAGGGTGGCCATCGGCATGGTGTTCACCGTGTTCGGCGCCACCAGCTCGTCGACGTACATCGTCTCGGGGTACTCGGGGTTCTTCACACCGGTCGAAGCCCAGAGCGGCCGCTGGACAGGCGCCCCGGCCTCGCGCAGGGAGGCGAAGCGCTCGCCCTCGAAGATCCGCTTGTAGGACATGTAGGCGTCGCGCGCGTTGGCGAGCGCGGCCCGGCCCTTGAGGTCCTCGCGCCCCAGCTTCTCCAGGCGCTTGTCGACCTCGGAGTCCACGCGGGAAACGAAGAAGCTCGCCACGGAGTGCACGTCGAGCGGCTCGCCGGAATCGTGGCGGCGCTCCAGTCCCCGGATGTAGCGCTCGGTCACCTTCTCGTAGGCCTCGACCTTGAACAGGAGCGTCACGTTGACGTTGATCCCGCTCGCGATGGCCTCCTCGATCGCCGGCATGCCCTCGTCGGTGGCCGGGATCTTGATCAACACGTTGGGTCGGTCGACGCGCTCCCACAGCTCGTGGGCCTGGCGCAGCGTGGCGTCGGTGTCGAAGGCCACGCCGGGCTCGACCTCGAGCGACACGAACCCGTCGGCGCCGCCGGCTTCCTCCCACACCGGGCGCATCACGTCGCAGGCCATCTGCACGTCCTTGACCGCCAGCGTGAGGTAGATGTCGTTGGCGTCGAGGCCCTCGCCGGCCAGGCGCTCGATGTCCTCGTCGTAGTCGTCGGAGCCCAGGATGGCCTTCTCGAAGATGGCCGGGTTGGAGGTCACGCCCCGCAGGGATTCCTCGCGCACAAGCCGCTCGAGCTCGCCCTGCTCGATCAGGGAACGGCGGATCTGGTCCAGCCACGGGGACGTCCCCGCCTCGAGCAGCGCCGCAAGGCGCTCGTTGGTCTGTGCCGCGGTTGCCATCAGGCTACGTCCCTTCGCTCAGTCGGTTTACGAGCTGCCTGCCCGTGGAGGCCACGTTCTCCGCGGTGAAGCCGAAGTGCTCCAGCAGGGCCGTGGCGGGCCCAGACGCGCCGAAGCCGGTCATACCGATCATCTCGCCGTCGTTGCCGACGATGCGGTCCCAGCCCAGGGTGGCGGCGGCCTCCACGGACACGCGCGCGCGCACGGAGGGCGCGAGCACCGAGTCGCGGTAGCGCTGGTCCTGCTCCACGAAGCGGTCGAAGCAGGGCATGCTCACCACCCGGGTGGCCACCCCCTGGCCCTCCAGGAGCTCCTGGGCTTCCAGGCAGACGCCGACCTCCGAGCCGGTGCCGATCAAGATCAGCTCGGGCTGGGCCTTGGCGCTCTCGCGGAGCACGTAGGCGCCGCGCTCGATGGCGTCGGAGGGAATGTCGTCGGGATCGAGGATCGGCAGGCCCTGTCGCGAGAGCACCAGGGTGCACGGCCCGTCGGCCTGGCGCAGCGCGAACTGCCAGGCCAGCGCGGTCTCGTTGGCGTCGGCCGGGCGGACCGTGTTCACGTTCGGGGTGGCCCGCAGGGTGGCCAGCTGCTCCACCGGCTGATGGGTCGGCCCGTCCTCGCCCAGCCCGATCGAGTCGTGCGTGTAGACGATCACGACAGGCAGGTGCATCAGCGCGGCCAGGCGCACCGAGGGCTTCTGGTAGTCGAGGAAGTTGAAGAAGGTCGAGCCGAAGGCCTTCAGCCCGTGCAGGTTGAGGCCGTTGACGATCGCCTGCATGGCGTGCTCGCGCACTCCGTAGTGGACGTTGCGCCCGCCGTACTCGCCCTTCTCGACCGAGCCGCCGTCCTCGATCTCCGTGTTGGTGGAGGGCTCGAGGTCGGCCGAGCCGCTGACCAACGTGGGCACCTTCTTCGCCGCCCACTGGATCACCTGTTCAGACGCCTTGCGCGTGGCGATCGGCTTGTCGTCGGGCGAGAAGCGCGGAAGGTCGGTGTCCCAGCCGGCGGGCAGCCGGCCCTCGATCACCTGCTGGAGCGCCTCGACCTCCTCGGGCTGGTCGTTGCGGTAGCTCTCCAGCCTGCCCTTCCAGTCGTCCTCGGCCCGCTGGCCGCGCTCGCGGACGCTCGCGAAGTGCTCGCGCACCTCGTCGGGCACCAGGAAGTGGGCATCGGGGTCCCAGCCGTAGCCCTCCTTCGTCAGGCGCACCTCGTCCTCACCGAGCGGTGAGCCGTGGGCCTTCTGACTGTCCTGCTTGTTCGGGGAGCCGTAGCCGATGTGCGTGCGCAGGATCACGAGCGAGGGGCGATCGTCGGCGGCATGGGCGCTGCCGATCGCCTCGTCGAGGCGCTCCAGCTCGAGGTCCTCGCCCAGATTCTGGACGTGCCATCCGTAGGCCTCGTAGCGTGCGCCGACGTCCTCCGAGAAGCCCATGGAGGTGGGGCCGGCCAGCTGCACGTGGTTGTCGTCGTAGAAGACGGTCAGCCGGCCCAAGCCGAGATGGCCGGCGAGCGAGCTGGCCTCGGAGCCGATGCCCTCCTGCATGTCACCGTCGGAGGCGATGGCGTACGTGTAGTGGTCGACGATCTCGTGGCCGTCGCGGTTGAAGCGCGAGGCGAGCATGCGCTCTGCCAGCGCGAAGCCCACCGCGTTCCCCACCCCCTGGCCCAGCGGCCCCGTGGTGACCTCCACGCCGGGCGTGCCGTCGGCCTCGTACTCGGGATGTCCGGCGGTCGGCGACAACAGCTGCCGGAAGTTCATGAGGTCGTCCATAGAGACCCCATAGCCGCTCAGGTGCAGAATCGAGTACAGGAGCATCGAGGCGTGACCGGCCGAGAGCACGAAGCGGTCCCGGTCGAACCAGTGCGGGTTCGCCGGGTTGTGCTTCATGGTGCGCGTGTAGAGCTGGTAGGCCACGGGCGCCAGCGCCATCGGGGCCCCGGGGTGGCCGGAGTTGGCCTTCTGGACTCCGTCCATCGCCAGCGTGCGGATAGTGTCGATCGCCAGCTTCTCGATGTCGGTCTTCTGCTCAGCGGTGGCTGCCACTCGTCTCCTCGTTGGTCATCTGGCTCGGATTCTGAGTATCTCCAAACTCCTGCTGCGCAAGCACGCCGGCGCCGATCAGCCCCGCCGCCGCCCCGCCCTGGGCCAGCCGGACCTCGGTGCGCTCCCACAGTCGCGGTAGGGAGCGCCGGCCCGCCTCTTCGACGGCGCGGTCAAAGAACAGCCCGTGCGCGCGCGAAAGGCCGCCTCCGACGGCCACCCGCTGAGGCCCGAAGATGTTGACGAAGCCGGCAATTCCGACCCCGAGGTAACAGCCCAGGCGGTCGAAGAGCTCGAGCGCCGTGGCATCGCCGCGCTCGGCGGCCTCCACCGCCTCGCGACCCGAGACGCGGCCGTCATCGGCGTAGCGCTCGCCCAGCTCGGAGTCGGGCACGTGGCTACCGGCTTCCGTGGCGTCGCGCTCCAGCGCGGTCCCACTGCACAGCGCCTCCAGGCAACCGCGCCCGGGGCAGTTGCCCGGGCACTCGGGCCCGTCGGCCTGGATCGGGAAGTGGCCCAGCTCGGCGCCCAGCCCGTGGGCGCCGCGGAAGATCTTGCCCCCGATCACCACGCCGCCGCCCACCCCGGTGCCCAGCGTGAGCATCACGAGGTGGTCGACGCCCTCCACCGACGCCTCGGCCAGGGCAGCGCAGTTGGCGTCGTTGTCCACCACCACCGGGACGCCGAAGCGGTGCTCGAGCTGCTCGCGCACCGGGACTCCCTCGAGCGGGATGTTGACGCTGGAGACCACCGCGCCGGCCTCGAAGTCGATCTGGGATGGCAGGCCGACGCCGATTCCCGCCGGCTTGCCGTGGCGGTCCACCAGGCGGTCGACCGCGGTCGCGATCTCGTCGAGAAGCGCCTCCGGGCCCGAGAGGTCGGTCGGCTGCTGGGACTCGTCGGTGAGCTGCGCGTCATCCACCACCCCGGCGGCGACCTTCGTCCCACCCACGTCGACGCCGAAGTAGGGCGCCGAGTCTGCGGTGCTCGGCCGACCGACGCTCGGCCTGCGCTCCTCGCTTGGGGACCGGTCAGCCAACCCCGGCCACCCGGCCCGTCGCGCCGTTGAGCCCGACGCAACCCACGCAGCCCACGCAGTTCACGCAGCCGACGCACCCGATGCAGCCCGCACAGGCGACGCAGCCCACGCAGCCGACCGAGCCCGCGCTGCCCGCGATACCCACGCTGAGCGCCGTCGCGGCCGAGCCCGCCACGGCCCCGCTGGCGAAGGTGGCCACGCTGGCTCCCACCGCGGCGCTGAGGCGCGTCAGGGCGCTCCCGGCCACCGCGACGCTCGCCGAGGTCGCCGTGCTACCCGCGACAGCTTTGCTGTCCTCGGTGAGCACGCTGCCGCTGGCCGCTTCGGCTGGCACCGGCCGCACGCTATCGCGGCGGGGACCTGGGTTAGCCTCGACCCCGTGAAGGGCGGAATCGACCTGGGCGGGACCAAGATCCAAGCCGCCGTCGTCGACGACAGCCACGAGGTCCTCGCCCAGGCTCGTCACGCCACGCCGGTCAGGGGCGGCCCGCCCGACGTCGTGGCGCACATGGTCGAGGCCGTGCGTGAGGCGGTGGAGCAGGTGGGCGCCAAGACGGGCGACCTCGACGGAGTGGGGGTCGGCTCGCCCGGCGCGATCGACGCCGAGGCCGGCGTGGTGGCCGAGGCCCGCAACCTGCCCGGCTGGGACGAGCCCTTCGCGATGGGCCCGGCGCTGGAGAAGAAGCTCGGCACCAAGGTGCGCGTGGGCAACGACGTTCAGGTGGCCGTCGACGGCGAGTTCGCTTTGGGAGCGGGCCGCGGCAGCTCCTCGCTGCTCGGGGTCTGGTGGGGCACGGGCGTGGGCGGCGGGGTCATCCTCGAGGGCAATCCGTGGCTGGGCCGCGGCGCCGCCGGAGAGATCGGCCACGTCGTGGTCAAGCAGGGCGGGGCGCGCTGCCCCTGCGGGCGCCGCGGCTGCATGGAGGCCTACGCCGGCCGCGCGGCCATGGAGATGCGGGCCCGCCACCTCAAGAAGAAGGGCCACCAGACCAAGCTCTTCAAGATCATGGAGAAGCACGGGCGCACGCGCCTGCAGAGCGGGATCTGGGCGCGGGCCCTGCAGGCCAAGGACGGGATGGCGGTCGCGCTGATCGACCGCGCGGTGGAGGCGCTGGGCACCGGCGTGGCCTCGGCGATCAACGTCCTCGACGTCGAAACCGTCGTGATCGGCGGCGGCCTGGGCACGCGGCTCGGCGAGCCCTACGTGCGCCGTATCGAGGCGGCGATGATGCCCCACCTGTTCGTCTCCGACCGCCCTCCGGCGGTGCTCCCCGCGGCACTGGGGGACCTGGGCGGCGCGGTGGGCGCCACGCTGCTGGTCTAGGGGGCGAGAGAGCACAGCCCGGAGCCTTGTGGGGGCGATGGCCCCCACGAACCTCCGCTCTGCCGAGATCTGGACGCTGGTGGCGCGCCAGCACGGCGTGGTCGCCCGCCGGCAGCTGATCGGCCGCGGACTCAGCCCCGACGCGATCAGGCATCGGCTGGCCAGCGGCCGGCTGCATGCGGTGGCGCGGGGCGTCTACGCGGTCGGCCGCCCGGAGCTCACCCGTAACGGGCGCTGGATGGCCGCGGTGCTCAGCTGCGAACCCGGGGCGGCGCTCAGCCATGGCAGCGCGCCGCTCTGTGGGGTCTCGGGCCCGAGCGGCGCGGCCCAATCGAGATCTCGGTCCCGGGCGAGGTTCGGCGTGAGCGGCCCGGCGTGCGCGTCCATCGGCGCGCGCGGGCCGGCGGAGTCACCACGAGCGCCGGGATGCAGGTGACCACGCCGGCGTGCACGCTCGTCCAGCTGGCGGCGAGGCTGGAGCCCAGGCAACTCGAGCGCGCCGTGGACGAAGCCGACAAGCTCGGATTGATCGCGCCGGGGCCGCTGCGCCGGGCGCTCGAGCGCTTCGCGGGAACGACGGGCGTCGGTGTGCTGCGCGACCTGCTCGACGCAGCCACCTTCACGCTCACCGACTCCGAGCTCGAGCGCAGGTTCCTCCCCCTCGCGCGCGCCGCCGGCCTGTCGCTCCCGCTCACCGGCCAGGTCGTCAGCGGCTTTCGCGTCGACTTCTTCTGGCCCGATCTCGGCCTGGTCGTCGAGACCGACGGCCTGCGCTACCACCGCACCCCGGCCGAGCAGGCCCGCGACCGCGTTCGCGACCAGGCCCACGCCGCTGCGGGCCTCACGCCGCTTCGCTTCACTCACGCACAGGTGGCGGCGGAGCCGGGGCGGGTCCAGGCGTTGCTCGAGGCAGTGGCGTCTCGCCCGTGTCGCGCTTGAGCAGCGACAGGCCGGTCACCGGGAAGACCAGCACCGACACCAGCCCGCCCGCGATCAGCGCCGCCGCCTCGGCGCCGTCCATCAGGTTCAGCTCCATTCCGATCGCGGTAGCGGTGACGATGAAGGGCAGCGAGGTGGCCTGCAACAGCCCGGCCACCAGCGCCCGCCGGGACCCGACGAAGTTGCGGTAGAGCACGGCCGGCAGTCCACGGGCGAGCAGGAGCGCCGCGAGGAAGACCGGCACCATGGCGAGATTGGCGGGGTCGTCGAGCAGCGCGTCGAGGTCGAAGCGCACGCCGCTGGTCACGAAGAAGACCGGGATGAAGACCCCGTAGCCGACCGCCTCGAGCTTGCGGCGAAAGTCGGGATGGGTCATGAACTCGTCCTGGTCGAGCAGCGCGAGCAGCGCACCGGCCGCGAAGGCGCCGAGGATGGCCTCCAGCCCGAACGCCTCCGCCAGGGCCACGAAGCCGATCATCAGCACCACCGCTCCGCGCACCCGGATCTGAGCGGTGGTGTCCTGCAGGCGGGCCAGGTCGGTCGTTATCGCCTTCGAGCGCTCGGCGCCGCGCAGCGCGTAGAAGACCGCAATCGCGAGGGCGAAGATCAGCCCGAGGAGCAGCAGGGTGGAGCCCACGCCTCCCTCGCCCGTGAAGAACAGCGAGAGCAGGATGATCGCCCCGAAGTCCGCGATCGACCCGGCCGCCACGATCAGCTGGCCGAAACGCGAGCCGATCTCTCCCGCGTCGGTGAGGACCGGCACGATGACCCCGAGCGACGTTGCCGAGAGGATGATCGCCACCAGCAGCGGGGTCTCGACCAGGTCGGCGGCCGAGAGCGCAAAGCCGACGACCACCCCGATCGCGAAGGAGACCACGAAGCCGCCTCCGGCCAGCCGCAGCAGGCGGCCCCGCAGGTGACTGAAGTCGGTCTCCAGCCCAGCCAGGAAGAGCAGGAACGCCAGGCCCAGCAGGGCGAGCACCTCGATGGTCCCGTCGACCTCCACCAGCCCGAGCACCGACGGGCCGATCACGATGCCCGCGACGATCTCGAGCACGACCGACGGCAGCCGGACTCGGGGGAACAGCCCGAGCAGGAACGGCGCGGCGAAGGCAACGGCGACGATCACCAGCGCGCCATCGAACGAGGGCATCCAGCAGGTAGGTTGCCACTCCGTGGGCGACTTCGACGTCATCGTCATCGGCGGCGGACCCGCGGGCGAGCACTGCGCCGACCGCCTCTCCGAAGCCGGCAAGCGGGTCGCCATCGTCGAGCGCGAGCTGCTCGGAGGCGAGTGCGACTTCTGGGCCTGCATCCCGTCCAAGACGCTCCTGCGCCCGGGTGAGGCGCTGGCCGCCGCGCGCGCCGCGCCCGGAGCAGCCGAGGCGGCCACGGGCAACCTGGACCCCCGGGGCGCGTTCGGCTGGCGCGACTACATGGTCTCCGACTACGACGACTCGGGCCAGGCGGCCTGGGCCAAGTCGGCCGGCATCGAGCTGCTGCGCGGCGAAGGCCGGGTGGCCGGCCCGGGCCGGGTCGACGTGGACGGCACCGAGCACAGCGCCGAGCACGTCGTGCTGGCCACCGGCTCGGATCCGGTGATACCCCCTGTCGACGGCCTGCGCGAGCTGGACGGAGTGTGGGCCAACCGCGAGATCACAGCGCTGAACGAAGTGCCGCGCAGCGTCCTGGTGCTGGGCGCCGGCCCCGTCGGGGTCGAGACGGCACAGGCCCTAAAGCGCCTGGGCTCGGAGGAGGTGACCGTGATCGAGGGCTCGGACCACGTCCTCCCCCGCGAGGCGCGGCAACTCGGCGACGCCCTCGACGAGGCGCTGCGCGCCGAGGGCATCGTGCTGCACTTCGGCCAGCACGCCACGGCGGCCCGGCGCGACGGCGACGACTACGTCCTCGAGTTCGGCGGCGGCGCCCTGCGCGGCGACCGCCTGGCGGTGGCAACGGGCCGACGCCCGCGGACCGCCGGCCTCGGCGTGGACGTCGGCGAGCACGGCGAGGTGGCCGTCGACGACCGCATGAACGCGGGCGAGAACCTCTGGGCGATCGGCGACTGCTGCGGGATCTGGCCGCTCACCTACATGGGCAAGTACCAGGGACGCGTGGCCGCGGCCAACATCCTCGGCCGCGAGCGCCACGCCGATTACACAGCGGTGCCGCGCGTGGTCTTCACCGACCCCCAGGCCGCCGCCGTGGGCGACAGCGACGGCGAGCAGACGGCCACCATCTCGCTGACGGGGGTCGCCCGCACCGCGACCTACATGCGCGAGTACGAGACGCCCGGCTATCTCACTCTGATCTCCGACGGCGAGCGCCTCACCGGCGCGCACGCGCTCGGCCCCGAGGCCGGCGAATGGCTGCAGCAGGCCACCCTCGCCATCCGGGCCAAGGTCCCACTGGACGTCCTCGCCGACACCATCCAGCCGTTCCCCACCTTCTCCGAGGCCTTCCTGCACGCCCTGATGGAGCTGCGCGGCGCGTGATCGAAAAGGTCGCCGAGGGCGTCCACCGGCTGGGCTCGCCCCTGGTGAGCTGGTACCTGGTCGAGGAGGGCGGGCGGCTCACGGCCGTGGACGCGGGGCTGCCCGCGTTCGCGGACGACCTCGAGGACCAGCTGGCCCTGATCGGCCGCCGGCCCGCGGACGTCGAGGCGGTGATCCTCACCCACTCCGACGCCGACCACACCGGGGTGGCCGCCAGGCTGCGCGAGGCCGGCGCGCGCGTGCTCATCCACCCCGACGACGACGAGACGCTGCGCAAGCCGGGCCCGAAGAGCGGCGACGCGAGCCCGCGGAACCTCGTCACCCAGCTGTACAAGCCCGCCTTCTGGCGCTTCTTCTTTGGAATGGCGCGCGCCGGCGGCGCCAAGCCCATCCCCATCGAGGGCGCCGAGCACTTCGCCGCCGGCGACCGGCTCGACGTGCCTGGCAGCCCGCAGGCGATCGCGACGCCGGGGCACACGCCCGGCCACTGCTCGTTCCTCTTCGCCGAGCACGGCGCGCTCTTCGTGGGCGACTCGATGTGTACCTCGAACCCCCTGGCCCGCAGCGAGGGTCCCGAGGTGATGCCCAAGGTCACCAACGTCGACGACGAACGGGCGGTGATCTCACTCGACGCGATGGAGGAGCTCGAAGCGGACGTGATCCTGCCCGGTCATGGCGAGCCGTGGCATGGCAGCCCGTCCGTCGCGGTCAAGCGCGCCCGGGCCGCGCGGGGCTAGTCGGGCTTCGCGCTCATAGCGAAGATCGTCACCACGTAGAGAACGATGAGCACGCCCACGAGGCCCTGACTCCAGGGCTGCAGCGCACCGGCGCTGGCCTCGCCGCGGCTCAGCCGGCGGGAGGCCAGACCCGCCACCACGGTGGCGGCGATGAGCAGGAGCAACCCCAGCTCCGAGGTGATGAACCCGAAGCCGATCCATCCCGGTTCGGTCCTGGCGGCGTCATAGCTGCCCTCCGAGTAGGCCCACTGCGCACCCACCCGCATGAGCACCCACGCCGGCAGCGCACCCAAGAGCAGCCCTCGGAAGGCCAAGCGCAACAGGAATGGTGTGTCGCCGCGCTTGGCCTGAACCGACGCGGCGAAGACGACAACGAGTGCTCCCATCAGCAGCATCGCCCCGAGGACGTGGGTGAACTTCGAGCCCTCGATGTCGGCGAGCACGACCACCTCACAGACCCGGCTTGAAGACCATCAGGTAGAGGATCCCGAGCGTCGCCAACGCGGCGACCGAGAACAGGCCCCAGGCCTGCCCGCCCAACACGCCCGAGTCGCGGGCACCCTCGGCGCCGCCCAGCACCTGGCCCAGTCGCACCCCGCCGCCGGCCGCCACGACCCACAGCGCGAGAGCTCCGAGGATCCACCCGTCGGTGATCTCGAACTCGTCGAGAGCGAGCACGATCCCGAGCACCAGGGTTCCCCCTCCGCCGATGTCCCAGAGCCGCCTGGCGAGCGGGGTGAGCCGCAGCGCCGCAGCACCGTCGGGGCGGGAGGCCTGGCGCATGACCGCTCCGAAGGTCACCACGCCGGCCACCAGGGCGAACGCCGAGAGCACGTGGAAGAACAGCACGATGTCCATGGCGTTCATCGCGGCGGCACCCTAACTCGCGGTCACCCAGACCGCTCGCGCGCGCACCACCTCCCGCTCGTCGACCGTCAGCGAGCAGTCGGCGAAGGCGAGCGTGCCACCGACCCTGTCCACGCGCGTCCGCGATTCGATCCAGTCCCCGATCGCGGCGGGCTTGAGGAAGTCAACCGTCAAGCTCACCGTGGCGCGGTCCTTGTCGTCGGCGGCGTCGGCCTCGATCGCGCGGCCCAGTGCGAAATCGGCGAAGGTCGACAGCAGGCCGCCCTGGATGGTGCCCCGGTGGTTGGCGTGGCGCTCGTCAGCGCGCAGCCCGAGCACCAGCTCCTCCCCGTCCTCGCGCACCTGGATCGGCCCGATGTGCTCCAGGAACGGGCCCTGCTCGGGGTGGGGGCTGAAGCCATCCGGTATCCCCATCAGCCCGCCAGCCGCGCGCAGAGCCCGTCCAGGGCGGCGCGGTTGTCCGCGATCAGCTCCTCCGCCTCGAGCTTGAGATCGGTGACGTTGCGCTCCCCTGCGTCGTCCATGTCGTCGCTCGCCTTGTTGAGCTCGGTCTGCAGGCGCAGGTACCCGTCGCCCAACAGCGTCTTCAGCTGGTAGTCGACGGTGTCGCTCACACCGTCGAAGACCACGTCGAGCACCCGCATACCCCAGCCCAGCAGGCCCCAGTCCTTGGCCTTCTCGTAGGGCAGGCGCCGGGTCAGCTCGCCTGTGCCCAGCGAGACCATCGTCACCTCGTCACGGTCGTCGACGGTGTGGCGGTCGACGTACGCGCACATGCCCGGATTGTTGGCGAACACCCCGCCGTCCACGAGCGCGTAGGGCGGGTCGCCCGGCAGCCGCGCGGGCTCGAAGTAGGTCGGCGCCGCCGAGGTGGCCCGTGCGACGTCGCGCATCAGGAAGTCGTGGTCGTCCTGGTGGTCGGCCCGGACGCTGCGGAAGAAGACGGGGGTGCGGCGCTCGATGTCGTACGCGGTGACCAGCACCCGTGCGCGCGCGTCCTTGAGGCGTGTGTCGCCGAGCTTCTCCTCCAGGACCTCCTCCAGGCCGTCGGCGGAGTACTTCTCGTCGTACAGCGAGCGGACATTGATGAGCCGCTTGGGGAAGATCCGCTCGCCCTCGTCGGCATAGATGCTCGCGAGCTCGCGAGCCGAGTAGGTGGGCTCGGGGCAGGCGAGCCCGAGGGCCAGAATGCCGCCGGTCGAGGTCCCGGCGATCACATCGAAGAGCTCGGCCGCGGGCCTGGCGCACTCCTCCTCGATGTGGGCGAGGACGAGCGCGGGGATAAGCCCTCGGATGCCGCCGCCGTCGATGGACAGGATGCGGGTGGCCATGCGGCGGCAGCCTATGGGGAAGGCGTCAGCCCAGGGCGCCCGCCCGCAGTCCCCGCCGCTCGGCCAGGCCGGCCAGCGGGTCGAGGATCAGCCGCTGAACGGCCATGGGCGGGAACAGGAGGCGCACGTGCGGCCGGTAGTGGCGCGCCATGACCGCCGCCGGAAGGAGCCCGCGCGGCCCGGGGATCCCCGGCCGGAGCATCTTGCCCGCCCGCGAGAGCGCCGCGGCGTCCTCGAGAAAGCCCTGGAGGGCGGCCACCGGCGGGCTGGCGTCGGTGACGAAGTGCGCCTGCTCGAAGCCCTCGTTGCGGTAGGTGTGGCGCGCGCCCGCGGGGACCACGGCCTCTTCGCCGGCCCCGGCCACCAGCGTCTCGCGGCCCACCTCGAAGGTGACCTCCCCCGAGAGAATCCGGAACCGCTCCTCGAAGGTGGGATGCACGTGCGGCACCACGCCACCTCCCGGGTCGACCCAGACCTCCACCTGGAGCACGTCGCCGGTCCGCCGGAACACGTAACGCTGCTTGAGCACCGGGTCCTCGACCACCTGTTCTGTCATGCCCGTCTCCTAACCTAGTGAGGATTAGGCAAGCTACCTAAGGACGATTAGGTTGTCAAAGGGCCGCATGCCGGCCGCGGCACGACGCGAGGTGATCGAGGAGGCGGCGACGGAGGTCTTCGCCGCCCGCGGCTACGCGCGCGCCTCGATGGAGGAGATCGCGCGGCGCTCGGACGTGTCGGCGCCGGTGCTCTACGACCACTTCGCCTCCAAGCGCGACCTCCACGGCCGCCTGATCGAGCGCCACCTGGCCGAGATGCGGGCGGTGTGGGGCGAGCACCTCACCGGCGCCGAGCCGCCCGGCGAGCGCATCCACCGGGCTGTCGACGCCTGGTTCGCCTACGTGGAGAGCCACCCCTTCGCCTGGCGGATGGTGTTCGCCGACACCAGCGGCGACCCCGACGTCCGGGCCCTGCACGACGAGATCCAGGGCCAGAGCCGCCGTGCGCTCATCCCGCTTCTGGAGCACCTGGAGGGTGCGACCGGGGTGGCGGGCGGACAGGACGAAGAGTCGCTGGAGATGGCGGTGGAGCTGCTGCGCTCGGCGATCGCCGGGCTCGCACTGTGGTGGCACGACCACCGCGACATACCTCGCGAGCGGGTGGTGGCCGCAGTGATGAACGCCCTCTGGCTCGGGCTCGAGCGGACCGGCCGCGGCGAGAGGTGGCGCGACTGACGGTCATGTGGTGTGTTGGAGCGCCTGTGCTCCGCCGCTTAGCGCCGCTTCCCCTGCTCCTGGTGACCCTCGCCTTCGCCGCCCCCGCCTGCGCGCAGGACCCCGCCCCGACATCGCCGCAGTTCGACCCCGGGCAGGACGTCCCCAGCGAGTCCCACGCACTGGCGGCCACGATCATTTCCAACACGACGAGCCTGCACTCGCAGATCGACACCTGGCGGTCCACCGCCGACACGACCGTCGGCTCCTCGCCCCTCGAGGTCACCAACCGCAGCACCTTCCACCAGCGGCTGCAGCTCCGCCTGGCCCAGAGCCCGCGACTGTTCCGGCGCGTGGTCCGGCTTCTGCCGCCCAAGCTGGCAGCCGACGCGCGCGACATCTACGTGGCGCAGCGCTCGCTGCGCCGCCTCGCCGGCGGCAGCGCGCGGCGCATCCGCTATGGCGCCTCACTGCCCGCCGGCCGGCTGTTGTCGCTCTATGGCAAGGCCCAGGCTCGGTTCGGCATCCGCAAGCGGATCCTCGCCGCCATCAACCTCGTCGAGACGCGCTTCAACCGGCTGCGCAACACGTCCTCGGCCGGCGCCCAGGGCCCGATGCAGTTCATGCCCGCCACCTGGCGGATGTACGGCATGGGCGGCAACATCCGCGACCCCGGGGACGCGATCCTCGGCGCCGGGAACTACCTGCGGGCCTCGGGCGCCCCGCGCAACTACCGCCGGGCGCTGTACGCCTACAACCACTCGCGCCTCTACGTCGAGGCGGTGGCGCGCTACTCGCGGATGATCGGCCGCGACCCCCACTCCTTCTACGTGCTGCACTCGTGGCACCTCTTCACGGGCAGCGGGCCGACGTTCCGCCGGCTGACGGGGCCCGAGCCGCGCCGGCTGGTTGTCGCCCCCTAGCCTCCGCCGGGCGTTTGCGCCGGGCAGGGTGAACCTGCTCGGCGAGCACACGGACTACAACGACGGACTCTGCCTGCCCCTGGCCATCGGGCGGGGCATCACCGTGAGCGCCTCGCCGGGCCCCCGGACCACGGTGCGCGCCGAGACCGGGGGTTGGGAGCCCTATGTCGAGGGCGTCCTCGCCGAGCTGGGCTCAGGGCCCGTGGCGCTGGAGATCGCCGGCGACCTTCCAGCCGGCGCCGGCCTCGGGTCCTCAGCGGCTCTGTGCGTGGCGGTCGCCCTCGCGCTCGGCGCCGACCCGGCCGAGCCGCTCGAGCTGGCCCGCCTGTGCGCGCGCGTCGAGGCCGACTGGGCGGGCGCCCACACCGGGCTGCTGGACCAGCTGGCCTGCCTGTGGGGCCGCGAGGCCCACGCCGTGCGGCTGGACATGCGCTCGTTCAGCGCCGAGCCGGTCGGGCTGCAGCTGGGCGAGTGGAGGCTGGCGATCCTCGACTCCGGCGCCGCGCGCCGCAACGCGGACTCGGGCTACAACGAGCGCCGGCGCGAGTGCGCGGAGGCCTGCCGCCTGCTGGGCGTGGCGAGCCTGCGCGAGGCGGCCGGTGACCTCGCCTCGCTGCCCGAGCCCCTGCGCTCGCGCGCCCGGCACGTGACTGAGGAGAACGGCCGCGTGGAAGAGGGAGTGGCCGCCCTGCGCGCGGGTGCGCTGACCCGGCTCGGGGAGCTGCTGGACGCCTCGCACGCGAGCCTGCGCGACCTCTACGAGGTGTCCGTGCCCGCGGTGGAGAGCACGGTGGAGGCGGCGCGCACGGCGGGGGCGGCCGGCGCCCGCCTGCACGGAGGTGGGTTCGGCGGCGGGGTCCTGGCCCTGTTCGGTCCCGGCACGGCGCCACCCCCGGGGGCGATCGCCGTGGCGCCTGGGCCCGGCGCCCACCTGCTCAGGCGGTAGACCGTGCCGAGCGAGCGGTGCTCGGCCGGCCAACGCCCGGCCTGCGCTCCTCCGGTGACCGTACCGAGCGAGCGGTGCTCGGCCGGCCAACGCCCGGCCTGCGCTCCTCCGCTAGCCTGCGACGCCGATGGACCGGCGCCTGGCCAACAAGAACCTCCGCACGGGCCTGATCGCAGGTGCAATCTCGCTCATCGTGTTCGCCGCCTCGTTCTTCGTCGGCTTCATTTACTGATGGCCGAGGAGGAGGCCGACGGGGCCGGGCTGGCGCCGGCGTCGGAGACGGTCCACCTCCCCGGGCCGACCTACCTGCCCGTGCTGGTGGCGGCGTTCACCTCGATCGCCCTGGTGGGCGTGGTCCTGAACTGGGTGGTCTTCGGCCTCGCCCTGGCCGTGCTGCTCTTCTGCATCGTCCGCTGGGTCCGCGACGTTCGCCGGGACGTCGCCGACCTGCCGCTCGAGCACTAGCCGGCGCGGCCTAGCCGCCCGGCCGCTCCTCGGCCTCTTCCAGCTTCTCCTTCTCGGCCTCCGCGCGCTCCTCGAGCTTCTCGCGCAGGTACTCCGCCCGCTCGGCGCGGCGGCCGTGGGTCTCGGCCTCATCCTCGTCGAGCGCCTCGCCTTCTCGCTTTCGCTCCTCCCGGACGCGCTCGAGCTGCGAGCGCCGAAGCTCGTCGGTCTCGGGATCCTCGTCGGGCACGGTCAGGAGGCGGTCGCGGCGTCCCTCGGCATCTGCGAGGTGGCGCCGTCGCTGACCCAGCAGCGAACGATGTCGCGCATGGAGAGGACGCCATGGACGTCGCCGCCGTCGACCACGATCAGGTGGCGAAAGCCTCCACGAACCATGGCCTCGGCCGCATACTCCAGCGACCAGGAGGGCTCGGCGAAGGTGAGATTCCTCGATAGGTGGTCGGCCACCTTCTCCTGGTCGGGGCTCTGTCCGGCGCCGACGGAGTCGAGCAGGTCGCGCTCGGTGAGGATGCCCGGGCCTGGCTGCTCGGGATCGACCACCACGGCGGCCCCCACGCCCCTGTCTGCCATGGCCTGCGCGGCTTCCCTGAGCGAGTGGCTGGGGCCCACCGTGAGCACCATCTCGCTCATCCCTTGCCGAACCTCCATACAACCTCCCTTCCGATCGTGACGATCGTCTCGAACATTAACGGCTGATCCAAACGGGTACTCCCTCCGTACCCCGAAACGAAATGTCCTTCGCCGCCAAACGCCAATCCACCATCGACCGCCGCCGCGCGCTCTATGAGGAGGCGGCCGAGATCCTCGAGCGCGAGTACGAGTCCGACCTGTCCCTCGACCGGATCGCCCTGCAGGTGGCCGCCTCCCGGCGTCAGCTGCAGCGCGCCTTCGCCGAGGCCGGGGAGACCAGCTTCCGCACCTACCTGCAGAAGGTCCGTATGTCAAAGGCTGCCGAGCTGCTGCAGGAGGGCGCGCTGCCGGTGAACCAGGTGGCTAGCTCGGTGGGCTACCGCCAGCCCGCGCAGTTCGCCAAGGCCTTCCGCCGCCACCACGGGGCCCCGCCATCGAGCTTCCGCTCGAACGGCCGGGCCCACGCCGCGGCCTAGCCAGCCCGCGCCACGCTCCTGGCGGCTGGACGCCCGCACGGGCAATAACATGCCGCGCGTGAAGGGCCACCCCCTCGCGCGCATGATCACCTACTCGCTGATCGCGGCCGTCCTCGGTACGGTCGCGGTACTGCTGCTGGACTGGTTCCCGGTCGAGGCCTCCACGGCAGCGGGCTCGATCGACAGGCTCTACGACGTCCTGTTGATCGCCTCGGTGCCGATCTTCGTCCTGGTGATGGCCGTGGCCATCTACTCCGTGATCAAGTTCCGGGCCAGGCCGGGCGACCTGGGCGACGGCGCCCCGATCCACGGAAACACCCGCCTGGAGATCCTGTGGGTGACCGTCCCGTTCATCATGGTCACCACGCTCGCGGTGTACGGCTGGCTGGTCCTCGACGACCTCGAGGCCAAGGAGCCGAACACGCTGGTGGTGGAGGTCCGGGCCCAGCAGTTCGCCTGGCGCTTCACCTATCCCGGCGAGGGCGGGCTGAAGGCCAATCAGCTCGTGCTGCCCAAGGACCGGCCGGTCGAGTTCCGCGTGACCACGAACGACGTCGTCCATGACTTCTGGGTCCCGCAGTTCCGCCTCAAGACCGACACGGTGCCCGGTCTCACCACCAAGCTGCGTGTCACGCCCAGCCGCCTGGGCCGATACGACGTGGTCTGCGCCGAGCTGTGCGGGATCGGCCACTCGACCATGCGCCAGGCCGTGCGCGTCGTTCCCCAGAGCGAGTACTCCTCATGGGCCGCGAACGCCAGGAAGCAGCAGAAGACCGTGGGCGGCGAGACGCCCACTGAGCCCGAGAACCCGGGTAAGCAATGAGGTACTTTCGGGGCGTGTCCGCGAAGGTGGAAACGTGACGCTGGCCGCCCGTCTCGCGGCGCCCGGGTGGTGGCGGGCCCTGATCTCGCAGCCGATCGGCTTCGCCGTGGCGCTCGGCCTCACGGTGGGCGTGCGGGCCCTCTACGGCTACGAGCCGGTATTCGACTGGGAGGCGATCGTCACGGTCGCGATGATCGCCCTGCCGCTCGCCTTCCTGGTGGGCATCGGCTGCTTCGACTACTGGTTCCGGTGGGCGTCAGGTGCTCGCACCGTCCCCGAGGACCACTCCGGCCACGGCGCCCGTTCGTGGAAGGACTACTTCAAGGTCAACACCGACCACAAGGTCATCGGGATCCAGTACATCTGCACGACCTTCTTCTTCTTCATCGCGGGCGGGCTGATGGCGATGGTGATGAGGGCCGAGTTGGCCCAACCGGGCACCCAGTTCGTCGAGCCCAACACCTACAACGGGCTCTTCAGCGTCCACGCGTCGCTGATGATCTTCCTGTTCATCATCCCGGTCTTCGCCGGGATCGCGAACTACGTGATCCCGCTGATGATCGGCGCCCCGGACATGGCCTTCCCGCGCCTGAACGCGCTGTCGTTCTGGATGCTCCCCACGGCCGGCATCCTCATGCTGGCCTCCTTCTTCGCCGAGGGCGGCGCGTTCGCCACCGGCTGGACCGCCTACGCCCCCCTGTCGACCGAGACGCCGCTCGGGCAGACATTCTTCAATGTCGCGGTGCAGTTCGCGGGGGCGTCGTCTATCGCCACCGCGCTGAACTTCCTGGTGACGATCATCACCATGCGCGCGCCGGGCATGACGTTCTGGCGCATGCCATTGCTGGTGTGGGCCAACTTCACCACCTCGCTCCTGGTGGTCATCGCGACACCCTTCATCGCCGGCTCGCAGTTCTTCGTGCTCTTCGACCGCGCGCTGGGGACGCACTTCTTCGACCCCGCCGGCAGCGGCGACGTGCTCATGTATCAGCACGTCTTCTGGTTCTACTCCCACCCGGCCGTCTACATCATGATGCTCCCGGGCTTCGGGATCGTCTCGGAGGTGATCTCGGCCAATGCCAGGAAGCCGGTGTTCGGCTACAGGATGATGGCGTTCTCGCTGATGGCCATCGTGGTGCTCGGCTTCACCGTCTGGGCCCACCACATGTTCGTGTCGGGCATGTTCAGCTGGCTGAGGGTGCCGATGATGATCACGACGATGCTCATCGCCGTCCCGACGGGCATCAAGATCTTCTCCTGGCTGGCGACCCTCTGGCGAGGGGTCATCCACCTCACCACGCCCATGTTGTTTGCCCTGGGCTTCATCACCATGTTCACCCTGGGCGGGATCAGCGGGATCATGCTCGCGGTCATCCCGGTGGTGATCCACGTCTCGGACACCTACTTCGTGGTGGCGCACATCCACTACGTGCTGTTCGGCGGCTCGGTGTTCACGATCTTCGCCGGCATCTACCACTGGTTCCCGAAGATGACGGGGCGGATGTACGACGAGGGCCTGGGCAAGGTGCACTTCTGGCTCTCGTTCGTCTTCTTCAACCTCACCTTCGGCCCGATGCACTTCGTGGGCATCGACGGCATGCCGCGGCGGGTGGCCGACTACGCCGAGTCCTTCGCAACGCTCAACGTGATCATCTCCGTGTCGAGCTTCGTGTTCGGCCTGTCGTTCCTGGTCTTCCTCTACAACATCATCACCTCGTGGCGGAACGGTCCGAAGGCCGCGGCGAACCCGTGGCGAGCCCACACGCTCGAGTGGCAGGTCTCCTCTCCCCCGCCCATCTTCAACTTCGACGAGGTCCCGACCGTGGTCGGAGGCCCCTACGAGTACGGGGTGCCGGGGGCGGTCCACGGCGTCTTCAAGGAGAAGAAGGGCGCAGCCGTGCCGGCCGGCGCGGGCGGCGCACCCCCTCCGTCTGAATGAGCGACGCCAAGCGCATACTCGTGGTGGCCAATGAGACCGTAGGCGGCACCGCGCTCATCGACGCGGTCAAGCGCCACGCCGACGCGGGCGCCGTCTCGGTACACGTCATCTGCCCGCAGAACGCGCCCAAGCACGGCTACGTGATCTACGACAGCAACGTGCGCGAGGCCGCAGAGAACCGGCTCGACCTCACCCTCGCGCAGCTCGAGGAGATAGGCGTCGAGGCCACGGGCGAGGTCATGGACCCCGACCCCTACTCGGCGATCATGGACGCCGTCGGCGAGAACGACTACGACGAGATCATCGTCTCGACCCACCCCGAGACACGCTCGGGCTGGCTGCGCCAGGACCTCGTCACGCGCATCGCGAAGGACACCTCCTGCCCGGTGGAGCACGTGGTCGTGGACCTCGACGCCGATCGCGAGCACGGCAAGCGGGCGCTCGTGGTGGCAAACCAGACGGTGGGCGGCGAGGCGCTGATCAGGCAGCTCGAGGAGCTCTCCCAGGAGGAGGGCGAGCACAACTTCGTGGTCATCGTGCCGGCCAACGAGAACGACGACGAGGGCGCGTCGCAGCGCCTGGCCTCCACGCTCAAGCGCCTGGAGGACGAGGGCCTCCAGGTGGTGGGGCAGGTAGCCCACGCCGACCCGTTCACGGCGATCCAGAACGCCCTTCAGTTCTACCCCGCCGACGAGATCGTGATCTCGACTTTCCCCGAGACTCGCTCGGGCTGGCTTCGCTCGGACCTGATCAAGCGCGTTCAGGCCACCACCTCCAAGCCCGTGCACCACGTCGTGGCGGAGGAGGGCTAGTGGAGTCAGCCAGCGTCGCCGTCGGCGGCACCCACGCCGACGAGCACGACGAGCACCACGGGCCTCCCGCCGCCAACCAGTCCTCGCGGCTGGAGTCGCAGTTCCTCGGGATGCTGCTTTTCATCATCTCCGAGGTCATGCTCTTCGGAGCGTTCTTCACGGCCTATTTCTTCATCAGGGTCGTGGGGGAGGCGCAGTGGCCGGCGCAGGGCGAGGAGCTGCCGGTTGCCATCGCCGGGGTCAACACCGCGATCCTGATCTCCTCGAGCTTCACGATGCACTGGGCGCTGGAGGGCGCGCGCAACGGCAACCGCCGGGCGCTGCGGGCCGGGCTGGTGACCACCGTCGGCCTGGGCTTGACCTTCCTGACCGTCCAGATCAACGAGTACGTGCACATCGGCTTCTCCCCCGCCGACAACGCCCAGGGCTCGATCTTCTACGGCCTCACAGGTCTGCATGGCGCGCACGTGTTCGTCGGCCTGACGCTGCTCACTTTCGCGACGATCCGCGCCTTCCGTGGCCACTTCTCGATCAAGGAGCACCGCGGCGTCGAGGTGCCGGGCATCTACTGGCACTTCGTCGACATCATGTGGATCGTCGTCTACACGACGATCTACATCCTGTGATCAACCCGCTTCGCTCCGAACAGGAGGCCTTTCGCTTCCTGATCTACGTGGCGGTGGTGGTCGGGGTGATTGTCGCCATCGTGCTCATCCTGCGGGCGCTCTGAGCTCGTCCGACCTGGAGCTGGCCGAGCGCGCGGCCCGCGCCGCGGGGGCGCTGTTGCTGGAGCGCTTCGGCGGGCCGGCCAGCGGGGTCGAGCAGAAGTCCTCGAGCACCGACATGGTCTCCGACGCCGACCGCGACGCCGAGGCGCTGGTGGTCGAGCTCCTGCGCTCCGAGCGCCCCGACGACGGGCTGCTCGGCGAGGAGGACGCCAGCCGCGAGGGCAGCAGCGGGCGACGCTGGGTGGTCGACCCCCTGGACGGCACCACGAACTACCTCTACGGCTTCCCCGCGTGGGCGGTGAGCGTCGCCGTGGAGGACGCCGACGGCGGTCTGGCGGGCGTGGTTCTCGACCCCGTGCGCGGTGACCTGTTCGCCGCAGAGCGGGGTCGTGGCCTGCGGTTGAACGGCGAGCCGGCGGGTGTGCGCGAGCCGGTGGCGGTCGAGCAGGCGCTGGTGGCCACCGGCTTCTCCTACGAGCGCCGGCGCCGTGCCGAGCAGGCCGAGGTGCTCACCGGCGTGCTGCCGCGGGTGCGCGACGTCCGCCGCGCGGGCGCCGCCGCGCTCGATCTGGCGATGGTGGCCGGCGGGCGGCTGGACGGCTACTACGAGCGCGGGCTGCGGCCCTGGGACTGGGCCGCGGGCCGCCTGGCGGTTGCCGAGGCCGGCGGCACGGTCGTGGACCTGGAGGGCGAGCCGCTGGGGCTGGTGGCAGCCTCCACGCCGGAGCTGGCGGCCGAACTCGTCGGCCTCGTCGGCTAGCCTGGCCGCGCACCCTTCGTCGAAAGGCTCTTCGCGATGACACGCCGTACAACGCTCGCTTGCCTGGCCGTCGTTTGCGCCGCCGTCGTGGCGGGCTGCGGCGGCCCCTCCAAGGAGGACTACGCCCAGCAGGCCAACGGCATCTGCTCGCAGATACAGAAGGACCTGCAGGCGGTGAGCCAGAGTGGCCAGACCAACGACCCCAAGGAGATCAACAGCCGCACCGATCAGGCGGTGAAGGCGTTCTCGACGGGCGTCGACCGGATCAAGGGCCTCGACAAGCCCGACGGGGACGCCGGAGAGCAGGCGGAGCAGTTCACCGCGGCGTTCGAGAAGTTCCTGGAGCAGGACTACCGGCCGGGGGTCGAGAAGCTGCAGAAGGCCGTAAACAGCCGGGACCGCGAGCAGATCCGCAACGCCGCGCTGAGCCTGCGCAACATCAATACGCAGGACGTGAACCGCCTGGCCGGCCAGCTGGGCGTGACCGAGTGCGCCTCGGGCGCCTAGCCCGGGGCTAGTCCTGGCGTAGGCCCGCAAGGCGCTCGTCGGCCTGCTGGGCCGCGGCGGCGGCCTGCTCGAGCCGCTCCGTGGCGCGTTCCAGCGCATGCTGTGCGCGCTCGGCGTCCTTTCGCGCGGCCTGCACCTCGCGCTCGGCGTCCTCGCGGCGGGCGTCGAGCTTCTTCGCCTCGGCCTCCGCGGCCTTGAGCTTGTCGCGGCGCTGCTTGGCCTGCTCGCGCTCGGCGCTCTGCTTCTTCCTGCGCTCCCTCCCCTTGCCGCTCGGCTGCACCGCCCCGAGCGCCAGCTCGCCGAGGCCCGGCGCGTCGTGGTCGGAGGTCAGCCGCCCGCGCTCGAACTCGGCTCGCACCTCCTCGTCGAGGGCCACGGCGTGCAGCGTCTGGCGCGCGCGCTCGGTGGCCGGCTCGCTGAGCGACGTGCCGGCCTGCCCGGCCAGCGCCGAAGCGGCCCCGAGGGCCTCGCTCACCGCGGTGCGCTCGGCGTCGGTCGCCTCCCGCAGGTCGTCGGGGTCGGCGTCGCCGGCCACCAGCCGCTCCTGCGCTTCGCGCAGGGCGGCGCCGGCCTTCAACAGCCGCTCGCGCTGCTTGGGGGCCAGCTGGTTCAGCGCCCAGGCGGGCTGATTGGGCTTCTTCAGCGCCTTGACGGCGTCGGCGCCCTCCCGGTCGCCCTCGGAACGCAGCCGCTTGGCCAGCTCGTCGCGGCGCGCCACGAAGCCGTCGAAGTCTCCTGCGTAGACCTCGTCGAGGGCGTCCCGGTCCACCCCGTGGCCTCCTAGCGCCGGACCGCAGGCCGCGCGCCGGCCGGCCGCGATCCCATTACTTGATAGCGCCGGAGCGCAGGCCGGGCGCTGGCCGGCCGAGCACCGCCGCTCGATCCCATTACTTGATAGCGCCGGAGCGCAGGCCGGGCGCTGGCCGGCCGAGCACCGCCGCTCGGTCCCATTATTTGACCGTCAGCTCGCCCTTCATGCCGCCGTCGGCGTGGCCGGGCACCGTGCACAGGAAGGTGTACTTGCCCGGCTTGACCGCCTGCGAGAACTGCGAGGTGCCGCCCTGGCCCACAACGGGCCCGGCCTTCCCGCCCTGGATGGCGATGTTGTGCTGGATGCTGGCCGGGTTCTTCATGATGAAGGTCAGCTGGCCCGCCTGCCCGTTGGCCTTGCCGGCGGTGAAGGACAGGGCGCCCGACGGGTCGGCGTCGATCGTCAGCTTGCCGCTCTTCTCGGTGATGACCTTGTTCGAGACATCGGGCGCTCCCGCGCTGGCCAGCTCGCCGGTGTCCTTCCCGGGCTGCCCGGCGACCGCAGCCACGTAGGCGGCCACGTCGTGCTTGTCGGCGCCGGTTACCAGGTTGGCCGGCATGATGCTGGTGCGGCGAACCTCGACGATCTGCTGCTGCACCACGCCTTGGACAGTCTGCTCTCCCAAGCCCTTGCGGCGCGCGGGCCCGAAGGCCTGATCGAGGTTCGGGCCCTGCACGCCCGAGGCGTTGGCCCGGGCCAGCGTGTGACAGGAGGCGCACTTCTGGATGAAATTGGTCTTGCCGTTGATCAGGTCGGGCGCGTCCTCGCGACCGCAGCCCAGCGCACCGAGGGCGAGTGCCGGGAACGCGATCAGGGGGACCAGGAACCTCTGAGACGGGAGCCTCACGAGGCGGGAAGACTATCCGAGCGGGGCGGCGGAAGGCTCGGCGTCGGAGGGCACTCGAGGGAGCTCGTCGAGCCTCCCCTGCGCCCCCGCCAGCACCCCCTTGGCGACGCTCTCCCAGCCGAAGCGCGAGTGCGCCAGCTCCGCGAGCGCCAGGCTGGCGCGGGAACGCTCGGCGGGCTCCAGCGACAGCCAGCGCACCAGCCGCCCGGCCAGCTCGGAGACCGCCTCGGGCCCGCTGGGGAAGGCCAGGAGCTCGCGCAGGGGCTCGTCCAGCGCGGGGGCCAAGACCGCCGTCACCTCGGCCAATCCGGAGTGGTCTGCGGAGACCGGCAGCGCCCCGCAGGCGGCCGCCTCGGCGGCCACCATGCCGAAGGCCTCGGGGAAGGTGCTCGGCACCACCTGGGCCTCGAAGGCGGGCAGCAGCCCCGGCAGGGCGTCGTGCTCCAGTCGGCCGGTGAAGTGCACGCGCTGCGCGGCCTCGGGGGCGGCTGCCAGGTAGGCGTCGCGCCGCTCGCCCTGCAGGCCGTCGAGGAACGCCCGCAGGTAGCTCAGCTCCCCGGGTGGCCCACCCTCCGGCTCCCGTCCCAGCGCGGCCATCTCGCCGAGCCCCTCCAGTTCCCCGGAGGCGAGCGCCTCGACGATCCGCCCCAGCCCCTCCCGGTAGGTGCCGAAGCCCACGACGCACAGCCGCGCCTCGCGCACCTCGGCCACCACCAGCGGCCACGCGGCGAGCAGCAGGTCGACCCCCTTGGAGACGATCAGCTTGCCTACGTAGCCGACGACCCGGTCGCGTCCGGGCTCGATCGCCCGCAGCGCCTCGGCCGCCCCGGGCTCGCCGCCCCAGCTGGCCGCCTCTGAGCCCTCGAGCGACTCGGCGAGCTCCCTGAGCCCTGCGGCGGCCTCCTCCTCCGAGCGGGGCCGGAAGAGTTCCACGTCGACCCCCGGCGGCCCAAGGCGGGTGCGCTCGCGCAGCTCCGGCTCGGCCATCACCTCCCAGAGGCTCTCGGCGGTGTGGCGCGAGCCCACCAGCACGACCGACGCCCCGGCCAGGCCCTCCCGGGCCCAGCCGATGAAGCGCTCGCGGTGGGGGCGCACGACGTACTCCAGCGCGCTGCCGTGCACCTTCACCGCATAGGGGACGCCTCCCTCGAGCGCGCGGGCCAGGATCGCCGGGCCCATGACGAGGTGGTTGGCCAGGGCGACCTCGGGCCGGACCTCACGGGCCACCTCGGCCACGGCGCGCACGTTCAGCTCGATGTAGCGCTCGATGCGAGCGTCGTCGAGATCCGGAAGTGGGACCGCCTCGAAGCCCGCGTAGCTGTCGGCCACGTACAGCGGGAGGACGCCCTCGATGTCCGGCACGTGGACGATGCAGCGCTCGCCGTCGACGAAGTCCAGCCCCCGCGTGTCGCGCTCCTGGCAGACCAGGTGCACCTCGTGACCAAGCCCCACCAGGGCCTTCGCCAGGCTGGCGTTGTAGATGTTGCTGCCCGTGCCGCGCAGCAGGTAGCCGTGGAAGATGAGCACCCGCACCCGCTTGGGCCTATCCCGATCGGATCGTGCGCCTGGCGGGTCCCAGGGCTGAGCGGGGCGCCGCACGTGAGCGGAGCCCATGCTCTGCAGCTACGCAGGGACGCTCCATGGGCGGGAGTGAGACCAACTTGCTAACGAGGTGCTAGAGGGCCCGTACTAGCCCTCCGCGGCCCATGCGGAAGGCGTAACGCGCGCTCACGGCCGGGTGCCGCAGAGGCGGCACGGCTTCCGCGGCCCGGGCTCCTTGCCCATCGGCTCGCGCGCCGCGGCCTCCTGCTCGCTGGCGTGTTCCTCGATTGGCCACACCTTGCCCGTTGGGCGCCCGCTGCGGATCGCCGGGCAGTCGCGGTGGCGATGGTAGACCGTGCTCTGGCTGGCGGTGAAGTAGGTCACATCAGCCATCTTCCTAGATGCGCCTGTCCCGTGCAGCCGCTATCAGCCAGCCGCCAGCTCTCGTCGAGAGCTACTCGCGCATATCGCCGGCTGACTCATCCCGCTGTGCGACCCCTTCTTGGACGCGTGCTTCTGTCTCCTGACGAGCCCGATCTTCTCCGACACTCGGCGGGGCGGTCGGAAGGACTCGGGCAGCTTCTTTCATCACCTGTTGGCGATGTTTGAACTTGCGCTCGTAGTCGCGCACGGCCTTTACCGTTTCTGCGTTGGCACCGGTGAGCCCTTCGACGATCTGCTCGGGGCTGAGAGTGTCGTAGCCCGGGAGCGGCTCGGGCGTATGCATGTAGCGCAGCTCGTCGAGCACCTCCCGCCGGTTGCTGTGAGACCGCTCGTAGCTTTCGACCGCCTCTAGCTCGGCCTGGGAAAGCTCGTGGAGCCGTGCCCCGATCTCTCTGTGATCGAGCTTGTCGTAGCCTGGGAGCGGGGGCCCAGCGGAGTCTGGTGCGGTTGTGTCCTCGGGAGGGGCCTCCGCGTGAGAGCGGCGTTTGCGTAGGGCGTCCAGGATCTTCATCTGCTTGCCTCGGTCTGGGAACGATTAGCAATCAAGTTACGCCTTGGCCGGTCCCGCCGCCCAACGTCCTCTCTAGGGAGGCGGTTTGCGCTCTATTCGGAGGAAGGTATCCGGACGCATCCGCGGGCGGGCCGGTCGGGACAGGGCCCCTAATAGACTGCCGCGCCCATGGGACAGCGTCAGCGCTACCGCATGAGGACCCGCGGCGATCGCGAGGTCATCCGCGAGGCCGAGCCCGGCACCACGTACGTGGACCGCGACGGCGGCGACGAGTTCGAGGTCGTCGGGGCCGTTCTTCCCCTGGCCCCCTCGCCGAGCGCCCTCCCCTGGGCCGTCGAGAACCTCCGGCTGTGCGGCTGCTCGCTCGAGCAGCTCGTCCCCAAGGACCTCAACGACTGCATGCACTGCGGGCGCCGGCTGCCCGCGATCGAGCCCTAGGCCGCTTGCGCCCGGCGATCCCTCTCCTTTGCGTGCTCGCGCTCGCAGCGCCCGGCTGCGGCGGCGACGAGGAGCCGCCTCCCAAGCCGCCGCCCGAGCTGACGCTTCCCGAGTCCGAGCCCAAGACCACCGACACCGGGACCACCACCGACACCGGGACCGACACCGAGACCGGCACCTCCACCGAGACCTCGCCCCAGACCGGCACGGATACCACGCCTGACACGTCCGGCGGCGAGTCGGGGGGAACGCCGTCCCAGCAGTCGCCGCAGCAGGACTCCCCGCAGAACGACACCCCGCCGCCACAGGGCTCGCCCGAGGAGCGCTTCGAGAACTTCTGCGAGGAGAACCCGGGCGCCTGCGGCTGAGGGAGCGAGCGGTGCTCGGCCGACCGACGCCCGGCCCTGGGCCCCTTCCTAGGCGCTGTGCGCGAAGGCCGAGAGGGCCTCGTCGCGGGTCTTGACGATCGACAGGTGGTTGTGGAGCCCGGTGATCTCGAACGGGCGCATGATCCGCTCGGTGGGGCAGACGAGGACGAGCTTTCCCTGCTTGCGGTCGGTTTGGCGCAGCCCGTTGATCAGCACCCCGAGGCCCGTCGAGTCCATGAACGTGGTCTCCGACAGGTCCACGACGAGTCGGCTCATGCCCTCCTCGATCAGCTCCAGCATGCGCCGGCCCAGCGTCGGCGCCGTGAGCGCGTCGATCTCCCCGTGGGGCACTAGGACGTGCACGTCATCGACCCGCAGGTCGTCGAGCTCGAACACCGGAAGCTTTCGCATTTCGTGGGCCAGACCCTCCCCCTGTCCAAAGGGCGCCACCGGACGGTGGCGAGCACCACGCTATCAACGCCGGGTGTGCGCAGGCACGGGTGAGCCGGGGTGGCGGATCCGCGACGGGACCGGCCGCGGCACCGGCGGAGCCGGACCGCGGCGGCGTGGCCGCTGGCGGCGGCCGCCGTGCTCGCGCAGGCGTCGGCCGCCGCGCCATCGTCCCAGGGGCAGGCGCATGCCGCCCCCGCCGCGGGGGCCGCGCTTGTCGGGGCCCTGTCCGGGGCCGCCGCCTCCGCCGCCGCCGTCGTCTGGCGGGTCGTCGCCATCGTCGCGGAGGCGGAAGAACCACACCAGCCAGAGCACGAGCAGACCGAGGTCGAAGACCCGAAAGCCGACCATGAAGATCCACCCCTCCAGGCTCACTTAATGACGATGCTACCCCCGCCCGCAAGGGGACATGCGCCTTCCAGCCCGGAGGCGCCAGGCGTCAGGGGTCAGGCGTCAGAGGGCAGCCCGGCACGCCCCCACAGGCTGACCCCCTGAGCCTTGCGGCCTACTTGTAGCGGTAGGTGATCCGGCCTCGATCGAGGTCGTAGGGCGACAGCTCGATCTTCACCCGGTCCCCGGGAAGGATGCGGATGTAGTGACGCCGCATCTTTCCCGAGATGTGCCCCAGCACCTCGTGGTCGTTGTCCAGCTTGACCTTGAACATGGTGTTGGGGAGGGCCTCGAGGATCTCGCCCTCCATCTCGATCTTGTCTTCCTTGGCCATGGAGAGGCCGCCGCGGCGTGCGCGGGCGCTAGAGCGCCCGGACGTTCACCGCCTTGGGGCCCTTGTCCCCGACCTCTTCCTCGTATTCGACCTTGGCGTTCTCGGTCAGGCTCTTGAAGCCATGGCCGTCGATGCCTGAGTAGTGGACGAACAGGTCACGGTCCCCGTCATCCGGGGTGATGAAGCCGTAGCCCTTCTCGTCGTTGAACCACTTGACGGTGCCAGTCGGCATTTCTGTGTTGCCCTCTTTCTGCAAAGCCGGGCCACGAAAAGCGAACCGAACCACGGCACTTGCTGCTTTCTCGATGGCGCCGGCCAGCGGCGCCTCTTACAGAGCAAAACGCTAGCAAGAGATCGGGCAGACGGGGGCTCAGCGGCCCTCGAAAGTTGCCTTGCCCGGGCCCTCCTCCAAAAAGGTGCGAATGGCCCGTTTGGTGTCGTCGGTGTCGAAGAGGGGGCCGGCGATGGCAGGGGTGCAGTCGTCGGCGGCGTGCGTGCCCACATCGACCTGCGCGCGGACGATCCGCCTGGTGGCGGCCATCGCCAGCGTCGGGCCGGCCGCCAGCCCCTCGGCCAGCTGAGCGGTGTGCTCCTCCAGCTCGGGGAGCGGCACCACACGGTTGATCACGCCCCACTGGCGCAGGGTCTCGGCGGGGTAGAGGTCGCCGGTCATGACTAGCTCGCGCGCCCGCGCGGGCCCGGCGCGCTCGGTCACCCGCTGCACGCCGCCCATGAAGGGCGTGATCCCCACCACGCGCTCCACCAAGCCGAAGCGTGCCGCGTCGGAGGCCACGATCAGGTCGCAAGCCAGTGAGAGCTCGAACCCCCAGGTCAGGCACAGCCCTCCCACCGACGAGATCGTCGGGAAGGGCATGTCCTCCACGCGCCGGGTGATCGCGAGGAGGTCGCGGGCCAGCTGCTCGGCGTCCTCGCCGCTGAGGCCCTCAAAGATCTGGACGTCGACCCCGCCGGTGAAGACCTTCCCCTCCGCGCGGAAGGTCAGCGCTCGCAGGCCCGCGCCCTCGGCCTCGCTCAGCGCGACCTCGAGCTCCTCGCCCATCCCCTCGGCGAACAGGTTGAGCGGCGGCGCCTCGACCACGATCTGGCCGACGTCGCCCTGCTGCTCGAAGCGGATCCGCTCAGCCACGGAGCTCGGCGGCCACCTCGGCCAACTCGCCCTCCTCGGGCTGCATCGGCTGGCCGGGCAGGCGAAGTGGGTCGTCCTCGTAGCGCGGGATCACGTGGACGTGGAAGTGGAAGACGGTCTGCCACGCCGCGGGCTCGGCCGAGTTGAGCAGATTGATCCCGTCGGCCCCGAGGTTGTCGCGCACCCTGGTGGCCAACCGCTTGGCGGCGCTCATCACCCGGCCCAGGCTCTCGTCGGAGATGTCGTGGATGTTGCGGGCGTGCTCCTTGGGAATCACCAGTGCGTGCCCGCGGGTCCACGGATTGATGTCCATGAACGACAGCGTGTGCTCGTCCTCGTCGAGCTTCTCCGCCGGCAGCTCGCCGGCAGCGATCCTGCAGAAGAGGCAGTCGTCGTCGGCCACGGGGCGGGTAGCGTAGCGGCGCCTTGGCCGCGATGACCCAAGCCGAGCTGCGAGCGTGGATCGAGCGGCTCGCGCGCATCCACCGGCCCGCCACGTCTGCCGGGGAACGCGAGGCCGCCGAGCTGATCGCCGCGGACCTCGAGGCTGCCGGGGCCCGAACGCGCATCGAGGAGGAGCGCGCGCACGGCGGCTACTGGTGGCCGATCGGCCTGCCGGCGGTTATCGGCGCCCTCGCCGCCGGGCGCGGGCGGCTGGTCGGCGCCCTCGCGGGGCTGCTGGGCACTGCCGCGGTGACCGACGACATCACGGCCGGACGACAGCTCTTTCGCCGCAAGCTGCTGCCGGGCGGGCCCACGACGAACGTCGTGGCCGAACTCGGGCCGCCCGACGCCGAGCGCACGGTGGTCGTCTGCGCGCACCACGATGCCGCCCACGCCGGCCTGGTGTTCCACCCCGACCCCCCGCGTGCCCTGCTGCGCCGTTTCCCCGGACTGCTGGAGAAGGTGAACACCACGCCGCCGACGATGTGGGGCGCCGTCGCCGGCCCCGCCCTGGTCGCCCTGGGGGCGCTGCTGGGCCTGCGCCGGGTGGGCGAGGCGGGCCGGGTGCTGTGCCTGGGCTACGCGGCGGCGATGGCCGACATCGGCCTGCGCAGGGCCGTCCCCGGCGCCAACGACAACCTCTCGGGGGTGGCCGTGCTCAGCTGGCTGGCCCGCTCCCTGGCGGACCGGCCGCCCCCGGCCGGCCTGCGGGTGATCCTGCTCTCCACCGGCTCGGAGGAGTCGTTCCTCGAGGGGATGCACGCGTTCTCGCGGCGCCACTTCCCCTCCCTCCCGCCGGACCGCACCTGGTTCGTCTGCGTGGACACCGTCGGCTCGCCGCGCCTGGCCCCGCTGGAGGGCGAGGGCATGGTGTGGATGAACGAGTACCCCAAGGACTTCCTCGCGCTGCTGAGGGAGGAGGCCGCGCGCCTGGGAATCGAGCTGGTGCCGAACCTGCGCTTTCGCAACGCGACCGACGGGGTCGTGCCCCTGCGCCGCGGCTACCCGACCGTCGCCCTCGGCTCGGTCGACGAGTTCAAGATCCCGACCGAGTACCACTGGCCGACCGACACGGCGGACAGGGTGGACTACGAAACGGTGGCCGATTGCGCGCGCCTGTGCGATGCCCTCGTCAGGCGGCTTTAGCGCTCGGCCTCTAGCGCCGGAGCGCAGGCCGGGCGTTGGCCGGCCGAGCACCGCCGCTCGGCACCCTCACAGCCAGCCCACCCGGCGGAAGTAGCGGTACAGGCCGGAGCAGATCAACACCATCACCCCGAGCACGATCGGGTAGCCCAGCTCGGACTTCAGCTCGGGCATGTGCTCGAAGTTCATCCCGTAGATGCCGGCGATGGCGGTCGGCACGGCGATGATCGCCACGATCGCCGAGATGCGACGCACGTCGTCGTTCTGCTGCACGGTGACCTGGGCCAGGTTGGCCTGCAGGATGCTGTTGAGACCGTCGTTGAGGACGTCGAGGCGGTCGGTCACGCGCGCGAGGTGGTCGTTGACGTCCTGGAAGTAGGCCTGGACCTCGGGGTGGATCTGGCCGACGCGCCCGCCCGTGAGGCGGTCCATCGGTTCCAGCAGCGGCGTGGTCGCTCGATGGAACTGCTGGGTCTCGCGCTTGAGGCGATAGATGCGCTCCGCCGGGTTGGTGCGCTCGGAGGAGAAGACCGAGTTCTCCACCTCCTCGATGTCCTCCTCCAGCCCCGCCACGGCGGGGAAGTAGTCGTCGACGACCCGGTCGACGATCGCGTGCAACACCGCGCCGGGACCGTGCGCCAGCAGGTCGGGCCGTGATTCGAGGTCCTCGCGCACGCCCTGCAGCGAGCTGCCTTCGCCGTGGCGAACGGTGACGATGAAGTCGTGGCCCAGGAAGACGAGGATCTCGCCGAACTGGATCACCTCGTCTGGGTCGATGTAGCGCGCGGTCTTCAGCACGAGGAAGACCGTGTCGCCGTAGGTCTCCAGCTTGGGCCGCTGGTGGGCGTTGACCGCGTCCTCGACCGCCAGCTCGTGCAACTCGAACTCTCGCTGCATGGAGTCGAATTCTTCCTCGGAGGGCTCGTACAGGCCGATCCACACGAACGAGCCGCGGTCGCGGGCGGCCTGGAGGGCGTCCGCCGGGTCGACGTCGTTGTCGACGCGCTTGCCGTCCTCGTATATGGCGCAGTCGACGATCACTCCCGGGCGGCATCCTCGCGCAGGCGGCGGGCGAGCCGCACCGCGCCTTCGCGGCCCTCGACCTCGCCGGCGTAGGCCGCCTCCTCGATCCGGCGCACCAGCGCCCCCAGCTCGGGCCCCGGCTCGATGCCCACCTCGCGGGCCAGCTCGTCGCCCGGCAGCAGCGGGCGCGGGGGGCCCTCTGCGCGCCAGTCCAGCGCCGGCCCCATCAGCTCGCGGGCCAGCTCGAGGTGCGCGCCGATCGCCGGCTCGGCGTTGCGCCCGCGCGTGGCCATGCGGTCCGCGCAGATGAACAGCGTCACCTCCACCTCCACCGGGTCGACCTCGCGCAGGTAGCGATAGACGTCGCGGCGCGACAGGGGGCGCCGGTGGACGAGGAAGCCCAGCACGAGGTGGTGGCGGGTCACCGCGCCCAGGAACGACGCAAGCCGGGCGCTTGCGCGCAGCCGCCGGAAGAGGCCGCGGATCATCTCGTCGCCGGCCGCGTCGTGGCCGATGAACGTGACCCGCCCGTCGGGTCGCACGCCGCGCGTGGACGGCTTGCCCACGTCGTGCAGCAGGGCGGCGAAGCGCAGCGCCTGGCCGCGGCTGAGCTCGTCGGCGAGGGGCTCGGCGAGCACCGCCTCGAGCCGCGGGGCCAGGTCGCCGAAGACCGCGGAGAGGTCGCTTTCGAGCTCCAGCTGGCGGGCCAGCACCTCCAGCGTGTGGTCGTAGACGTCGAGGTGGTGGTAGCGGCTCTGCTCCACGCGGCGCAGCGCCAACAGCTCGGGCAGCACCTCCCCCAGCACGCCGGTGCGCTCGGCCATGCCGAGCCCGTTGAGCACTCCGTCGGCGCAGACCAGGTGGCGCAGCTCGGCCCAGATGCGCTCGGGCGCGGCCTCCGTGACGCTCGCGGCGTGGCGGGTCACGGTTTCCTCGCTCGCGGAGTCGGCCCTGAAGCCCAGCTCGGCGGCGAAGCGCGGCAGGCGCAGCGTCCGCAGGGGGTCACGGCGCAGCGCCTCCTCGCTCACGAGCCGCAAGATCTTCGCCTGGATGTCCGCCCGGCCGCCGAAGGGGTCGAGCAGCTCGCCGCCCCCCAGCGGGAGCGCCATGGCGTTCAGTGTCAGCTCGCGCTGGGCCAGGTCGGCCTCGATGCTCTCGCCCTGCAGCGGCGTCAGGTCGTAGGTGACGCCACGGCGACGGTCCAGCACCCGCCAGGCGCCGAAGGCCTCCGAGAGCGCGAAAGCCGGGGCGCCGGCGGCATCCGCCAGGGCGCGTGCCTGGCGCTCGGCGTCGCCGGCGACGGCCAGGTCGAGGTCGTGGAGATGCCGGCCCAGCAGGGCGTCCCGGATCGTGCCGCCGACGATCCAGGCCTCTACCCCCTCGCGCTGCAGGACCGCGTGTGCCGCGCGCGCGGCGTCGTGGCCGGTCAGCTGCTCGAGCGCGCTCACCGCTCGTAGCGGCGCGGCACGCGGGAACTCAGGCCGCAGGTCACCTCGTAGTTGATGGTGCCCAGCCGGCGGGCGACCTCTTCGCACAGGATGCGCTCGCTGCCCTGGCCGCCGATGAGCACCGCCCGCTCGCCGACCTCGGCCTCGCCGCCGGGACCGAGGTCCACGGTCACGTTGTCCATGCTCACCGTTCCCACGAGCGGCAGCCGGCGCCCGCCGATCAGCACGTCGGCGTTGTTGGACAGGCCCCGCCGCCAGCCGTCGCCGTAGCCGATCGGCAGGGTCGCCACCCAGGTCGCCTCGGGCGTGTGCCAGGTCTGGCCGTAGCCCGCGCCCGCCCCGGGCTCGAAGCGCTCCACCCGCCCCACGTAGGAGCCCAGCGAGAGCGCGGGCTCGAGCCCGTGGTCGGCGGGGTCGGAGTTGAACGGGTCCAGCCCGTAGACCGCGATGCCGCAGCGCGCCATGTCGAAATGCGACGCTGAGTCGCGCAGCGTGGCGGCGCTGTTGGCGGCGTGCACGACGGCCTGCGGCTGGTCGGGCTTCACCCGCTCGACGAAGGCCGTGAAGCGCTCGAGCTGGCGCGGGAAGTGCTCGTCGCCGGGCTCGTCGGCGGTGGCGAAGTGCGTCATCAGCCCGGACAGCTCCAGCAGGTCGTCGGCGGACACGGCATCGATCACCCGCAGCGCCTCGTCGGTGTCGCGGGTGCCCAGGCGACCCATTCCCGTGTCGAGCTTCACGTGCACGCGCGCGTAGCGCCCCTCGGCCCAGCCAGCCAGCCGGCGGGCGAAGCCCTCGCGCCAGGCCACCACGTCGGCCTCGGCCTGCAGCGCGAGCTGGGCCTCCTCGGGTGTCAGGGCACCCATGACCAGCACGCGAGTCTCTATGCCCTCCTCGCGCAGCTGCATCGCCTCGCGCGCCGTGGCCACCGCAAGCCACGCGGCACCGCCCTCGATCGCGGCCCAGGCGCAGGGGACCGCCCCGTGGCCGTAGCCGTCGGCCTTCACCACCGCGCAGAGCTCCGCCCCGCCGGTGAGGGCGGTCTTCAGGCGCCCGCAGTTGCGGGTGACGGCGCTGAGGTCCACGCGCGCCAGCGCGCGCTCGACCGGCTGCGTCGCGGGCTCCGAGGCCATCCGAGCGACGTTATTGCACCGAGCGGAAGCCCCGAGGCAGCGCCTCGATCACGTCGCCGGCGATCACGTGGTCGGCCCCGAGCCGCTCAGCGGCCGCGCGTCCGGCGAGCACGTGGGCCAGGCAGCCCAGCGCGGCGGCCTCGAACGCGTCCAAGCCCTTGGCCAGGAGCGAGCCGATCACGCCGGAGAGCACGTCGCCGGTGCCGGCCGTCGCCAACGCGGGACTGCCGCCCGGGCTCACCGCCACCTGACGGCCGGGGGCTGCTATCAGCGTGTCGTCGCCCTTCAGCAGCACGACGGCGTCGCTGCGCTCGGCTGCCTCGCGCACGCAGGCGAGGCGGTGGGCGCCCACCTCTTCGCGCTCTCGCTCCAGCAGTCGGCCGAGCTCTCCCTCGTGTGGGGTCAGCACGGTCGGGGCGTCGCGGCCGGCCAACGTGTCCAGGGCGCCCGCGTGGGCGTTCAGGCCGTCTGCGTCCAGCAGCAGCGGCGCGTCGACCCCGCGGCCGACCTCCCGCGCGAACTCGACCGCGCCCTCGGCGCGTCCGAGCCCTGGGCCCAGCACCACGCATCCCGCTCGCTCGGCCATCTCCTCGACCTGCTCGGCGCCCTCGGGCGTGTGGCCGCCGTCGCGGTCCGGAAGGCCGCGGCTCATGCCCTCGAGCAGGCGCAGGTCGATCACCGGCTGGGCGGGCCTGGGCACCGCCACCTGCACGTAGCCGGCCCCCGCTCGCTGCGCGCTCAGCGCGGCCATCGTGGGCGCGCCGGTGAGCCCCTCGGAGCCTCCCACGACCATCACCACGCCCGAGGCGAACTTGCTGCCCTCGCGGCCGCGGCGGGGATACAGATCCAGCACTCGCTCGGAGATCAGCCCGGCCGCCTCGCCGCTCGGCGCCCCGCGCGGGATGCCGATCTCGACCACCTCGACCTCGCCGGCTCGCCCGGCGCCGGGGTTGACGTGCAGGCCGAGCTTCGGACCGTGGAAGGTCCCGGTGGCCGTGGCCCGCACCGCCTCGGCCTCGACCTCCCCCGTCGAGGCGTTGACCCCCGAGGGCCCGTCGCAGGCGATCACCGGCGCGGCCTGGCCGTTGATGGCCGCGATGGCCCCCGCGATCGGCTCGCGGGGCGAGCCCTCGAAGCCGGTGCCGAGCATGGCGTCCACCACGGCGCCCGAGCCCGCGAGGGCCTCGGCCGTGAACTCGCGCGGCCCCTCCCCCGGCAGCCGCTCGAGGTTGACGGCCACGTCGCCCCGCGCCTCGCCGAGGTCGGCCACCGCCAGCACGTCGACCTCGCGGCCCTCCTCGCGCAGCAGGCGCGCCACCACTAGCCCGTCGCCGCCGTTGTTGCCCTTGCCGACCACGACCCGTACGGGCCCGTCGGCGGCGCGGGCGGCGACCAGCCGCGCCAGGCCCGCCCCGGCGCGCTCCATCAGGTCGAGCGACGGGACCTCGCGCTCCTCGATCGCGTAGGCGTCGGCGGCGCGCATCTCGCCGGCCTCGAAGAGCGGGTCGAGCCAGTCCGGGAGGGTCACAGCGCGACGGCCACGGCCGCTGCGGTGGTCTCGGTGTGGGTGAGAGAGATTCGGGGCTGCACGCCCAGCGCCTCAGCCCGGCGCGCCGCCGCTCCGCTCAGACGCGCGCTGGGCGCGCCCTCGCCGGCCACGACCTCAACGTCGCGAAAGCTCCAGCCGCGCAGCCCCAGGGCCTTGGCCACCGCCTCCTTCGCACAGAAGCGGGCGGCCAGATGCTGGCCGGGGCGGGCCCGCTCAGCGGCGTAGCCCCGCTCGGCTTCGGTGAACAGCCGCTCCGCCAGGCGCGGCCGGCGCTCCAGCGAGCGCTCCAGGCGGGCGATGTCGAGAAGGTCGAGTCCGACGCCGCCCAAAGCGCGCTACCCGACGGGTCGGCCGACTGACCGGGCCGCGGAGGCCGACATACGCGGCTCGGTCATTCGACCGTGACCGTCTTCGCCAGGTTGCGTGGCTGGTCGATGTTCAGCCCGCGCGCCCGCGCCACGTAGTAGGAGAGCAGCTGCAGCGGCACGACGGCCAGCAGCGGCTGCAGGAGCCAGTCGGTCCGGGGCACGTAGACGACCTCCTCGGAGTTCTCCGCCACCTGGTGGGAGCCCTCGGTGGCCACCGCGATCACGTGCGCCCCGCGGGCCTGCACCTCGGCCATATTGGACAGCATCTTGTCCAGCATCGGCAGGTCAGTCGCCACGCATACCACCGGCGTGCGGTCGTCGAGCAGCGCGATCGGACCGTGCTTCATCTCCCCAGCCGCGTACGCGTCGCTGGGCACGTAGGAGATCTCCTTCATCTTCAGCGCGCCCTCGAGAGCGATCGGCAGCCCGATGTGGCGGCCCAGGTAGAAGAAGAAGCCCGCGTCGCGGAAGCGCTCGCCGATGTCGGCCAGGTGGTCGGCCTGCGTGTCCAGGATGTGCCCGATGTGGCGGGGCATCGCCCGCAGGTCGGACCCCAGCCCAGCCATGACGTCGGCGGGGAGGCTGCCGCGCACCTCGGCGAGCTTGAGGCCGAGCAGGTACATCGCCGCGGTCTGGGCAACGAAGGTCTTGGTGGCCGCCACGCCGATCTCGAGTCCCGCCCGGGTGAACAGCACCCCGTCGGAGTCGCGCGTGGCCTGGCTGCCCATGACGTTGGTGATGGCGATCACGCGCGCCCCGTTGTCGCGGGCCAGGCGCATCGCAGCGAGCGTGTCGGCCGTCTCGCCCGACTGGGTGATCCCCACCACCAGGTCGCGCTCGTTGAACAGCGGCTTGCGGTAGCGGAACTCCGAGGCGATGTCGACGCCCACCGGTACTCCCGACCACTCCTCGACCGCGTAGCGGGCGACCACGCCCGCGTGGTACGAGGTGCCGCACGCGACCACGAGCACGCGGCGGAAGCTGCGCAGCTCGTCGTCGGAGATGCCCAGGTCGGTGAGGTCCAGCGTGCCGTCGGGGCGCAGCCGGTCGCCCACGGTCTCGGCGATCGCCTCGGGCTGCTCGTGGATCTCCTTGAGCATGAAGGTCTCGAAGCCGCCCTTCTCGGCAGCGGCTTGGTCCCACTCGACCTCCTCTATCTCGCGCTCGACCTCCTCCCCGTGCGCATTGAAGATCCGCACCTCGTCGGGCGTCATGGCGACGATCTCGTCGTCCTGGATGAACTGCACCCGGCGGGTCTCGGACAGGAACGCCGGGACGGCGGAGCCGAAGAAGTTCTCGCCGTCGCCGCGGCCGACCACCAACGGGGTCTCCTTGCGAGCGCCGACCAACAGATCGGGCTCCTCGGAGCTGGCCGCGACGAACGAGTAGTGGCCACGCAGCTCGGCGTAGGCCCTCTGGACGGCCGTGAGCAGGCCCTCGTCAAGATACGAGGCGATCAGGTGCGCGACGACCTCGGTGTCGGTCTCCGAGCTGAACACAGAGCCCTCGTTCTCCAACCGGCGGCGCAGCTCGCTCCAGTTCTCCACGATCCCGTTCATCACGATGTGGACCCGGCCCGAGGGGTCGTCGTGGGGGTGGGCGTTGTCGTGGGTGACGCGGCCGTGGGTGGCCCAGCGGGTGTGGGCGATGCCGGTGGTGGCGGGAATGGTCAACGTCGCGGTGCCGCCGTCGCGGTCGTCGGCGGCCGCCACGGCCTCCTGCAGGAAGGACAGCTTGCCCACGGCGTGGACTGACTCGATTCCGGCCCTGCCGACCAGGGAAAGGCCCGCCGAGTCGTAGCCGCGGTACTCGAGGTGGCTCAGCCCGTCCAGCAGCAGCCCACGGCAGGAGCGCGAGCCGGTGTATCCGACGATGCCGCACATAAGGGGTTCAGGCTAGCTCTTGCACCACGAGGTCCACCAGGCGCTTCGCCACGGCCTCGCACTCCTCCTGCCCGGGGGCCTCGACCATCACGCGGACCAGCGGCTCGGTCCCCGAAGGGCGCACCAGCACCCGGCCGCGGCCCTCCAGAGCGGCGTTCTCACGCTGCACGGCCTCCCAGACCGTCGCGGCGCCCTCGATCGCATCGCGATCGGCAACCGTCACGTTGACGAGGGTCTGGGGGAGCTTCTCCATCGCCTGGCGGCGGGCCAGGTCACCGCCGTTCAGGGCCTCGAGGGACAGCAGCGCCGCGGCCAACCCGTCCCCAGAGGGGACGAAGCCCGTCTCGATGATGTGGCCCGACTGCTCCCCGCCGAGCCCCCACCCGCGCCGCAGCAGCTCGGCCAGCACGTGGCGGTCGCCCACCGGGGTGGTGGCGACGTGCACCCCGGCGCGCTCCATGGCCTGGTGGAAGCCGTAGTTGGTCATCACCGTCACGGCGACGCCCTCGCCGGGCAGGCGTCCCGCGCCGCGCAGGTGCAGCGCCGCCAGGGCCAGCAGCTCATCCCCGTCGACCACCGTCCCCTCGCGGTCGACCGCCAGCACCCGGTCGCCGTCCCCGTCGAAGGCGAAGCCCAGGTCGAAGTCCCCCTCGGCCACTTGCGGCGCCAGCGCGTCGATGTGGGTCGAGCCGCAGCCGTCGTTGATGTTGCGCCCGTCGGGCTCGGCCCCGATGGTCTCTGCGTGGGCGCCGAGGCGGCGGAAGATCTCGGGGGCCGCCCGGTAGGTGGCCCCGTGGGCGCAGTCCAGCAGCACGCGCACGTCCGACAGGTCCAGGGCGCTGAAGCGCAGCTCGAGCTCGCGCAGGTAGTCCCCGGTGGCTCCGTGCAGCTCGCGCACTCGCCCTATCGGCACCGCCGCGGCGTGCTCGCCGGCGGCCACGTGCTCCTCGATGCGCCGCTCGTCCTCGTCGGGGAGCTTGGTTCCCCCTGGCCCGAAGAACTTGATGCCGTTGTCGCGGTAGGGGTTGTGTGAGGCCGAGACGACAACCGCCAGGTCGAACTCGTAGCGGCGAAGCAAGAGCGCGGCCCCCGGGGTGGGCAGCACACCGCCCAGCAGGGCATGGCCCCCGCCCGCCGCCACCCCGGCGGCCAGCGAGGCCTCGAGCATCTCGCCGGACTCGCGGGTGTCGCGGACGATCAGGACCTGCGGGGCGCTCGCCGCCGACACGGCCGTCGCCGCGCGGCCGAGCGCGACCGCCAGCTCGGCGGTCAGCAACTCACCGGCCACGCCCCGCACCCCGTCGGTGCCGAAGAGCCGCTTGGGGCCCGGTTCCGCCATGGAGGGGTTACCGACGGAGCGCAGGCCGGAGGTTGGCCGGCCGAGCACCGCCCGGTCGTCCGGTCACCGCTTGGAGAACTGCGGGCGCTTGCGCGCCTTCTTGAGGCCGGCCTTCTTGCGCTCCTTCACCCGCGGGTCGCGGGTGAGGAAGCCGCGCTTCTTGAGCTCGGTGCGGAGGTTGGGGTCGGCCTCGACCAGCGCGCGGGCGATGCCGTGGCGCAGCGCGCCGGCCTGGGCCGACACCCCGCCGCCGTGGATGCGGGCGGCCACGTCCATGCGCGAGCCGTAGCCGGCCGTCTCGAGCGGCTGGCGGGCCATGCGTTGGAGCTTCACGCGCGGGAAGACGTCGTCGAGCGGGCGGCCGTTGACCCGGTAGGTGCCGTCGCCGGGCTTGAGGATCACACGGGCGATGGCGTGCTTGCGCTTGCCGGTCGCCTGGTAGCGCGCGTCCTTGGCGAAGTCCAGCGGCTCGCGGGCGAGCGGCTGGTCGTCCTCGTCCTCGGACTCGTCGCGCTGGACGAGCGCGCCCTCCTCGGCCTCGAACTCGGCGCCCGCGAGGGCCTGCTCGGCCTCGCTGCCGGCACCCTCCTCCTCCAGCACCAGGTCGGGCTCGAGGTGAGCCCCCGGGATGACGTCGTCGCCGCCGGCCTGGCGCGCCGCGGGCGCGGGGGCGTCCTCGGCGGGCGCCTCTTCGGCGGGTTCGTCGCCCGCGGGCCCCTCCACGGCTGGTTCGGGCTCGGCGGGCTGGGGCGCGGTCGGCTCCTCGGCGGCGGGCTCCTCCGCGCTGGGCTCCTCTGCGGCGGGCTCCTCGGCGGCGGGCTCCGGATCGGCGGGCGGCTCGTCGGTGCCGCTCTCGGCGGACTCGCCGGCGGTCTCGGGGGCCTCGTCGTGCTGATCGGCCTCGTCGGGCTCCGGCGTCGGGGCCTCGGACCCGCCCGTGTCGGCGTCGGCCGGGGCCACGCCGTCGGCGGTGGGCTCGCCCTCCTCGGGGGTCTCCTCGGGATCGCGCGGGTCTTCGATCATGAGCCGCCCTCCCGGCGCTCGCGGGTGGGTATCTCGAGTGGCGCGGGCTGCTGCGCGGCGTGCGGGTGGTCGGGGCCCGCGTAGACCTTCAGCTTGCGCAGCTGGGCGCGGCCCAGCCGGGTGCGCGGGAGCATCCCCTTGACCGCCTTGCGGATGACCTGCTCCGGACGGCGGTCGAGCATCTCCTCCAGGGTCCTGGAGCGCAGGCCCCCCGGGTAGCCCGAGTGGCGGTGGTAGCGCTTCTCCTCGCGCTTGTTGCCGGTCACGGCGATCTTCTCCGCGTTCACGACGATCACGAAGTCGCCCACGTCGCAGTGCGGCGTGAACTCCGGCTTGCGCTTGCCCCGCAGCACGTCCGCCACCTGGGTGGCCAGGCGGCCGAGGGTGTGGCCGCTCGCGTCGACGACGAGCCAGTCGCGCTCGCGGTTTGCTGGGGTTGCAACAAAGGTCTTCATTCAGGGCGTGCGGGCAGGGGATCCGGCGCCCGCGGCAAAGGGCAGAGCCTAGAGGTAGCAGATACCTGCTCCCGTACGAGCGACCACACCTGGTGCTACGCTGCCCCGCCAGTCAAGAAGTCTGCCGAATCCCTTCAGGTGACCAAAACGCCAGAGGGGAACGGGGGAACCGTACGGAGGCCGCGTGAGCGGCAGCCGTGGGGGCGAATCGGCCGGGTCATCTGGACCTTCCGGCCGTAGCGGCGTCGCAGGCGTCGCGAGCCCGTCAGCTAACCCCGTAGGCCGGGACAGAAGGACGGGACAACTAATGGCCGGTTTGGTTCGCACCCCATCGCGAATAGTCGTCGCGCTTGCGCTGCTGGCCGCGTGCGCCGCGGTCCCCAGCGCCTCCGCCCAGACCTCGACCACTCCTCAGAGCGGCACAATGGCCCCGGGGGGGAGCACCTACAGCTCGCCGCCGGTGATCAGGAAGGTCCGCTGCGTCTCGGCCTGCGCCTCGCGCAGGCGCCTGCGCGGCGGCTCCACGGCCCGCATCGAGGGCCGTTACCTCGCGGGTGTGACCAAGGTGACCTTCCACGGCTCGGTCGGCCGCCGCGACGACCGCCGCGTCGCCGTCAAGCCCGGCACCTCGACTCGCCGCCTGCGCGTGCAGGTCCCGCTGTCTGCCGTCTCGGGTCCCGTCTCCGTGCAGGTGTCGAAGTCGGTGAGGTCGCGCCGCTCGCGCTCGGTGAAGATCCTCCCCGCACCCGAGATCGAGCCCAACCCCGTGCTCTCCCCCGTTCCGGGCACCGGCCAGGGCGGCACGCCCCGCCTGGAGACAGCCACCAGCCGCACCAAGTTCTACTTCGCCGGCAGCAGCGTTCGCTTCTCCTACCGGGTCACCCATCCGAGCCCTGTGAGCGTGACGGTGGACCTCATCCGCACCGACGGCACCGTCGCCTACACCTGGTCGCCCGGCCCCGCCGCGCCCGGCCAGACGCTGAGCGTGCTCTGGCGCGGCACGCTGCAGGGCCGCCCGGCGCCCCCGGGCCGCTACTCGTTCCGGCTGAACGCCTCATCCTCCACCGGCGCGCGCGCGCGGAGCTCAAGCACCACCCCGGTCACCGCCCGCGACGCCTTCGACCTCTTCCCCCACATCTTCCCCGTACGCGGCCGCCACAACTTCGGCGGGAGCGGCGCGCGCTTCGGCGCCGGCCGTGCCGGACACAGCCACCAAGGCCAGGATGTGATGGCCAGGTGCGGCACGCGGCTGGTCGCCGCGCGCGGCGGCAAGGTCAAGGCAAAGGGCTACCACAGTGCCGCGGGCAACTACCTGATCATCACCGGCTCGCGCAGCGGACAGGACTACGGGTACATGCACCTCACCGAGCCGAGCGCCTTCGACCGCGGCGACAGGGTCCTCACCGGCCAGCGCATCGGCACGGTGGGCGAGACCGGCAACGCGCGCGGCTGCCACCTGCACTTCGAGCTGTGGCGCAGGCCGGGCTGGTACAGCGGCGGCCGGCCGTTCGATCCCCTTCCCGCGCTGCGGGACTGGGACTCCTACTCCTAGGCGGCAAACCTTGCGGAGGGACCCGGGCGCGGCGGTAGGCTCACCCCGTGCAGTCTGTCTCCCCGGCCAACGAGGAGGCGATCGAGGCTTGGAACGGCGTCCTCTTCGATCGCTTCCTCCAGTACCGCGACATTCTCGTCGGCGGGCTGGCTCCGCACAGCGACCGTGCGCTGGCCCGGCACCCGCCCCGGCCGGGCGAGCGCGTGCTGGACATCGGCTGCGGTTTCGGCGAGACCACCCGGCAGCTTGCAGCGCTGGTGGGCCCCGAGGGCGAGGTCGTGGGGGTCGACTCGAGCGAGCGCTTCATCGAGGTCGCCAGCGCTGAGGCAGAGGCCGCGGGTGTGGAGAACGCCCGCTTCGCGGTGGCCGACGTGGAGGCGGCGCAGCTCGAGGACGACTTCGACTACGTCTTCGCCCGCATGGGGACCATGTTCTTCGCCAACCCGGTGCCGGCCCACCGGAACATCCGCCGGGCGATGAAGCCCGGCGGCCGGCTCTGCAACGTGGTCTGGCGCAAGAAGATGGACAACGAGTGGATGTACCGCGCCGAGCAGGTGGTGGAGCAGTTCGTGACCGAGGACGAGGACAGCGACGAGCTGACCTGCGGGCCTGGCCCATTCGCGCTTGCCGACGCCGACAAGACGAGCCAGGTCCTCCTCTCGGCGGGCTTCGCGGACGTAGCCTTGGAGCGCAATGACCTGCCCTTCGTCAGCGGACGCGACATCGACGAGGCGGTGGGGCTGGTCATGGCGATCGGCCCAGCCGGCGAGGTGCTGCGCCTGGCGGGCGAAGACGCCGTGCGCCTGAGGTCGGAGATCGAGGCGGCGCTGCGAGAGGAGATGGGTCACTTCGAGGGTCCTGACGGCGTGGTCACCACCGCCTCGACCTGGACCGTCACCGCTACGGCGGCCTGAGCTCGCGCAGCCTGCGCGGCCGGCCGCGGACAGCGCGGCGCCGGCCACCGTGCCCGCGCGATTCTCGCCGCCCGCGGCTTGACATGCTGCCCGCCGTGGGCGACGCCGACGAGTTCAAGGCCTTCGAGGCCGAGGGCTGGTCGGCGCAGGCCGGCAGCTACGACCGGCTCATGGGCCGAGTCACCGACCGCGTCGCCGAGGCGCTGCTGGATGCGGCCGGGCTCCGCCGCGGCGAGCGCGTGCTCGACGTGGCTACCGGCACCGGGGCCGTGGCCGCCGCGGCGGCGGCCCGGGGTGCGCAGGTTACCGGCGTGGACATCTCCGAGGAGATGCTCGAGGTGGCTCGGCAGCGGGTTCCCGGGGCGCGCTTCGTGGCCGCCGACGCCGAGGAGCTGGCGCTGGGTGAGAGCTTCGACGTTGTGGTGGCCGGCTTTCTGGTCAACCATCTCCCGCGGCCCGAGCGGGCGGTGGCGGCCTGGGCCCGCGCGCTGGCCCCCGGCGGCCGCGTGGCGCTGTCGCTGTGGGACCGCCCCGACCGCAACCGCCTCTTCGGGCTGATAGGCGACGCGATCGGCGAGCTTGCCCACGACGCCGTGCCCGACGGCCCCGACCCGTATCGCTTCGCGGGGCGGCCTCAGCTCGAGGCGCTGCTCGCCGGCGCAGGGCTGGCCCAGCCGAGCGCCCGAACCCTGCGCTTCGCCCAGCCGGTGGACGGGGCCGACGAGCTGTGGGAGGGGCTGCTCGGCGGCAGCGTGCGCTCAGCCGCCCGCATCCACGCTCAGCCCGACGCCGAGCGCGAGCGGGCCCGCGAGCGCCTGCACCGGCTCACGGAGGAATGCCGGGAGGGCGACCGGCTGGCGGTGCCGGTCTGCGTGACCCTGGGGTGGGCAGTCAGCCCAGCTCGCGGGTGAAGCCCCGCGAGTTCTCGAGGGGCCGGTAGATCTCGTTGAAATCCAGCGCGTAGTCGAACTCGTCGTGCTCGTCGGCGCGCGCGCCCTTGATGTCGAGGTTGTGGACGATCACCAGCTCCTCGTTGAAGTGCGAGGCCTGCACCAGGGTCATCCCCGAGGGCGCCCACACGCCCGAGCCACCCCAGAAGGCGACGTTGCTGACGCCGTGGGTCCCTACTGCGTTGCAGGCGAAGGTCCACACCTGATTGGTGGCCGAGTTGGCAGCCATCACCTTGTCCCACAGCTGACCGTAGTAGGCGTCGGTGCGCACGTTCATGCCGGCGTAGTCGCGCGTGGCCGCCGCCCGCCAGGAGGCCAGCTGCACGATGCCGTCCACCTTGTCGCCGAGCGAGTACTCACGCAGCAGGTCGCTGAAGAGGTAGTCGTAGCAAGTGGTGAAGCCGAAGCGGCCCCAGCCGCGCTCGCTGTTCACCACGAGCCGGTCGTCGCGCCCGCTCTCGGAGTAGGTCTTCTCGATTCCTGGCAGGAAGACCTTGTTGTAGATGTTGTCCTCGTGGCGGTAGTCGAACCCGCGCGCCACGGGGAAGGTCGAGTTGAAGTACTTGCCGTCGGGCCCCTGCGTGACGTTGTTGAGGATCACGCCGATGAACTGGTCGTCGAACAACGGCATGAGCTCGTTATCGATCCAGTCGTGGTGCTTGTGCGTGAGCGCCTTGTCCATGTACTCCCGGCACGCCCGCTCGTCGTCCCAGAAGTAGCCCGACAGGCAGAACTCCGGGAAGACCCCGAAGTTGACCCCGCGCTCCTTGAAGATCTTGGCGACCCGCAGGACCTTGTCCTTGTTGGCCTCCACGTCTGGCACGTGGGCCCTGATGTTGGCCAGCCCGATGGAGACGTGCGACGGGTCAGCGGAGAACGTACGCTCGACGACGTAGAACTCGTCGGCGGTGTCTACTCCCATTCGATGGTGCCGGGCGGCTTGCTGGTGATGTCCAGCGTCACCCGGTTGACCTGGGGAATCTCGTTGACCATCCGTGAGGCCACGCGATCGAGCAGGTCGTAGGGCAGGCGGGCCCAGTCGGCGGTCATGGCGTCGTCGCTGGTGACTGCTCGGATGGCCACCACGTAGCCGTAGGAGCGCCCGTCGCCCTGCACGCCGACCGCGCGCACGCCCGCCGGCAGGACGCAGAACGACTGCCACAGGTCGCGGTAGAGGCCCGCCGCGCGGATCTCGTCCTGCAGCACGAAGTCGGCCGCCCTCAGCACGTCGAGGCGCTCGCGGTTGACCTCGTCGCCGACGATGCGGATGGCCAGGCCGGGGCCGGGGAAGGGCTGGCGCCAGACGAGGCGCTCGGGCATCCCGAGCTGAACTCCCACCTTGCGCACCTCGTCCTTGAACAGCCAACGCAGCGGCTCGACGAGCTCGAACTCGAGGTCCTCGGGCAGGCCGCCCACGTTGTGGTGGGACTTGATGGTGGCCGCCCCCGTGCTGCCGCCCGACTCGATGACGTCCGAGTACAGGGTGCCCTGGACCAGGTACTTGGGGTTGCCGAGCCTGGCCGCCTCCTCCTCGAAGCAGCGGATGAACTCGGACCCGATCGCCTTGCGCTTGGCCTCGGGGTCGGTGACCCCGGCCAGGCGCGCGAGGAAGCGCTCCTCGGCGTCCACGGCCACCAGCGGCACCTCGAACTGGTCGCGGAAGGCCTCCATCACCTGCTCGCCCTCGTTGAGGCGCATGAGGCCGTGGTCGATGAACACGCATGTGAGCTGGTCGCCGACGGCGCGGTGGGTGAGCAGCGCGGCCACCGAAGAGTCCACGCCGCCGCTCAGCCCGCAGATGACCTGCCCGTCGCCCACGTGCTCGCGGATGCGCGCGATCTGCTCCTCGACGACCGACGCCGCGCTCCAGTCCATGGGCAGCCCGCAGACGTCGCGCAGGAAGCGCTCGAGGATCTGCGTCCCGTAGGGCGTGTGGACGACCTCGGGGTGGAACTGGATCCCGTACAGCCGCCGGTCGTTGTCCTCCAGCGCGGCCACGGGCGACTGGTCGGAGGAGCCCAGCGCCGTGAACCCCGGCGGCGGCTCGAAGACGGTGTCGCGGTGGCTCATCCAGCAACTCTGCTCGGTCGGCAGGCCGGCGAGCAGGGTCCCGGGCTCGTGGACGGTCAGCGACGAGCGGCCGAACTCGCCCACCGGGGCAGACTCGACGCGCCCGTCGAGCTCGAGCACCATCGCCTGCATGCCGTAGCAGATGCCCAGCACGGGGACCCCGAGCTCGAGCACCGCCCTGCGCAGCGACGGCGCACCGTCCTCGTAGACCGACGCCGGCCCGCCGGAGAGGATGAGGCCGCGCGGCGCGCGGGCCCGGAGGTCCTCAACCGGGGTGTCGTGCGGGAGCAGCTCGGAGAAGACGCCGCACTCGCGCACCCGCCGGGCGATCAGCTGCGAGTACTGCCCGCCGAAGTCCAGGACCAGGACCTCGTCACGAGCGGTGCTCTGCGTGGGCGGCTCGGGGACCCCCTCGGCCGAAGCCTTCGGAACGGGGGTCTCCAACTCGGTCAAGGCTCGACCAGCGCTGCCTCGGGATTGCTCGGTGCGCCGTTTGAGATGCCGTCGGTGGCCGGCGCCGCCTTGGCCGCCGAGCTGGCTCCCATCCCGATGGCCTGGTCGCGCTGGAGCTGCTTGCCCTCGGTCTGCAGCGACGGCGCGACCATGACCTCCGCCCGCTGGAAGGTGCGGATGTCCTCGTAGCCGCAGGTGGCCATCGAGGTGCGCAGGCTGCCCATGAGGTTGAACGTGCCGTCGTTCTCGTGGGCGGGCCCGAGCAGGATCTGCTCCAGCGAGCCGTTCTGCGTGGTCTTCACGCGCGCGCCGCGGGGCAGGGAGCTGTGGAAGGTGGCCATGCCCCAGTGGAAGCCCTGGCCGGGCGCCTCGTAGGCGCGCGCGAGCGGGGAGCCGATCATCACCGCGTCCGAGCCGCAGGCGAAGGCCTTGGCGATGTCGCCGCCGTTGCGCATGCCGCCGTCGGCGATGACCTCCACGTACTCGCCCGTCTCCATCATGTGCTGCGAGCGGGCGCCGGCCACGTCGGCGATCGCGGTGGCCTGCGGCACGCCGATGCCCAGCACGCCGCGGGTGGTGCAGGCCGCCCCCGGGCCGACGCCCACCAGGACGCCCACCGCGCCGGTGCGCATGAGGTGAAGCCCCGTGGCGTAGGAGGCACAGCCGCCCACGACGACCGGCACCGGCACGTCGCGGATGAACTCCTTGAGGTTCAGCGGCGGCCGCGACTCGTCGTTGGAGACGTGCTCCGCCGAGATGACCGTGCCCTGGATGACGAGGATGTCGAGGCCGGCGTCGAGAGCCGCCTCGTAGTGCGAGCGCACGCGCTGCGGGGTGAGCGAGGCGGCACAGACCACCCCCATGTCCTTGACCTGGCGGATCCGCTCGGTGATCAGCTCGTCCTTGATGGGCTCGCGGTAGATGCGCTGCATCTCCGCCGTAGCCTCGTCCTTGGGCAGGCGTGCGATGCGCTCCAGCTGCTCCTCGGCGTCCTCGTAGCGGGTGAAGACCCCCTCGAGGTTGAGCACTGCCAGGCCGCCCAGCCGGCCGACTATCCCGGCCGTCTCGGGTGAGACGACGCCGTCCATCGCCGATGCCAGCAGCGGCAGCTCGAAGCGGTAGGGCCCGAGCTTCCAGGTGATGTCCACCTCATCGGGGTCGCGCGTGCGGCGAGAGGGGACGATGGCGATGTCGTCGAAGCCGTAGGCACGGCGGCCCTTCTTGCCCCGACCGATCTCTACTTCCATGGCGGCATCCTAGGTTCGAGCGCGGACGAAATTCGAGCCTAGCGGGTGCTCCGCGCGGCGTTCTGCCGGCGTTATCCCGCTATTAGCGAGGAGCGCCCGGCAGCTCAGCGCTACCCGGTCGCGGTCGGGCTCTTCGCGCGGAGCTGCTCGAGCTCCACCTCGCCCTGGAGGCGCTCGACCTCGCGCGGGTCGAGGACGCCGGCCCCGAAGTGCTGTGTGGACTCCGCCCCGCAGGCGACCGCGAAGCGCAGGCAATCCTCCGCCGAACGCCGGTCGTAGCGGGCGGTGACGAACCCGGCCAGGAAGGCGTCGCCCGACCCCACGGCGGATACCGGCTCGAGCGGGTCCAGCGTCGCCCGGATCAGCCGCCGCGGGTTCGTGGCGTCCGTCTCGTCGCCCAGAAGCCCGAGGCAGCCGTCGGGAAGGGTCATGACCGCCTCGCGGGCGCCCAGGGCGACCATCTCGTCGACCGCCGTGCGGCGGTCCTCGTCGTCGGCGAACTCGTGGCCCACCAGCTCCTCGGCCTCGAGCTCGTTGGGCGTCACCACGTCGGGCTGAGCGCGGGTGGCCTGGCGCAGCGGGTCGCCCTCGCAGTCGAGCACGGTGGTCACCCCCAGGCGGCGCATGCCCTCCACCAGGCGGGCGTAGAGGCCGTTGTCGACGCCGCCGGGAAGGCTGCCCGAGATCACGCACACACCGGCGCCCTTGGCCAGGTAGAGCAGCTTGTCGACGAACAGCTCGAGCTCCACCTCGGTCACCGAGGGGCCGCGCTCGTTGATCTCGGTCTGCTCGCCGGAGGTCGGGTCGACCACCGCGGTGGAGGTGCGCGACTCCTCGCGGATGCGGACGAAGTCGTTGAGGATCGCCTCGTCGGTGAGCTGCTGGATGATGCGGGTGCCGGTGGCACCGCCCGCCACCCCCGTCGCGATCACGGGCTGGCCCAGCGCCTTCAGCGCCCGGGCGACGTTCACGCCCTTGCCACCCGCCATCGCGGTCTGCTCGGTGGCCCGGTGTCGGCGCCCGAGACGGAAGTTGGGGACGGCGAGCGTCTTGTCGATCGCCGCGTTGAGGGTCACGGTGATGATCACGCGCGCACCCTCCGCATCACGAGTGCCGTCACGCCGATCAATATCGCGAGCGCGCCGAGCAAGGTCAAGGGGCCTGCCACGGAATGCAACATCCGGTTCGCAAACGACGCGCCCTCGACCTCGGCGGCGGTCACCAGCGGCACGCGACGGACCACCCGACCACCCTCCAGGACGTCGACAGAGCCCACTCGGCGACCGGCCGGAAGCGGGCCCTCGACCTCCCCGGGTGCGTCGACGCGCTTTCGCACGCGCTGCCCGCGGCGCAGGGTCAGGTTGAGATCGCCGGCGGGAACGAGGGCCACCCTCTCGCTGCGCAGCTCGACGTCGGCCCGGGCCAGGGGGCGGTCGGCCTCGAGAACTCCGACGCGCCGGTACTGCGCGAGACCCCAGCGCAGCGCCGCGAGCGAGTCCTCGTCGCGCGCCCCCTCGCTCGGCTCACCCAGCACCACACTCACTACCCGGGCGCCGTTGGGAGCCTGTGCCGATCCCACCAGCACATAGCCGGCCGAGCCGGTGTGACCTGTCTTTACGCCGGTGACCGGGCGCACGCCCTCGCGCACGAGGTCGTTGCGGTTGTCGACCGCCCGCCGGCGGCTGCCCGACTCGAGCCGGGCGCTCGGCATACGGACGATCTGGGCGAAGCGGCGGTTGCGAAGCAGCCGGCGGGCCAGCGTGGACAGGTCCGCGGCCGTTGAGTAGTTGGACGGGTCGTCGAGGCCGATCGGGTTGGCGTAGCTCGTGCCACGCAGCCCCAGCTCGCGCGCCCGCGCGTTCATGTCCTGCACGAAGGCCGGGCGCGAGCCCGACACGCCCTGCGCGAGTGCCACCGCCGCGTCGTTTGCGCTCTCGAGCAGCAGGGCCTCGAGCAGGTCGCCCACACGCATGCGCTCGCCGTCGGCGAGGTTGATCTTCGACTCGACCGCCCCGGCCTGATAGTCGGTACCCCGGAACATGCGGCTCGAGCGCGAGCGCTCGAGCGTGAGCAGAGCGGTCATCAGCTTGGTGGTGCTGGCGATGGAGCGCCGCGCGCGGGGGTTCTTGGCGAGCAGCACCGTGCCGTCGCGGGCGTCCACGACGATCGCGGACACCGCCCCGGTGAGCCGCGGGCGCTCCTGCGCGGAGGCGGTCGCCGGGCCCGCCAGCAGGACGAGCGCCACCAAGGCCGCCGGCAGCAGCCGCGGGGTGGCCCGGACGCCCATGCGCTAGCGGATCTTGAGCTTCTGGCCCGTGACGAGGGCCTGGGGATCGAGCTGCGGGTTGAGCTCCTGGAGCTGCTCGACATCCACACCGGTCTTCTCGGAGATGCTCCCGAGCGTGTCGCCGGTCTTGACCGTGTAGGTGCTCCCCGCTACGCGCTTGGGGCGGCGCTTGGGCTCGGGTTTCCTGCTGGACTGCGTCTGCGTCGCAGCGGAGCCACTCTTCTCCTCGTCGCCGCCGCCGCCGGACGTGGCCAGGACGAACAGGAACAGCACTGCACAGATCGCCAGGGCCGCGGGCGCGAGAACGCGCGCAGGGATGCCTCTGCGGGGCTCCATCGCCCGGCTCAGGATAGTTGGGCGATCAGGATGCCTGCGCCGTGCGCCAGCCCGCGTCGCGCAGCTCGGACGCCGCAGCGGCCGCGGCGGCAGCCGGGTCGCCCCCGCGCTCGCGGTGCGCGCCGACGATCGAGCGCGACGCCGTGATCAGCCCCGCGGCGGGGCCGGGCGCGAACGCGGCGCCCAGCGCCTCGGCGCTGCCGCCCTGCGTCCCGACCCCCGGCATGAGGAACGGCGCGCGCGGCATGAGCTCACGCAGGCGGGCCAGGTGCTCGGGGCGGGTGGCCCCGCACACAGCGCCGACGTCCGAGAGGGCGCCCTTGCCCAGCTCGTCGGCGAGCCGGGCGAGCCGCTCGTACACCGGCGGCTCGCCGGTGTCCTGCAGGTCGGCCGCGCCGGGGTTCGAGGTGCGCACGAGCACGAAGACTCCGGAGCCCGTCGCGCGCGCGGCCTCCACCAGCGGCTCCAGGCTGTCGCGACCCAGCAGCGGGTTGGCCGTGAAGGCGTCGGCGCCCAGGCCGGGCACGGCGCCGAAGGGGCTGGGCGTCTCTCCCACCAGCGCCTGGCCGTAGGCCCCGGCGGTGACGGGCACGTCGCCGCGCTTGCCGTCGGCGATCACCAACAGCCCGCGATCGCGGGCCGCCGCGACGGTGCTCTTCAGCGCGGCCCAGCCCGGCGCACCGAGGCGCTCGAAGCAGGCGAGCTGCAGCTTGACCGCAACGCACGCCGGGCCAGCTGCCTCGATGGCCAGCAGACAGTGACGTGCGACCGCCGCCGCCGCGCGGACGGCAGGGTCGCCGTCCGGGTCGTGCTCCTCCGCGAGCGCGGCCGGCCACAACGCGGCCGGGTCGGGGTCGAGGCCCAGCACGACCTGGCTCCGCCGCTCCTCGACCAGAGCGGCGAGCCGATCAGGAAATGGAGAGCTCAGCTACGCCTTAGGCGAGCGAAACCGGTGGATGCGGGCGAGAAGGGGACGACGCATGCAGCGCACGCGAGTCCCCCCGATGACCCCGCCAGACGCCGGTTTGCGCCCCCCTAGCCCTTTACCGACTTCTTGAGCGCGCTGCCGGCGCTGAACTTCGGCACCTTGCTGGCGGCGATCTGGATCTTCTCGCCGCTCTGCGGGTTCACGCCCTGGCGGGCGCCACGGTGGGACACCGCGAACTTGCCGAAGCCGGTGAAGTTGACCTCACCTCCGCGCTGGAGGGTCTCCTCCACGACCTCCAGGAACGCGTCGACCGCTTCGGCCGCATCGCTCTTCGAGAGGTCGGATTTCGCGGCGACCTGGTCGACGAATTCTTGCTTGGTCACTTTTCCTCCTAAATGGCGGGGGCAATACGGCGGCGAACGTAACAGCGCCTGCGGACACGCTCCCCTTGTTTATGCGGATTCAACCCCTGAAAGACCGCAGTTTGCGGCCTAGGAGCCGGAGACCGACATTTCGCTCACGAGCAGCGGTGGCGCCTTGACGCTGCCTCCGAAGGGCACCCAGCGGGCCTCGGACCCGACGGCCCGCACCGCCCGGAGCATGCCCACGAGGTCGCTGGCGATCGTGATCTCGCGCACAGGCCGGCCCAGCTCACCGCCCTCGATCAGACGGCCCTCGGCCCCTACCGAGAACGTGCCCGACACTGGGTTCACGCCCGAGTGCAGCCCGGCCACGTCGGTCACGAGGAGCCCCTCCCCCGCCTCCGCCGCCAGCTCGGCCAGCGAGCGCTCGCCGGGCTCCAGCAGCAGGTTCGAGGTGCCCACCGAGGGCTGCGCGCGATAGGAGCCGCGCCGCGCGTTGGCAGTGGTGGCGCGACCCGCCTTGCGGGCCGTGCGCGCGTCGAACAGGTAGGTGCGCAGGCGGCCGCCCTCGATGAGCGTCGTGCGTCGCGTGGGCGAGCCTTCGCCATCGAACGGCGAGCTGGCCAGGCCCTCGGGGTGGGCCCCGTCGTCGCTCAGGACGAAGGCAGGGTCGGCCACCTCGTCGCCCTCGCGCCCGGCGAACAGGGAGCGCCCGCGCTGGACGGCGTCGGCGGACAGCATCGACCCGATGAAGCCGATGAAGGAGGCCGCCACGAACGAGTCGAAGAGCACGGGGCAGCGCCGGCTCTCCGGCTGGCGCGCCCCGGTCAGGGCGAGGGCGCGTTCGGCGGCCTCGTCGCCGATGGCCGCGGCGTCGAGGCCCCCCGGGTCGCGCGCCATCCCCACGCCGAGGCCGGTCATCAGATCGGCGCCCTCGCCGGCGAAGGCTGACGCGTACGCGTGGGCCGAGCTGAGGCTGAAGCCGGCGGAGAAGCCCTCCGAGTTCGCCAGCGCGACCTCGCCCTCGCCGTCGGCGTAGACAGTGTCCTCGACCTGCGAGACGCCCGCGTGCGAGCGCGCCGCGCGCTCGATCTCGAGCGCGAGGTCCACCTTGGCCTCGGTGGACCAACCCGCGAGCTCGGGCGAGTGCAGGCCCTCCACCTCCGTGGCCCCGGTCTCCTCGGCCAGGCCGCCGTGCTCGTCGGGGTCGGCGATCCCCGCCGCCTCAACGGCGGCTCGGGTCAGCGACCGCAGGCCGTCGTCGCCGAGGTCGGTCCCGTAGGCGTGGCCCGAGCGGCCGTCCACGAAGGCACGCACGCCGACCCCGCGCCCGCCAGCGTCGCTGAGGCTCTCGACCGCGCCCTCGTAGACGCGGATCTCGCGGCTGCGGTCCTCCTCGGCGTAGGCCTCAGCCTCGGCGGCGCCCGCATCCTGGGCCGCCTCGACGGCGCGGCGCGCCACGCCCTCCAGCTCGCTCACGCCGTGCCTCCCACGGTCAGCTCGCGGATGCGCACGTGGGGCTGACCCACCCCCGCTGCCACCGACTGGCCGGCCTTGCCGCAGAAGCCTGACGCGATGATCAGGTCGTCGGCGATGCCGTCCAGGGCGGCCAGGGCCTCGAGCCCGTTGCCCACGAGCGTCGCCCCACGGACGGGCGAGGTGACCCTGCCGCCCTCGATCAGGTAGCCCTCCGAAACGCCGAAGACGAAGTCGCCGGTGGCCGGCTCCACCTGCCCGCCACCGAAGGAGGCCGCGTACAGGCCACGCTCGACGCCCTCGATCAGCTCGTCGACCTTCGCGCCCCCCGGAGCGAAGTAGGTGTTGGTCATGCGCGGGACGGGCAGGTGGCGAAATGACTGGCGGCGGCCGTTGCCGGTGGAGGAGACGGCGTCCTTGCGAGCCCGTAGCAGGTCGTACAGGTAGGAGGTCAGCTCGCCGTTCTCGATCACCGTCGTGCGGCGCGTGGGCGTGCCCTCGTCGTCGATCCCGTCGCTGCCCCACTCGTTGGCCTTCAGCCCGTCGTCGTAGGCGGTGACGAAATCCGGCGCCAGGCTCTGCCCCAGCTTCCCCTCGTAGACGCTCGCGCGCTTCTGGACGGCGTCGGCCTCCAGGCCGTGGCCGACAGCCTCGTGCAGCAGCACGCCCCCGAAGCCGTTTCCCACCACCACGGGCATGCGGCCGGTGGGGGCGTCGACGGCGTCGAGCAGAGCCAGCGCACGGCGGGCGGCCTTCGCCCCCGTCTCCTCACCGCCCTCGAGCAGCTCGAAGCCTCCGTGGCCGCCGAGGTTGTCGCTGCCCGTCTCGACGCGCTCCCCGTCGCGGGCGACGACCTGCGCCGCGAGCCGCACGCGCGTGCGGTCATCGGAAGCGGCCACGCCGTCGGAGTTGAAGACCTCGACCAGCCGGCGGCCCTCCGAATAGCCGGTCCGGGCTTGGCTCACCGCCGCGCCCTCGCCGCGCGCCCGCTCGTCGGCGGCGCGCAAGAGGTCGGCCTTACGCGCCGCGTCGACCTCGTGAGGGCGGGTCCTGACTGCGTGCCCGGCGGCCGCCCGGGCCGCCGCGAGCGCCGCCGGCTCGCGCGCCTCGGCCCGCACGGCGCCGGCCACCGAGTCGGCCACCGAGAGCAGGTCGTCCTCCCGCAGGCCGTCCACGTGCCCGAAGTAGGTAGCGTCCTCGACGACCACCCGCAGGCCCGCCCCGCGCTCGCTGCCGGCCTGCGGGTTCTCGATGCGCCCGTCGTCGAGGGCGAGGGAAAAGCTGCTTCGGTCCTCGGCGTAGAGCTCGGCCAGATCGCCCCCGCGCGCAAGCGAACGGGCAAGGACGTGCTCGGCCAGCTGGGGCTCGACGAGGGTCACTTCTGGTGCCGCGCCCGCCGACCGCCCTCGGCCGGCCTGGGCTCGGCCAGAGTGGCCAAGCGCTCGGCGGCATCGAGCACGGCGTCGTAGCCGCGCGCCGACGGCTTGAGCAGGAAGGTCATGCCTCGCTCGTCGCCGAGCACGATGCGCGGCTCGCGGTCCTGAGCGCGCCGGCGGGCGGCCACCGCGAAGCCCTCGGCCACTGCGGTGGCGCGGGCCACGGCTCCCCGCGGGCGGTCCTTCACGCCTCGACCCGTCCGAGCACGTGGCGCAGGTCCATGACCGCCAGCGAGGGCAGCGCGGTGCGGTTTGCCACCGCGGCCAGTGTGAAGCGCGCGTCGCGCACCGCGTAGATGCCCGCGCCCTCCACCTGGGCCTCCAGTTGCCCTGCCGGCCGGGAGGGCCAGGCGCGGTCCACAGCGGTGAACAGGTCGGCCGCGGCCGCCCCGAACTCGCGTGCGCGCCCTTCCGCGAGGCCCTCTGCGGCGAGCGGCTGACCGGCCGGGTCGACGATCACGGCCGCCCTTATCTCGCGCGACAGCTCGATGAGCGCGGCGGGCGCCTGGGCGGGCGAGAGTGGGCTTGTCGCCATGTGAGGCGAGACTAGCCCGTGGGGGCGTCCCGCTGACCGCATGACGCCGGCGCCCTCCCGGCGCCGATAATGCGCTCCCATGCCCCTGTCCCGGATCTCGTGGTGGTTGACGGTCGCCGCCTGCCTGGTCGCCGCCGTCCTGCTGATCGTCAACGGCTACTCGGGCTACTCCGGCGTGCTGCTGGCCGTCAGCGCGGCCGCGGCCGTGAACCTGCTCTAGTCCTACTCGGGCTCTTCGTGCACGAGCACGTCCGCGCCGCGCAGGCGCTGCGTGATTGCCGCGGCGATCTCGTGGCTGACCTCGTGGGCGCGAGCGAGCGTGGTGCCGTCCCGGAACTGGACATGCAGGTCCACGTAGCGCCGGCTGCCGGCCCTGCGCGCGCGCAGCTTGTGGAAGCCCACCACCTCCTCGGCCCCGTTCTCGTCGATCACCCGCCGGACGACTTCTAGCTCGTCCGCCGGCAAGGCCTCGTCGACCAGCACGCGGGAGGTGCGCCTGACGATGCGCAGCCCCGCCACCACGATCGCGGCCGCGACCACCAGCGCGGTGATGGGGTCGAAGACCTGCACGCCGGTGATCTCGACCAGCGCCAGCCCGATCAGGACGCCGAAGGAGGTCATCGCGTCGGTGCGCAGGTGAGCGGCGTCGCCCTCCAGCGCCGGAGAGTCGGTACGGGCACCCTGGCGGTAGAGGTAGGCCGACACGCCCACGTTGGCCACCGCCGAGAAGCCGATGACCGCCAGGCCGATGCCGAGGGACTCCACCTCGGGCACGTCCACCAGCCGCCGCACCGACTCGATGACGATCACCGCCGCGCCGGCCAGGATCAGCATCCCCTCGATCCCCGCCGCCAGGTTCTCCACCTTCTGGTGGCCGTAGGGATGAGACTCGTCGGCCGGCTCGTCGGCCTTGCGCACCGAGAAGAAGGCGACGAGCGAGGCCACCAGGTCGATGCTCGAGTGGATGGCCTCGGTGATGATCGCGATGGAGCCCGTGATCACTCCCGCAACGAGCTTCAGCGCGATCAACAGCGCGTTGGAGACGATCGAGACCGCCGCCGCCCGGGACTTGGGCGGCGCCTGGGCATCGGGCCCGATGGCGCCGGCCGGCGCCTTCGCTGCCCGGCCCAGGGGTCCGCTCACGGGCGCCCCTGCCTCAGCCGCGCAGCCAGCGCACGGGCTGCGCGGCCGCGGTGGCTGATCGCGTCCTTCTCGTCCGGCGACAGCTCGGACATGGTCCGGCCATCGTGCAGGTCGACCGGAACGAAGGCCGGGTCGTACCCGAACCCCCCGTCGCCGCGCGTCTGGTGGGTGAGCTCGCCCTCGCAGCTTCCGTGCGCAGTGAGCTCGCCGTCACCGTCGACGTAGGCCAGTACGCATTCGTAGGCCACGCGCGTGTCGCCGCCGGGAGGCACCTCGCGCAGCAACTTGGCGAGGTTGTCCTCGTCGGTGGCATCCTCGCCGGCGTAGCGGGCCGAGCGCACGCCGGGGCGGCCGTCCAACGCGACCGCGGCGATGCCGGAGTCGTCGGCCACCGCGGGCCGGCCGGTGGCGGCGTGGGCCGCCCGGGCCTTGATCAGGGCATTCTCGGCGAAGGTCTCCCCGGTCTCGGGCGGCAGCTCGACCTCCTCGGGGAGCAGCGTCAGCTCGTGCGGGGCGAGCAGCGGCTCGAGCTCACGCACCTTGTGCGCATTGCGGGTGGCGAGAATCAGCCGCACGTCGCCGCCCCGACCGCGCGGAGCTCAGCCCGCGCCGGCCCCCACCGCGCTCGCGACGGCGGCCTGCTGCGCGTCGCGCAGCCGCTCCACGCCACCGGCCGCGACCTCGAGCAGGTCGTCCAGCGAGGCCCTGGACAGCGGCGTGCGCTCGCCGGTGGCCTGTACCTCGACGAGCCCGCCGTCGCCGGTCATGACCACGTTCATGTCGACCTCCGCGCGAGAGTCCTCGGAGTAGTCGAGGTCGAGCAGGGCCTCACCGTCGACCATCCCGCAGGAGACGGCGGCCAGCGTCCCGTTGAGCGGCACCGCCTCGAGCTTGCCCTTGTCGACCAGGCGCCGCAGCGCTAGCTCCAGGGCCACGAAGCCGCCGGTGATCGAGGCGCAGCGGGTGCCGCCGTCGGCCTCCAGGACGTCGCAGTCGATCCAGACCGTGCGCTCTCCGAACGCCTCGAAGTCGATGACGTTGCGCAGCGAGCGACCGATGAGCCGCTGGATCTCCACCGTGCGGCCGTCGGGCCTGCCCTTCGACACGTCGCGCCGCTTGCGCTCGCCGGTGGAGGCGGGCAGCATCCCGTACTCCGAGGTGGCCCAGCCCCGGCCTTTGCCGGCCAGGAAGCGGGGCACCTCCTCCTCCACCGAGGCGGTGCAGATGACGCGGGTGCCTCCCTGCTCGATGAGCGCCGAGCCGGTGGCGCTGGTGACGAAGCCGGGCGTGATGATCACGGGCCGCAGCTCGCCGGGCGAGCGGCCGTCGTTGCGGGTGGCGCTCACGCGGCCGCCCTGCTCGTGCCCGGCGGGCGCACGTCGACGTGCTGCACCTCGCCGATTGGGAGCTGCAGGAAGCGCAATCCGAGACGGCGGAAGTCGTCGGGGTCCCCCGAGGCCAGAAAGCGGTAGTCGCCGCGGCGCTGCTCGTCCTCGCGCTGCAGGCCCCGCTCGCGCAGGCGCCCCTCGACCTCCTGGGCGATGGCCTCCCCCGACGAGACCAGGGTGACGCCCCGGCCCAGCCGCCGCTGCAGCGCGGGCCGCACGAGGGGGTAATGGGTGCAGCCCAGGATCACGGTGTCCACGTCGGCCTCGACCAGCGGCGCGCAGGCCGCCTCCACGCAAGCGATCGCACGCTCGTCGACCTCGCCGCCCTCCTGGATGAGCGGGGCCAGGTCGGGAGCCGCGACGGCGTGGAGCTGGGCCCCCGGGGCCGCCTCGGCGAGCGCCCGCGCGTAGGCGCCGCTGGTCACCGTGGCCGTGGTGGCCAGCAGCCCCACCCGCCCGTTCACGGTCGCCTGCGCCGCCAGCCGCGACTCGGGCGTGACGACGTTCACGACGTCGACCCGGCCGGCGAGCTCGCCGCGCAGCGTGGCCGCGGCGGCCGCCGTCGCGCTGTTGCACGCGATGACCAGCAGCTTGGCGCCGTCCTCCAGCAGCCGTCCCGACAGCTCACGCGAGAACTCGAGCAGCTCTCGGGGCTCGCGCTCGCCGTACGGGAAGCGAGCGGTATCCCCGAAGTACACGAAGTCCTCGTGGGGCAGCGACACCAGGCACTCGTGGAGGACGGTGAGGCCCCCCACGCCGGAATCGAAGACCGCTACGGGCAGCGATGGGTTGGCGCGCGCCACGCGCCCGATGTTCGCAGGCCTGCACGCTCTCCCTGCGACATCGCCTACTCCGAAAGCCCCGCGGCTTCGAGGGCCTTCTTCCACCCCTCCTGCTCAGCGAACCATTCCTGCCAGATGACCAAGCCCCGAGCCGAGAACCTGACGGCGGTTCCCCCGTCCCTGACTCTGGTCTCTACGCCGCTGCCCCGTCCATGAGCGACGAAGTCTGCCCTGATGGCGAGGCGGTCCCCGCCGTCCCGCACCTGACGGGGAGTCCAGCTCCAGTCGCTGAATACCTCGTCCAGGTCCGCGTAGAGGGTGCGGAAGCCGTGGTGGCCGAGATAGCAGTCGTTCATCCCTACTCCGGCCATGCTTCTCATCCAGATCTCGGCCGCCGGCTCGTAGCTCAACAGCAACACTTCCACGTCGCTGCGGGCCATCGCCGCGAACGCGCGCTTGACCTGCGCGTCGAGCAGTCCTCTCCTCATCGACGAGCCCGGGCCCAGGCGGCGAAGGCCGCGCGATACCAAGCCTGCGAGAGCGGGCACCCGGACCAGCAGTCGGTCGAGCGTGTCGCGCTCCGCTGTTCCCCACCTACTCGGCTGCGTCGTCCTGAGGGTCCTGGTCCCGCTCGATCTCGACATAGATCTCCTTACGGAAGACCCGGATCGACCGGGGGGCCTCGATCCCGATGCGCACCTTCCCGTCCATGATGGCGTCGACGGAGATCTGAACCTCGTCTCCGATCATGATGCTCTCGCGGGCCTTCCGTGTGAGAACGAGCATCTGGGGACCCCCGCCCCAAAAAACCTGCCTGCCTTACTCAAGGTCACCAGGGCGAGGTGTCCCAAAACCTCTGGCCCTTTGGGAGAACAGGTGGCGGATGCAGCAAGGGATGGCGCACGGATCTGCTTGGTCAGCGCGTCAGTCGCACCAGCCGGCTGCTCTTTGCGAGGTTGCCCGTCCCGTCGCGGGCGCGCACGATCACCCTCGCCCGCACCCGCCGTCCGCGTATCAACGCGGAGCGCAGCACGCCGCTCGAAGACTTTGAGAAGAGCAGCCGCAGTCGCGCCGTCCGGTTCGCGGGCAAGTGGCCCAGCCGCTGCCTCAGCCCGATCTTCCGCCCCCTCCGCCGCAGATCCAGGCGCCCATAGACCCTGTACGTGCACGGTTCGTCGCACCGCACCCGCACGATCACCCCCTCGTTGCGCAGCGGGCGCTGGCGGCGTCCGGTGCCGATGCCCAGCAGCGGGGGGCGCGGGTCAGGCAGCGGGGGGCGCAGGTCAGGTGCCGGGGACACGGCTGGCGGCCCCGGGTCGAGCCACCTGGCAGCGTCATCCTGACGCACCCTCAGGAAATCGCGCGTGGCCTGCACGGCGTCGCCGATGCTTTCGAGCGGGGATTCGAGTCGCGGGTCCTTCTTCTGCCAGGGCGACAGGAGCGCCGCCGTGCTCGCCGCACGGGCGTCGAGGCCCAGCTCGGCGATCCGAGATCGCACATCGCGGACGGCATCGCGGTACATGCTGGAGCAGCTGGCGTCATCCAGGCACTTGTCGAACATGGCACCGGCTTGTCCGTCAAAGAGAAGCCGATTGCCCCAGGTCTGATCCGTGCCCCACGGCAGCATCCGGAATACGCCGGCGGAGTCGCTGTGGAGGAAGTAGTTGTTGGGTTGGTGGAAGCCCCGCTGCCCCGAGTAGCCGTCCCAGTGGCCGATGTATTTCTCCACCGCCCACATTCGTGTCATCTGCTGTAGGTCGGCGACTGCCGCGACCCGGTCCGACCAGTCGCCGACGGTGCTATGGACAGCCGCGGTGAGGGCCTCCAGATCGCTCAGATCCTCCTCACCGCCCTCGTCCACGCCGAGGCGGCCGATGTCATCAGGCTCCACGTCCACCCCGCCCTGCGAGTCGTACTCGCCCTCGTAGAGATGCTGCGTCGAACCGAACCATCGCGGCAGCATCACGCGATCCAGGGTCTCGATGTTCAGGTAGACCCCGTAGGCCTGACCGTTCACGCGCACATACGCGTATCCGGTGCGTGGAGCGGCGACGCCGGCGGACCGGAACGCCTCGTAGGCCAAGACCTCGTGGATCATCGAGGGATCCTGGACCATGTTGTTGAGCGTCAGCGTCCTCAGGCCCAGGAATGTCGGATCCGGGGCGCGCGGGAGCTTGACCTTGAACGCCGCCTTGCCACTCAACGGCCGAAACGAAGCCGCCCCCTTCAGGCGTATGCCGACATCGAAGGGTCCGTATTTCGCGCTCCCAGCAGTGAGAGTGAACGTGCCGTCCACGTACTCGTCGGGAACAGCGTTCAGCTGATCGATCGACGTCTGGGGGAGTGTCAAGTCGATCTCCACGACCTGACCCGAGGCGTACAACCAAGCTGCGGGATCGGTCTGGGCCCAGGCGCCGGTCGTGGGGCCTGCCAGTGCACACCCGACCAGGCACAGCAATACGGAGGTGAGGAGCCGGACGGCCCCGGTCTGACGGAGGATGGCTGTCTCCCTTTCTGTACTCCCTACCCGCGGAGGCAGTATGCCTCGGGTCTCGCCAGTCGTCCACAATCCCTCTCGCGGAGGGGGTGTGGTGCAGTCGTTGTCCCTACAGGGGCGGGTCTGAGCGGTTCCCAGCGGGTCGAAACCGCTCTAGAGAGCCAAATCAGGCCCTGGGCCGGGGTGCCCCTCAGAACTCCACCGTCTGTACCGATCCGCTCTAGGTGCGGGATTGCGCGGGGTGCGCTGCGGTTTGCGCTGCAGCCTGGGGGTCGGTATCGGTGCCTGCGGCCCGGGCTAGGAAGGCGTCGAGCATGCTGGCGGCTTCGTCGTGGCTCCCCGGCATCAGGTGGCCGTAGAGGTCGTATGTAATCGAGATCGCGGCGTGGCCCATGAACTCCGACAGGGCCTTGGCGTTGACGCCCGCGGCGA
>DATHAQ010000016.1:0-3549 GCA_035296565.1 Thermoleophilaceae bacterium
CTGCGTCCAGCCCTCGACCGAAGGGGCGATGCGGAAGTAGCCGCCGCGCTCGCGGTCGAGGATGGCGCCGAACACGCTCGGCGAGTCGAAGTGAGGGCAGCAGTACCAGTCGATCGTGCCGTCGGTGCCCACGAGCGCGACCGTGTGGAGGTCCCCGATGATCCCGTGCTCGGCGATGGGGAGATACCCCGTGAGGGCGGGACTCGAGGTCGGCAGCACCTGGGCCTCGACGCTCATCACGCGTGCCACTCGCTCGCCGTCTTGAGCCTGCGGGCCTCCGCCATCAGCATCCGGTAGGCGACCACGGGATGCGAGGTGAGGAAGGCGCGGACCTCGGCTCCGGGCACCACCAGGCAGCTGACGGGCGTGCGCGTCGTGATCGAGGCGCTCGCCGGCTCTTCCAGGAGCACCGAGACCTCGCCGAAGAAGCTCCCCTTCGACAGGATCCGGCGATCGACGTCGTCGATCACCGTGCTCACCTCTCCGTCGACGATCATGTAGAGGGCCGAGCTGGGGTCGCCCTGGCGGATGATCCACTCTCCCTCGCGGTAGGACACCCTCTCGCAGCTCCGGTCGATCGCCTCGAGCTCGGCCGGGTCCAGGTCGGCCAAGAGTGCGAGCTGCCCGAGGTCTGAGCCGGGCTCGGAGTGAACCGTGTCCACACCCGCAAAATAACGGTGGAAGGACAACGACGGAACCCATAGAGTGGGCCAACCGCCGTTTTTCGTCGAGTAGTGGCGGCCCGTCCCCCATGCAATCGCCCACGGCCAAGGAAGCGACCGACCCGCGCTCCCTCTGGCAGCGTCTGCGCGGCGCCCGCGAGACCGAGCCCGAGGCCGAGCTCTTCGGGCCGCGCGGCAAGCTCCCCCCGCGCGGTGAGCCTGACACCGACCGCGACACCGCCCTGCGCTGGCTGGTCGGGATCATCGTCGTGGGGCTGGTCCTGCGGCTGGCGGTGCCACGGGGCCTGTGGCTCGATGAGGCGATCAGCGTCTACCAGGCCCACCTCGGGCTCGGCGACATGTTCGAGAACATCTTCTACGGCGACCGCCATCCGCCCCTGCACCACATCGTCCTCTGGCTGACCGTCCGCGTCTTTGGCGACGGCGAGCTCGCCGTCCGGCTCCCTTCGCTCGTCGCGGGGACGCTCGTGATCCCCGCGCTCTACTGGCTCGGCCGTGAGCTTTACGACCGCCGCACCGGACTGATCGCGGCGGCGTTCGGCGCCGCCTCCCCGCTGCTCATCTGGTACACGCAGGAGGCGCGGATGTACGCGTTCGTGGCCCTGTTCGGGCTGCTCGCGCTGCTGACCCAGGTGCGGGTCGTTCGCAACCCGAACCCGACCAACTGGGTGCTCTACATCCTCGCGACCGCCGCCCTGCTGTGGTCGCACTACTTCGGCCTGCTCCTGGTCGCCGTCCAGCAGGTCATCTTCGTCGCCCTTCTGGTTCAGCGGCGGCGCGCCGGGGAGCCCTCGAGGGCGCTGGCGATCGGCTTCGGCTACTCGCTCGCCGTGCTCATCCTCCAGGTGGTGCCCCTGCTGGTCTTCGCGGAGGGTCAGTACGACTCCACCCGGGCGGCGGCCGGCTCGCCGGAGGGGTCGGACGAGCCCCTGTCCTTCTACGCCGTGATGGCGAACATGGCCTGGGCGCTGTGGGGCTATCACTCCGACGCCATCACCGAGCTCCTGGCGGCGATGTGGCCACTGTTCCTGCTCTTCTCGCTGCTCCTGCTCGGCCGTGGTGGCTCGCGCCAGACGATCGCCCTCGCCATCGCCGCGGTCTCCCCCATCGTGCTCCTCTTCGCCGTGGCCGTGTTCGCCCGCGAGCTGTTCGAGGTGCGCTACTTCCTCATCGCCGTGCCCCTTCTCTTCCTCTTGGCCGCGCGGCTCGTCACCGGCTGGCTACGCAACCCGAGGGGACGGGCCCTTGTCGTGGGCGGCGTCATCCTCACCCTGCTGGTGGGCTTGGTCGACCAGCAGACGAGCGACGACAACCCGCGCCTGTTCGACTTCCGCGGCGCCATCGAGAAGATAAAGGCCGACGCCGGGCCGAAGAGTGTGGTTATCTACGAGCCGCCCGACATGCGCTACGTGCTCGAGTACTACGCGCCTGAGCTGAGCAGACAGCCGCGCAACCGGACGAACGCCAAGCGCGTGAAGGGGAGCCCCGTCTTCGTGCTGGCCTCGTTCCAGGACAACAAGGCGTTCTTCGACCGGACGAACAAGGTGATCGGGCAGCTCGACTTCTACCGCAAGCGCATCGCGCGGTTCCGGACGCCCCAGACGCTCGTGACGGAGTTCCGGTGAGCACCCGTCCGTGGGACGTCCGCCTGCGCAAGCTGACGTGGGAGCCGATGCCGCTGAGCGTCAGCGTTCGCACCCGCGTTCGGATCATGGCCGCGCTCGGCCTGCCCGCGGCCGCCTGGTACTTCGTGTGGCTGCTCAACCCGGACCGGATCGGCGACCCCACCCTGTACGTGGTCCTGATCGTGGCCGAGCTCTTCAACTTCAGCCAGGCGCTCGGCTTCTGGTGGACGTGCGCAAACGAGAAGGTACGGGAGCGCAAGGCGCCGAGCGAGTGGCTCGCGGTCGATGTCTTCGTTCCCGTCTACAAGGAGCCTCCGGAGATCGTGGACCTCACGGTCGCCGCCGCCAAGGGCCTGCGGGGCGCGGAGGCGAGGGTGCACGTGCTGGACGACGGCAACGACCCCGCCATGGAGGCGCTCGCCCGACGCCACGGAGTGGGCTACATAACGCGCGAGGAGCACACGGGGGCCAAGGCGGGCAACATCAACCACGCCCTCGAGGTGACCGACGCGCCGTTCATCGCGGTGTTCGACTCCGACCACGTGGCCGACCCGGCCTTTCTCGAGGCCACGCTCGGCCACATGGAGAACCCGAAGATCGCGTTCGTGCAGACGCCGCAGTACTACGCCAACGCCGACCAGAACCGAATCGCCTCGGCTTCCTGGGCGCAGCAGGCGTTGTTCTTCGGCGCCATCTGCCGCGGCAAGGACGGGCTCGGCGCGGTCTTCTGCTGTGGGACCAACGTGCTGTTTCGCCGCGCGGCCTTCGAAAGCGTGGGCGGCTTCCCCACCAACTCGCTGACCGAGGACTACGAGCTGTCCATTCACCTGCACGAGAAGGGCTGGGAGTCTGCCTACCTGCCCGATGTGCTGTCGCGGGGTCTCGGACCCGAGGACACGGCCGCCTACGTCTCGCAGCAGCTGCGCTGGGCTCGCGGCTGTCTCTCCGGGCTGCCCCGCGCCCTGCGGGCCAAGTTGCCGCTGGGACTCAAGATCCAGTACCTGCTCTCGGGCCTGTACTTCCTCTCGGGCTGGACCGTCCTCATCTACATGAGCTTCCCGGTGGTGCGCCTGCTGGGAGGGGGCCAGCCGCTCGGCGGGATCGACGCGCCGGAGTTCCTGCTCCACTTCGCGCCCTACTTCGCCATCGCGCTCAGCACCGCGGCGCTCGCGGGCGCGGGCTCCTACACCTTCGCGGCCTTCGCGCTCGCCGCGGCGAACTTCTGGATCCACGTGCTGTCC
>DATHAQ010000017.1:0-31955 GCA_035296565.1 Thermoleophilaceae bacterium
CCAGCAGGCGACGGCCAGTCAGGCTGAGAGCGGCGTTAGCGTGCAGATTCATCCGGTGTCCTCCTTGGGACTGGCGTGCTTGGCAGCTCCCAGCCTTCAAGGGGGCCCGGATGAACCAACGCGCTTAGGAACTACAGCTAGACCACCGTCCGGTTCTCGAGCACCAGCACGCGGTCCTCGAGGTGGCGCTGAACTGCCCGGGCGAGCACGCGGCGCTCGATGTCGCGGCCGACCTCCTCCAGCCCCTCGATGTCGTGGCGGTGGTCGACCCGCTCCACGTCCTGGTCGATGATCGGGCCGGCGTCGAGCTCCTCGGTGACGTAGTGCGCCGTGGCGCCGATGATCTTCACGCCGCGCTCCAGGGCTCGCCGGTAGGGATCGGCCCCCACGAAGGCCGGCAGGAACGAGTGGTGGATGTTGATCACCGGACAGCCGACGCGCTCGAGGAAGTCGCCCGAGAGGATCTGCATGTAGCGCGCCAGGACAACGAGCTGCACGTCCGCCGCGGCGAGCTCGGAGAGCAGCTGCGCCTCTGCCTTCGCCGGCACGGGAGCAAAGGGAACGCCGAAGCCCTCGGCGTCGTCGCGGCAGACCTCGTGGTTCGAGGCCACCAGCGCGATCTCGCCGTCAAGCTCGCCGCGGCGCCAGCGCCAGAGCAGGTCGAGCAGGCAGTGGTCCTCGCGCGAGACGAGGACCGCCACGCGCTTGCGCGGTCGGCTGGGCGAGATGCGCCAGTCCATGGCGAATGGGGCGCCGACCTCGCGTCCGAAGGCGCGCTCGAGCGAGACCGCGTCGCCGCCCTCGAGCACGTACTCCATGCGCATCAGGAAACGGCCGCCACTGGGGTCGGTCGAGTGCTGGTCGGAAGAGGTGATGTTCGCGCCGTGGCCCGCGAGGAAGCTGGACACGGCCGCGACGATCCCGGCACGGTCGGCACACGACACCAGGAGCCGGTGCCGGACCGGCCCGTCGCTCAAGCGCGCGTCTGTCGCGAGCGCAGCTGCATCTGGACCAGGAAGTTGTGCAGCGCGGTGCTGCCGACGTAGCCCACCCCGAGGCCCTCTCCCGCGACCGCGAGCCTCTGCCACACCTCGCGGGCGTGTTCGCGAGGGGTGGTGACGACGAAGTAGCAGAGCGCCTCCCGCACCACTACGACCGGCAGGTCCTCCAGCGATGAGGCGCCGACGAGCTCCTCGGCGCGCGGGCCCACGATCGCGAGCGACTCGCCATCCTCGCCCTCGTCGAGCAGCCCTATCCCCACCGCCCGCATGCAGACCGCGAGCTCGCCCGCCGAGGAGCCGAAGTCGGCTGGGAGAGTGGCTCCGTGCTCGCGGTGCATCCGAGCGCCGGCGCCGCGCAGCAGGTCGTCGAGAGGGCCTGGCTGAGACGACCATGCCGAATACGGCATGCGCGCCAAGGTATCACCGCGCCCAAGTCCCACCATGTAGCGTGCGCTCCAGGGAGAGGTTCTTCGAACGGAGGAGAGGTCCATGCCCATTCCCACCGAGCTGGTCGGGTCGTTGCCGCGTCCCAGGAAGCTCCAGGACGCCTACCAGAAGCTGGACGACGGGGCGATCGATGTCTCGGAGCTGAAGCAGCTGCAGGAAGAGGCGGCCGAGGACTCGATCAAGCGCTTGGAACAGACAGGCGAGCCGCTCGTGACCGACGGTGAGCAGCGTGAGTCGAGCTTTGCCACCTACCCCCTGACCACCACGCTCGCGGGCACCGGCCTCGCTCCGAACCTCGCCGGCGACGGGCAGTACTTCGCGATCTTCGACGACGGGCACCACCGCCAGCTGCCGCGGCTCACGGGCGGCCCGTTCAGGTACCAGACCTACGCTTCGGAGTTCGTCGAGAAGAACAAGAAGATCGCTACACACGGCGTCAAGCAGGCGGTCATTGCGCCATCGATGCTGATGCTCCTCTACCCGCTCGACGACGAGATCGAGGGCTACTCCCGCGACCAGTTCCTCAGCGATCTCGTGGACGAGTGCGAGAAGGACATCCGCCAGTGCTTCGCCGCGGGCGCCGAGCGCGTCTCGGTGGACTTCACCGAGGGCCGGCTGGCCAACAAGAACGACTCACGCAACCCCTGGACCGGCCGAGACATGCTTCAGGACTTCATTGACCTGAACAACCGGGTGATGGAGCGCTTCGCTCCGGAGGAGCGCAAGAACATCGGCATCCACACGTGCCCGGGCGGCGACAACGACTCCGTGCACTCCAAGGAGGTGCCCTACGAGAAGCTCCTCAACCACATGTTCAAGATCAACGCGGGCTACTTCCTCATCCAGTGCGCGAGCGAGGACGACCGCGAGACGGTCTACAAGCTCTGCGGAGAGAATCGCCGCGACGACGCCGACGGCGTGTCGCAGATGTGCTTCATGGGCGTGATCAACCCCCTCACCCCGGACGTCGAGTCGCCCGATCACGTCAAGGACGAGCTCGTCAAGGCGGCCGACCACATCGGCGTGGAGCACCTGGGTGCTACCGACGACTGCGGCTTCTCGCCGTTCAGCCGCGACCTCAAGCCCCAGCATGGCGATGATCCCGACTACGCCCGGGACGTGGCCATGCAAAAGATCTCGAACCGCCTGGAGGGCACGCGCATGGCCTCCGAGGAACTCGGCGCTTAGCTGTCCCCCAACGGCCGGCAGCGGGCGTCGTTCCTGTCGAGGACCCTGCCGGTCGCCGAGTGGAGCGTGAGCTTCGCCGAGACCGTCCCGTCAGCCAGGGCGAGGACGAGGGCCCTCAGCCCCCGGTCACCTGGGTCAACGCGCGCTCGAGCTCGTCGACGCTGAAGGGGCCCTCGATCCGTGACCGGATGCGTCCGTTCTCGTCGATCACGAAAAGCCAGGGTTCGCTCTGGAGGTTCCACTTGACGACCTGGGGCCGCAACCCCTTCGAGACCTCGTTGTCGCGGTAGATCTCCTGATGGATGAACGCGGCGCCCCTGGCCCCGCGCGCCTTGACCTGCTCCGCGATGTCCACGACCGGCCCGCAGACGCGGCTCTGGCAGAGAGCCGGCGTGGCGAAGAGCAGCACCACGGGCTTCTTCCCGACCACGTCGGCGAAGTCCTCGTCATGCATGGTCGACGGCGGCACCCGGGTGTCGATGGAGCTCAGGTTGCCCGACACCGACGCCTTGGTCGGAGTGGAAACCTTGGGGGCACTCTCCCCCACCTTCGGCACCTTGCCGTTCGCCCTGACGGTCAGCGGACCGCCCGCGGGCGTGGCCATCACGAAGCGATCGTCGAGGCGCACCACGCCCAACACCTCGTAGCGGCCGGGCTTGCGAAAGCGCAGGTCGGCGACGTAGACCGACTTGGCGGCGTCCTTGTCCTTCTCCACGCCCGCGCTGCGGAACTCGGCGTCAGTGGCCAGCGACTCGTAGCGCGCCGGGAAGGGGCCGCGCGCCTTCCCCCCGCCCACGGGCGCCACGTAGACCGCGACCGTGGCCTCGGCCAGCTGTGAGCGCGCTCGGTCGAAGAGGCCGAAGCCGAAGCGGTTGGTGCCGGGCTCGAGCTCGGATACCGCCGTCGCCAGGACGGGCCCCGCCTTCGCCCCGGGCAGCATGCCGCGCAGCTCGGCCAGCGAGCGGCCGGCGGGCTTCGGGAAGTCCTTGGGGGCAGCCACGGGCGGCGGCGGATCGGATCCGGTATCGCCGGAGCTGCCGCAACCTGCGACCAAGGCAGCCGATGCCAGCGCCCCTGCAAACGCGGCCGACCGACCGAGGTTCAGCACGGTCACGCGGTCGAGCGTATCGAGCGAGCGGGGCGCTCGCGGAGGTGCACGGAGCCTTAACCCACGCTTCGCTTTGCATAGGCTGCGCGCCCATGGCAGAACGCGCAGCTCTCATCACCGGTGGTTCCAGCGGCATCGGCCTGGCCGTCGCCCGGATGCTCGGCGAGGAGGGTTACGGGATAACGCTCTCTGCCCGCCGCCCCGACAAGCTCGAGGAGGCTGCCGACGGACTGCGCGGCGAGGGCCTCGACGTGAACTCGGTGCCGGCCAACATGGCCAACGAGGACGACATCAAGGCAATCGCCGAGTCGCACCGCGAGCGCTTCGGCCGACTCGACTTCCTGATGAACAACGCCGGCGTGGGGATCGGCGGCGCCATCCACCAGGCGGAGACGAAGAAGCTCGACATGCAGCTCGACGTGAACCTCCGAGCCGTCTACCTCATGAGCCGCGAGACGATCCCCATGCTCAAGGAGGCGGGCAAGGAGCACTCGAGGGCCGTGGTGGTGAACACCGCCTCCATCGCCGGCAAGTCCGGCCAGGGCTGGCTGGCCGCCTACTCGGCCACCAAGTTCGGGGTGGTCGGCCTCAGCCAGGCCATGCACAAGGAGCTGGCCGCCGACGGGGTCAAGGTCACCGCGCTATGCCCCGGGTTCGTCGACACGCCGATGACCGACTGGGTTCAGGAGCAGGTATCCAAGGGCGAGATGATCCAGCCCTCCGACATCGCGGAGGCCGTCCGCTACCTGCTGCACACCTCGCCGGCGTGCATCGTGCCCGAGATCCAGTTCGTGCGGCCCGGCGACCAGATGTAGTGCCCGGCGGGGATTCCCTGCCCGCGGCCCTAGACGAGCTCGCGCTCGCGCTCGCCGGCCTCGGCGACTTCAGCGGCCTCGGCGGCCTGGAGCTCGGCCACCGCGCGCTCGTACTCGTCCAGGCGGCGGAAGGGCCGTAGCCAGGACCAGCCGCCCTCGCGCTTGAGCTCCTTGGAGCGGTCGCGCTCCCCGGTGTCTCGTCTGGGCTTGGCCTCGGCCTCCGGTTCGGGGCGCTCCTGGAAGCCGCGCGACATCCGGTACTCGGCAATCGCCCGGCCCAGCTCGGTCTGGTTGGCGCCGGCCTCGATGGCGATGCTGGCCTCAAGCATCGTGCGCAGGGTGCGCAACTCACGGTCGCTGGCCGGGCGCGGGCCGTTGCCGGCGCCCGTGTAGCGGTCCCACCCGCGGGCGAAGCTGGCCAGCGCCGTGCGCCCCCCGTGGCGATGGGCGGCGAGCATCGGGCACACTCCGCCCTGGCGGTCGGTGTATGCGCCCACGATGATGCGGTTGTGGTCCATGCCGTCAAGCATGGCCCGCCGGGTCTCCAGGGGCAGGCAGTCGATGGCGGTGCGCAGTTGTCGGGCGGGGCGGCGACGCGTTCTCATAGGATCCTCGGCGCTCGGCCGGGATCGTAAGAGGCTAAATGCGCCCGTCGGAGACTTCAAGGAGTCCCCTGCGCCACGAAAGGAGAATTGCATTGCGACTGGGCCTGCACGTCGGCTACTGGGGCCTGGGTCTCACTTCCGAGCAGCAGCTCGCGCTCGTGAAGGAGGCCGAGGGCGTTGGCTTCGACTCGGTGTGGGCAGCAGAGGCCTACGGGTCGGACACCGCCACCGTGCTCGCCTGGATCGCGGGACAGACGGAGCGCATCCGCCTCGGCTCGGCGATCTTCCAGATGCCCGGTCGCACGCCCGCCATGACCGCGATGACAGCGGCGACGCTCGATCAGCTCTCGGGCGGCCGCATGATCCTGGGCATCGGCTCGTCGGGTCCGCAGGTGGCCGAGGGCTGGCACGGGCAGCCGTTCGCCCGACAGCTCAAGCGCACTCGTGAATACGTGGAGATCCTGCGCATGGCGCTCGCTCGGGAGAAGGTCGAGTACCAGGGCGACACCTACCTCCTCCCCATCCCCGACGGGCCGGGCAAGGCGCTCCATCTGATGATCAGCACGGTTCAAGAGCGAATGCCCATCTACATCGCCGCCATCGGGCCGAAGAACACGACGCTCACGGGCGAGATCGCCGACGGCTGGATCCCCACCTTCTTCTCTCCCGAGCACGTGGGCGACGCCAGGAAGCTGCTGCAGGAAGGCGCCGACAAGGCGGGCAACTCGCTGGACGGATTCGACATCGCGCCGATGGTCAGCGTGGCCATCGACGACGACTTGAACCGCGCCCGTGACGTGATGCGTCCCATACTCGCCCTCTACATCGGCGGAATGGGCTCCAGAGATAAGAACTTTTACAACGCCCTTGTCCGGCGGTATGGGTTCGAGGAGGCCGCGGATGAGGTACAGAACCTCTACCTGGAGGGCAAGAAGGACGAGGCCGCGGCCGCCCTGCCGCCAGAGCTGATCGACATGACGTCGATCTGCGGCCCCCGCGACCGCGTCAAGGACCGCATCGAGATCTACCGCGACGCGGGCGTCGGGACGCTGATGATCTCCCCCATGGCCTTCGAGGCCGAGGAGCGCATCCGCATCGTCCGCGAGCTTGCGGAGCTGGTCTGAACGGGGCCCGGGAACGGCGCCGCTTCCTCCTCGCCGCCTTCGGCGACCCCGGCCACGTCTTCCCGGCCATCGCGCTGGGGGGCGAGCTGGCGCGCCGTGGCCACGCGGTCTGCCTGCAGAGCTGGGAGCGCTGGCAGGAGCCCGCCGAGGCCGAGGGCATGCGCTTCGAGCCGACGCCGGAGTACAAGGTCTTCCCGCAGCTCGGCGAGCGGCCGCTCAAGCCCTACCAGGCGGCGGTCGCGGGCGCGATCGCCACACAGCCGCTCATCGATGAGCTGGACCCCGACGCCGTGGTGGTGGACATCCTCACCGTCGCCGCGTCGCTGGCCGCCCAGCGGGCGGGCCGGCGCTGGGTGACGCTCGTTCCTCACGTGCTCCCCGTGCACGAGCGGGGGCGTCCGCCCTACTCGACCGGCGCGCGGCTGCCGCGCACGCCGATCGGCGCGCGGCTGTGGGAGCTCGCCACCCCGCTGCTGCGCCGCGGCGAGGAGCGGGGCCGCCGCGAGCTGAACGGCGCGCGCGAGCGCGCCGGCCTGGAGCCGCTCGCCTACACCCACGGCGGCATCTCGCACCAGCTGACCCTGATCGCCACCTTCCCCCAGCTCGAGTACCCGCGCAGCGGCTGGGAGCCCTACATGCGCGTCACCGGGCCGCTGCTCTGGGAGCGGCCCTACGAAGAGGTCGAGCTGCCGCCGGGCGACGGACCGCTGGTGCTGGTCGCGCCGTCCACCTCTCAGGACCCCGCCGGGCGGGTGCTGCGCGCCGCGCTGGAGGGCTTGGCCGACGAGCCGGTCCGCGTCATCGCCACCACCAACCACCGTGGCGGCGGCGAGCGGCCCGCCGTACCGCCCAACGCCCGCCTGGTCGACTGGCTCTCCTACGCGCGCACGATGCCCCGCTGCGACCTCGTGGTCTGCCACGCCGGCCACGGGACGGTGTGCCGGGCTCTGGCCAGCGGCGTGCCGCTGGTGGCCTGCCCCGCCGAGGGGGACATGGCCGAGAACGCCGCCCGCGTGGCCTGGGCGGGCGCGGGCGTCTCGCTGCCCCGCCGCCTGGCGACGGCGCGAGGCATCCGACTGGCGACCCGCAGGGTGCTGGCCGACCCGTCGTACGCCGAGCGGGCGCGCGACCTGGCCGAGTGGGCCGAGCGCTTCGACGGCCGGTCGCTGGCGGCGGACCAGCTGGAGCGCTTCGTGGCCGCCTGAGGAGCTCCGGGGGTGGGGCTCGAACCCACAACCTATCGGTTAACAGCCGATCGCTCTGCCGATTGAGCTACCCCGGACCGCGGGATGCAAAGGTAGCGCCGACGGCCCTAGGTCTCGTCGTGCGTGGTCCCCTCGAGGCGCTCGGCGTTGCCGGAGTGCTTGAGCATCGCCAGGGTCTTGGCCTCGATCTGGCGTACCCGCTCGCGGGTCACGCCTACCTCGCGGCCGATGTCCTCGAGGGTGCGCGGGTCCTCCTCGGCCAGTCCGTAGCGCAGCTCCAGCACCCGGCGCTCGCGCCAGGGCAGCTGGTCGAGGATGTGCTCGAGATCGGCGTCGCGGATCGCCTTGGACACCTGCTCGTGAGGCCGGTCTATCGCTTCATCCTCGATGAAGTCGCCGAAGCTCGCGTCGCCCTCGGCGGCGCCGACCGGGGCCTCGAGCGAGATCGGCTCCTGGCCCAGCTTGAGGATCTGCTCGACCTTGGCGGCGGGCATCTCGACGATCTCGCCGATCTCCTCGGGCGTGGGCTCGCGCCCGAGCTTCTGGCTCAGCGACCGGCGCGCCCGAGCCACCTTGTTCATCCGCTCGACCATGTGGACGGGGATGCGGATGGTCCGCGACTGGTCCGCGAGCGCGCGCGTGATCGCCTGACGGATCCACCAGGTGGCGTACGTCGAGAACTTGAATCCGCGGCGCCAGTCGAACTTCTCGACGGCCCGGATCAGGCCCATGTTTCCCTCCTGGATCAGGTCCAGCAGGGTCAGCCCGCGGTTGGAGTAGCGCTTGGCGATCGAGACGACCAGGCGCAGGTTGGCCTCGATCATCGCGTTCTTGGCCGTCATGTCGTTCTGCTCGACCCGGCGGGCGAGGCGGACCTCGTCCTCGCGCGTGAGGAGGCGGACCTGGCCGATGTTCTTGAGGTACAGCCGGACGGCGTCCTCCGAGCCCTGCTCTGGCGGCGGCGCGGGAATGCCCGCCGTGACGATCCCGCCCTCGTTGAAGATGTCGTAGGCGTCGCGGCCGCCGGGCCCTGCCTGGTGGGCGGCCTCCTCGCCCTCGGGCGCCGCCAGCTCCGCCTCGTCCTGCGGGACGTCGTCGTGGGCGGGGCCCTCGCGGCTCACGATGCCTCCCCCGCGACCGAGTCGAGCTCCTGGCGCAGCGCGTGCTTGGCCCGCGCGAGCTCGCCCTCGCGCACGCGGTCGCGGCCCAGACGCGCCTGTCGGATCTCCCGCTCGAGGCGGCGCTGCTCGAGATCGAGCAGGTCGCGGTGCAGGCCGGACTCCGGGTACTCCCCCACGGCATCGGCTGCCATGTAGACCCGGGTCACCAGGGCCTTGAGCTCCGGGTCGTCGTCGGACAGCCCGTTGAGCGGATCGTCGAAGTGGGCGAGCAGGTGATCGCGCCCGCGGCGGGCGACCTCGGAGGTGAGGTGCTCGTCCTTCAGCCGCTCGAGGTAGGGCCTGCCCACGGCCTTGGCCACCAGGCAATGCGTGAGGAAGGCCCGCTCGTTGACGGGCGCGAGCTCGCTCGGCGCGCGGGCAGGAGTGGGACTCGGGGCCGAGCGGCTGGTTGTGGGTGGGACTGTCAGCTGGGCCGTCACGTACTGCACGGGAACGTCGAGGCGATCGGACACGTATCTGACGAGATGATCGCGGGTCTTGCTCTGCCCCGGCGTGGCCGCAACCAGCGGACGGACTAGTTCAAGAGCGCGATCTACCCCGGCCGGCGTCCCGAGCCGTTGCGTCGAGATTACCCGCCGCACTTCGAACTCAAGCGCAGGGATCGTGTCCCCGAAGCGCGCGGCCAGCGCCTCCGGCCCCTCCCGCTCGAGGAGATCTGCCGGGTCGCGCCCCTGCGGCAGCTCGACCACCCTCAACGAGACGTCGGACTTCTCGGCCTCCTGAGCCGCGCGCGACATGGCCGCCTGCCCCGAGCTGTCTGCGTCCAGGGCCACCACGACCGTGTGAGCGGTACGCCCGAAGGCCTGCAGCTGCTCGGCGGTCAGCGCGGTGCCCATGATCGCCACCGTCTCGGGAATGCCGGCTTGATGCAAGGCCAGGACGTCGGTGTAGCCCTCTACCACGACCAGCCTGCCCGAGCGCGCCGCCGGCTTGCGCGCGAGGTCGAGCCGAAACAGCTGCTCGCCCTTGTGAAAGACCTCCCCCTCGGCCGAGTTCAGGTACTTGGGCCGCTGCTCGTCGGTGGTCGCCCGGGCCCCGAAGCCCGAGACGCGCCCGCGCGTGTTGGTCAACGGGAAGGTGATGCGTCCGCGGAAGCGGTCGATCATCCCGTTGCCCTCGCGCCGTTGCTGCGACAGGCCGGTCGCCAGCAGCTCGTCGTCGGTGAAGCCGTCGCGCTTGGCCGCGGATGTCAGGCGATCCCAGCCGCCCGGCGCATAGCCGACCCCGAACTCGCGCAACGTCTCCTCGCGCAGGCCGCGGCCGAGCAGGTACTCGCGCGAGACCGCCGCCTCGTCGGCCTTCCAGAGGTAGGAGGCGTAGAACTTCGACGCCCGCTCCAGCAGAGCCAGCAGCCGCTCCCGGCGGCGGCGGCGGCGCTCGGCGTCGGGGTCCTCGCTCTCGCGCTGCAGCTCCACGCCATAGCGATCGGCCAGCAGCTCGAGCGCGCCGGTGAAGTCGAGCGCCTCGGTCTCCATCACGAAGCCGATCGCGTCACCCGAGGACTCGCAGCCGAAGCAGTAGTAGACCTTCTTCTCGGCGTTGATCGAGAACGAGGGCGTGCGCTCCTCGTGGAAGGGACAGAGGCCGACCAGGTTCACGCCGGCGCGGCGGAGCTCCGTCTTCGCGCCCACCAGGTCCGCCATGTCCACGGCGTCCTTGACCCTCTCGACGCTGTCGCGCGTGTACACGGTCAGAACCCCTGCGGCACCGAGAGCTCGGAGAAGGTGCGCACGGCGTAGCGGTCGGTCATCCCGGCCAGCCAGTCGATCACATCCTGGGGATCTTCGGCGGTCTCGGCGTAGTGCGTGAACAGGGCGCGCAGCATGCGCTCCACTCTTTCCTTCTCGCGCTGGGCGTCGGGGCCGAGGTAGACCCGCTCGAACATGAACTCGCGCAGGCGCAGCATCGCCCCGCCTACGTCGTCGCCCTGCACGATGTCGCCGGCGTCGGCGGAGCGCTCCAGCAGGTCGAGCACCAGCGTCTCGATCCGCTCGGAGCCGGTTCTGCCCAGCACGGCCACCTCCTCGCGCGGGAGGTCCTCGAAGGCGAGCACGCCGGCGCGAAGGGCGTCGTCGATGTCGTGGTTGATGTACGCGATGCGGTCCACCACCCGCACGACCCGCCCCTCGGGCGTGGCCGGGGGCTCGGGACCCGTGTGGCGCAGGATCCCGTCGCGGACCTGCTCGGTCAGGTTGAGGTCCTCGAGCACGTCGACCACCCGCAGGGAGTGCTCGTTGTGCTTGAAGCGGCGGCCGTAGCGCTCCTTCACGCACTCGTCCAGGACGTTTTCCCCGATGTGACCGAAGGGAGGGTGGCCGAGGTCGTGCCCGAGGGAGATCGCCTCGGTCAGGTCCTCGTCGAGCTCGAGCGCCCGCGCCACGTTGCGGGCGATGCCGCAGGCCTCGAGCGTGTGGGTCAGGCGCGTCCGGTAGTGGTCGCCCTCCGGGGCGATGAACACCTGCGTCTTGTGCTTGAGGCGCCGGAAGGCCTTGGAGTGGACGATCCGATCGCGGTCGCGGACGAAGGGGGGCCGGTGCGGCGACTCGGTCTCCTCGCGGGCTCGCCTCGGCTCGTAGATGGTGTTCAGCGGTGCCACTCGTGAATCTTTTCAGGCCTCGGAAGAGTCCCCGGAGCCGGAAACCGCGCGTACTGCGGCCTGAGCGGCCGCCACCCGGGCGATGGGAACCCGATAGGGCGAACAGCTGACGTAGTCGACCCCGGCGAGGTCGAAGAAGGCGACGGAATCGGGGTCGCCGCCGTGCTCGCCGCAAACGCCGAGCTTGAGGCCCGGCTTGCTCTCGCGGCCCGTCCACGCCGCCAGCCGTACCAGCCAGCCCACGCCCGCGGTATCGAGCGTCTCGAAGGGCGAGCGGTCGACGATGCCGCGATCGATGTACTTGGCCAGGAACCTGCCCTCCACGTCGTCGCGGGAGAAGCCCAGCGCGGTCTGCGTCAGGTCGTTGGTCCCGAAGGAGAAGAAGTCGGCCTGATCGGCGATGCGGTCGGCGACGAAGCACGCGCGCGGGAGCTCGATCATCGTGCCGACGCTCATCCCCTCCCCCACCTCCTCCTCGATCAACGCGCGAAGCAGCTTCAGCTCCGCCTCGTAGGCAACCAGCGGAACCATCACCTCGACGTGCGCGTCAACCGATCGCGCGGCCCTGGCGATCGCCCGCACCTGCATGCGCGGGATCTCGGGGTAGAGGATGTGCAGCCGGCAGCCCCGGGTGCCGAGCATCGGGTTGGTCTCGCGCAGGGCCTCCGCGCGCTCGCGCTCGGCGCCCTCCAGCTCCTCGGGGTGGGGCAGGAACTCGTGCAGGGGCGGGTCGAGCAGGCGGATGCAGACCGGCAGCCCGGCCATCTCCTCGAACAGGCCCTCGAAGTCGGCCTGCTGGAGGGGCAGGAGCTCGTCCAGCGCCCGCCGCCGCTCCTCCTCGCCGTCGGCCATGATCATCGCCCGCATCAGCGGCTGGCGGTCGGCCGCCATGAACATGTGCTCCGTGCGGCACAGGCCGATGCCCTCCGCCCCCAGCTCGCGCGCCTTGCGGGCCTCCTCGGGGGTGTCGGCGTTGGCGCGCACGCCGAGGCGGCGCAGCTCGTCGCTCCAGGCGAGCACCTGCTGGAAGCTCTCGTCGACCTCGGGATCGATCAGGGGCACGTCGTCGGTGGTCACGATCCCTGAAGTGCCGTCGAGGGCGATCAAGTCCCCCTCGCGTAGCACCGTGCCGTTCACGCGCATCTCCTTGGCCACCAGGTCGACCTCCAGGTCCGACGCCCCGCAGACGCACGGGCGGCCCATTCCCCGCGCGACCAGGGCCGCGTGGCTGGCCTTGCCGCCCTCGCTGGTCAGGATGCCGCGCGCCGCGTCGAAGCCGGCGATGTCCTCGGCCTCGGTGAACGGCCTCACCAGGACCACGTCGCCTTCGCTCTCGACGGCGGCGCCGGCGGTGAAGACGATCGCGCCCTTCGCGGCGCCGGGCGACGCGTTCACCCCGCGCACCAGAACGTCGAAGTCGGCCTCGGGGCTGAAGGTGGGATGCAGCAGGGCCTCCAGCGCGCCGGCGTCGACGGAGAGCAGCGCCTCCTCGCGGGAGAGCAGGCCCTCCGCGACGGCGTCCACGGCGAAGCGCACCGCCGCCTGCGCGGGACGCTTGGCGTTGCGCGTCTGGAGCATGAAGAGGCGGCCCTCCTCCACGGTGAACTCGGTGTCCTGCATGTCCCCGTAGTGGCGCTCGAGCTCGCTCAGGATTCCCAGCAGCTCGGCGTGGGCCTTGGGCATGAGCTGCTTCATCTCGGAGAGGTCGTGCGGGGTGCGCACGCCTGACACGACGTCCTCGCCCTGGGCGTTGACCAGGAAGTCGCCCGAAGGCTCGGGCGCGCCCGTCAGCTCGTCGCGCGAGAAGGCCACCCCCGAGCACGAGGTCTCGCCTCGGTTGCCGAAGACCATCTGCTGCACGTTGACCGCGGTGCCCCAGGTGTAGGGGATGCGGTTCAGCCGCCGGTAGGCCGCCGCGCGCTCGCCCTTCCAGGAGTCGAAGACGGCGCGCACCGCAGCGTCGAGCTGCTCCAGCGGGTCCTCCGGGAACTCGTAGAGCCCCTTCAGTTCGGCGGTGAGAAGCTGCAGCTCGACCACACGCAGCTCGCTGTCGAGCTTGACCCCGGCCGCGCGCTTGTGCTCGGCGATCAGCTCCTCGATCCGCTCGCCGGGAACGCCCTTGGCCACGTTGCCGAACATCTGCACGAAGCGCCGGTAGGAGTCCCACGCAAAGCGCTCGTTGCCGGTGGCGCGGGCCAGGCGCTCGACGGTCTCGTCGTTGAGCCCCAGGTTGAGGATCGTGTCGAGCATCCCGGGCATGGACTCCCTCGCCCCCGACCGGACCGAGACGAGCAGGTCCCCGAGCCTCTTGCCCGTCTTGCCCTCCAGCCGGGCGAGGGGCTCGGCGAGGTCCGGGACCTCCCCCCGCGTCAGGTAGGTGACGCAGGCCTCGGTGGTGATCGTGAAGCCGGCCGGGACCCGGTCCGCGCCCAGCACGCGGGTCATCTCGGCCACGTTCGCGCCCTTGCCTCCGAGGAGCTCGCGCATCTCGCGCGACCCCTCCTCGAAGTCGTAGACGAGTTTGGCCGCCAAGGCTCGAGTCTAGGCCTAGAGCCTCCGCAGGCTTACGTGGGCGTGGTGCTCGGCGGTCTCGGCCAGGGCACGGTCGGCCTGCCCAAGCGCGCGGTCGGGAGCATCGGGAGCCTCGGCCAACGGCCGGGCCAGCGCCGCGGCCAGGAAGCGGTGGGCCGCCTCGTCGAAGGGAAACGCCCCCGCTTCGCAGCCCGAGCAGACCACCCCGCCCGCGCTGGGCGAGAAGCCCCCGAGGTCCTCGCGCTCCCCGCAGGAGGCACAGCCCGCCAGCTCGGGCGCGAAGCCCGCCGCCAGCAGCAGCTTGGCGCGGAAGGCCAGCGCGTGGGCACGGGTGGCCGCCCCGGGGTCGGAGTCGAGCAGGGAGAGCTGGTTGGCCAACAGGTTGAAGGCGGGCCGGTTGGCCTCGCTCGAGTCGAGCAGCCGCAGCACGGACTCGCACGCCTGCGTGGCGCGCTCCAGCGAGCCGCGGCGCTCGCGAAGGGCAGGGTGAGCGTGCACGGTGTCGACGGCGCTGACCGTGCACAGGTCCCCCCGCCCCTCGTGCAGCACCAGGTTCACGCGCGCGAGAGGCTCGAGCCGGCCGCCCAGGCGGGACTTGACCCGTCGCACGCCCTTGGCCACCGCGCCCACCCGCCCGCGGTCCGGGCTGTAGAGGTGCAGGACGCGATCCGCCTCGCCGAAGCGGATCGAGCGCAACACCACGGCTTCGGTCTTGAAGGTTCCAGGCACTTCGTACATAGACTTTGAGGCTCGTGGCGGACGAGAGCCGGGTAACCCTCTACACCACCGAGCCATGCGGCTTCTGCCGCCAGGCGAAGGGGCTCCTGGAGTCGCGGGGCATCACCTTCGACGAGGTAAACCTCGCCAAGGACCCCCAGGGCCGCGCCGACCTCGTCGCCATCACCGGCCAGATGACCTTCCCCCAGATCCTGATCGGCCGGCGCTCGATCGGTGGCTTTCGCGAGCTGGTCGAGGCGGACCGCGACGGCATGCTCGGCGACCTGTTGGCCGCCTAGCCCTCAGCCGGCTTGCCGGCGCCGCCGCGCCGCCGGGGAGCCGCGCCGCCGGGCACCTGCATCGGTCTCAGTGCGCTCGTCAGGCTCGGGGCGACCGGGCGCGGGGCGCCCGCTGGCAGCGCGGACACACGTAGGTGCCCCGGCCGGCCGCGCGCAGCTTCTTGATAGTCGTGCCGCAGCGCAGGCAGGGCTCGCCCTCCCGCAGATGGACCATGAAGCGGTCCTGGAACGAGCCGCGGGCGCCGTCGGAGTGGCGGAAGTCGTCGATCGTCGCGCCACGGGCGTCGATGCCCGCCTCGAGCGATGCGACCAGGGCGTCGCGCAGGCCCGCGATCTGGGGCCGGCGCAGAGTCCCCACCGGGCGCAGCGGGTGGATGCGGGCGCGGTAGAGCGCCTCGTCGGCGTAGATGTTGCCGACGCCCGCGATGCGCTCCTGGCTGAGCAGGAACGTCTTGACCGGCGCGCGCCGGTTGTGCGCCAGCGCCCGGAGGGCGTCGGCGGTGAAGTCGGGGCCGAGCGGCTCGACCCCGAGGCGGGAGGCGAAGTACTCGTCGCGGGCCTCGTCGCCGAGCAGCACCACGCCGGTCCCGAACCGGCGCACGTCGACGAACAGCAGGCGCTCCTCGCCGATCTCGAAACGCACGCGGAGGTGGAGCCGGGCCGGGTCGTCATCGGCCGGCCCGACGAGCAGGAGGTTGCCCGTCATGCGCAGGTGCATGACCACGTGGACCTCATCGCTGAGCTCGAGCGTCAGATACTTGCCCCGCCGCCTCACCGCCTCGACGGTCCGGCCCGCCGTGGCGGCCGTCAGCTCCTCCGGGGGCGCGGGCTCGCACCAGCGCGGGTCGAGCACCTGGAGGCGGTGCAGCAGCTTGCCCTCCAGAGCAGGCGCCAGCTGGCGCCTGATCGTCTCGACCTCGGGCAGCTCGGGCATCAGGCCCGGACGCGGCCCGTGAGCCGCACCGTGCGCAGCATCGGGCCGAACACTGCGCGGTCCACCTTGCCGAAGTCCTTGCGCGTCGCGATGAGCTCGAAGACGTACTCCGCGCTGCCCTTGAACAGGTGGACGCTGCGAGTCTCGAGACGGCCCGCGCCGGATAGGGACTGCGTGCCGATGACCTCGACCCCGGGCACGCCCCCGACGCGAACCACGCGCGAAGAGCGGAGCTCGAACCGTGGGTCGCGGCGCCGGGTGGCCTTCAGCAGCCGCCGGCGGGCGTCGCCCAGCTCAGGTCGTGTGCGCGGCAGAGGCTCGCTGCGCCGGTAGGCCAGGGCGGTGACCTGGGCGCCCGACGGCATCGTCAAGCGGAGCACCTCGGGCGCCGAGCGGCGGTTGACCCGCAGCGGTCGGCGCAGCTCCAAGCTCATCCCCTCGCGCGGGAAGGTCAGCTTCTGGATCGCCCCGGTGGGAGCGGCGTTGGGATCCGGCAGGACGGTCTGCTCGGCGCCGCAGGCGGCGAGCAGGCAGGCCAGGGACACGGCGGTGACCGCGAGGGCGCGGACGAGCACCCGCTCTCTTCTATCAGCCGGTCGCCCTGGGGTGAGCCTTGAAGTAGACGTCCTTCAACCGCGAGCTGGAGAGATGGGTGTAGAGCTGGGTGGTGGCCACGTCGGCGTGGCCGAGCATCTCCTGGACCGAGCGCAGGTCGCAGCCCCCCGCCAGCAGGTGGGTGGCGAAGGTGTGGCGCAGCGTGTGCGGGCTCATGCGGTCGGCCAGCCCGGCCGCCTCGGCGTGGCGGCGGACGATCTTGTAGAGCCCCTGACGCGTCAGCGCCCCGCCGCGGAAGTTCACGAACAGCTCCGCCACGCGCGCGCCCCGGGTCAGCGCCGGGCGCCCGCGCTCCAGGTAAGCGCCGACCGCGCGCACCGCCGTCGCCCCGACGGGGACCACGCGCTCCTTGGAGCCCTTGCCGCGGGCGCGGAGCAAGCCCTCCTCGAGGTCCAGGTCGCCCACGCCGAGCGTGATCGCCTCAGAGGCCCGCAGGCCCGACGCGTACATGAGTTCCAGCAGCGCGCGGTCGCGCAGCGCGGTGGGCTCGGTGCCGCGTGGCTGTCCGAGGAGCTTGGCCACCTCCCCGCGGGTCAGGACCTGTGGCAGCCGCTTGCCGCGCCGCGGCGAGCTTAGGGCGGCGGTCGGGTCGTCACCGCGCACCTCCTCGCGCAGCAGGTGGCGATAGAAGGAGCGAAGGCAGGCCGCCTTGCGGTGCAGGGTGGCCGGCGAGGCCGGCTTGCCGTTGCCGTCCGCGAGCGCGGAGAGGAAGTCGGCCAGCTCCGGCGGGCCAACCGTCAGAGCGTCGAGGTGCCGGGCCTCCAGGTGGCGTCCGAATTGCAGCAGGTCACCGCGGTAGGCCTCGAGTGTGTTGCGCGAGAGGCCACGCTCGAACTCGAGATAGGCCAGGAAGTCGAGCACCAGGTGCTCGTAGGGGCGGCTGGCGAGCGGCCGCTCGAGCGTTGCCATGCGTTGGTCTTCGCCCGCTCCTGCACCGCCCCTTCGCGCTGCACGGGTTCGCTCACAGGAAGGCGCGCAGCCACAGCAACCCGACCAGCGTCTTGGAGTCGCGGCAGTCGCGAATCACCGCGTCCAGGTCGTCCAGCGCGACGGTGACGACCTCGATGCGCTCGTTCTCGTCGGCCTCTTCGGAGTGGTCGTAGAGCCCCGTCGCGAGGTAGAGGTGCACCTTCTCGTCGGCGAAGCCGGGCGACGACCAGAACGACGTCAGGTGCTCCCACGTCTCGGCCCCCTTGCCGATCTCCTCGGCCAGTTCGCGCTTGGCGGTCTCGAGGGGCTCGTCGTCCTCGAGCTTGCCCGCGGGCAGCTCGAGCAACGACTGCTCGTCCACCGCCTCGCGGGGCTGGCGCACCAGGTAGAGCCGCTCGCCGTCGTGGGCCACGATCCCCACGGCCCCCGGGTGCGCGACCACCTCGCGCTCGGTCTCCTCGCCGTCCTCGAAGCGCACTTTGTCCACGCGAACCGTGGCGATCCGCCCGCTCCAGACCTCCTCGCTGCCGATCTTCTTGAAGCTCACCGGCCTGCCTCCTCAACGATCGCCAGGGTCACGTCCAGCATCTGCTCGAGCGCCTGCACCGTCACCGACTCGTCGGGGCGGTGGTTGCGCTCGGTGCCGTTGGCCACGTTTGCGGTGGGCAGGCCCGCGGCGATTAGCGCGTTCGCGTCGCTGCCGCCGCCGGTGACCACCGGCCGGGCCTCGATGCCGACAGCCTCCAGGGCGGCGCTGGCCAGCTCCACGGGCGGCGAGGTGCGGCGCAGCCGAAAGCCGCGGAACAGCTCCTCCACGGTGGTCTCCACGTCGCAGTCGAGGTCGCTGGCCGCCTCGGTGGCGGTGTCGACCATCCCGGTCACCACCTCGGCGAGACGGTCGTGGTCGATCGAGCGCGCCTCCAGCTCGACCAGGCAGCTGGCGGGCACGACGTTGGTGGCGCCGCCGCCCTCGATGCGTCCGGCGTTGGCGGTGGTCTCGTCGTCCAGGCGACCGAGCGGCAGGCGGTCGATGAAGCGCCCCGCCGCCTCGATCGCGCTCCTGCCGTCCTCGGGGCGCAAGCCGGCGTGAGCGGCGACGCCCCGAAAGCGCGCCTCGACCCGTTGGTAGGTCGGCGCGGCGAGGATCACGTCGCCGATCGGCGTTGCGTGATCGAAGACGAAGCCCATCTCGGCCCGCAGGCGCGAGCGGTCGAAGGCGTGGGCACCCAGCAGCCCGTCCTCCTCGTGAGTGGTGAACAACAGTTCGACGCCGGCCGGGCTGCCCCGCTCGACCAGTTGACGTACGGCGCCCAGGATGGTCGCCACCGCCGCCTTGTTGTCGGCGCCGAGCACCGCGTCGTGGCGGTTGCGCAATACGCCCTCGTCCTCCACGACCTCGACCGGCCCGCCCAGGGGGACGGTGTCCATGTGCGCGCACAGGAGAATCGTGCGCTCGGACCGACCCGGCAGCCGGGCGAACACGTTGCCCGCGTCCGAGCCGGTGACCGCACCGGTGTCGTCCTCCTCGGGCTCGAGGCCGAGCTCATGCAGCTCGGCCAGGACCGCGTCGGCCATCGGGCGCTCGCTGCCCGAGGGGCTCTCGATCTCGCAGAAGCGAACGAAGTCCGCGAGCAGCCGCTCGCGCACCTACTGGACGCGGACCGAGGGCTCGCCCTCCGGCACCCCGGTAGAGCGTGCGCCGGCGCGCTCCACGGCGGCGCCGACGAAGTCGCGGAACAGGGGCTGCGGGCGCAGCGGACGCGACTTGAACTCGGGGTGGAACTGCGAGGCGACGAAGAACGGGTGCTCGGGCAGCTCGACGACCTCGACCAGGCGCTCGTCGGGCGATGTGCCCGAGCAGACCAGGCCGGCATGCTCGAGGCGCTTGCGCAGGTGGTTGTTGACCTCGTAGCGGTGGCGGTGGCGCTCGTAGATCACGGCCTCGCCGTACACCTGGCGCGCGCGGGTGCCCTCGTGCAGCTTCACCGGGTCGGCACCAAGCCGCATCGTGCCCCCGATGTCGCGCACCTCCTTCTGCTCGGGCAGGAGGTCGATCACCGGATTCGGCGTCTCGGGGTCGAACTCGGTCGAGTTGGCGCCCTCCAAGCCCACCACGTGGCGGGCGAAGTCGGCGACCGCTATCTGCATGCCGAGGCAGATGCCCAGGTAGGGCACCGACTCCTCGCGGGCGAAGCGGCTGGCGCGGATCTTGCCCTCGATGCCGCGCACGCCGAAGCCGCCGGGGATGAGGATGCCGTCGCAGGCGTGGAGTTCGCGGCGGACCTCCTCCTCGCCGAGGCGCTCGGAGTCCACCCAGCGGATGTCGATCTTCGCTCCGTGGTGGATCCCCGCGTGGTTGAGCGCCTCGATCACCGACAGGTAGGCGTCCTCGAGCTGGGTGTACTTGCCGACCAAGCCGATTCGGACCGGCATGCTCACGCCGTCGTGGCGCTCGACGAGCGCCTCCCACTCGGTCAGGTTCGGCGGCCCCGCCGAGATGCCGAAGTGACCGAGGATGCGCTCGTCGACGCCCTCGTCGCGGAACTCGAGCGGCACGCGGTAGATGGAGCCGACGTCGCGCGCGGAGATGACCGAGCCCACCGGCAGGTTCGCGAACAGCGCGATCTTCTCGCGGATGTCGCGGCCCAGGGCCTCCTCGCAGCGGCACATGACGATGTCCGGCTGGATGCCGATGCGCCGCAGCTCCTGGACCGAGTGCTGCGTCGGCTTGGTCTTCAGCTCTCCGGCGTGGCCGAGGAACGGCACCAGCGTGAGGTGGACGAACATGCAGTTCTCACGCCCCTCGTCGACCGAGAACTGGCGCAGGGCCTCCAGGAACGGCAGCGACTCGATGTCGCCGACCGTGCCGCCGATCTCGGTGATCACGACGTCGACCTCTTCGGACTCGGCGACGCGCTTGATGCGCTGCTTGATCTCGTCGGTGATGTGGGGGATGACCTGGACGGTGCCGCCCAGGTAGTCGCCGCGGCGCTCGCGGCGAATGACGGAGTCATAGATGGCGCCGGCGGTGGCGTTGGACGCACGCGTGGAGTTGACGTCGGTGAAGCGCTCGTAGTGGCCGAGGTCGAGATCGGCCTCCGCGCCGTCCTCGGTCACGAAGACCTCGCCGTGCTGGAACGGGCTCATGGTGCCCGGGTCGACGTTGATGTAGGGATCGAACTTCTGGATCGAGACCGTGAGCCCCCGGCTGACAAGGAGCTGGCCGATCGAGGCGGCGGCAATGCCCTTTCCGAGTGCCGAAACCACGCCTCCGGTGACGAAGATGAAGCGCGTCTGCGAGGAACCCTGGGGCATCTCAGGTCTGGGCCGCGAGTCTAGACAGGGGGGCGGCGGAAGCAGGCCGCTCTACGTTGGGCAAATGCCGGACGGAGGGGGTTCTTCGCGGGTCGCCGCGTGGGTGGGCGGCCTCGCCCTCCTCGCGCTGGTGCTGCGCCTGCCCGGAATCGAGCAGTCGTTCTCCTTCGACGAGGCCTACGGGGTCGCCAACCTGCTCGACCGGTCCCTCGGCAGCATGCTCGAGCTACTGCCGCGCAGCGAGTCCTCCCCGCCGCTGCACTACGTGGCCGCTTGGGGCTGGGGCAACCTGTTCGGGCTCGGAGAGGGCGGCGTGCGCTCGCTCTCGCTCCTGGCCGGCGTGGCCACCGTGCCCTTGGCCTACCTGGCCGGACGCGAGCTCTCGGGGCAGTGCGCGGGCCTGATCGCCGCCGCGCTCGTGGCGGTCAGCCCCTTCCTGGTCTTCTACAGCCTCGAGGCACGCCCGTATTCGCTGCTGACCTTGCTCGGCGCCCTCTCGTTCTGGCTGTTCGCGCGCGCCCTGCGCGACCCGCGCGGGTGGCCGCTCGCGCTGTGGGCGCTGGCCTCCGCGGCGGCGCTGGCTACCCATTACTTCGCCGGCTTCCTCGTGCTGGCCGAGGCGCTGTGGCTACTGGTAGCCGCCCGCCTGTCGCGGCCGGTGCTGGCCGCGACAGGCGTTGTGGTGCTCGCGGCCGCCGCGCTCCTGCCCTTGGCGCTCCGCCAGGCCGACGGGCGCACGGGTTGGATCGGCGAGACCGGCGTCATCACGCGCGCCCGGCAGACGGTCACGCAGTTCGTCGTCGGCGAGATCGACCCCGTCTCCAACCTCGTCTTCGCGCTCGTGCTCACGGCCGGCGTCGTCGGAATGGCCTTCGTGCTCCGCGGCCGCGCCGCCCAGGCGCTGCGAGAGGCGAAGGTGCCGCTCGGCGTCGCCGCCGTAGCGCTCGCGGTGCCGCTGGCGCTGGACCTGCTCGGGGCGCACTACCTGATCGCGCGCAACACGATCGCCGCTCTCCCCGTCCTCCTGGTCGGCCTCGGCGTCCTGCTCGCGGCCGCCCCGGCCCGCCGCGGCGCGGCCTTCGCTGTGGCGGCATGCGCACTCGGGCTAGCCATCTCGGTGGCCTCGTGGTTCGACCCGGGCCTCCAGCGCTCCGACACGCGCTCCGCGGCGGGCTCGCTGGAACGCTCGCCTACGCCGGTCGTCGTGGCGCCGTACCTGAGCAGCGCCCAGCTCGCCGTCTACGCGCCGGACTACGGGCGAGCCGCGCCCGGCATCACCACCACCAGGGTCGACGTGGTCGAGCCCCTTCGTCGCCGCGGCAGCCCGGGGCCTGCCCGGGCGCCCACCCCGGCACCGCCCGCGGGCTTCGTCCTCACCCGGCGCGAGGACGGCGAGGGCTATTCGCGCATCAGCTACCGCTCGGCCACGCCCCGCCCGCTGACGCAGGCGGAGACCGAGCGCCTCAGCCCGCCTCAGCCGCCGTGGGGTCCCGTGGTGCTCGTCCGGCGCTGAGCCTCAGGCGGCGGCCAGGAGCCGCTCCGCGTGCCGACGCGCGCCCGCGTCGCCCGCGCCGGCGCCCATCATCCGGCACAGCTCCTCGACGACCTCGTCGCCCTCGAGGGCGGCTACGTCGGTGCGGGCCAGGTCGCCCTCGGAGTGCTTCTCGATCCGGAAATGGCGGCCCGCGAGGGCGGCCACCTGCGGAAGGTGGGTGATACAGAGGACCTGGCGGTCGGCCCCGAGGGCCTGTAGCCGCTCGCCGACCGCGTTGGCGGTCTGTCCTCCAACGCCGGCATCGACCTCGTCGAAGACCAGGGCCTGCGGGCCGCCCGCGCTGGCGACGCCGAACAGGGCGAGCATCACGCGAGACAGCTCGCCGCCCGAGGCCGCCTCGCGCAGCGGTGCCGGGGGCACGCCGCGGTTGGCGGCCAGCATGAACTCCACGCCCTCGGCGCCTTGAGGACCGAGGGCGTCGCGCGGGCGCAGCTCCACGGAGAAGGCGGCGTCCTCGAGCGCCAGCAGATCCAGCTCCTCGCGCACCCGCCGCTCCAGCGGCGCCGCGGCGGCCCGCCGCGCCTCGGACAGCTCCCCCGCCAGCCTCGATTCGCGCCGGGCTGCCTCGTCGAGGGCGGCCTGAAGCTCGTCGGCGGCCTCCTCGGCGCCGGCCAAGCGGTCGCGCTCGGCCACGCAGTGCCTGTGGTGCTCCAGCACGCTCGCCACCGAGCCCCCGTGCTTGCGCAAGACGCGGTCATAGAGCTCGAGCCGGCCCTCGACTTCCTCCAGCCGCCCGGGCTCCCCCTCAAGGCCCTCGCCGTAGCGACGCAGCTCGGCGGCGACGTCGTCGGCCTCGATCCGCAGCTCGCGCAGGCGCGCGGCCAAGGCGTCCAGGGCCGGGTCGATGCCCCCGGGGCCCTCGGCCAGCGCCTCGGCCTGCGCCATCAGGCCCGCCGCGCCGCTGGCCTGCCCCGCCTCCGGCGCAAGCGCCTCCGCCGCCGCGCCCGCCGCGCCGCGCAGCGCCTCGAGGTGGCGCAGCCGGTCGCGCTCGGCGGTGAGCGACTCGTGCTCGGGCTCGGTGGGCCCAAGCTCCTCGATCTCGCCGATTTCGAACACGAGCAGGTCCAGGTCCCGCTCGCGGGCACCCGCTCGCGCGCGAAGCCCCTCCAGCTCGCGCCGGCAGGCCCGCGCGCGCTCGTGCGCCTCGAGGTACGCGGCCCGCAGCGCCAGGTGCTCGGGGCCGCAGAAGGCGTCGAGCACCTCGAGCTGCGCCGCGGCGACCGTGAGCCTGCGGTGCTCGTGCTGGCCCAGGAACGAGACGAGGCGCCCTCCGAGCTCGCGAAGGTCGGCCGCAGTGGCCGAGCGGCCCTGGACGAAGGCGCTGGTGCGCCCGCCGGCGGACACCCGCCGCCCCAGCACGATCTCCTCGGCCCCCTCGGGCACCCGCTCGCGAAGCTCGGCCAACTCCGGGGCGTCCAGCAGCCCCCGCGGCAGCTCGAACACGCCCTCGACCCAGGCCTCGTCGGCGCCGGGCCGCACCGTGCCCACCGGAGGCTTGCCGCCCAGGAGCAGGTCCAGGGCGCCGGCCAGAACGGTCTTGCCCGCGCCGGTCTCGCCCGTGATGACGTTCAGGCCGGAACCCAGGCGCAGCTCCGTGCGCTGGATCAGCAGCAGGTTCTCGACACGCAGCTCGAGGAGCATCCCCCGCTTCTAGCAACGGCCCCCGACGGAGCGGCCCCGCAGTAACGCTCTAGTGCGCGAGTTGACCGAACTTGTCGCGCAGGCGGCGATAGAAGCTCGAGCCGGGCAGCTGGGCCAGCAGCGCCCCCTCGCGCCGGTAGCGCACCTCCATGCGCTCCTCGGGATCGAGCGTACAGACGATCCGCCCGTCGGTGGTCACGTCCACCGGCTCCTCCGAGGAGCGGTTCTCGACCTCGAGGACGTCGTCGGGAGCCGCCACCAACGCCCGCGCCGTCAACGTGTGAGGGGCGATGAACGAGACCACGAAGCCCTCCACGCCCCACGCCAGCACCGGGCCGCCGTTGGCGAGGTTGTAGCCGGTGGAGCCGGCGGCGGTGGAGACCACCAGCCCGTCGCAGCGCACCTGGCCGATCTCCGTCCCCTGCATGGAGTAGCCGAGCTCGGCCACCCGCAGGTCCTGGCGGCGGTGGAAGGAGAAGTCGTTGACGGCCAGCCAGCGCTCGTCGCCGGCCACCAGGGCCGGGATCGCGAGCTCCTCGAAGTCGCCGGCGAGCGCGCGGCGGATGCCCTCGTCCAACTCGCTGTTCTCGATCGTGGCGAGGAATCCGATCGCGCCGTAGTTGACGGCGAACACGGGAACGCCGCGACCGGCGAAGCGCCTGAGCGCGGAGAGGATGGTCCCGTCGCCGCCGAGCACCAGCGCGAGGTCGGTGGTGGCATCGGGATCGGTGCCGAGTGTGGTGCCCGGCAGCTCCTCGAAGCCGTGCTTGTCCATCTCGTCGCCCGGAACCTGCAGGCGTACACCAGATTCCGCGCACAGCGCGGCGACGCGCCGCACCGCCTCATCGGTGCGCCCAGCGGCGCGGCGGGTGAAGACGGTGATGGCCTTCGGCGCGCTCAGGGCTCGGCCCTCCGGGCGGCTTCCTCGAGATCCTCGGCCGCGCACTCGCGGCCTTCCTCAGCCAGCCAGACGAAGCTCTCGCGGTTCCCGGCGGGACCCGGCAGCCCCGACGAGGCGAAGCCGAGCACCGTCAGGCGCAGCTCCTCGCGCGCGAAGCGCCCCACCTCGGTCAGCGCCCCGCGGCGGTCCTCGGCCGAGCGCACCACCCCGCCGCCGCCCACGCGCTCGCGGCCCACCTCGAACTGGGGCTTCACCAGCGCCAGCAGGTCGAAGCGCTTCGCCGCGGCGGCCACCACGGCCGGCAGCACCTTGGCAAGCGAGATGAACGAGACGTCGATCACCACCAGGTCCGGGGGGCCGTCCAGCTCCTCGGGACGCAGCTCGCGGGCGTTGCGCCGCTCGACGACGGTTACCCGGGGGTCCTCACGCAGCTTCCAGCTCAGCTCGCCGTAGGCCACGTCCAGCGCGGTCACGTGGGCCGCGCCGCGCTGGAGCAGGCAATCGCTGAAGCCCCCCGTCGACGCGCCGACGTCCAGGCACTGCCGCCCGGCGGGATTGATGCCGAAGGAGTCGAGGGCGTTGGCCAGCTTGACCCCTCCGCGGCTGACGAAAGGCGGCGGCGCCTCGACCTCGACCGCCACGTCGTCGGTGACCAGCTGGCCCGGCTTGGCGGCGGGCGTGCGCTCGGCGCCCAAGTGCACCTGACCCGCCATGACCGCGGCCGCCGCCCGCGAGCGGGACTCGTACAGGCCGCGCTCGGCGAGGAGGGTGTCCAGGCGCCGCCGGGCCACGGCGGCAGACTATCCGGCGTGTCACACGGCCCACCGCCCGGAGCGCAGGCCGGGCGCCGGCCGGCCGAGCACCGCCGGTCGATCCGCTCACCGCCGGAACGCAGGCCGGGCACCGGCCGGCCGAGCACCGCCGGTCGATCCGCTCACCGCCGGAGCGCAGGCCGGGCGCCGGCCGGCCGAGCACCGCCGGTCGATCCGGTTACGGTGGAGGCCTGGAGTCGCCGGAGCCTCAAGAGCCGGGCCTGCCCGAAAGCCGCAGCCGAGCCGACGGCCCGCGCATCCCGCGCTGGCTCGACGAGGCCGCCGCCCTGTCCTGGCGCCTGCTGCTCGTGGCCGCGGCGCTCGTGCTGCTGCTCTACGCGCTGGCGCAGATCCGCCTGATCGTCCTGCCGGTGATCATCGCTCTCTTCGCAACCGCGCTGCTCAACCGGCCGGCCCGCTTTTTGCGCAAGCGCGGCCTCGGGCCGGGCATCGCCGCCTTCACGGCTCTGTTCGTGACCGTGGCGGCGATCACGGCCCTCGTGGTCACGGTCGCGCCCTCGGTGGGCGGCGAGTTCAGCCAGCTCGACGACCGCGTGAGAGAGGGCATCACCGAGGTCACCGACGGCCTGCAGGGCGGCCCGCTCGAGCTCGATCGCCGCGAGATCGACCGGGCCGTCGACCGCGCGCAGGATCAGATCGGGGCCGACAGCGGCGCCATCGGGAAGCAGCTGCTGAGCGGGGCGCTGTTCGTCGGGGAGCTGATCGCCGGCGCGCTGCTGGCCCTCGTGCTCACGTTCTTCTTCCTCAAGGACGGCGGGTATATGTGGCATTGGTTGACCAGCTTCTTCTCCGATCCCCTGCGCAGTGACGTGCGCCAGATCGGCGACCGCGGCTGGGACACGCTCTCGCGCTACCTCGGCGGCCTCGCGATCGTGGCGTTGTGCGACACGGCGCTGATCTCGCTCGTGCTGCTGTTGGTCGGGGTGCCCCTGGTGGTCCCGCTGGCGTGTCTGACCTACGTCGGGGCGTTCATCCCCGTGGTCGGCGCCACCCTGGCCGGGGCCGTCTCCGCCCTGGTCGCCCTCGTCTCCCTGGGGCCGCTGGAGGCGGGGATCATAGTGGTGGCGACCTTCATCATCCAGCAGATCGACGGCGACGTGGTCCATCCTCTGGTGGTCGGCCGGGCGGTGAAGCTCCATCCCGTCACGATCCTGCTCTCGGTGACCACCGGCGGCGTCCTCGCGGGGGTCGCGGGGGCCTTCATCGCGGTCCCGGTGGCGGCGGTGATCAGCTCGACCATCGCCTACGTGAGGGAGAAGCCGGCACCGGCTCCCACCTGACTGTGACAGCCCTCACACATCGTTAGTTGGCCCGGGGTAAGTTCGTTTACGTGAACCGCGCGGCCACGCGCCACACGGCCGGACCGGTCGCCCCAAGCTTCCTCCGATAGATCACATACGCATCACTCCTCCCTCGGAAACGGCCCGCTTCGGCGGGCCGTTTCTATTCCCGGCGGCCCAGGCTGGGATAGGAGCGCAACGCCACCAGGCAGGTCCCGAGCGCCACGAGCGGCCCGCAGAGGATCAGATTGGCGAACGTCCAGGCGCCCCCTGCCCCGTCGGCCAGCGCGTTGACGGCGCCGAAGAACACCGTGGCCGCGACGAAGCCGCCCAGGATCGTGGCCGGCAGGGTGAGCGCGCGGACCTGCGGTAGCGCCAGCGCGGCCACAGCCACCAACAGGAGTGGCAGCTCGACGAGGGTGACCAGCACGTCCGCCAGCGTGTTGGCCTCCCACACCGTCACGCCGTTGCCGATCGGAAGGAAGTTGGTCACCAGGGCGAGGAACGCCCCTGCCGCGACAAGCACGAGGCCGCCCGTCAGTAGGGGGTCGCGCCCGCCGCCGCGAGTCGGCACCCTCAGTGCCCGAGCGTCGGCGAACAGGAGCAGCAGCAGGGCCGTGCCCAGGCCCGCGCCTGCCATCAGGCCCACCACGACGCCCACCTCGAGGTCCGCGCCGAGGTCGATGGTCTCGGCGATGATCTCGAACGCGTCCAGGACGAAGACCGCCGCGAGGGCAGGGAGCAGCACGGCCACCGCGACCCGCGGCACGCGGGCGCCCGGCAGCACGAGCCGAAGCGCAAGGCAGGTGAGGATCGACAGCACGAGGAGGACGAGGACCACGTCCTCCGCCGCCTTGAACTCCCAGTAGCTGTTGCCTGGGGCCCAGGGCAGGAAGGTGGAGATCAGGACGAGCAGCGCCGCCGCCGCGGCAAGACCCGCCGCGAGGATCTCCAACGGTCCTTGGGCCGCGGGGGCCGCGGGCGCCTGCGCCGGCCACTCCGGCGGCGGCTCGGGCTGGAGCTGGGCTCCACAGGTGCCGCACCAAGACGAGCCCCAGTTGGCCGCGCCGCAGTACTGACAGGCGCTCGGCGCCGTGTTCACGGCGCGAGCCTAGGCCAAAGACGCGGCGCTAGGCGAAGACCCGGCCGCTGGGCTCGAGCACCGCCTCCGCCACTTGGCCGGCCACGGCCTCGGGCGTCAGGCCGACCTCCTCGCGCAGCAGCGCGGGCTTGCCGTGGGTCACGTAGCGATCCGGCAGGCCGAAGCGCATCACGCGGATGGAGCCCATCCGGTCGTGGTCGGCGAGATGCTCGAGCACGGCCGAGCCGAAGCCGCCGGCCAGCACGTTCTCCTCGACGGTGACGAGGACCTCATGCTCGTCTACCAGGCGCGCAATCAACTCGCCATCGAGCGGCTTCGCGAAGCGGGCATCGGCGACCGTCGCCTCGATCCCGTGCTCGTCCTCGAGCAAGCCCGCGGCGCCCAGCGCCACAGGCACGCCGTAGCCGTAGCCCAGGAAGGCGACGCGCGAGCCCTCGCGCAACAGCTCGCCGCGCCCGATCTCGAGCACCTCGGGGCGCTCGGGCAGCGCGACGCCCTCGGCCTCGCCGCGCGGGTAGCGCAGGGCGAAGGGCCCGTCGTCGCGGACCAGAGCGGCGTGCAGCATGTGCTTGAGCTCGGCCTCGTCGCGGGGGGCCATGAGCGTCATGTTGGGCAGGCAGCGTTGCCAGGAGATATCGAACGCGCCGTGGTGGGTCGGCCCGTCGTCGCCGACGAGGCCGGCGCGGTCCATCGCGAAGACCACGTTGAGGTTCTGCAGGCAGACGTCGTGGACGATCTGGTCGAAGCCGCGCTGGAGGAAGGTGGAGTAGATGGCCGCAACGGGCTTGGCGCCCTGCAGCGCGAGCCCGGCGGCGAACAGCACAGCGTGCTGCTCGGCGATGCCGACGTCGTAGTACTGACCCGGCCGCTCCTTCTGGAGGATGTTCAGCCCGGTGCCCGAGTTCATGGCGGCGGTGATCCCCACCACCCGCTCGTCGCGCTCGCACTCCTGCACCATCGCGTCACCGAAGACCTTGGTGTACTGCGGCGCCACCGGTGCCTTGGAGACCTCGGACTTCTTGAGCGCCGGCGCGCGGTTGAGGACGGCGTTGGCCTTGGCGGCGTGCCACTTCTCCATGCCCTCCAGGCCGCCGCCCTCGGCCGGCTCGAAGCCCTTGCCCTTGACGGTGTTGATGTGCACGACGACAGGCCGCTCGGCGTCGAGCGCCTCGCCGATCGCCTCCCGCAGGGCGCCGACGTCGTGGCCGTCGACCATCCCGACGTAGGCCAGGTTGAGCTCCTCGAAGAACAGCCCGGGTGCCCAGTAGGCCTTGAGCGACTCCTTGAGGATCGGGCCGAGGTGCTCGATGCGCCGGCCGATGCCGGCGGGCAGCTTGGTCAGGCCCTCCTCGACGTCCTCGCGGGCGCGATGGAGCTTGGGGTTCAGCCGCGCGCGCGTGAACAGCCGCGAGAGCGCGCCGACGTTGGGCGCGATCGACATGCCGTTGTCGTTGAGCACGATCACGATGGGCAGGTCCATGCCGCCCGCGTTGTGCAGCGCCTCGAACGCGACGCCGCCGGTGAGGGCGCCGTCGCCGATCACCGCGACGACCTTGCCCTCCTCGCCGCGGCCCTGGCGCATGGCCTCCTTGAGACCGACGGCGTAAGAGACCGAAGTCGAGGCGTGGCCGGCGCCCATGATGTCGTGCTCGGACTCGTGGATGGAGCAGAAGGGCGCGAGGCCGCCGTACTTGCGGATCGTGTCGAGGCGGTGGCGACGGCCGGTGAGGACCTTGTGCGGGTAGGCCTGGTGGCCGACGTCCCACAGCACCTTGTCGCGCGGCGAGTCCAGCAGGCTGTGCAGCGCCACCGACAGCTCGCAGGTCCCGAGGTTGGCGCCGAAGTGCCCGCCGATCTCGCCGATGGTGTCGATGATCAGCTCGCGGACCTCTTGGGCCACCTCCTGGAGTTGCTGGTCGTCGAGGCCCTTCAGGTCGTCCGGGCCGTCGATCTGGTCGAGGAGGGGGGTCACGTCTGGCGAGTGAGGATGTAGTCCGAGATTCGCTCTAGCTCTTGGGTCTGTCCACCGGCCTGCGCCAAAGCGTCCCGCGCCTTGGCGTGTGACTCGCCGGCCAAGCGACGCGCCTCGTCGAGCCCGAAGACGCTCACGTAGGTCCGCTTGCCGTGACGCTCGTCGGACCCTCGTGGCTTCCCGAGCTCGGCTTCGTCTCCCGTCACGTCGAGGATGTCGTCGACGATCTGGAACAAGACGCCCAACTCAGCCGCGAAATGGCGTAGGGCGATTGTGGCAGAACCCTCTTCGCCCACCAGTGACAACGCGCAGCCGACGGACGCGGCGATCAGGCGCCCGGTCTTCAGCTCCTGCAGGCGGCGTAGGGCCACGGGCTCGAGATCGTCGGGCGCGCTGACGTCCAGGTACTGGCCGCCCACCATGCCCTCGGTCCCCGTGGCGGTGACCAGCTCGAGCGCGGCGGCCAGAACGCGGTCGGGCGCCTGGCCCTGGTCGCGCAGCAGCAGCCGCAGCGCCTCGGCGAACAGGCCGTCGCCCGCGAGGATCGCCACGTCCTCGCCGTGGGCGACGTGGCAGGTCGGCTGTCCCCGGCGCAGGTCGTCGTCGTCCATTGCGGGGAGGTCGTCGTGGATCAGCGAGTAGGTGTGGACCATCTCCAGCGCGCCGGCCAGCGGCAGCAGCTCGCGCGTGTCGCGTCCCAGAGCCTTGGCGGTGGCCAGAGCGAGCACCGGCCGGATGCGCTTGCCTCCTGCGAGCAGCGAGTAGCGCATCGCCTCGACGAGGCCCGCGATCGATGCCTCGTCGGTGAAGGCGAGGGTCTCCAGATACTCCTCGACCTCGCGCTGCAGCTCGGTCGGGTACGTCGCCGCCCCGGCGACGCTCACAGCAGGCGCTCCTGGCCCTCCAGATCGCCCCGCTCGGCGTCGCGGGCCGCGGCGTCGAGCTGGGCGCCCAGCCGGGCGGCCAGCTCGGCGGCCCGCTCCACGGCCTCGGCCGCCTGCGCGCCCTCGAGCTCGCCCGAGCGCAGTCGGCCAGCCAGGGTTTCCAGCTCGGCGGCCAACGCCTCGAGGTCGCTCACTGGGCCGGCGCCTCGGTGGCGGCCCGGTGAGCGGCTCCCAGCACGCCGTTGACGAACCGCGGCGCGTCGGCCGAGCACAGCTCCTTCGCGGCTTCCACCGCCTCGTCGATGGCCACTTCGGGCGGCACGTCGGGCCGGCTGGTCAGCTCGTGCAGGGCCACGCGCATGATGCTCTTCTCAAGCGGGGCGATCCGATCCAGCGGCCAGTCGACGGAGTGGTGCTCGATCACCGCGTCGAGGTCGAGGCGGTCACGCTGTACGCCCTCCACCAGCTCGCGCGTGAACTCGCGCGCCGTGGGCTCCAGCAGCTCTTCCGCCGGGCGGCCGGTCACCTCCGTCTGGTAGAGCGCCACCACGGCGGCGCGCCGCTGGTCGGAACGCTTCACGCGCGCGACACGTAGGCGCCCGAGCGCGTGTCGACGCGAACGCGGTCGCCCACGTTGACGAACAGCGGCACGCGCACCGTCACCCCGGACTCCAGTTGCGCCGGCTTTTCCCCGCCGCCACTCGCGGTGTCGCCCTTCACGCCCGGCTCGGTGTCGGTGACCGAGAGCTCCACCGCGCTGGGGATCTGGACGTCGGAGGGCTGCTCGTCGACGTAGAGCAGCTCGATCTCCTCGTTGGGCGTGATCCACTGCAACTGCTCGGAGACCGAGTCCTCGGGCAGGCTCAGCTGGTCGTAGGACTCAAGGTCCATGAAGTGAGCGTCGGTCCCGTCGGCGTACAGGTACTGCATGCGGCGGGTCTCGGTGCGGATGGGCCGGAACTTCTCCCCGGCGCGGAAGGTCCTGTCGAGCACGGCGCCGTCCTGCACCCGGCGCAGCTTGGTGCGCACGAAGGCGCCGCCCTTGCCGGGCTTGACGTGCTGGAACTCGAGGATCTTGAAGGTCGTGCCGTCGACCTCGATGTGGGTCCCGTTCTTGAACTGGTTCGTAGAAATGGACATATACTGGCCCTGTGCTCCGCTTCGATGGCTATATC
>DATHAQ010000018.1:0-60112 GCA_035296565.1 Thermoleophilaceae bacterium
CCGCACGCTGAAGCCGGAGAAGGACGGCCTCTTCTGCGAGCGCATCTTCGGTCCCACCAAGGACTGGGAGTGCTACTGCGGGAAGTACAAGCGCGTCCGCTACAAGGGCATCGTCTGCGAGCGCTGTGGCGTCGAGGTCACGCGCTCGAAGGTGCGCCGTGAGCGCATGGGCCACGTGGACCTGGCCGCCCCGGTCAGCCACATCTGGTTCTTCAAGGGCGTGCCCAGCCGCATCGGCTACCTGATCGACATGGCTCCGAAGGAGCTCGAGAAGGTCCTCTACTTCGCCGCCTCGATGGTCACCTGGGTCGACGAGGAGGCCCGCGAGAAGGACCTGCCGAGCCTGCAGACCGAGGTCGACCAGGTCATCGAGTCCTACGAGAACGAGAAGGCCGACCGCGTCGGCGAGCTGCGCGACTCGCTCAAGCGCCGCCTGAACTACCTCCAGACGGGCAGCGAGGCCAAGTTCTCCGACGACGACCTGCTCTGGTCGGAGTCGCTCGAGGTCGACATCAAGAAGATCTCCGACGATGAGCGGGAGAAGCTCGAGAAGGAGCTCAACAAGACCTTCGACGCCGACATCGCGGACACCGAGGCGTACATCGAGGACGCCGCGGAGCGGATGCGCCAGGTCTGGGACCTGTTCCAGACCATGGAGGCCAAGGCGGTCATCGCCGACGAGACCCTGTTCCGCGAGCTCAAGGAGCGCTTCGGCTCCCCGTACGGTTTCGGCGAGTACTTCCGCGGCGGCATGGGCGCCGAGGCGGTCCGCGACCTGCTCGAGCAGGTGGACCTCGACGCCGAGCGCCTCGACCTCGAGGACCAGGTCAAGACGGCCAAGGGCCAGAAGCAGTCGCGGGCGGTCAAGCGCCTGAAGGTCGTCTCGGCGTTCATCCACTCCGACAACCGGCCCGAGGACATGATCCTCGAGGCGGTTCCGGTGATCCCGCCGGAGCTGCGCCCGATGGTCCAGCTCGATGGCGGCCGCTTCGCCACCTCGGACCTCAACGACCTCTACCGCCGCGTCATCAACCGCAACAACCGGCTGAAGCGGCTGCTGGACCTCGGCGCCCCCGAGATCATCGTCAACAACGAGAAGCGGATGCTGCAGGAGGCCGTCGACGCGCTGTTCGACAACGGCCGCCGCGGCCGGCCTGTCACCGGGCCGGGCAACCGCCCGCTCAAGTCGCTCAGCGACATGCTCAAGGGCAAGCAGGGCCGCTTCCGGCAGAACCTGCTCGGCAAGCGCGTGGACTATTCGGGCCGCTCGGTCATCGTGGCCGGCCCCTCGCTGAAGCTCCACCAGTGCGGCCTGCCCAAGCTGATGGCCCTCGAGCTGTTCAAGCCGTTCATCATGGCCCGGCTGGTCGAGCGCAAGTCCGTCCAGAACATCAAGGCGGCCAAGAAGCTGGTCGACTCGATGATCCCCGAGGTCTGGGACGTCCTCGAGGAGGTCATCCAGGAGCACCCGGTGCTGCTGAACCGCGCGCCGACCCTGCACCGCCTCGGCCTGCAGGCCTTCGAGCCGCAGCTGGTCGAGGGCAAGGCGATCCAGGTGCACCCGCTGGTCTGCCACGCGTTCAATGCGGACTTCGACGGCGACCAGATGGCCGTCCACCTGCCGCTGTCCGCCGAGGCCCAGGCCGAGGCGCGGCTGCTGATGCTGTCTTCGAACAACATCCTGTCGCCGGCCCACGGCGCGCCGCTGGCCACCCCGACCCAGGACATGATCCTGGGCGCCTACTACCTGACCTACGGGCCCGACGAGCACGAGCTCGGCGAGCTGCGCGACCAGGAGCAGGCGGGCAAGTGGGACGAGAAGAAGCTGGGCAAGCGCCCGCACGTCTTCCGCTCCGCCCAGGAGGCCGAGCTCTCCCACGAGCACGGGATGGTCGAGCTGCACGACCTGGCCGAGTACCGCCGGGTCAGCGGCGGCGACCACGTGCTCACCACCGTCGGCCGGATCATCTTCAACGAGCGCATCGAGCGCGCGCTGAAGGAGTCGCTGGAGGAGGGCTACGACCCCAGCGAGTACGAGTTCGTCAACAAGCCGCTCAAGAAGCGCGACATGGGCGACGTGATCCAGAGCCTCGTGGACAAGCACGGGCCCTACGCCACGGCGCTGGTGCTCGACGCCTTCAAGGAGCTGGGCTTCCACTTCGCCTCGCAGGCGGGGATCACGATCTCCAAGAACGACGTGGTCATCCCGCCCAAGAAGCCGGAGATCCTCGATCGCTACGAGGGCGAGGTCGGGGAGGTCCAGGACAACTACGACGTGGGCCTCATCTCCGACGAGGAGCGCAAGGAGGCCGTGGTCGAGAAGTGGACCGCCGCCACCGAGGAGGTAGGCGAGGCGATGCAGGACAACCTCGACCACCTGAACTCCATCTTCATGATGGCCAACTCGGGCGCCCGCGGCTCGTTCAAGCAGATCCGCCAGCTGGCCGGCATGCGCGGCCTGATGGCCAACCCGAAGGGCGAGATCATCGAGCGCCCGATCAAGGCCAACTTCATGGAGGGCCTGACCGTGCTCGAGTACTTCATCTCGACCCACGGCGCCCGCAAGGGCCTCGCGGACACCGCACTGCGGACCGCCGACTCGGGCTACCTGACCCGGCGCCTGGTGGACGTGGCCCAGGACGTGATCGTGCGCGAGGAGGACTGCGGCACCGCCGAGTTCATCGAGATGCCGCTCCTCCGCGACGAACGGCGGGTCAACGAGAACCTCGCCGGGCGCTTCACCGCCGGCGACTTTGCCACCAAGCGTGGGCGGACCCTCATCGAGGAGGGCAGCCTCATCACCCTCGACACGATTCGCGAGGCCGCGGAGGCCGACGTAGACGACGACGCGACCGTCTCGGTGCGCTCCGCGCTGAAGTGCGAGGCCGACACCGGGATCTGCCAGCGCTGCTACGGCGTGGCGCCGGCGACAGGCAAGGTCGTCGCCATCGGCGACGCGGTGGGCATCATCGCTGCCCAGTCGATCGGTGAGCCGGGCACGCAGCTCACGCTGCGGACCTTCCACACCGGCGGCGTGGCCGGCCTGGACATCACCCAGGGCCTGCCGCGCGTGGTCGAGCTGTTCGAGGCCCGCAAGCCGAAGGGGCTGGCCAACCTGGCCGAGACCGACGGGACCGTGGGCATCGAGCGCACCGAGAAGGCGCTCAAGGTCACGGTGACCGACGACTCAGGCGAGGAGCACTCCTACTCGTTCCCGACTCGCACGCGCCTGTTCGTGGAAGAGGGCCAGCGGATCGAGAAGGGCCATCAGCTCAACGAGGGCTCGATCTACCCGCACGAGCTGCTGTCGATCCGCGGCCGGACGGAGACCGAGGTGTACCTGGTCGACCAGGTCCAGAAGGTCTACCGCTCTCAGGGCGTGGACATCAACGACAAGCACATCGAGATCATCGTCCGGCAGATGATGAAGAAGATCCGGGTGGACCAGAAGGGCGACACCACCTACCTCCCGGGCCAGTTCGTCGACCGCCACGAGATGGCTCGCACGAACGCCGAGCTCCAGAAGGCCAAGGGCGAGAAGGCCCAGTTCGAGGAGATCATCCTCGGGATCACCAAGGCCTCGCTGGCCACGGACTCGTTCCTGTCGGCGGCCTCCTTCCAGGAGACGACGAAGGTGCTCACCGACGCCGCGCTGGAGGGCAAGACGGACCGCCTCCACGGCCTCAAGGAGAACGTGATCATCGGCAAGCTGATCCCCGCGGCCACCGGCCTCAAGCGCTACCGGCGCCTCGAGATCGAGCCGACCGAGCCGGTCAGCCGGCCCGGCCCCGACGAGCTGGGCCTCCTCGACGACTCCGACCTTGCGGCGGAGCTGGGCCTGACCGAGGACGGAGAGCTCGAGGGCTTCGGCATGGGCGACGGGGGCAACGGCTCCGAGGTCGGCCTGGGCGAGGAGCTGGCGGACCTGCGGCCCCCGAGCGACGGAGACGACGCGGCTTAGCCGCGCCCCAGCAGGTCGGCCAGCTTCTGGCGAAAGCTCGCGCGCAGAACCTCCCGAGCGTTGGGGTCCCCCGCACGCAGGGCTGAGGCCAGGGCCTTGGCCTGGCCGAGCTCGATGTGCGGGGGCAGCGGGGGGACGTTGGGGTCGGTGACGGCCTCGAGCACGAACGGGCGGTCACTTGCCAGCGCCTGCTCCCAGGCCGGCGCGACCGCGTCAGGGGATTCGACCCTCACGCCCGCCAGGCCGATCAGTTCCGCGTAGCCGGCGTAGGGGAAGTCCGGAAGCTCCTGGGAGGCGTCGAACTTGGGGTCGCCCGCCATCACTCGCTGCTCCCAGGTCACCTCGTTGAGGTCGCGGTTGTTGAGGACGAGCACGATCAGCCGCGGGTCGCTCCAGCGCTCCCAGTACTTGGCCACGGTGATCAGCTCGGAGACGCCGTTCATCTGCATGGCACCGTCGCCGGCGATGGCGATCACCGGGCGCTCCGGGTGGGCGAACTTGGCCGCGATCGCGTAGGGCACCGCGCAGCCCATGGACGCCAGCGTGCTCGACACCGACGCCTTCATGCTCGGCCGCAGCTTGAGGTTGCGCGCGTACCAGTTGGTCGACGAGCCCGAGTCGGCGGACAGGATCGCGTCATCGGGCAGCAGCGGCGAGAGCTCGGAGAACACCCGTTGGGGGTTGAGCGGCTCCGCGTCGGCGTGCGCGCGCGCGTCGACTGTCTTCCACCAGTCGCTCACCTCGCCTCGATGTCCCCGCGCCAGCTGCGGTCCTCCTTGCGCTCGAGCAGCGGGACGAGCGCACGCAGGGTCTCGGCGCTGTCGCCCACGAGGTTGACCTCCATCGGGTATCGCAGGCCGAGCTGGCGGCCGTCGATGTCGATCTGCACGCCCCGGGCCTGGCCCTCCTCGGGCAGGAACTCGGCGTACGGGAAGCCCGAGCCGACCATCAGCAGGGTGTCGCATCCCATCATCAGGTCCCAGCTGGGCTCGGTGCCCAGCAAGCCGATCGAACCGGTCACGTAGGGCAGCTCGTCGTCCAGTACCGTCTTGCCGAGCAGGGCCTTGGCCACGCCGGCTCCCAGCAGTTCGGCGATCTCGGCCACCTCGGAGGACGCGCCGAGCGCACCCTGACCCACGAGCATGGCCACCCGCGAGCCGGAGTTCAGCACCGCGGCCGCCCGGCGCAGGTCGTCGTCGGCCGGCATCACGCGCGGGTAGCTGAAGCCCGCGCTGGAGTGGGCCATGAAGTGCTCGTGCGGCGGAGTCTCGACCGCCTCCAGCTCCTGCACGTCGGCGGGGAGGACGAGGCAGGTCACCGTCCGCTCGGCCAGCGCCGTGCGCGCCGCGCGGTCGAGCAGGTGGCGAGCCTGCTCGGGGCTCATGAGGATTTGGACGAACTCGTGCGCCACGTCCTTGAACAGGGCGGGGAGGTCGATCTCCTGCAGGTAGCTGCTGCCGAGCGCGGCGCGGGCCTGCTGGCCGACGATCGCGAGCACCGGCTGGTGGTCGAGCTTGGCGTCGTAGAGCCCGGTGAGCAGGTGGGTGGCGCCGGGGCCCGAGGTGGAGACACACACCCCGAGCTCGCCGGTGTACTTCGCGTGCGCGCAGGCCATGAAGGCGGCCATCTCCTCATGGCGGGCCTGCACGTACTCGAACCGGTCGCCAGCTCGGTTCAGTGCGCCGAAGAAGCCGTTGATGCCGTCCCCCGGATATCCGTAGATCCGCTGCACGCCCCACGCCTCGAGGCGGTCGAGCAGCTGGTCGGAGACGGTGGCGGCCACGGCCCGGCAGCCTACGGATCAAAGGCCCCCGAGCTCATGACCGACCGGGCCCGCGGTGCTCGGCCGACCAACTGGCCTGCCCTCCTCGACTACATTGCCGCAGGTGAGCGCCGTGGTGTGGGTCCTCATCGGCTTGGTGGTCGCGGTCTTGCTGCTCGCCCTCTACGACGTCTTCCACCCGCGCCACGCGCTGCTGCGCGCCTATCCGCTGCTCGGGCGGGCGCGCTTCGCGCTGGAGAAGATCGGCCCGGAGCTGCGTCAGTACTGGTTCCTCCAGGACAAGTCCGAGCGACCTTTCGACCGCACGCAGCGCAACTGGGTCTACGAGTCGGCGAAGGGCCAGCCCAACACGTTCGGCTTCGGCACCGAGGCCGAGCTGGAGGAGTCGCCAAACTTCCTGGTCATCCGCCACGCGCCGTTTCCGCACCGGGCGCCGGAGCGCGGCCGGCCGTGCGCCCCGCCGAACTTCACGCTTCCCTGCGTGAAGGTGATCGGAGAGCACCGTGGGCGGCGGGGCTCCTTCCGGCCGCAGTCGGCGGTGAACGTGTCGGCGATGAGCTTCGGCTCGCTGTCGGGGCCCGCGGTGCAGGCGCTCAACCGGGGAGCCGCAAAGGCGGGCTGCCTCCATAACACCGGGGAGGGCGGCCTCTCCAGGCACCACCAATACGGCGGTGAGCTGATCTTCCAGATCGGAACCGCCTACTTCAGCTGCCGGGACAAGCAGGGGGACTTCAGCCTGGACGAGCTGAAGCGGACCCTGGACGGCGCTCCGGTGAGGGCTATCGAGATCAAGCTCAGCCAGGGGGCCAAGCCGGGCCTCGGGGGCCTGCTGCCGGCAGCGAAGGTGACCAAGGAGATCGCGGAGGTGCGCGGCATCTCGGCCAACGAGGACTGCGTGTCCCCACCGGGGCACAGCGCCTTCTCCAACGTCGACGAGATGCTCGACTTCGTGGAGATGCTGGCCGATGAGACCGGCTTGCCGGTCGGCATCAAGTCCGCGGTCGGGGAGGGCGAGTTCTGGGAGGACCTGGCTCGGCGGATGGCCGGCGAGGAGCGCGGCGTCGACTTCATCACCATCGACGGCGGGGAAGGCGGCACCGGGGCCGCGCCGCTCGTGTTCACCGACCACGTCTCACTTCCGTTCAAGATCGGCTTCACGCGCGCGTACAAGGCGTTCGCGCGCGAGGGGATCACCGACCAGGTTGTGTTCATCGGCTCGGGGCGCCTGGGCATGCCCGAGGCGGCGCTGTTCGCCTTCTCGCTGGGAGCCGACATGGTCAACGTCGGGCGCGAGGCCATGCTGGCGATCGGCTGCATTCAGGCCCAGATCTGCCACACGGGCAAGTGCCCGGTGGGCATCACCACCCAGAGCCGCTGGCTCCAGCGCGCGGTCAAACCGGGCGACAAGGCAGAGCGCCTGGCCAGCTACGTCATCGCCCTACGCGGCGAGATGTGCTCGTTGGCACGGGCGTGTGGGGTGGCCCACCCCTCCCTGGTGGGCTCCGATCACCTCGAGCTGCTCGACGAGCAGTTCTCGGGCACCAGCGTCCGGGAGCTGTTCGGCTACGAGAAGGACTGGGCGATGGCCGACGGAGCGGAGGTCGCGGCTCTCCTGGAGGAGCTGGGCGAGGACGTCGCCGAGGAGGAGCTGGAGGAGGCGGCCGCCCACGGGGTGACGCCGTTCCCCGAGGCCGGATGAGCTTCGGCCTTTAAGAATCTTTACGCGCAGAGGTTATCTTTAGGCGCAGACCGGTTTGGCTTTTCCGTAACACGGGGTAGAGCCAAGCTTCACGAACGTCTGGACGGTTTGCCTATCAAGGCGCCTTCCCCTTTATACGGGAGGCACAGGCGCCGATAGGCCGAAAGAGCGATCAGGGGATCGCCGGCACCGCCCTCAACTCGATGACTCTTCAACTAGGCATACTCCTTGCGCTTTTCGGCGCCCTGATCACCAACCTCAGCTTCCTGCTGAAGCACCGTGGCGCCTGCGCCGCGCCTCCGGTCACCCTCCGGCACCCGCTGCGCTCGGCGGCCGGGCTGTTCCGCTCCAAGTGGTTCGCCATCGGCTGGGCCGTGGCGGTGCTGGCCTGGTGCTTCCACGTGGGCGCGCTGACCCTGGCCCCGCTGTCGGTCGTGCAGGCCGTCCTGTCGGGCGGGCTCGTCTTCCTGACGGTCCTGGCCGAGCGCTTCTTCGGCTGCTCGCTGGGGCGGCGGCAGTGGTTGGGCGTGGGCATGACCGCGCTCGGGCTGGTGCTGCTGACGATCACCCTGCCCGGTCACGGCGGGGGCGACGGGTCGAGCTACTCCACCGCCGGCATGATCGCCTTCGAGGCGGGCCTGCTGGCGATCGGCGCCTTCCTGGTCTTCTCGCCGGGGCTCGGCGACCACGAGCACCACGGCGTGCTGCTCGGCGCCGCCGCGGGCATCCTCTTCGGCGTCTCCGATGTCGCCATCAAGGCGCTCACGGGCGAGGCCGGCGAGTCCGGCGTCGCCGGGCTCCTGTCGCCCTGGCTGGCCACCTGCGTGATCGCGTCGGTGCTGGCCTTCTACGCCTCGGCGCGCGGCCTGCAGAAGGGCGAGGCCGTTCCGGTCATCACCCTGACCAGCGCCGCCGCCAACGTCTCGGCCATCGGCGGCGGCATCCTCGTCTTCGGCGACCCCATGCCGACGGACCCGCTGGGCATCGTCGTCCAGACCTTGGCCTTCCTGCTGGTGATCGTCGCCGCGGCCCTAACGCCCGCGCCGCGGCTCGGCGAGAGTCGGCAGCCCGTCGCGGCCCACTAGCCCGTCGCGGCCCACCAGCCCGCCGTTGCTAGCATCGCCCGTCGCATGCCGAGCACCAATCAGCTTGTCCGCAAGGGCCGCAATCGCCCCAAGAAGAAGGTCTCCACGCCCGGTCTGAAGTCGGGCCAGGGTCGCAAGCGCCGCGTGGCCGCTCCCCAGCGTCGCGGCGTCTGCACGCGCGTCTTCACCGTGACCCCCAAGAAGCCGAACTCGGCGCTGCGCAAGGTCGCGCGCGTGCGGCTGACCAACCAGATGGAGGTCACCGTCTACATTCCGGGCGAGGGGCACAACCTGCAGGAGCACTCCGTTGTGCTCGTGCGCGGCGGCCGGGTCAAGGACCTGCCGGGCGTGCGCTACAAGGTCGTGCGTGGGACGCTCGACGCCTCGGGCGTCTCCGAGCGCAAGAAGGCGCGCTCGCAGTACGGGACGAAGGCCAAGTAGCTCGTGCCTCGCCGCGCCGCAGCGGGCTACCGGCCCATAGACCCTGACGCCGTCCACGGCTCGCGCTTGGTCCAGCAGGTCATCAACAAGGTGATGGTCTCGGGCAAGAAGTCCACCGCCGAGCAGATCGTCTACGACGCCCTCGAGCTCCTGGCCCGCCGCTCCAACGCGGACGCCGTGCCGTCGCTCGAGGAGTCGATCAAGCAGCTGACCCCGGTCCTCGAGGTCCGCTCCCGCCGCGTCGGCGGCGCCACCTACCAGGTGCCGGTCGAGGTGCCCCAGCGCCGTGCCCGCACCCTGGCCGTCCGCTGGCTGGTCGAGTTCGCGCGCAACCGCCGCGAGAAGACCATGGCCGAGCGGCTCGCCGGCGAGCTCCTGGACGCCCAGTCCCAGCAGGGGCTGGCCTACAAGCGCAAGGACGACATCTACCGCATGGCCCAGGCGAACAAAGCGTTCGCCCACTACCGCTGGTAGCGGCGCCCCGTCGGCCCGCCCCGCCGCGCTGCCCTCGGTGCCCGCCCTTCGCGGCACGGCTGCGACCCGCGCACCGGTCCGAAAAAATGCTCAGCCGCCTGACGGATTTGGCGGAGCGGGGCCATGGTTCGCGCGCCGGCGAGTTCGTCCGCTCTCCGCGCCCCGCGAGTTCGTCCGCTCTCCGCGCCCCGCTCTCCGGGCCCGCCTGGCGCCCGCCGCCACCGGGGGGCCGCGCACACGGTCCGAAAAAACGCTCAGCCGCCTGAGGAATTTCTCCAAGGGGGGCGTGTATCGCCGCGGGCCGGCCTCCGAGGCGCAGCCCCCTAGCGCGGGTTCGCCAGCCTGATCAGCCCCGCGGCCCCCACCAGCGCCCCGGCGATCAGCTCGGCGTACAGCCCCGGGCCCTTCACGCCCTTCGCACCCTCGAAGCTGCGGCCGATCGCGCCCGTCTCGCCGCTCTCGGGCCAGTCGGACAACAGGGTGATCGTGATCGCCACCACCCCGATGGCGATCAGCGCCACCGCCGCGGGGCGGCTGCCGCCCAGGCCTGCGCCCAGCGCCATGGCCAGGCAGAGCAGGCCCAGCAGGGCGAAGGCGGGGCCGTGGCGCTCAAGTCCGGTAAGCGAGCAGCGGTCGGACAGCGCCGGGTTGGCATCGTTGATCACTTCGCAGGAGCCGTTGGCCACGTCGATCGAGGCGATGGTCATGAACAGGGTGGCCACGAGCATCACCGCGGCCACCACCCCGAGCGCGGAAATCGCCACCGAGAGGGGGTCCAGATTCCGCACCAGACTGCTACCCTCGACAGTCGGTTCGGAGCGCTCAGGAACGTTGATGGAGACCCTCACCGCTTAGAAGGAATCCCCGGCGACAGCCAAGCGCTTCCACGGGCCCGCCAAGGGCCTTTTTTCTGCTCAAAGACGTAACGGACGAGAACACAGATGGCACGCGAGATACCCCTTCAGAAGACCCGCAACATCGGGATCATGGCGCACATCGACGCCGGCAAGACGACGACGACCGAACGCATCCTTTTCTACACCGGTCGTACCCACAAGATGGGTGAGGTCCACGAGGGCGCCGCCGTCATGGACTGGATGGAGCAGGAGCAGGAGCGCGGGATCACCATCACGTCCGCGGCGACCACCGCCTACTGGCGCGATCACCGGGTCAACATCATCGACACGCCGGGCCATGTTGACTTCACCGTCGAGGTGGAGCGCTCGCTGCGCGTGCTCGACGGCGCGGTAGCCGTGTTCGATTCCGTCGCCGGCGTCGAGCCGCAGTCCGAGACCGTCTGGCGCCAGGCCGACAAGTACCGCGTCCCGCGCATCGCCTTCATCAACAAGATGGACCGCGTCGGCGCCGACTTCGACGCCTCCGTGCAGTCGATGATCGACCGCCTGGGCGCCCGGCCAATCGACATCCAGCTGCCGATCGGCGCCGAGGGTGGCTTCCGCGGCGTGATCGACCTCGTCACCAACAAGGCGATCGTCTACCACGACGACCTGGGCCAGGAGTGGGGCGAGGAGGAGATCCCCGCCGAGATGGCCGACCAGGCCCACGAGGCACGGACCAAGCTGATCGAGGCGGTCGCCGACTACGACGAGCAGCTCATGGAGGACTACCTCGAAGACAAGCCGATCGAGCCCGACCGGCTGCGCGCCGACATCCGCAAGGCGACCCTCGACATCGAGATCACCCCGATCCTCTGCGGCTCGGCCTTCAAGAACAAGGGCGTGCAGCCGCTGCTCGACGCGGTCATCGACTACCTGCCGAGCCCGCTGGACGTCCCCCCCGTCGAGGGCCTCGAGGGCTCCCAGATCCAGGACGGCGAGGGTACGCCGACCACTCGCGAGGCCGACGACGACGGCTCCTTCAGCGCCCTGGCCTTCAAGGTCATGTCCGACCCCTTCGTCGGCAAGCTGACCTACTTCCGCGTCTACTCCGGCAAGCTGTCGGCCGGCGGCCGCGTGCTGAATACCATCACCGGCCGCACCGAGCGCGTGGGCCGCATCCTGATGATGCACGCCAACTCCCGGGAGGAGCAGGAGGAGATCTACGCGGGCGACATCGCCGCCGGCGTCGGCCTCAAGCAGACCTCCACGGGTGACACCCTGAGCGCGCCCGACTCGCCGGTGGTGCTGGAGACCATCAACTTCCCGGACCCCGTGGTGCACGTCTCCATCGAGCCCAAGACCAAGGCCGACCAGGAGAAGCTGGGCGTCGCCCTCGCACGGCTTGCGGAAGAGGACCCCACCTTCCAGGTGCGCTCCGACGAGGAGACCGGCCAGACCGTGATCTCCGGCATGGGCGAGCTGCATCTCGAGGTGATCGTCGACCGCCTAAGGCGTGAGTTCAACGTCGAGGCCGGCGTCGGTCGCCCGCAGGTCGCCTACCGCGAGACGGTGCGCGCGGAGGCCAACAAGGTCGAGGGCAGGTTCATCCGCCAGACCGGTGGCTCGGGCCAGTACGGCGTGGTCTACATCGACCTCGAGCCGGCGCCGGGCGAGGGCTTCGACTTCGTGAACAAGATCAAGGGCGGCTCCGTCCCGACCGAGTTCATCCCCGCCGTGGAGAAGGGCATCGAGGAGGCGCTGGAGTCCGGCGTGAAGGCGGGCTTCCCGATGGTCGACGTCCGCGCGACGCTCACCGACGGCAAATATCACGACACCGACTCGAGCGAGATCGCCTTCAAGATCGCGGGCTCGCTGGCGCTCAAGGAGGCCGCCAAGCGCGCGAAGCCCGTGCTGCTGGAGCCGGTCATGGCCGTGGAGGTCGTCACCCCCGACGAGTTCCTCGGCACGGTCATCGGCGACCTCTCGAGCCGGCGCGGCCGGGTCGAATCCCAGGAGCCGCGCGGCAACGCCGTCGCGGTCCAGGCCAGCGTCCCGCTTTCGAGCATGTTCGGGTACGCCACGGACCTGCGGTCCAACACCCAGGGACGGGCCAACTACACGATGCAGTTCGACCGCTATGAAGAGGTGCCGTCGAACATTGCCGAAGAGATAACCGAGAGCCGCACGGGGGAGCCCGTGGGCGCTGCCAGCTAGGTAAGCTGGCCAGTCTTCGAGAAAGGAAAGGCAAGAGTGGCGAAGGAGAAGTTCGAGCGCGACAAGCCGCACGTGAACGTCGGCACCATCGGTCACATCGACCATGGCAAGACGACCCTCACCGCGGCCATCACAAAGGTCCTCTCCGACAAGGTCGGCGGTCAGGCGCGCAGCTTCGAGGACATCGACAACGCTCCCGAGGAGAAGGAGCGCGGGATCACGATCGCCACGTCCCACGTGGAATACGAGACGGAAAACCGTCACTACGCCCACGTGGACTGCCCGGGCCACGCCGACTACGTGAAGAACATGATCACCGGCGCCGCGCAGATGGACGGCGCGATCCTGGTGGTCTCGGCCCACGACTCGGTCATGCCCCAGACCCGCGAGCACATCCTGCTCGCCCGCCAGGTCGGCGTGCCCTACATCGTCGTCTTCCTGAACAAGGCCGACATGGTCGACGACCCCGAGCTGCTCGAGCTCGTCGAGGAGGAGGTCCGCGACCTTCTGACCGAGTACGAGTTCCCCGGTGCCGACGTCCCCGTCGTCTCCGGCTCTGCGCTGAAGGCGCTGGAGGGTGACGAGGAGCAGATCGAGAAGATCATGGAGCTCGCCGGCCACCTGGACACCTACATCCCGGAGCCCGAGCGCCCCCTGGACCAGCCGTTCCTGATGCCGGTCGAGGACGTCTTCTCGATCACCGGCCGCGGCACGGTGGCCACCGGCCGCGTCGAGCAGGGCAAGGTGAACACCGGCGACGAGGTCGAGATCGTCGGCATCAAGGAGCAGACCGACAAGACCGTCGTCACCGGCGTCGAGATGTTCCAGAAGACCCTCGACGAGGGCCAGGCCGGCGACAACATCGGCGCGCTGCTCCGCGGCACCAAGCGCGAGGACATCGAGCGCGGCCAGGTCCTGTGCCAGCCGGGCTCGATCACGCCGCACACGAAGTTCGACGCGGAGGTCTACTGCCTCAAGAAGGAGGAGGGCGGCCGCCACACGCCGTTCTTCTCGGGCTACCGCCCGCAGTTCTACTTCCGCACCACGGACGTCACCGGCGTGGCCAACCTGCCCGAAGGCACGGAGATGGTGATGCCGGGCGACAACGTGACGATGTCGATCGAGCTGATCCAGCCGATCGCCATGGACCAGGGCCTGCGCTTCGCTATCCGCGAGGGCGGCCGTACCGTCGGCTCGGGGGTGGTCACCAGCATCACCGAGTAGCAGCTCTCGACAGGGCTACTTCCCGGGGGCGGGCGCAGTACGGCCCGCCCCCACGCACGTTCTCACCTATGGCCACGCTCACGCAAAACAAGATCCGGATCCGGCTCAAGGCCTACGACCACACCGCCATCGAGGCGGCGGCCAAAGAGATCGTGGACACCGCAGCCCGCACCGGCGCGTCGGTGTCCGGGCCCGTGCCCCTGCCCACGGAGAAGAACGTCTACTGCGTGATCCGCTCGCCGTTCAAGGACAAGGACTCGCGTGAGCACTTCGAGATCCGCACCCACAAGCGGCTGATCGACATCCTGCAGCCCACGCCGAAGACCGTCGACTCGCTTCAGCGCCTCGACGCGCTGCCTGCGGGCGTCGACATTCAGATCCAATTGGTCTGAGACGTGATCGTCGAGGCTCAACATCAAGACGCGGGGCTGGATGCCCCGCGGAGGTGATCGGATGGCCGGGCTGCTGGGACGCAAGCTGGGGATGACGCAGGTCTTCGACCCCGATGACGGCCGCGTCGAGCGCGTGACCGTGATCGAGGCCGGCCCCTGCCACGTCACCGCCATCCGGCGCGAGGACCGCGACGGCTACGACGCCGTCCAGCTCGCCTTCGGCGAGGTCACCGAGAAGGCGCTCAACAAGCCGCTGCTCGGCCACCTCAAGAAGGCCGACGTCCCGCCGCGGCGCCACCTGTGCGAGTTCCGCGGCGTCTCCGAGGACGCCGAGGTGGGGCTCGAGGTCAAGGTCGACCAAATCTTCGAGAAGGGGCAGACCGTCAAGGTCTCCGGCGTATCGAAGGGCAAGGGCTTCGCCGGCACCATCAAGCGCCACAACTTCCAGCGCGGCCCGGTGAGCCACGGCTCGCACAACGTGCGCGCCCCGGGCTCGATCGGGGCCTCGGCCACGCCCTCGCGCGTGTTCAAGGGCATCCGCGGCCCCGGCCAGATGGGCAACAAGCAGGTCACCCAGGGGGGCCTGGAGGTCGTCGACGTCCGCGCCGACGACAACCTCCTGCTGGTCCGCGGCTCGGTGCCGGGGCCCAAGGGCGGGGTCGTGGAGATCAGGGAGGACGCCTGATGGCCACCGCTCCGTTCATCGGCAAGCAGGGCAAGGTCGACCTCGACGAGGCCGTCTTCGGCGAGCGCTTCCACGAGCCGCTCGTGCACGAGTGCGTCCGGGCCGAGCTGGCCGCGCGGCGCCAGGGCTCGGCCTCCACGCTGACCCGAGGCGAGATCGCCATGACCGGCGCCAAGGCGTGGCGCCAGAAGGGCACCGGCCGCGCCCGCGCCGGCGCGCTCTCGGTGCCGCACCGCACCGGCGGCGGCGTGGCCTTCGGCCCCAAGCCGCGCCACTACACCGTCAAGGTCAACCGCAAGGCCCGGCGCCGTGCGCTGCGCTCGGCCCTGTCGCTGCACGCGGGCCGGGACTCTCTCGCCATGGTGGACGCCACGGCCTACGGCGCGCCCAACACCAAAGGCGCGGCCGACGCCGTAGAGGGCCTCGAGGGCGACGGCGCCATCCTGGTCGTGCTTGCCGACGGCGAGGAGAACGCGGCCAAGAGCTTCCGCAACCTGCGCGACGTGACCGTCGCCCACGTGGACTCGGTCGGCGTGGCCGACCTGCTGGGGGCCGCGCGCCTCGTGCTCTCCGAGCCCGCCCTGGACGCGCTCAAGGGGAGGGCCTCGGAGTGAACGCCCGCCAGGTCATCATCCACCCTGTCATCTCCGAGAAGAGCTACGCCCTGCTCTCGGCCAACAAGTACACCTTCCGGGTGAGCGAGAAGGCCAACAAGACGCAGGTGCGCCAGGCCGTGGAGGAGATCTTCGGTGTGCGCGTGCGCGGCGTCAGCACGGTCAACGTCAAGCCCAAGCCCAAGCGCCGCGGCTATACCTCCGGCAAGCGCCGGCAGTGGAAGAAGGCCGTCGTGACGCTTCATCCCGAGGATTCCATCGAGCTGTTCGAAGGGCAGGAGTCCGATGGTTAGACGAGTCCCGAGTGAGGTCACGAATTAATGGCCGTCAAGCGACACAAGCCCACCAGCCCCGGCCGGCGCTTCGCGACCTGGTCGGACATGCCCGAGATCACCGCGAAGGAGGGGCCCGAGAAGTCCCTGACCGAGGGGCTCACGAAGTCCGGCGGGCGCAACTCGCGCGGCCGCGTGACCGCTCGCCATCGGGGCGGCGGCGCCAAGCGCAAGTACCGCAAGGTCGACTTCAAGCGCACGAAGGACGGCGTGCCGGCGAAGGTCGCCTCGATCGAGTACGACCCCAACCGCTCGGCGCACATCGCCCTGCTGCACTACGCCGACGGCGAGAAGCGCTACATCCTCGCGCCCGCGCGCCTGCGCGTGGGGGCGACGGTGCTCTCCGGACCGGACGCCGACATCCAGGCGGGCAACTGCCTGCCCATGTCCGCGATGCCCACCGGCACCACGGTGCACAACGTGGAGCTCACCCCGGGCCGTGGCGGCCAGCTGGGCCGCTCGGCGGGCGCCTCGATCCAGCTCGTCGCCAAGGAGGGCAAGCATGCCACGCTGCGCCTGCCGTCCGGCGAGATGCGCATGGTGCCGGCGGCCTGTCGCGCCACCGTGGGCACGATCGGCAACACCGAGCACGAGAACGTGGATCTGGGCAAGGCCGGCCGCGCGCGCCACAAGGGCAAGCGCCCGCAGACGCGCGGCGTGGCCATGAACCCCGTCGACCACCCGCACGGCGGCGGCGAGGCGCACCACACCCCCGGCGGCCACCCGCGGACCCCGTGGGGCGTGCCGACGCTGGGCTACCGCACGCGCAAGAAGCGCAAGGCTTCCGACCGGCTGATCGTCCGCGGCCGCCGACGCGGCAAGAAGGGGCGTAGACGATGAGCCGGTCTTCCAAGAAGGGCCCGTGGATCGAGGAGCGCCTGCTTGCGCGCATCGAGGCCATGAACGAGTCGGGCGACAAGCAGATGGTCAAGACGTGGTCGCGGGCCTCGACGATCTTCCCCGAGATGGTGGGGCACACCATCGCCGTCCACGACGGGCGCAAGCACGTGCCCGTGTTCGTCTCCGAGTCCATGGTCGGCCACAAGCTGGGCGAGTTCGCTCCCACGCGCATGTTCCGCGGCCACGCGGGCGGCGACAGGGTGAGGATGCGATGAGCCCCAAGGAGCCGGTACCCGGGCCCGACACACCCCGGCGCGACGAGGAGAAGGCCAAGGTCAGCGCCGAGGCCCAGGAGTCGAAGCAGCTGGAGGGCCAGGAGGAGGCGATCGAGGAGGCCCAGGCCTCCGCCGAGCCCGAGCCCAAGGAGCAGCCCAAGCGCCGCCGCCGCGCCTCGGAGACCTCCGCGAGCAGCGGCAAGTCCACCCGCCGCGACCCGGGCGAGGTCATCAACGTGCGCGCGCGCGCGAGGTACGTGCGCACCGCTCCGCGCAAGGCCCGCCTGGTCATGGACCACATCCGCGACAAGGACGTCGAGCAGGCGCGCGCCATCCTGACCTACGCGCCCCGCGCGGCTGCCGTGGACGTGCTTATGCTGCTCGACTCGGCGGTCGCGAACGCCGAGCACAACCACGAGCTCGGGCCCGACGAGCTGCGCGTGCGCCGCGCCTACGTCGACGAGGGCCCGACCATCAAGCGCTACCGCCCGCGGGCGCTGGGCCGGGCCACCCCGATCCACAAGCGCACGAGCCACATGACCATCGAGCTGACGACGGAAGGCACTGACTAATGGGGCAAAAGGTCCATCCGGAGTCGATGAGGGTCGGCTACATCCACGACTGGAAGTCCACCTGGTTCAACGAGCGCGAGTTCTCGGACTACCTCATGGAGGACGTGGAGATCCGCGACCACATCGAGGGCAAGCTCAGCCACGCCGGCCTCTCGTCCATCACCATCAAGAAGAACTCGAACGAGGTCGAGGTCAACATCCACACCGCCCGGCCGGGCATCGTGATCGGCAAGTCCGGCTCCGAGGTGGACGCCCTGCGCAAGGAGCTCCACCGCATGACCAACAAGGCGGTGAAGGTCAACATCCTCGAGATCAAGCGCCCCGAGCTCGACGCCAAGCTAGTGGCCCAGTCGATCGCCGAGCAGCTGCAGAACCGCGTGGCGTTCCGGCGCGCCATGAAGCGTGCGCTGACGAGCGCCATGCGCTCGGGCGCCAAGGGCGTGAAGATCCAGGTCGGCGGCCGGCTGGGCGGCGCGGAGATGGCCCGAACCGAGAGCTACTCCGACGGCCGCGTGCCGCTGCACACGCTGCGGGCCGACATCGACTACGGCTTCTTCGAGGCCAAGACCACCTTCGGCCGCATCGGCGTGAAGGTGTGGGTCAACAAGGGCGAGATCATGCCCAAGGGCTTCGCGCAGGACCTGACCGACCTCGAGGCCCCGCAGCAGGTCGGGCGCGGCGGCGGCCAGCGCGGCGGCGGCCGTCCGCCCCGCGGCGGAGGTGGGCGCTAGTGGCCGCTGATTCCGGGAGGGACCACTAGTGCTGCAGCCGAAGCGGGTCAAGTACCGCAAGGAGCACCGCGGCCGCATGCGCGGCTTCACCAAGGGCGGCGCGACCGTGGAGTTCGGCGAGTACGGGCTCAAGGCGCTCGAGCGCGGGTGGATCACCAACCGCCAGATCGAGGCCGCCCGAATCGCCATGACGCGCAAGATCAAGCGCGGCGGAAAGGTGTGGATCAACATCTTCCCGGACAAGCCGTACACGAAGAAGCCGGCCGAGACCCGCATGGGCTCCGGCAAGGGCTCCCCCGAGGGCTGGGTCGCCGTCGTCAAGCCCGGCCGGGTCATGTTCGAGCTGTCCGGCGTTGACGAGGAGCTGGCCCGCGAGGCGCTGCGCCTGGCCGGTCACAAGCTCCCCGTGAAGACCAAGTTCGTGATGCGGGAGGGGGCCGTCAGTGACCAAGGCGGTTGAGGTACACGGCCTCGACGACGCCGGCCTCGCTAGCTTCGTCGACGACCGTCGCAAGGAGTCGTTCAACCTGCGCTTCCAGCACGCGACGGGTCAGCTGGAGAACACGGCCCGCCTCAAGCAGGCCAAGCAGGACCTGGCGCGCGGCCTGACCGTGGCGCGCGAGCGGGGCCTGGACGTGGAAGCCGAGATCAGGAAGCAGCGCAATGCTTGAAGAGCCTGAGAACAACGAAGACGAGACGCCGGAGGAGGCGAGCGGCGCCGAGGGCGCCGAGCCCGCCGGCTCCGCCCCCGCCGATCCCGGCCCCGCCGGGGCCGCGCCCGCCGACGAGGAGCAGCTCTCCCCCAAGGAGCGCCGCCGCCGCGAGCGCTCGCTGCACAGCGACGCCAAGCCCCAGCGCTCGGTCGAAGAGCGCACGGCCGAGCGCGCAGCGGTGCGCGCCAAGAAGGCTGCCGAGCGCCGCCGCTGGCGCAAGAGCTCGCGCGAGAAGCGCCGGGCCGGAGGCCCCCGCGAGGCCACCACCCCTGCCCCGCTGCACGGCCCCACCGGGCGCCGTCGCGAGCGCCAGGGCATCGTGGTCTCCGACCGCGGCGACAAGACCATCACCGTCCGCATCGAGGTACAGCGCGCGCACCGGACCTACGGCAAGGTCGTGCGCTCGTCCTCGACCCTGCAGGTCCACGACGAAGCCAACGACGCCAACGCCGGGGACACCGTGCGGGTCGTGGAGAGCCGTCCGGTCAGCCGCCACAAGCGGTGGCGGCTCGTCGAGATCCTGGAGAGGGCCCGCTGATCCATGATCCAGCAGGAGTCCAGGCTGAGGGTGGCCGACAACACCGGCGCCCGCGAGATCCTCTGCATCCGCGTGGACGGCGGCTCGCGCCGTCGCTACGCCGGCGTCGGTGACGTGATTACCGCGACCGTCAAGCAGGCGATCCCGCACGGGGCCGTCAAGAAGGGCGAGGTCGTCAAGGCGGTCGTCGTGCGCACGCGCAAGGAGTTCGGTCGCGACGACGGGACCTACATCGCCTTCGACGAGAACGCCGCCGTGCTCATCGACGCCACCAACCAGCCGCGGGGCACCCGCATCTTCGGGCCGGTGGCCCGCGAGCTGCGCGAGCGCAACTTCATGCGCATCGTCTCCCTGGCGCCGGAGGTGCTGTGAGCATGAAGGTCCGCCGCGACGACCAGGTGAAGGTGATCTCCGGCAAGGACCGGGGCAAGACCGGCCGGGTGGTGAAGGTCGACCGCGAGCGCGAGCGCGTCTACGTGGAGGGCCTGAACATCATCAAGCGCCACCAGCGCCCGCGCACCATGCAGGAGCAGGGCGGCATCATCGAGGCGCCCGGCCCGATCCACGTCTCCAACGTGCAGCTGCTCGACCCCGATGGCCAGCCCAGCCGCGTGGGCGTGCGCCGCGACGAGGGCGGGCGCCGCGTGCGCGTGGCCAAGCGAAGCGGCAAGGACATCGACTGATGGAGGCCACCGCCCAGGCCAACGTGCCCGCCCGCCTCAAGGAGCGCTACGAGTCCGAGATCCACGGGCGTCTCAAGCAGCGCTTCGGCCACTCGAGCGCGATGCAGGTGCCGCGGCTGACCAAGATCACCCTCAACATGGGCGTCGGCGAGGCCAAGCAGGACTCGAAGATGCTCGAGGCCGCCACCGAGCAGCTGGCCACCATCGCCGGCCAGCAGCCCAGCGTGCGCCGCGCGCGGAAGTCGATCGCCGCCTTCAAGCTGCGCGAGGGCATGCCGGTGGGGGTCAGCGTCACGCTTCGCCGCGCGCGCATGTACGAGTTCCTCGACCGCCTCGTCACGGTCGCCATCCCGCGCATCCGCGACTTCCGCGGGCTCAACGCGCGCGCCTTCGATGGCCGCGGCAACTACTCCCTGGGCATCCGCGAGCAGATCATCTTCCCCGAGATCGACTACGACTCGATCGACCAGGTGCGCGGGCTGGACGTGACCATCACCACGACGGCCACCACCGACGAGGAGGCCTACGTGCTCCTCAGCGAGCTGGGCATGCCCTTCGCGCCGGAGGGCGCTCCGGGCAGCGCCGCGGCCGGCGAGGAGCCCGACGAGGCCGATGAGGAGCGGCGCAAGGAGGAGGCCCGCGAGCGGGCCGAGGCCGAGCAGGCCGCCCTCGAGGCGCTCAAGGAGGAGAACCCCGAGGCCTACGAGCGGCCCGAGCCGGCCGAACCCGAAGGCGAAGCCCAAGAAGAGGAGTCCGAGTAATGGCAAAGACGTCACAGGTGGTGAAGTCCCGGCGTCCAGCCAAGTTCTCCACCCGTGGGTACAACCGCTGCCGCCGCTGCGGGCGCTCGCGCGCCTACCTGCGCAAGTTCGGCCTGTGCCGAATCTGCCTGCGCGAGGTCGCGCACGAGGGCTACGTCCCCGGCCTGACCAAGTCGAGCTGGTAACCGGATGCCGATGACCGATCCGATCGCTGACCTGCTGACGCGCATCCGCAATGGCATCACCGCGGAGCACGACGTCGTTGAGATGCCCGCCTCGAGCTTCAAGGCCGAGATCGCCCGAATTCTGCAGGAGCAGGGGTACATCGAGGCCTACGAGGTAGCGCCGGCCCGCGTGGGCCAGACGCTCCGTGTGCGCCTCAAGTACACCGAGGACCGCCGCTCGGTCATCTCCGGCATCGACCGCCTGTCGCGGCCGGGCCACCGGCGCTACGTCGGCTCCGGCGACGTCCCCAAGGTGCTTGGTGGCATGGGCACCTCGATCATCTCCACCTCCCGCGGCGTAATGAGCGGCCATGACGCCCGCCGCGCCGGCGTGGGCGGCGAGCTCGTGGCGAGGGTCTGGTAGCCCGATGTCGCGCATCGGAAAGCAGCCCATCGCCGTGCCCGACGGGGTCGAGGTGAGCATCCAGGCCGAGCAGGTCAGCGTGAAGGGCCCCAAGGGGGAGCTCTCGGAGGCCAAGGCCCGCGCGATCGAGGTCAAGCAGGACGACGGCGAGATCCTGGTCACCCGGCCGACCGACCGCGGCGAGCACCGCGCGCTCCACGGCCTGACCCGCAGCCTGATCGCCAACATGGTCGAGGGCGTCACGCAGGGCTTCGAGAAGCGCCTGGAGATCCAGGGCGTCGGCTACCGCGCGAGCATGCAGGGCCAGAACCTGCAGCTGGCGGTCGGCTACTCCCACCCGGTCGTGATCGACGCTCCCGCCGGCATCGAGTTCGAGGTGCCGCAGCCGACCCAGGTGGTCGTGCGCGGGATCTCCAAGCAACTGGTCGGCGAGACGGCCGCGCGCGTGCGCAAGACGCGTCCGCCCGAGCCCTACAAGGGCAAGGGCATCCGCTACGCCGGCGAGCACGTGGCCCGGAAGGTCGGTAAACGAGCGTGAGCCACGCCACCAAGAGCACCCGCGCCTCGGCGCGCGTGCGCCGCCGCCGGCGTGTGCGCGCCAAGGTCCGCGGCGCCGCCGAGCGCCCGCGGCTGTCGGTGTTCCGCTCCAACCGCGGCATCGGCGCGCAGTTGATCGACGACGTGAGCGGCCACACCCTGGCCGCGGTGAACTGGACCGAGTCCGATCTGAAGAGCATGTCTCCGATGGAGCAGGCCAAGCGCGCCGGCGAGCTGCTTGCCGAGCGCGCCAAGGCGGCCGGCGTGGAGAGCTGTGTCTTCGACCGCGGCGGCTACCGCTACCACGGCCGCGTGAAGGCCCTGGCCGACGGCGCCCGCGAGTCCGGGCTGACCTTTTGAGGGGTCGCGACCCCAGGCGATCGCTACGGTGACCTGACCCCTCATGGCTTCCCAAGGCAGACAGCGAGATCGCCCGCGCGGCCCCGGCGGCCAGGAGCTGCAGGAGCGCGTCGTCGAGATCAATCGCGTGGCGAAGGTCGTCAAGGGCGGCCGGCGCTTCTCCTTCACCGCCCTGGTGGTGGTGGGCGACGAAAAGGGCTCGGTCGGCGTCGGCTACGGCAAGGCCAACGAGGTCCCGGTCGCGATCCAGAAGGGCGTCGAGCGCGCGCGCAAGGACATGTTCAAGGTGCCGATGCACGGCCACACGATCACGCACGAGGTGGTCGGCGTCCACGGCTCGGCCCGCGTGCTGCTCAAGCCCGCCAGCGAGGGCACCGGCGTCATCGCCGGCGGCGGGGTGCGCGCCGTCCTGGAGCTCGCCGGCATCCGGGACGTGCTGTCGAAATCGCTGGGCTCCCAGAACCCGATCAACCTGGTCAAGGCCACGATGGAGGGCCTGCGCTCGCTACGCAGCCCGAAGGAGGTGGCCGAGTTGCGCGGCCTCACCGTGCGCCAGGTGCTCGGCATGCCGGACCGCACCGAGGAGCAGACGGAGGCGACCTCGTGAAGCTCACCCAGGTCCGATCTCCCAACGGCTCGAATAAAAAGCAGCGCGAGACGCTGCGGACGCTCGGCCTCGGCCGCATCGGCGCCACCTCCGAGCGCCCCGACAACGACTCCGTTCGCGGCCAGCTCGAGAAGGTCAGCCACCTGGTGAAGGCCGATGGCTGAGAAAAAGGGTCGAGCGGTGCCCGGCCTGCGCTCCTCCGATAAGGGCCTGCACAACCTCAGTCCTGCGAAGGGCTCGCGCAAGGAGCGCAAGCGCGTTGGCCGCGGCGAGGGCTCGGGCATGGGCAAGACCTCCGGGCGCGGCCACAAGGGCGCCGGCGCTCGTTCGGGCGCCAAGAGCCGCGTGCGCTTCGAGGGGGGCCAGAACCCGATCCACATGCGCATGCGCAAGCTGCGCGGGCCGACCATGAAGAAGTCGATGCCCTTCGAGCAGTACGGGCGCACCAAGACGCAGCCCGTGAACCTCTCCGATCTCGAGGAGCGCTTCGACAAGGGCGCCGAGGTGACCCCCGACTCGCTGCGCGCGGCCGGCCTGGCCACGCGCCGCCACGTCCCGGTGAAGGTGCTCGGCAGGGGCGAGCTCTCCAAGGAGCTCACGGTCCACGCCCACGGCTTCTCAGCCACCGCGCGCGAGAAGATCGAGGCGGCGGGCGGCAGCGTGCAGGTGGTCGAGGGCTAGGGACCCGTCCCAGTGCTCAAGACCTTCGTAAACGCCTTCCGCGTCCACGACATACGCAAGAAGCTGCTGTTCACGGCGGCGATGCTTGCGCTGTACCGGCTCGGCTCGTACATCCCCGCGCCGGGGATCGACATCGACGCCGTCGAGAAGGTCTCCCAGCAGAACGTGCAGGGCAACAGCGTGCTGGGCCTGCTGAACACCTTCTCGGGCGGCTCCCTGCAGCGCTTTGCGATCTTCGCGCTCGGGATCATGCCCTACATCACGGCCTCGATCATTCTGCAGCTGATGACGGTGGTCGTGCCCTCGCTGGAGAAGCTCCGCAAGGAGGGCGAGGTCGGCCAGCAGAAGATCACCCAGTACACGCGCTACCTGACCGTCGGCCTCGCCCTGGGCCAGTCGATCGGCTACACGTTCCTCTTCCGCTCCTTCGGCGGCGGGGCCGACGTGGTCAAGGACTTCACCTTCGGCCGCGTGTTCGTGATCGTCGCCACGCTCACCGCCGGCTGCGTGCTGGTGATGTGGTTCGGCGAGCTGATCACCCAGCGCGGCATCGGCAACGGCATCTCGCTGATGATCTTCGCCTCCATCGTCTCGGGCCTTCCCAAGGGCATCGAGAAGTGGTGGAACAGCCCCGACCAGATCTTCGTGGTGATGATGCCCTTCATCGCCCTCGCCGCGATCGTGGCCATCGTCTTCATCCAGGAGGGCCAGCGGCGGATACCCATCCAGTACGCGAAGCGTGTGGTGGGCCGCCGCTCCGCCGGCGGCGGATCGACCTACCTGCCGCTGCGCGTGAACATGGCCGGAGTGATCCCCGTGATCTTCGCCGCCTCGCTGATGGCCTTCCCGCCCACCGTGGGCCAGATGTCGCAGGCCGGCTGGGCCCAGGACTTCTCGGCGTTTTTCAAGCCCAGCGGCGCTCCCTACATCATCGGCGAGTCGATCATGATCGTCCTGTTCACCTACTTCTACACGGCGGTCACCTTCAACCCGGTGGAGCAGGCCGACAACCTGAAGAAGTACGGCGGCTTCATCCCTGGGGTGAGGCCGGGCCGGCCCACCGCGGAGTTCCTGGACCGCATCCTTGCGCGCTTGACCTTCCCCGGCGCGCTCTACCTGGCCGCGGTCGCCGCCCTGCCGACGATCCTCATCAACACCACGGGCGCCACCCAGGACTTCTACTTCGGGGGGACCTCGATCCTGATCGTGGTCGGTGTGGCGCTGGACACGATGAAGCAGCTCGAGGCGCAGCTGATGATGCGCACCTACGAGGGCTTCCTCAAATAGAGCCCGGCGCGGACTTTCGCCGCCGCGGGGCGAGGGCGAATGCGGCGAACACCGCCGCCAGGCCCACCACGCCGGCGCAGACGCCGAAGCCGAGATGGGCCGCCGAGTCGAACGCGTCGTCGACGCGCATGGACAGGACGTCGCGCAGCCCGTTCGGAAGATGGGCGAGCACGTCGCGGGCCTCCTCGATCGAGTGCGAGGCCCGCTCGCGGTGCCCGGGCGGCAGCGCGCCCAGCTCCTCCTCCACCTGGGAGGCATAGGCGCCGGCGAACACCGTGCCGACCACCGCGACGCCGAGCGCGCCGCCGACCTGGCGCGAGAGCTGGTTGATCGCCCCGCCGTCGCCCGCTTTCTCGTCGCCGAGGTCGTCCATTATCACCCCGGTGGCCAGCTGAGCGGCGAAAGCGAACAGGGCGCCGAAGACGCCGGTCAGCACCATCACGAGCCAGACGGCGGTGCCCGTTCCCAGTGCGACCAGCAGCGCGATGTACATGGAGAGAAGCGCGAGGGCGCCCGCTGTTACCGCCGGTCGGCGCAGCACTCGGACGTCGAACAGGGGGTATCGGCGACGCAGCTCGCCGCGGACGAACAGAGCGCCGGCCACCGTCCCGGCCGCCGCGGGGGCGAGCACGACCGGACTGCCCCAGCCCGCCTCGGGCCCCTCGATGAGTGCGAACACGATCGCCCCCAGCGACAGCACCGACAGGGCCGCTCCGGAGATGTCCAGCGGCGGGGCTCCCGGCCGCCTGGACTCCGGCAGCAGCGCCAGGCCCGCGGCCACCACCGCGACCGCCACCGGCACGTTGACCAGGAACACCGCCTGCCAGCCGATCTGGCTGACCAGCACGCCGCCCAGCACCGGCCCCAGGACCAGACCGGCGCCTGCGACGACCACCCAGACGCTCAACGCCCGCTCGCGCTCCTCGGGCGGGTACATGACCGCGATCAGCGAAAGGGCGGGCGGGGACACGCAGGCCAGCGAGCCGCCCATGAGCACGCGCGCGCCGATCAGGGTGTCGGGCGTGCGCGACAGCGCGCACAGCACCGAGGCCACGCCGAACGCGGCCATGCCGCTCAGGAACACTCGCTTGCGCCCGAAGCGGTCGGCCATGCCGCTTCCGAGCAGGAGCAGGCCGGCGAAGGCCACGAGGAAGCCGTCGAGCACCCACTGAAGCTCGCTCACGCCGGCATCCAGCTCCTCCGAGATGGCGGGGAGGGCGACGTTCACGATCGTCATGTCGACCGCGCTCACGAACATGGCCCCGCACAGCACGGCCAGCCCTCGGTCACGGCGGCTCACGCTCGGTACCCTCCCAACTCTTCGGCATGGCCGAGTTGAACCTCGTACTCATGGGACCGCCGGGCGCGGGCAAGGGGACCCAGGCCGAGCGCCTGGTCGACGACTTCGACCTGCCGTACTACGCGACCGGCGACATCCTGCGCGCGGCGGTCGAGGAGCAGTCCGAGCTGGGCAAGGAGGCCAAGGGCTACATGGACGCGGGCGACCTCGTCCCCGATGAGCTGATCTGCCGGGTCATCATGGAGCACCTGGACTCAGGCGAGGCCGAGGACGGCTTCCTGCTGGACGGCTTTCCCCGCACCGTGGGCCAGGCCGAGACGCTCCAGGAGGCGCTCGACAGACGCAACCGGCGACTCACCGCCGCGCTGCTGATCGAGGTCGAGGATGACGAGGTGGTCCGGCGCCTCTCCGGGCGCCGGATATGCAAGAAGAACGGCCACGTCTACCACCTCGAGTTCGACCCGCCGAAGAACCCCGACGCCTGCGACCAGGACGGCTCGCGGCTGGTCCAGCGCGACGACGACAAGGAGGAGACCGTCCGCAGGCGGCTTGCCGTCTACCACGAGCAGACCGAGCCGCTGGTCGAGTTCTATGACGAGCGGGGCCTGCTGCGGCGCTTCGACGGCAAGCGCCCCCAGGACGACGTCAACGGCCACATCCGCGCCACCCTGGCCACCCTGCGCCTGGAGGCCGAGCTCTGATGGTCATCCTCAAGACGCCGGAGGAGATCGAGAAGATCGCCGCCTCGGGGCGGGTGCTGGCCAAGTGCCACCGTCTCTTGCGCTCCAAGGCCCGGCCGGGGATCACGACCGGCGAGCTCGACGAGGCCGCCGAGCGCTTCATCCTCTCCCAGGGCGCGCAGCCCGTGTTCAAGGGCTACAAGGGCTTTCCCGGCTCCATCTGCGCCTCGCCCAACTCGATGGTCGTGCACGGAATCCCCGGCTCCTACCTCCTCAAGCGCGGCGACGTCCTCTCCGTTGACGTGGGCGTCGAGCTCGATGGCTGGGTCTCCGACGCGGCGGTCACGCTGCCGATCGGCAAGGTCACCCCGGTGGCCCAGCGACTGCTGACCTCCACGCGGGCCTCGCTCTACGACGCGGTGGAGCAGTGCCGGGTGGGCAACCGCCTGGGGGACGTCTCCCACGCCGTCCAGGCCCGGGTGGAGGACGACGGCTTCGCCGTGATCCGCTCGCTGGTTGGCCATGGGGTAGGGCGCTCCATGCACGAGGACCCCCAGATTCCCAATTTTGGGGACCCCGGCACCGGCCGACCGCTGGAGGAGGGCATGGTGCTGGCCGTGGAGCCGATGGTCAACGCCGGCGGGGCGGGCGTGCGGATGGGCTCGGACGGCTGGGCCGTCTATGCCCAAGATGGCTCGCTTGCAGCACATTTCGAGCACACGGTGGCCATCACGGCCGAAGGCCCGCGGATCCTGACCCCCTGGGACGACGAGGCGCCGGCCGGCGCCCCCCAGGCCCCCTCTGCGGCTACGGCCTGATTGCTATATTCCACCGTTGGCGCTCAGCCGTCTCCTGGGCTCTGCGCCGTACCTCTTTGTAGTACCAACGAAAGCGGAGCGATGAAGGTCCGAGCCTCGGTCAAGCCCATGTGCGAGAAGTGCAAAGTGATTCGCCGTGGAGGCGCCGTGCTCGTGATCTGTCAGAACCCCCGCCACAAGCAGAGGCAGGGCTAGCAGCCATGGCACGGATCGCAGGCGTCAACATACCGCTCAACAAGCGCGTGGAGGTCGGGCTCACCTACATCTTCGGGGTGGGCGACTCCAAGGCCCGCCTCGTGCTCGAGCGCGCCGGGGTCGACCCCGACACCTACGTCAAGGACCTCACCGACGACGAGGTGCTCAAGCTGCGCGACGCCATCGACCAGGAGATGGTCGAGGGCGACCTGCGGCGCGAGCAGTCGCAGAACGTCAAGCGCCTGATGGAGATCGGCGCCTACCGCGGCCTGCGCCACCGGCGCGGCCTGCCCGTCAACGGCCAGCGGACCAAGACCAACGGCCGCACCCGCAAGGGCCCCCGCAAGATGCAGATCGCAGGCAAGAAGAAGGTGAAGAAGTGAAGCGGCGCGGTGAGCAGCGCATGACTGCGTCCTTGGTCGCTCGCGTGCCGAGCACGCGTCGCTCCCTGCGTCCTTGCCCTGCTCGCTCCTCGCACCGCTTCGGGGGCGAAGAGGTGAGTGGCTGATGGCTCAGCAGCGTCCGGGGCGTCCCCGGGGCCGGCGGCGGGTGCGCAAGAACGTGCCCTTCGGCCAGGCCCACATCAAGACCAGCTTCAACAACACGATCGTTGCCCTCACCGACCGCGAGGGCAACGTGATCGCGTGGGAGTCCGCCGGCGGCGCCGGCTTCAAGGGCTCGCGCAAGTCCACGCCGTTCGCCGCGCAGGTGACCGCCGACGCCGCGGCCAAGAAGGGCATGGAGCAGGGCCTCCAGAAGGTGGAGGTCTTCGTCAAGGGCCCGGGCTCGGGCCGCGAGACAGCCATCCGCTCGCTCACCGCCGCCGGCCTGGAGGTCACCTCGATCCGCGACGTCACCCCGCAGGCCCACAACGGCTGCCGTCCTCGCAAGCGGAGGAGGGTCTGATGGCGCGCGACTCCGGGCCCCAGTGCAAGCAGTGCCGTCGCGAGGGCCAGAAGCTCTTCCTCAAGGGCGAGCGCTGCCTCACCGACAAGTGCGCGATCGAGCGCCGCAACTACCCGCCGGGCGACCACGGCCGCGGCCGCTCGCGCCAGTCGGAGTACCGCGTCCAGCTGCGCGAGAAGCAGAAGACCCGGCGCTACTACGGCGTGCTCGAGAAGCAGTTCCGCAACTACTACGACAAGGCGTCGCGGCAGGCAGGCGTGACCGGCGAGAACCTGCTGCGCCTCCTCGAGACCCGGTTGGACAACGTGCTCGTTCGCCTCGGCTTCGCCGGCTCGCGGCGCCAGGCCCGCCAGCTGGTCCTCCACGGCCACTGGACCGTGAACGGCAGGCGCGTGGACATCCCCTCGTACCAGGTGCAGGCCAACGACGTCATTGCCTTCAAGAGCGGCTCGGGAGCCGAGCCCGTGGTGCGTGACGCCACGGAGCTGACCTCGGCCGTCCCGGCGTGGCTGCAGGCCGACCACGACGGTCTCACGGCGAAGGTGCTCAGGCCCCCGGAGCGCGACGAGATCGCGACCCCGGTGCAGGAGCAGCTGATCGTCGAGCTCTACTCGAAGTAGGACATCAGCGCACCCTGGTGGTGCGCGCCCGACAAGAAGGAATCGCCTCTCCCCATGATCGAGTTTCAGACCCCCACAATCTCCACCGACACCGTCGAGGACAACCGTGGCTCGTTCACCATCGAGCCGCTGGACCGCGGCTTCGGCTACACGTTCGGCAACTCGCTCCGCCGCGTGTTGCTGAGCTCGCTCGCCGGCGCCGCCGTGACCAGCGTCCGCATCGAGGGCGTGGCCCACGAGTTCTCGACCATCCCCGGGGTCACCGAGGACGTGACGGACATCGTCCTCAACCTCAAGGAGATCGTCTGCCGGATGCACTCCGACGCCGCCGAGATCGAGGCGCCGCTGGTGGTCACCGGCCCGGGCGAGATCACCGCCGGTGACATCGACCTGCCCTCGGGCGTCGAGGTCCTGAACCCGGAGACCCACATCGCCACCCTCGAGAGGAAGACCAAGCTCGAGATCTACCTGACCATCGGACACGGCCGCGGCTACTCGCCGGCGGAGGACAACAAGACCGCCGACCAGCCGATCGGCGTGATCCCCATCGACTCGATCTTCTCGCCGGTCAAGCGCGTCGCCTACGAGGTCGAGGCCGCTCGCGTCGGGCAGCGGACCGACTACGACAAGCTGCACCTCGACATCGAGACCGACGGCTCGGTCGACCCCCAGGCCGCTCTGCGCGAGGCCGCCGAGATCCTCATCAAGTATCTGGCGATCTTCACCGAGCCCGAGCGGGTCGACGCCTTGCGCGAGCAGGGCGCGGGCCTCGCGAGCGATGGCGACCTGGCCGGCGTGGGCGGGCTCGGCGGAGGCGGCGGCGGCCGCTCGGCCGACGGGATGGACGACATCCTGATCGAGGAGCTCGAGCTGGGAGTGCGTTCCTACAACTGCCTCAAGCGCGCCGGCGTCCAGACGGTCGGCGACCTGGTGCAGAAGTCGGAGTCCGAGCTCAACGCAATCCCGAACTTCGGCCGCAAGTCCATCGAGGAGGTCAAGGAGACCCTCGAGGCGCGCGGGCTGAACCTCCGACCCGCATAATCTCCGGGGCCGGGCCATGCGTCACCGCAACCAGAAGGGCAAGCTCTCCCGTAGCGCCTCGCACCGCAAGGCGCTGATGATGAACCTCTCGCGGGAGGTGATCGAGCACGAGCGCATCCAGACCTCCGAGGCCAAGGCCAAGGCGGTCAAGCCCGAGCTGGAACGCCTGATCACCCTCGCCCGCCGCGGCGATGCCCACTCGCGCCGCCAGGCCATGGCCCGCCTCGGCCAGGACAAGTTCGTGGTCTACAAGCTGTTCGAGGAGCTCGCGCCGCGCTATGCCGACCGCGAGGGGGGGTACACCCGCATCCTGAAGCTCGGTCCGCGCCGCTCGGACTCCACCGAGATGGTGTTCCTCGAGCTCGTCTAGCCCGGCCCCCTAGGAGCCCAGGTCGCCGGCCGCTTCCTCGAAGTGGCTCATCGCCCTGGCCAGCGCGTTGCCCGTGAAGGCGGGGACCGCTCCCGACCGCTCCACGATCATCGCGGTTCGGGTCTGGAGGCGCTCGAACTCCTCCGACCGCTCGATCTCGTCGAGCGTCGCTCGATCACCGTGCAGGAGCACGAAGCCGCCGAGATCGCCTCCGTGCGGTCCCAGGAAGTAGGCCTCGAAGCCCTCGATCTTCCCGTCCTGCTGGAGCTGGCCGTAGTACTGCATGGCCTCGTTGAAGACCTCGACGGCCTTCGTCTCCCGGCCTCGCACCACCTCGCCCCAACCCAGGAACAGCGCGTCGTCAGCCATGGCGAACCTCCCTAGATGCGGTTACACGTCGAACCGTAAACCAATCGTGGGCGCCGCGCGGGAGAAAACCGCACGAGTGTCACCGTGCCCCGCGTGCTCTCGCACCCGAAGGACGGCGGCGTCCAGATGAGCGGTCAGGCGGAGGTCGCCCGTGCCGCGAGCACGGGCTCGTCGAGGTCGACGATCACCGCCACGCGGCGCTCGGTCCACTTGAGAAGGATGCTGCCCTCCCTCGGCTCGATCGCGTCGGGCATCGGCAACTCCTGGCGCTCCACCAGCTCTCGAACGTAGGCCTCGGCCCGCTCGCTGAAGTCCATGTTGGGATGTTCCCGGGCCCCGCATCACGGGAGGGTGACGTGGGTCACTCTTCGGAAAACGCTCATGCGAGTCAGGCCTGCTCGGCGGGGTCGTGGGCCCTTGCGGCCGCTGAGCTGGGCCGCTTCATGCACGCGTCGTCTCTGCAAGAAATCCTGCAGTGTGCAGGAGTTTCGCTTGATAGAACGACGCGCTCAATTGACGCCGAGTCGTCGTGCCCCACGGGCACGGCGAACGGGGGACCCGATGCGGACGTTGTTCGCAGGGGCGAATCGCCAAGGCCAAGCCGAGCGTAGCGCGAGTCGCGAGCCCGTCAGCTAACCCCGCAGGCGCGAGTGCGACGACGAGAGGCGGTTTTGGACCACAAGAGGGACCTGGGCTCCCAGGACATCTGGGAGCAGTCACTTCAACGTTCCCGCGCGCGCCGAGCGGCGGCTGCGCAGCGCCGCGGCCTCTCCACCGAGGTCGGCGGGCGCAGGGTGCCCCTCGCCGCGATCCTGATCGCCACCGGCGGCCCCGTGGCCGGCGTGGCCGCCGCCAAGGCCATCAGCGAGGGCGGCGGCGGCGCCGCGAGCACCGAGCCGGCGGCCCTGGTGCTCGACGGGGCGAGCTCGAGCGCCAAGACCAAGCAGGCCCCGAACGCCGGCGCCGCGCCCCGCGCTCCCGAGGAGCCCGCCGCTCCCGAGCTGCCCGCGCTCCCGCGTCAGCAGAGCGCGGAGGCATCTGAGGTCTCCAGCGAGACCATCGCCGTCTCTACTGCTTCCACCCTGCGGCCCGAGGTCAGCCGTGCGAGTGCCCCGGCCAAGCCGAAGGCGCGCCGGGCCAAGCCGAAGGCGCGCACGGTCGGGAAGGCCGCGAAGCGTGGCGGTGTACGCGCGCTGCAGGCCGAGCTCGGCCTCACGCCGGACGGGGACTTCGGCCCCGCCACCGAGAAGGCGCTGCGCCGCTGGCAGAGGCAACACGGCCTCCGGGTGGACGGCAAGGCCGGCCCGCAGACCCTGGCCGCGATGAACCTGCGCTCGGCCAAGGTCCTCAAGCGCAAGAAGACGCCCGCCCGGCGCCATCGCCGGGGCGGCGCGGCCAAGCCCAAGACCCGCTTCGCGAGCGCCCGCCGCTCGCGGCGGGGTGGCGGCGTCAAGGCGCTGCAGTCCGCGCTGGGCCTGTCGGCAGACGGAGTATTCGGCGCCGCTACCGAGAAGGCGGTGCGCCGCTTCCAGCGCAGCAGGGGGCTACCCGTCGACGGCGTGGCCGGGCCGGCCACGAGGCGCGCGCTGCGCCTCGGCCCTGGCCCCATCCTCAAGCGCAAGAAGGCCGTGCGCCGCAAGCGCCGCTCCGGCGGCAGCGGGGGTGGTGGCGGATCCTCGATCGTCGCCCGCGTGACCGCGGCGGCCAACCGGATCGCCGGCAAGCCCTACCGCTACGGCGGCGGCCATGGGTCGTTCAACGACACCGGCTACGACTGCTCGGGCTCGGTGTCCTATGCCCTGCACGGCGGGGGCCTGCTCTCCGCGCCCCTGACCTCCGGGGGCTTCATGAGCTGGGGCGCCTCCGGGCCCGGCAAGCACATCTCAATCTACGCGAGCTCCGGCCACGTCTACATGACGATCGATGGCCGGCGCTTCGACACCAGCGCGCGCAGCGACAGCGGCTCGCGCTGGGGCGGGCCGCGCCAGACCGGCGGTGGCTACGTCGTGCGCCACCCGCCGGGCCTCTAGGCTCCGCCGCGGTGGACGCGGCCAAGATCAAGGCGCAGTCGGCGCACACCTGGAGCCAGGGCGACTACTCCGGGCTCTCCGTGCAGTTGCGCCCTGCGGCCCGGGAGCTCGCCGACCTGTGCGCCGTCTCGGCGGGCCAGGAGGTGCTCGACAACGCCGCCGGCGACGGCAACTTCGCCGTGATCAGCGCCGAGGAGGGCGCCCGCGTGGTGGCGGCCGACATCGCGCCGGGGATGGTCGCCCGCGGGCGCGAGCGCTCCGAGGCCGAGGGGGTCGAGATCGAGTGGGTGGAGGCCGACGCCGAGGACCTGCCCTTCGAGGACGGGCGCTTCGACTGCGTCGGGTCGGTCTTCGGGGCGATGATCGCTCCGCGGCCGCGGGTAGCGGCGGAGGAGATGTTCCGGGTCGTCAGGCCCGGCGGCACCGTGGGCATGACCGCCTGGCAGGACAGCGGCGCGAGCTACGAGATGTTCTCGATCGCCCGCCGCTACGCGCCGCCGCCGGAGCCGGGCGACGAAGCGCCGCCGGCGATCGAGGAGTGGTCGCACCAGGAGGTCGTGCGCGAGCGCTTCGAGGGCCTGGCCGCGAGCATCGAGGTCAGCGAGCACACGCTTCCCTGGGAGGCCGACTCGCCTGAGGACTTCGTCACGAACATGGAGCGCCATGCCCCGCCGCAGGCGGTCGCCAAGCAGAACATGCCGTCCGACCTCTATGCGCAGTTGCGCGAGGAGATGCTCGAGGTCGCGCGAGGCTGGGCAGGCGGAGACGGACCCATCTCGGTCGAGGGCCGCTACGTGGCCATCGTCGCGCGCCGCGCCGGCTGACCCTGGCCGCCCGGCTGCTCATCGAGTACGACGGCACGGACTTCGCGGGCTGGGCCACCCAACCGGGGCACCGGACGGTGCAGGAGACGCTGGAGGCCGCCCTGGCCACCGTCGCGCGGGAGCCCATTCGCCTCACGGTGGCCGGGCGGACCGACGCGGGGGTGCATGCCCGTGGGCAGGTGGCCAGCCACCCGGGCCCGCCGGTGTCCGCGCAGCGGCTGAACGGCCTGCTGCCGCCCGATGTGGCGGTGGTGAGCTCCGAGGCGGCGCCGGAGGGCTTCGACGCCCGCCGAGACGCCCGCTCGCGCACGTATCGCTACCGCGTCCTCACGCGCACGGCGCGCTCGCCCCACGAGCGGCGGACGAGCCTGCACTGGCGCCGCCCTTGTCACCGCGACGCCCTCCACGCGTGCGCCGCGGCTCTAAGAGGAAACCACGATTTCACCGCCTTCACACCCAAGGGCGGCTATCACTCGCGCTTCACGCGCGAAGTCATGCGCTCGGAATGGGTGGCGCAAGGCGATCTGCTCGAGTACTGGATCGAGGCCGACAGCTTCATGCGCCATATGGTCCGGACGCTGGTCGGCAGCATGCTCTGGGTGGCCGCGGGGCGCATGGAGCCCGGCGTGTTCGCGGCCTTGCTGGAGGGCCGCCCGCGCGACGAGGCGCCCGACACGGCCCCGGCCCACGGGCTGTGCCTGGAGGCCGTCAGCTACGGCTAGCCTGACCGGGGCGCCATGAAGGTCCTCCTCACCAACGACGACGGCATCGACGCGCGGGGCCTGCTCGCGATGCGCCGCGCCCTGCTGGAGGTCGACGACGTGGAGCTTGCCGTGATCGCGCCGGACGGCAATCGCTCGGCCACGGGCCGCAGCATCACCACGCGCAAGCCGCTCAGCGTCGAGGAGGTGGACTTCGGCGACGGCGGCACCGGCTTCGCCACCGACGGCACCCCGGTCGACTGCGTGCGCTTCGCGGCCCTGGGCCTGATCCCCTTTCAGCCCGAGCTGATCATCTCGGGCATCAACCACGGCTCCAACCTCGGGGACGACATCACCTACTCCGGCACCGTCGCCGCGGCGCTGGAGGGCATCGTGCTGGGCCTGCCGGCGGTGGCGGTCTCCCAGCAGGCCGACCGCGGGCGGCTCGACTGGACGGCGCCTTCGCAGTGGGAGGACGGCGCGTTCGCGGAGGCGGCCGCCTTCACGGCGGCGATCGTGGACCGGATGGACGAGGTGCCGATGCCCGAGGGCACCCTCCTGAACATCAACGCGCCGGCGGGCGGGGCCGGTGGCGCCGAGGCCTGCCGGCTGGGCAAGCGCATCTACCGCGACCAGCTCGAGGAGACAGGCGAGGCCGACGGGCGCAAGCGCTATCGCATCTACGGCGACGAGCCCGGTTACCACGAGGAGGAGGGGACCGACTTCTCCGTGCTCGCGGCGGGACGCATCGCCGTCACGCCGCTGCACTTCGACCTGACCGACCAGGCGGGCATCGAGGCACTCGCGGGGTTCGACCTCGAGGCGCTGCTGCGCCCCGCCGCCGAAGAGGTGTGACGGAGCGACAGCCGGCACCGCCCGGAGCGCAGCCCGAGCGTCGGTCGGGCGAGCGGCGCAGCGACGCGGTTGAGCGGGCGGCCGAGCTGCGCAAGCAGCTCGACCATCACAACCACCGCTACTACGTGCTCGACGACCCCGAGATCTCGGACGCCGACTACGACGCTCTGATCAACGAGCTGCGCGACATCGAGGCGGCGCACCCGGAGCTGCTCACCCCCGACTCGCCGACCCAGCGGGTGGGGGCCAAGCCGCTGGACAAGTTCGAGCACGTCCAGCACCTGCAGCCGATGCTCTCGCTGGCCAACGCCCGCAACGAGGAGGAGCTCGAGGCGTGGGTCCAGCGCACCGACCGCCGCCTCCAGAAGGAGGGGGTCGAGGACGCGGCCATCCGCTTCGTGACCGAGCCCAAGGTCGACGGGCTGGCCATCTCCCTGGTCTACGAGAACGGCGTGCTGGTGCGCGGCGCAACCCGCGGCGACGGGACCACCGGGGAGGACGTGACCCAGAACCTGCGCACCATAAAAGCCATCCCGCTGCGCATCGAGGACGCGCCGCCGCTGCTCGAGGTGCGCGGGGAGGCCTACATGCCGCGCAGCGCCTTCGCGCGGCTGAACGAGCAGCGCGCGGCCGAGGGAGAGCCCACCTTCGCCAACCCGCGCAACTCGGCGGCGGGCACGATCCGCCAGCTCGACCCCGGGCTGGTGGCCGCGCGGCCGCTGTCGATGTGGAGCTACAGCATCGGCGCCGTAGAGGGCGTCGAGTTCACCTCCCAGTGGGAGGCGCTCGGGTGGCTGACGGACCACGGCTTCCGCGTGAACCCCGAGATCGAGCGCCACGACGACGTGCCCAGCGTCGTCAAGGCCTGTATCGACTGGGAGGAGCGCCGCGACGCCCTGGACTACGAGACAGACGGCGTCGTGGTGAAGGTGGACGACCTCGAGCTGCAGCGGCGGCTGGGCGTCGTGGGCCGCGAGCCGCGCGGGGCCATCGCCTGGAAGTTCGCGCCGATGACCGCCACCACCACGCTCAACGGCGTGATGTGGAACGTGGGGCGCACCGGCCACATGGTTCCCTTCGCATCACTGGAGCCGGTCCAGGTATCGGGCGTCACGGTGAAGCTGGCGACGCTGCACAACGAGGAGGACCTGCGCCGCAAGGACGTGCGCGACGGCGACGAGGTGATCGTCATGCGCGCGGGGGACGTGATCCCACAGGTGGTGTCGCCGACGCCCGAGACCCAGCGCCGCGAGGACCGCGCGCCCGTGCCCGAGCCGCCGTCCGAGTGCCCGGCCTGTGGCACGCCGACGGTCAAGCCCGAGGACGGCGTCTGGACGATCTGCCCGAACCGCGCCGGCTGTCCCGGCCAGGTCTTCCAGGCCGTCAAGCACTTCGTCTCCAAGGGGGCGATGGACATCGAGGGTCTGGGCGAGGAGAACGCGCGGCGCTTTCTCTCCGACGGCATGATCTCCGACGTGGCCGATATCTACGAGCTCGACGAGGAGCGGCTCACCGCGCTCGAGGGCTTCGGCGCGATCTCGGCCAGGAACCTGCTCGAGTCGGTGGCCAGCTCCAAGGAGGTGCCCTTCGGTCGCGTGCTCTACGCGCTCGGCATCCCCGGGATCGGATACGTCAACGCCCGCGCCCTGACCGCCCACTTCCGCACGATCGACGCGCTGCTGGAGGCCACCCCCGAGCAGGTGACCGAGACCCCCGGCATCGGCCCCGTGCTGGCCGAGACCATCGTCGAGACCCTCTCCGAGGAGCGCACGCGCGAGCTGATCGCCCGCCTGCGCGAGCACGGCCTGCGGTTCGAGGAGAGTGGCCCCGCGCCCGGCTCCGAGGGGCCGCTGGCGGGCAAGACCTTCGTCATAACGGGCACGCTGCCCGGCATGTCGCGCGAGAAGGCGACCGAGGCGATCGAAGAGGCTGGGGGGAAGGTCACGAGCTCGGTCTCCAAGAAGACCGACTACCTGGTGGCCGGCGCGGACCCGGGCGGCTCGAAGTTCACCAAGGCGCAGGAGATCGGCACCGAGACGATCGACGAAGAAGCTCTCCTCGCCCTGCTCGGCCAGTGAGGACGATCACGCTGGACGAGCTCGATGAGCGCGCCGCGCTGCAGCGGCGCGTCGACCAGAAGTACCTCGTCCCGCGCACGGTGTTCGATTCGCTCACGACCAGGCTCGACGCGGCCTACGAGGTGCTGGAGATCGACGGCGAGCGGGCGTTCGAGTACGAGAGCGTCTACTTGGACACTCCGGAGCTGGTCTGCTTTCGCCAGCACGTGGAGGACCGCCAGCCGCGCTTCAAGGTGCGCTCGCGCCTCTACGCGTCGAGCGGAGACTGCGTCCTGGAGGTGAAGGTCAAGACCGAGGGGACGATGGACAAGCGCCACATCGACCGGCCGGCCGAGAAGCACGGCGAGCTGGACGACGATGCGTGCTCGTTCGTCGACGGGGTGCTGGCCGAGCACGGTTTCGACCCTGTGGCCGACCGCCTGCACACCAGCCTGACCACCCGCTTCACGCGCCGCACCTTCGTCGCCCGGGAGGGGGCCGAGCGCGTGACCTGCGACCGCTGGGTCGAGCTGCGGCGCCCGGAGGGCTCCGCGGCGTGGCTCGACCCCGACCATTTCCTTGTCGAGTCCAAGAGCGAGGGAGGCCGCGGGGACTGGGACGATGCGCTGGCCGCCCAGGGCATCGTGTCCGTGTCCTTGAGCAAGTACCGCGTAGGCCACTCGCTCCTGGGCGCGCCCGACCCGGAAGAGCCGCTGCCCGAGTGGGCGCGGCCGCTGTTCAGCGTGACGGCGGGCTAGGCGAAGCGGTAGTCGTCGAGGTCGAAGCGGGCGCTGCGCCAGGCCGCCTCGATGGTGGGAGAGGCGCGGAAGGGCGCGTCACCGTGGCGGTCGAAGTAGTAGCTGTTGGACGTGCCGCAGCTGCCGCGGAAGAAGACCTGGTTCTTGCGCCGGCCCAGCATCGACTCGAAGTAGCGCCGGTTGGCGTCGGGCTTGACCTCCACCGAGGTGGCGCCGGCCTTCCGGGCGCGGCGTAGGCAGCGCACGATGTGCTTCGACTGGTTCTCGATCAGCGTGAAGTAGCTGGCGCCGTTGTAGGCGTAGGGGCCGAGGATGGTGAAGAGGTTGGGGAATCCCGGCACGCTGACGCCCTGGTAGGCCTGGAAGCGGTTCTCGTCCCACCAGCGCTCGAGGTTCACGCCGCCGCGGCCCAGCACCGGATAGGGCGGCATGTTCCCGCGCTCGAAGACCTTGAAGCCGGTGGCCAGGATGAGGGTGTCGACCTCGTGCTCGGCGTCGTCGGCAGTCCGCACGCCAGAGGGGGTGATCCCCTCGATGCGCTCGGTCACCAGCGCGACGTTGGAGCGGTTGAAGGTCGGGAGGTAGTCGTTGGAGAAGCCCGGCCGCTTGCAGCCGAGGGTGTAGCGCGGGGTGAGCTTCTCGCGCAGGACCGGGTCGCGGACCTGCTCGCGCAGGTGCTTGCGGGCGGTGCGCTCCCCGAGCTTGGCCAAGGGGACGATCCCGTCGAAGTGCGCCGGCAGGGGGAAGGTCAGCTCCACGAAGGCCTGGCTGGCGAGCCGGCGGGCCAGCCGCGCCCCGGGGAAGCCGACGAGGCGCCACTGCTCGCGCGGCTTGTCGGGCTTGGGCAGGCACCAGATCGGCGTTCGCTGGAACACGGTGAGCTGCTCGACCTCGGAGGCGATCGAGGGGATTACCTGCACCGCCGAGGCGCCGGTGCCGATGACCGCCACCCGCCGGCCTCTCAGGTCCTGACTGTGATCCCAGCGCGCGGTGTGCATCACCGCGCCCTCGAAGCTGTCCAAGCCGTCGATGTCGGGCGGCTTGGGCTGTGAGAAGACGCCGGTCGCACCGACCACGTGGCGCGCGCTGATCGTGCGGCCGTCGGACGTCGACATCTGCCACAGGTCCGACTCCTCGTCGAAGGCGGCCCCGTTGATCTCGGTGTTGAGCACGAGGCGCCCGCGCAGGCCGTAGCGGTCGACGCAGCTCTCTGCGTAGTCCTTGAGCTCGTCCCCGGGGGCGTAGGTCTTCGACCAGTCGTCGCGCTGATCGAACGAGAACTGGTAGCTGGGCGAGGGGATGTCCACGCAGACGCCCGGGTAGGTGTTCCAGTGCCAGGCGCCGCCCACGGCGTCGCCTGCCTCGAGCAGCACCGAGTCCTCGAACCCGGCCTCGTCGAGCTTGATGGCGGCGCCGATGCCGGAGAAGCCGGCTCCGACGACCGCGACTTCGTGATCGGGATGTCGGCTCAGGTGCATAGCGTAGGAGCGCAGGCCGAGCGCTGGTCGGCCGAGCACCGCTCGCTCGTTGATTACCGGACGCCAGCCACGGCCTGCGCCATGCGGTCCTGGATGCGGCGGGCGCCGGAGGGCGAGACGCCGTTCATCAGGAACGAGAAGGCATATACCTGCCTCGAGCGGGCGCGGCAGTAGCCCGAGAGTGTGCTGACGCCGGAGATCGTGCCGGTCTTCGCGCGGCACTTGCGCCGCGCGGGCCCGCGGCGCATGCGCGAGCGCAGGGTGCCGTTGCGCCCGGCGATGGCAAGCGACTCGGTGTACGCGTCGCCCTCGCCGCGCCGGCGCATACCCAGCAGCAGGCGGACGACGCTGCGCGGGGAGGCGCGGTTGCGACGGCTCAGCCCGGAGCCGTCAGCGAGGCGCGGGCGCGCGCCCAGGGCGCGCGCGAAGGCCACCGCCGCGCGGGCGCCTCCGCCGGTGGTGCCGCGGCCGTCGGCGTGCAGGCCCACGTCCTTGAGCAGCATCTCGGCGAAGAAGTTGTCCGAGGGGCGGTTGGTGAGCATGGCCAGGCGCGCCATCTCCGGAGACTGCTCTGAGGCGAGCTCGGTGGTGGCCGCGGGGGCATCGCCCGTGCGCGGCGAGACCGCGACGCCGATGCCCCGGCGGCCCAGCGCGGAGTGCAACCGCGCGGCCGCGAACAGGGCCGGCCGGGACTGGAAGCCCCGGCCGCTCTCGGTGGCCAGCCCGCGGTTGAAGGCCAGCCCGCTGAGCGGTCCCACGTAGCCCGAGGTCCGGTAACCCGACGACGGGCCGCCGCGGCGGCCGTCGAAGGCGGTCTCGTCACCGACGATGCGGCCGCTCACGCGGCGGATGCCGGCGCCCTGGAGGGCGGTGGCCAGGTCCTCGACGGCTCCGCCGGCCCCGTAGTTGCGGCTGCCGAAGCTGCGGCTGCCGAAGGTCGGGTCGCCGCCGCCGACCAGGTAGAGCGAACCCCGCCAGGTCCCGTCGGGCTCGAGGTTGCCCTCACCCCGAACAGTGGTCGCCAGGTGGCCGTCGCTGCCGAAGCGGGCGAGCGCCGCGGCGGTGGTGAACAGCTTCGTGTTGGAGGCCAGGATCCGTGCCCGGTCGGCCCGGAAGCGGAAGACGCCGCGGTTCTCGGTGGCGTTGGCCACATATGCGCCGCTGAAGCGCCCGGCCGCGCGGATCTGGCGGGTCAGCGTCTTGCGCAGGGACGCCTCCGCCGAGGGGTCGGCGGCGCTGGTTTGGGCCTGGGCCAGGGCGGGGAGGCCCAGAAGGGCCAGGCAGAGCAGGGGAATCGTCAGCAGGCGGGCCATCGGGGAAGCCAACACGCAAGCAGGCCCGGAGGAGCGGTGCGCCCCGGCAGCCGCCCGATAGGGGATACTGGGAGGCGCCCATGGGTGACGTCGTCAAGCTCCAGAAGCCGTCCGCAAACGAGCGGAAAACGGTGGGCAAGCCGCCCCGGCGCCGGCCACGCCGGTCCCGTACCGCGCTCGTGCTGGGCGGAGGTGGCTTCACCGGCGGCGTCTACGAGATCGGCGCCCTGAGGGCGCTGGACCTGATGGCCGTCAACCGCACGGTCAACCAGTTCGACGTCTACGTGGGCACCAGCGCCGGCTCCTTCGTCGCCAGCCTGGCCGCCAACGGCGTGACCCCCGAGGAGATGATGCGGGTAGTCAACCAGCAGGTGCCCACGCCCTTCCGTGACGTCGACCGCGGCTCGCTGATGCGCCCCAACGTGCTCGAGTTCGCCCAGAGCCTGTTACTGATGCCGCTGCGCTCGCTGGGCATCGCGCGCGACTTCCTCGGCAACCTGCGCTCCTCGTCGATCATCGACATCGCGGTGGGGCTGGCCGAGGGCCTGCCCTCGGGGCTCTACGACGGCAAGGCGCTGGAGGAGTACCTCGAGACCGTGCTCGGCGACCCCGACCGGGTCAACGACTTCCGGCTGCTGGAGAACGAGCTCTACCTCACCGCCACCGACCTGGACACCTGCGAGCGCATCGTGCTGGGCGGCGAGGAGTGGGACGACGTCCCGATCTCCCGCGCGACGGCGGCCTCGACCGCTCTGCCCATGGTCTACAAGCCGGTCGAGATCAAGGGCCGGCATCTGATCGACGGCGGCATCCGCTCCACCACCAACGTCGACGTAGCGGTCGAGCGCGGCGCGAAGTTCGTGATCGTCGTCAACCCGCTGGTGCCCTACGTCAACGACTTCCAGAAGGTCATCCCCACCATGCTCGGAAGCCGTGTGCGCCGCGTGGCGGACATGGGCTTCCCGCAGATCGGCTACCAGGCCTTCAAGCTGCTGGCCCACCAGCGGCTGCACGAGGCGGTGCGCCACTGGGAGGAGAAGTACCCGGGCGTGGACATCATCCTGATCGAGCCCGACCCCAACGACGAGCTGATGTTCGAGACGAACATCCTCAACTTCACCAAGCGCGTCGATATCGCCCGGCACGGCTTCGAGTCGGTGACTCTGAAGCTCGCGGAGGACTACGAGCGCCTGCGCGAGGTCTGCGCGCGCCATGGGATCGAGGTCTCGGCCACGCGCGTGCGCAAGGTGGTCAAGCGCTTCGAGGAAGAGCGCGAGAGCACGGCGGCCTGGCGCCGCATCCTCGAGCAGACCACCGGCGCCCTGCTGCGCCAGTCGGGTCAGGTCTAGCGCCCCTGCGGGTCCGACCGGGACGCACGCTTCCCGTTCTGTAAAACGCTCAGGCGGCTGAGCATCTCTCGCGGGTGCGTGCAACGCCGCCCGGGGCCGCGGGCGCGCGCTCGGGACGCCGGCGCTCAGCCCAGCACTTCGCCCAGCGCCTCCAGCAGCCGGCCGCTGGCCGTCTCGTCGCGCACCGTCGCCCGCACGTGCTGGTCCTCGCCGAGCGGCCCGCCCGGGGCGACGATCACGCCGCGCTCGCGCAGGCGGTTGGCCAGTTCGTTCCCCGACATGGAGCGGGCGCGGATCCAGAGGAAGTTGGCCTGGCTGTCGCTGACGTCGACCGCCAGCTCGCGCAGCGAGTCGACCAGGTGGGAGCGTTCGCGGATCACGGCCTCGCGGCGCCGCTGCACCTCGGCGCCGCCGATCTTCAGCGCCTGGTCCACCGCCGCCTGGGTGAGCGCGTTGACGCCCAGGACGGGGGCGATGCGGTCGAGCAACGCGGTCGAGGCGCTCGATCCGACCGCGTAGCCGGCACGCAGCCCCGAGAGGCCGTAGATCTTCGAGAAGGTGCGGACGACCAGCAGGCGCGGGAAGGCGTCGACCAGGCGCAGCACCGCGTCGGGCGGCTCGGCGTCCTGAAAGTGGACCAGTGCCTCGTCGACGAGCAGGTGGGCCTGCTCGGGCAGGGACGAGGCCAGCGAGGCCACCTGCTCGGCCGGCAGGTACTCGCCGGTGGGGTCGTTGGGGTTGCAGAGCACGAGCAGGCGCGTCCGGTCGGACATCGCCGCGCGCAGCTCCTCGGGGGAGGGCTCCACGGCCACGGGCGTTGCGCCCGCTCGGGCGGCCATCAGCGGGTAGAGGGGGTAGGAGGGCCAGGGCGTCACCAGATCGTCTCCGGGGCCCAGCAGCGCAAAGGCCGCGGCCTGCAACAGCTCGGCGGCGCCGTTGCCCACCACGATCTGCTCGGGCTCGACTTCGTGGGCCTCGGCCAGCACCTTGCGGATGCGGTGGGCATCGCGGTCCGGGTAGCCGTTGACCCGCCCGCGCGCCGTGTAGATCGAGGCGTTGACGACCTCGGAGTTGGGGAACTCCGGCCACTCGGTCCCCGACAGATCCACGTCGGGAACCTCCTCTAGGGCGGTGGCCTTCTCGCGCGCACGACGCTCGCGCAGCTTCTGGCGCTCCTCCTCCGGGTCGACCTCCTCGAACTGCTTGTAGTAGTCGAGCAGGCCCATCAGAGGTCGTGGCCGTCAGCGCCGATCACGGCCTCTCGCGCACGCTAGTTCTGCGGGGCCAGCGTGGGCCCGGGCCCCTGGATGACCAGGAACCAGATGGCGAAGGCGATCACGGCGATCCCCACGCTGATGGCGAAGATGCGCTCCAGCGCGCCGGCCTCCTGCTCGTGGCCCCCGGCGCGGCGCACCAGCTTCCATGCGACGTCCACCCGCTTGGCCAGGGCCACGGTGACCATCAGGGAAGCCAGCGTGCCGAGCATGATCGTCCCGATCCCCGCAGTCACGAAGCCCGTCAGGTGCTGCACCTGGGAGCCGACCCAGAACCATCCCAGCGGCTGCGGGCCGAACAAGCTGAGGCACATGATCAGCTCGACGGCCAGCATGCCGTAGGCCAGGAAGCGGTCGAAGCGCTGGCGCCCGGCCGTCCCGCGGACGGCGCCCTCGCGCACGCGCAGGGGCGCGGTGCCGGGGCGGCGCCCGATGAACATCCCGCCGGTGTCTGTCGGGTCGTTGCGGGGCAGAGCCGCCGAGTCTAGGCCGTGAGAGCCGGGTCGAGCGGCGGTGCTCGGCCGGCCGGCGCCCGGCCTGCTCTCCGGCGCTACGGCCCGGCGTAGAGCTTCTCGATGGCGTCCTCGTGGCGCTCGTGCACCACGTTGCGCTTGACCTTCAGCGTGGGGGTCAGCTCACCGCTCTCCTGCGAGAGGTCCTCCGGCAGGATCTCGAAGCGCTTGACCTGCTCCACGGGGCCCACGTGCGAGTTGGCCTCGTCGACCACCTTCTGCACCTCGGTGCGCATCTCCTCGGATTCGGGCAGGTCGCCCACCTCGAGCCCGTGTTCGGACGCGAAGGCGGGTGCCTCCTCGGCGTCGAGGGTGATCAGGGCGACGAGGTAGGGGCGGCGGTCGCCCACCACGACGGCCTGCGAAATCCAGCGGCTCTGCTTGAGGCTGTTCTCCAGGTTGGCCGGCGTGATGTTCTTGCCACCCGCGGTGATGATGATGTCCTTCTTGCGGCCCGTGATGAACACGTAGCCGTCGTCGTCGATCGAGCCGAGGTCGCCGGTCTGTAGCCAGCCGTCGACCAGCGTCTCGTCCGTGGCCTCCTCGTTCTTGTAGTAGCCCTGGAAGATGTTGGGCCCCTTGAGCAGCAGCTCGCCGTCGTCGGCCACCTTGGCCTCCACATTGGGCAGCGGCTTGCCGACCGAGCCGAAGCGGAAGTCCTCCGGCGTGTTGGCCGTCGCCACCGTGGAGGTCTCGGTCATGCCGTAGCCCTCCATCACCGGCACCCCGCAGGCGTAGAAGAACTCCAGGATCTCCCGGGCGATGGGCGCGGCCCCGGTGACGCACTGGCGGATCTCCCCGCCGAACAGCGCGCGCACGTTCTTGTAGAGCGCCTCGTCGGCCTGGTCGAAGGACTGCCGCTCCTCGTCGGAGACCTCCTCGCCGTTGTGCTCGGCCAGCCGCACCTTCAGGCCCAGCTGGACCGCCTGCTTGAGCTGCTCGGGGTCCTCGGCGTTGGAGGTGGCCAGCGTGTAGATCTTCTCGAACATGCGCGGCACCGACGGGAAGTAGGTCGGCTTGACCTCGGTGAGATTGGGGATGATCTTCGCCGGGTCCTTCTCCCAGTAGGCGATGCACCCGCCCAGGTCGAGCGTCACGTACTGGATGAGCTTCGCGAAGGCGTGGGCGAGCGGGAGGAACAGGTAGGCGACCTCGCCCTCCTGCAGCACGCCCATCGTCTCGGTCATCGAGGTCACGTCGCGGTAGTTGCCGTGGGTCAGCAGGCAGCCCTTCGGGGGGCCGGTGGTACCCGAGGTGTAGATCGTGATGGCGAGGTCGTCGGGGCCGACCGCCTGCACGCGCTGTTCGAGCTCGTCGGTCTCGCGACCCCGCCCGCGCTCGCGCAGGTCGTCGAGGGAGATGGCGTCGCCGATGTCGGCGTCCCCGGGCTCGAACACGATGATGTGCTCGAGCTTGGGCAGGTCGTCCTGGACCTGGCGGATCTTGCCGAGCTGCTCGCCGTCCTCGACGAACACGGCTTTCGACTCGGAGTGCTCGATCACGTAGTGGCACTCCGCGGGGGAGTTGGTCTGGTAGACCGAGACCGAGACGGCGCCGGTGCTGAAGATGGCCAGGTTGGCGAACGTCCACTCCGGACGGGTGTGGCTGACGATCGAGACCTTGTCGCCGTGCTCGATGCCCAGCTCGATCAGCCCGCGTGCGACCTCGCTGATCGCCTCGCCCAGCTCGGCGTAGGAGGTCTCCGTCCACTCGTCGCCGCTCTTGTGCCGGAGGGCAGGCTTGTCGGCGTGCTTGGACGCCGCGAGCCCGGCCAGATCGGCCATGGTCTTCGATCCCGTGCCCTGGTCGGGCGCGGTCACTGCTTCCATTTCATCTCTCCCCGGTTGGACCGGGGCGGATTCTATGAGGCTTTCGCCAGGTCCTGCTTGCGCAGGGCGTCCTTCAGCGTTTCCTCGAACAGCACCTTGTCGATCCGTCCCTGATAGATCGGCACCCCGAGTTCCGTGCACTTCGCGATGACTTCGCGGCGGTGCATCCCGGCCTCGCGGCCGAGCTCGGTGGGCGTCAGGTGGATCGCCATGTATGTCTCCCTCGTCGCTGTCGTGCCGAGCCGGATGTTAGACGGGATTCGGGATGGAGAGAAATTCGTGTTCCACGCCGAAGCGATCGGCCAGGAGCTCGCCGAGCCGCCGCACGCCGAGCGTCTCCGTCGCGTAGTGGCCACCGGCCACGAAGTGCACGCCGGCCTCGCGCGAGTCGGCCATCGCCGGCTCGGACGGCTCGCCGGTGACGAAGGCGTCGAGCCCGAGCCCTATGGCCTCGCCGAAGGCGAAATCGCCGCCGCCGGAGACCACGCCGAGGGTGTGGACGGTCTCGGGCCCGGAGGCCCAGGCGAAGGGCTCCTGGCCGAACGCGGCGGCGCAGCGCTTGTGCAGTTGCCCGAAGGGCACGCCCTCGCGCGAACGCGCGGTGAAGCCGATCGGGCGGCCCTTGGCCTCGGCGAAGCGGCCCGTGGCCTCGAACCCGAGGGCCTCACAGATCAGCGCGTTGTTGCCGTGCTCGGGGTGGGCGTCGAGCGGCAGGTGGTAGGCCGCCAGCGACATGTCCGCGCTGAACAGCGCTTCGAGCCGCGCGCGCATGGCGGGCGTGACCGCCTGCGGCCGCGAGCCCCAGATGATTCCGTGGTGGCAGAGCACCATCTGAGCGCCGGCCTGCGCCGCGCGAGCGAAGAGGTCGCGGTGCGCGGACACGCCGCTGGCGACCTTGCGCACCTCCTGGGCGCCGGGCACCTGCAGCCCGTTCGGCCCGTAGTCGTCGAACGCCGGCGAGTCGAGCAGATCGTCGAGATAGGCGATGAGCTCGTCGCGATCCGCCACCCGTTGTGCAGGGTACCCGCAGGGTGAGGAGAGACGGTGGTTTACATCCAGCCGACCGACGGTAAGGTGCAGGCACGCGGGGCTCACGCCACCGCGGCAGGTAGGGGTCACGAGCAGCAGGGGGCACGATTCAGTGAATGCAAGCGCCGCCCGATCGGCGACGGTCTCGGCAACCGACGACGAGCTCGTGGAGGCCGTGCGCGCGGGCGAGGTCAGCGCCTTCGAGGAGCTCTTCCGCCGCTACCGCCCCGGGGTCCACGGCTTCGTCCAGCGGCGGGTGCGCGATCAGGGGCGCGCCGAGGACCTCACCCAGGACGTGTTCCTGTCGGCCCTCCGCGGCCTGAGGCAGGCTGACTCTCCGGTCAGCTTCCGGCCCTGGATCTACGAGATCGCGCGCAACTCGACCATCGACCTCTTCCGGCGCAGATCGCGCGCCGACGAGGTGTCGGTCGACGCCGTGCAGCGGCTGCGGCCCAGCGACCATCTGCGGCTCGTCAGCGACCGTGGGCCCCACCGCGAGGTGGTCGCCAAGGAGCAGCTGGCCACGCTGCTCGGCGCGTTCGCCGAGCTGTCCGATCGCCACGAGCGGATCCTCGTCATGCGCGAGCTCGAGGGCCTCTCCTACTTCGAGATAGGTGAGCGGATGCGGCTGACCCGGCCCGGGGTCGAGAGCACCCTGTTTCGGGCCCGGCGGCGCCTGGAGACCCAGTTCGCGGAGCTCGAGGCCGGCCGTCGCTGCCAGGCTGTCCGCGTGGCGATGGGCCGGCTGGCCGAGGGGATGGACGTCCGCGGCGACCGCGACCACGTCAGGCGCCACGTGCGCCGCTGCGGCGCGTGCCGCACCAATGCGCGAGAGCTCGGCGTCACGACCCGGCCGCCCGCGGCGACTGCGGACCCCAGTCGCCTGCTGCACATGAGCAAGTTGCTCGACGCCCCGCCGCCGGCGCCGGAGGCCGGGCCGGTGCAGCAGCTCGCCGCACCGCCGCTTCCCTGATCGACGCGAACCGCGCCGGTAGTGTGCCGCGCGACGATGGCCGAGCCTGGTGAGGACCTGCCTGCCCCCGACGAAGATCCCTTCCTCGAGTCGCTGATGGACACGAGCCTCTACTCGATGGGTGCCTTCTTCTCCGACCAGCACCCCGACCTGGTGGACGAGGTGATCGCCCAGAGCGAGGACATCGAGGCGGCGGGCATCCGCGGCTACGCCGACGAGCACCAGATGACCGTGGAGGCCTGCTTCGAGACGATGCTGACCGGCCTCGCGGTGCGCTACTACAACGCCGTCGCGGGGTAGCCGGAGGGGCCGCCGGCACGATCCTGATCGCGGGCAACACGTTGCGGGTCCTGCGCAAGCTCCGGGCTCGAGCCGGGCAGATTCGTCCCAAGGCTTGCGTTGCCCGGGCCGACAGGAGAGGGTCACGGCATGCGCTACCGACCAATCGACCGCGACCCCGACGACGGACGCCTGGGCCGCCTCATCCCCGACGACTGGGGTCACCTCGACAACTACCCGCTCTCCGCCCTCCCGTTCGAGCAGCGCCCGCGCAGGAGACCTGTCGTGATCGGCGTCAACTGGTACACCGAGCTGTTCAGCCCGGAGCTCGACGAAGCGAGCGGCGAGCACTGGGTCGCGCCGGGTGGGCCCGGCGCCCTGACCAGCGTCGAGGGCGGGCACTGCGTCTGCCTCGAGCCGGGCGGCGAGCCCGACAAGGAGGAGTGGTGGGACTTCTACGACCAGGGCCAGGAAGGCGCCTGCGTGGGCTTCGGCTGGTCGCGCTGCATGACGATCCTCAACCAGGGGAGCATCTACGCGCCGCGCTGGCTGTGGGACCGCGCGAAGGACGCCGATGAGTGGCCCGAGACGGTTCCCGGGGACAACAACGGGACGTCCGTGCGCGCCGCCGGCGACATTCTGCGCGAGTCGGGCCACGTGTCGTGGGACGACTCCTACAGCGACGACGATCACACCGAGCGCGACGGCTACACCGCCGACCTCGACGAGGGAATCGCGCGGTTTCGCTGGGCCCGCTCAGTCGATGAGGTCCACCACGTGCTCGGAAACGACCGCGCCGACGAGCTGGGCGCGGTGCCGATCCTCAACTCCTGGGGGCGCAGCTATCCGCACCGGACCTGGATGCCGGACGAGGTGCTGGATCGCCTGATGGCCGAGGAAGGGGAGATCGCGATCCCCACCGACCGTTAGCTGCGGTCGCCTCGCAGGCGGGCTATGCCGTCGCGGAGCCACGAGTGGAGCCGCTGCCACAGCTTGGCCTTCGCGGCGGGCTCCTCGGGGTAGACCAGCACCGACTCGGAGGGCCGGCCGTCGGCGTCGACGGTGCTGACGTAGATGTCGTAGCGCTTGGCCGTTGCCAGCTCGATGTCGGTGTGCAGGGAGCCGCGGACGGCCGGCTCCAGCGCGAAGGTGTAGGTCCGGGGTGGCAGCTTGTCGTCCACCGAGTTGACGGTCACCACGAGGCGCTCCGGCCGCCCTCCGGCCCGCCCCGAGAAGTCGAACGCGAGCCATAGCCGTTCGCTCCGGCGCTCGATCGAGACCTCGGGCCGGGGCAGTGCCTCGGGCCGCTTGGCCACCACCGCGTCCTCGACCAGCTTCTTGGGGTCGTCCCACTGCTTGTGGGGCAGCGGCCCCCGCGGGCTCGGCTGGTGAAGGCCGGGGATTCGCGGCTGGGTGTCGCCCCACCGCCCGCGCCACCTAAGCCAGCCGGGCAGCGGTTCGCCGATGATCTCCAGCCGCAGCTTCGGCGCCTTGCGCTTGCCATCGGCGAGGTCGTACCAGGCCTCGGTCTCGTGATAGCCGGCGTGGAAGTACGAGGCGTGTGACCCGCGGCCCACGTAGACCAGCGGCGTGTCGGGGTTCTCGGCGTCCCTCTCGACCTCAGCCCAGCTCGCCTGACCCGCGTGCTTGTGCTGGGCGTACACGGCGAGGTCGGGGTGGTCGCCCTCGGGGCCGATGCGCAGCTGGACCATCTCCCAGTCGCCCTCGTGAAGCCCGGCGCCGCCGGCCAGGTTGTAGTCGTTGTAGAAGTAGTAGAGCCAGTACTGGAGCCACAGCCGTCCGTCGGAGTCCTCCTTCGCACGGCCGTACATCACGTTCGCGTAGCCCGGTCGCGACCGCAGCTCGGCGTAGCGGCGCCGGTAGTCGCGCAGCGGCGAGCTGATCAGGTCCTCGTCGTCGGCCTCGGTGCCGTCGGCGTACCTCGGGTGTCCGAGGAAGTCGAGCGTCAGCTTCTGCTCGCCGGCCTTCGCGTCGGTTGCGGCGATCAGCGCGCCCTCCTCGCCTTCGACGTAGCGGCGGCGCAGCACGTTGCCCGGATTGTCGGTCCACTCGGCCGCCGAGTCGGCGAAGAAGGCCTCCTGTGAGTCGTAGCGCAACTGGGGCTGAAAGCGGCGCAGAAGCTCGGCGTGGTCCACTCTGCCGACGTTAACCGGCAGGACTCGGCTGCGGTTCGCCGAACGCCGCAGGATGAACAAATTCCTGGTGGGGTCGGTGCTCGGGGCCTTCACCGTCGTTGTGATCACGATGGGGGTGCTCATCGCGATCGACACCGAACACGCGCAGCTCTACCTGGGCGTGATCGGGCTGCTGGCAGTGCTCAGCACCGTGCTCGCATTCGGCGTGCTGCTGCACATCACAAAGCCGGGAGAGGACGACCGCGACCGGCGCGAGACCTACGCGCGGGTGATGATCGCCCTGGTGACCGCCACGGCCGGCACCGTGGGTGGGGTCGGCGGCGGGGCCGTGGTCAGCTCGACCCAGACCGATGCGGCAAAGCAGGATGCGGCTGCCGCGAACGCCAAGGCCACCGACGCCCAGCAGCAGGTCGATCAGGTGGAGAAGGCCCAACCGCAGGACGAGCGCCCGGCCGGGAAGTAGCGTGGGCTCGTGCCCGAGTTCGCCAAGCCGGAGGACTTCTCGTTCGACGTCGACACCCGGCGGGAGCTGCGTGCCCTGCGCGAGCACCGAGAGGTTCGCGGCGTGCCCGTCAAGCAGGACGATCGGCTGCTGCTTGCGACCTGGAACGTCGCCAACTTCGAGGTCCAGGAACGCGAGGAGGCCCACCTCGACCTGATCGCCGAGATCGTGGGCTGGTTCGACCTCGTCGCCCTCCAGGAGATCAGGGACGACGTGACCGGCCTTCGCGCGCTGAAGGCCCGCCTTCCAAGGCCGTGGCAGATCCTCTTCAGCGAGGCTGCGGGCAACGACGAGCGTCAAGCCTTCGTCTACGACTCGCGCAAGGTGGCCGTGGGGGAGAAGGTGGGCAAGCTGACCGTTCCGCCGCCCAGCCTGAAGCACGCCGGCGGCGAGGGCTTTCGCGGCTTCGACCGCAACCCCTACCTGGCGGGCTTCCACGCTGGGGACCTCACCTTCCTGCTGGCCAACGTCCACTCGATCTGGGGCGGGACGGGGGCCGAGGACCTGCGGCGGCGCACGGCCGAGACCAGGGCCGTGGCGTGGTGGTGCGACAAGCGGGCCCGGGACCCGAACGCCTACTCGACCGACATCTTCGCGCTCGGGGACTTCAACCTCCCGAAGGCGGCGGCCGGCGACCCCGTTTTCGACGAGCTGACCCGGCGCGGCCTGCGACTGCCCGAGCACCAGACGGTCATCGGGACGACGATCGCCCGGGAGGAGAAGCACTACGACCAGGTCGCCTATCTCCCCCGCCACAGCCAGGCCGATCTCACCGGAGAAGGCGGAGTGTTCGACTACGACGCGGTGCTCTTCCGCGACCTGTGGGAGGACCGGGGCGACGTCGACTACGACCGCTACGCCAAGTGGGCCATCTCCGACCACCGACCGCTCTGGGTGGAGCTGAGGACCTGATCAGCTGGTCCGTTCGACTACGGCGACAACGCCGGTTGCGGTGAATCCCAATCACTCTTAGCGTCGGAAGCGTCCGACAACGGAGGTCCGATGTACTTCGACATCTACAAGAAGCCCAGAGCACGACAGCCGTACTACTTCGTGGCCAAAGGCGACAACAACGAGCCGGTTTTCGAGTCGGAGATGTACGCCGCCAAGCAGAGCGCCATGAACGCGATCGACATGATCAGGCGCGAGGCCGGTGAGGCCGACGTGTTCGATGAGACCGGCGAGGGCCGCGGCTAGGCACGACAAGTGGCACTGTCGGGGCTGGCGGTCCGGCTCGGGCCGGCGCGGCTCGTGCGCCCCCATTGGTCGAGCCGGCACTGCGGACGGCCTCTGGCGGTGGTCGGCGGTGCTCGCTAGGCTGGTGGCGTCTTGGTGGCCGCTGGCGGGGAGGTGGCTCGACGCCGAGACGGTGCCCGTCCAGATCTGGCCCGAATAGGCAGGCTCCGAAACAAGTTCAAGGATCGGGTGTTTCAGCGGCTGCGGTAAAGGATTCGCAGGGCCCCGCCCGCGTCCCTACCTAGCCGGGCTCTTAGGGCGGGCTTCTCGTTTGTTTCCCCCCCTTCCACCAATCCAAGACCATCACCATATGACTTCCTGTATGCGCCTGTTTGCCCTTTGACCCTTGGCTTATGCCTTGCTTTCGCGCCGTCTGCCCAGGCCGCCACTTTCGGTATCTCGGACGACGACACCAACATGTTCTCCAGTCATCATTTCCGGGCCCTCGGCATCAAGCAGGCCCGTCTTACGGTCCCTTGGAATGTGGCCTTGTCCACGAAGGGTCAGCCAGCTTGGGGTACAAATCTTCGTGAAGCACGGCACTGGCTCAACACTGCCCGGGCGAGTGGAGTGCAGCCCTTGGTTTCCTTCAACGTGGCGATCGGCGGCAGAAATAACCGACGTGCGCCGAGCCTTGCCACTTACCGAAGGGCTTTCAGGACTTTCCGCAAGCGCTTTCCGTGGGTTCGTCAGTACATCCCTTGGAACGAGGTCAACCACGGGACCCAGCCCACTGCCAAGAAGCCGAAGCTTGCTGCTCAGTACTACAACATTGCCCCTGACAACTGCCGGAGATGCACCGTCGTAGCCGCTGCGCTACTTGACGAGAAGAGCGCTGTACCTTTTATCAAGCAGTTCAAACGTTATGCGAAGCGTCCCCGCTTGTGGGTGCTCCACAACTATCTGGCGGTTAACCGTACTACGACCGTCACCATGCGAAGGATTCTGAAAACTGCTCGGGGCCGGTTCTGGATAACGGAATCGGGCGGTATCGTGATGCGTAAGTCCCCGTTCGAGAAGTCGAACTTCAGCTTCAGCCCGGCCCGAGCCGCCCGGGCGGAGAAGAACTACTTCCGCCTGGTGGCGAGGTATCGGCGGCAGATCAAGCGCTTTTACCACTACCAGTGGCAGAACACGGGTAATCCCGTATGGGACTCTGCTCTGATTGGGGCCGACGGGAAACCTCGTCCTGCGTACTGGATAGTGAAGCACCGAGTCCACCGCTAGCACTCTGCAGCGCAGGACTTCTGCTGGCGATCTCCCTGACCGTGCTGTCGCCGGCGTTGAGGACCCAGACAAACCCACGGGCCAACTCGAACACCGCACAGCAGGCTTGTTAAGCCGCTGACCAGCAGTGGCGGGCGGTCCCTCTCAGGGGTACGTTGGCGAGATGCGACGCCGCCGCTCCAGGTCCTGGCTCAGCAAAGCGGGGACCGTGTTGGTCGTTGGAGCCACCCTGGGTCTGGGCGCACCCTCGACCGGGGCTCAGGCAGGGGTCGGAGGGATAACCGACATCTCCGACCGCCAGGAATCCGCTCCTGCAACTACGCACTGAAGGCCCCGGGCTCCCAGCGCCGCAAGTACGCGGATGCATGTCAGACCGCGGTCTCCGCCGAACGCCAGACGAGCGGCCTGACCGCGACGTCGACTGCGCCCCTCACGTACGAGAACCCCGTGTTCGGCTCCTTCGTTGCCGACCCCGGCGCGCTACGCAACAGCTCCACCGACTACTACGCCTATGCCACGAGCGGCGGCTTTTCGATCCTGAAGTCGGCCGACATGATGCACTGGGAGCGGGTCGGTCAGGCCTTCACCGAGCGCCCGCCGTGGGTCGTCCAGTCGGGGGACTGGCACCCCTGGGCTCCCAGCGTCCTTCGATCGGCCAAGTCGTGTCCCGGCACGACGTCCCCGGGGTGCTACTTCATGTACTACGTCGGCCTCAGCGCCCGGCACACGCCGCCCACCGACTGCGTCGGGGTGGCGTGGTCGCTCACTCCGTCGGGGCCATTCACCGATCTGGGGCCCATTCAGGCCAAGGACGGCAAGAAGGATCTCGCCGGACGCCCGCTCGGCTGCGGCGATGCGGGGGGGCTACGGCAACATCGACCCCGCGCCGTTCGTAAACAGCGACGGCTCGGTCTACCTCTGACGTGTCGACGAGTCGCCGCTGCCTCCAGCCGACCACCAGCTCGTGCCCCTACGAGCCGGTCATCTCGGTGCTTCCCATGGACAAGACGCCCACTCGGGCTCGAGCGGCCCGCAAGCCGCTGTTCGGCGCCACCCCCAGCAGCTGGGAGCAACAGCCCGGGTATGCGGCCCAAGTCGAGAACCCCTGGATGGAGAAGCGTGGCTCGACCTACTACCTCTTCTACTCCGGCGGTTACTACGGCGCCCGCTACGGCATGGGCTACGCGACGGCGACGTCCCCGACCGGCGGCACGGCCTACTCGGCCTTCGCCAAGTCACCGCTCAATCCGGTCCTGAGGGAGACGAGTGCGGTGCTCAGTCCCGGTGGCGGCTCGGTGACCACCGGCCCCAGCGGCGGCAGCTGGCTCGTCTACCACGGTCGAGCAGGGGACTACTCCCAGTCGCGAACCCTGCGCATCGACCCGCTCTTCTGGTCAGGGACCTCGGTAATGACACCGGGGCCGACGACCGGGCCGCAGAGTCCCGCGCCCTAGCGCAGGCTCGCCCGTCCAGAGCCTCACGGACAAAGCCGCAAGCGTCCGCGCGGGTCGAGCAGGTTGAAGATTCGTCGCGTGGTTGGCCGGCTGGCCACGACCAGGACCTCGCCTCCCCGCTCGCGCATCTTGCGGGCGGCGTTGAGTACCGCGGCGTACCCCTTCGCGTCAATGAACTCGACCCCCTCGAGATCAACGAGAAGAGACCCCTCGGCCTTCGCGGCGGCCGCGCTCAGGGCCTCGGCAAAGCGGCCGGCCGTCAGGGCGTCGATCTCTCCCCGAGCCGCGACCACCATTGACCTTGCCGATCCGTTGCGTCGACTGACCTCTGCGACCGGGTCCCAAGGGGTCATGTCGAGACCTTGCACCGGGTCTCTCGACCGAAGTTCATTACAGACGTGGGCCCGTCTGGAGCGCGGCCGCCACCGCCGCATGGTCAGGAAAGCGTTCCTGATCGACCGCCTGAAGGGAGTCGATGAAGTTTTGGGAGCCCTCGCGCGCCTGAGCTTCGGCGATCAGGTCCTGCTTGCTCACTGGATAGTCCAGCCCCTCGAGCTGAGACAGGACTTCGAGGTCATTCACCACCACAGCCGCTCTCCTTGCTTGGTGTGGTCATCGGCTTCCGACGTTGTGCCCAAAATCTCCCCGCGGCAAGCGCCCGGACACCACGACGGGGGCGCCGGGGCTCCGTCGCGTGCGCCTCCTTGCCCATGTCCGCGGAGGCCCGACGAGGACTAGGTCCCCTTGCAGCCGGGTACCGGGTCGTTCGCGCCTGGTCCCGTGCCGTGGCCGGGTGCGTGGCACTTCGCACCGCCGTCATTCGGGCCCTTGCTGCTGTTGCCCGGTCCGAAATCGGGGTCGCCGAACGCCGGCGCCGCCGAGGTCAGCCCGAGGGCACAGATGCTCAGTACGGGGCTGTCTTCTTCTTCATGTCTCCTCCTCCCTTGAGAACGAACCTGCTGTGCCTTGCGTACCGCTAGGGCTCTGCGGATCTCAGCTCCTCCCTCGAGGCCCTTCCACACAAGGAGGGCCACGTCTTGGCGTGTTCGTACCAATGCTCAAGACGGGTCAATCGCCGCGGCGGTGCCCTGCGGCCGAGCGGCCGGCGCGCGGTGGGCGCCACGTCCTGATGGGGCCGCCCCGGGGTGAATGCCGTCCTCCGAGGGGACGTTTTGGTGCGGCCTCACCCGGGGATAGACCCGTTCAGGCCAGCGGGATTTGTGGGCGGCCGACCTAGTCGGAAGCGCGCTTTGTCAGCGGCCACCACACGATGGTTTATCTCCTGAGCGGGTCACCCCCGCGAGGTCGATTAGCAACAACGGCGAGCCAGCACGGAGGCGGGCATTGCTGTGGGCACCTGGATAGCCCCTTGGACACGACAAAGAGCCGCGTCGCAACCGCTCAGGGCGAGTGTCCGGCCGTCAGGCTTCCAAGCGCGTGAGTCGCTGGGTGCAGCTTGCCGCCGGCAGGTCGGGGCAGCCCGCTCTCGGGGTCGAGGCGCCCGTCGGATGGTGGTGTTGGCCGCCACAGCGGTTGCGCTCTGGCTGGCGGCTGGAGCCCAACCGGCACACGCCGCCTTCGGGGATGTCTACGGCGTGAACGCGCAGGATGTCCTCCGTCTGCCCGAGTCCAGCTGGGACGGCCACATCAATGCGATGGTCGGTGGCGGCCTCACTCGCGTACGGTCGGACGCGAACTGGGAGCAGGTGGAGCCGGCGGCGCCGGCCGCACCCGGCGCCCATCGCTACGACTGGAGCGGCCTCGACCGGCAGGTCGCGGCCCTGGCACGCCATGGGGTCCGCTGGCACCCGATCGTCAGCTACGGGACCACCTGGGCCGGTCAGGTCCCGGGCGATTCGCTCTCACCGCCGCGAGTCGCGGACTTTGCCGCCTACGCAAACGCGCTGGCTCGTCGCTACGGCCGGGGCGGGAGCTTCTGGGCCGAGCACCCGAGCCTTCCCGAGTGGCCGGTTACCCGCTATGAGATCTGGAATGAGCCCAACGCCGCGCAGTTCTGGCGCCCCCAAGAGCGAGCGCCCGAGCGGTACGCCGACCTCTACTTGGCCGCCCGCTCCTCGATACACCGGGTCGACCCGGCGGCGAGGGCGATCGTGGGCGGTCTCGCGCTCTCCAACCCCGGGGTCATTTCCGAGGGCAGCTTCATCCGGCGCATGTATCGACACCGTCCCGATCTGCGGGGAAACGTGGACGCCGTTGGCTTCCATCCCTACGCGGCCACGGTGGAGGGCATATACGCCAAGCTGCGCAATTTTCGCGATGCCCTCACCCGCGTCGGCGCCGGCGAAGTGCCAATTGAGATCACCGAGGTCGGCTGGCCGAGCAACGAGGTCGACGAGCAGCACCGGGCCGCCGCTCTCGCGCGACTCGCCGACGAACTCCCCCGCTCCGACTGCAACGTCCAGGGCGTGCTCCCCTACTCGTGGGTTGGGGGCGAGTACAACCCCGCCAACCGAGAGCACTGGTTCGGAATCTTCAGGGCCGATGCCACGCCGAAGCCCTCCGGCTCCGCCTATCTGAGCGCGGTGCAGAGGCGCAGGCGGCTCGGTGGCGGATCTGCCTCCCCGCAGATCTGCCGCCCCCCGCCGTTGCGCATGCGCATCCGCCGCCGCACCCGCGGCCGGCCCTCGATGGTGGCGCGGTTTCGCTGCCCCGAGGGGTGCCGTCTCATCGTCGACGTCCGCAGACCCGTCCGGTCTCGTCAGACCATCGCAGCCGCGGGCAGAAGGCTGACGCGGCGCTCGCTGCGTTTCAGCACCCGGCGGAGAACTATCCGGTTTCGGCTGGCGCCTCGGCGCCGGCTAGTCTTGCTCCGCGCCACCGCGGTTGCACGCTCAGGGGCGGTCAACACGCGAAGCCGCCTGATACGCCGCCGCTGCAGCTCCTCGCGGGGGCGTTCCCACTTGTGGCGCTGCGCACATCGAGCCGTCAAGCCCCGCGCCGCGCCCTAGCCGCTGTCAGGGCGCCCTCTGCGTGCCGTGCCAGTGAGGGCAACCGCCCCAGGGAGTTCGAGATCCGTCATGGCACTAGGGCGCTCCCGCCGAGCGCCGATGGCGCCGGGACCGCTCGTGCGTCCGCGATCGGGTTGGACTCGGACTCCCGTGACGTGTCCGTCGACAGGTAGGCCAGCCCGAGGCCGATCAGCACCGTGGCGGGCAGTTCGAAGAGAACCTCGCCGAGGTTGATCGCCACGATGAACAGGGCGACGAACCCTGTCTCGAGCAGCGGGTTTCGGCGTCTCGCGCGCGTCAGCTATCACAGCGTCGTGACAATTAGCGCCGGCCACGCCAGCAGCCAGAAGACCCCGCCCTCGATGACCGCGGCGAGATGGCTGTTGTGAGGCAGGATCATCTCCCATTTGACGAGCAGCCGCCCTGGCGCCGCGCCGTCGCCCAGGATGAGTGAAGCCCTGGCTGTTCGGCGATGTCCGCACCGTCCGCCCGGTCGGGCTGGTGGTCGTCCATTGATGCCGTCCTTTCACCCGCCGCCCGAGAGATGTCACACGACCTCCGTCGGACGTCGGCTCGTCCCCCACAGGGTAACCCCGCCTGCGCAGAGGTGCGAGCGAACCGATCGTGGCGCTCGTGGTCTTCGGATTCCTCGCCTTCGACCTGGGCCAGCGAGTGCAGCAGACGGGGCCCTTCGGGGACCGAAAGGGCAGCGATTGGTTTCGCCGCGACATCCATCGCAAGAGCAAAGAGCGGGCAGCGACTGAGCGACACCGATCAGACTCTCAGCAACCGCGATCAGACGCTGAGCGACCACGATCAGCAGTCCTCAGACCTCGAGCAGGCCGCATCCGACTGGAACAGCGCTCACGGCGGCCACCGGGAAGCCCACCGCCGAGCATCCCTTGCCCGGGCCGCCACAACGAACGAACGCTCAGAGGGCTCCGGTCTACGCGACCGCACCGCTCGGGAGCGAGATGTCGTTGCGCGCCAGCGTGACCAGCGCGCCGCGCTGCGCGACCAACGTGCTCAGGCTCAGGACGCCGAGGCTGCCCACCTCGACGGCCAGGAGGACCTGTCCGACAGGCACACCTTGCGCATCGACCACCTGCGCGCGCGTGCCCGGGCAGCCCGGATCCGCGCAGTCAGCGATCGTGCCCAGGCGGCTCGCGACCGTGAGCAGGCGGCGCTCGACCGCCAGCAAGCCGCACGCGACCGCGAGCGGGCGGCCCACGAGCTCGACTGCGCTGGTACCGACGACCTGACCGGCGCGCGGCGGCGCGGCGTCGGGCTCGAGGAGCTGGAGAACGAGATAAATCGTGCTCGGCGAGATCACAAGCCGCTGGTGGCTGCCTACGTAGACGTCGACGGGCTAAAGGCCCTCAACGATGAGCGGGGCCACGCGGCGGGCGATGCGCTGCTCCGAGATGTTGCGGGCCGGCTCAGGGCGCATATGCGTCCCTACGACCTGCTCGTCCGCATGGGTGGCGACGAGTTCCTGTGCGCGTTTCCGGCTTCGTCGCCCGAGGTGGAACAGCGGTTCGCCGCGTTCCTCAAGGACCTAAATGGTTCTGCGGGAGCCTCGGTGAGCGTCGGCTTCAGCGAGTTGCGCGACGGCGATCTTGCGCATGAGTTCGTCAGCCGCGCCGATGAGGACCTGCTTGCTCGTCGGAACGGCGCCCTCGGTTCACCGGCTCACCGCCTCCGGCGGTGAGGACGGGCCCGAGCCTCGTATCGAAAGCCGTCAAGGCGCCGCACTGAGCTGAAGCTTCGCCCGCGTGGGCGATACTGGGCCCTACCGGCGGGCTTCCACGCTCGGACCTCCCTCCTGCTGGCCAACGTTCACTCGATCTGGGGCGGGACGGGGGCCGAAGACCCTCGGCAGCCCAGGGCCGAGACCAAGGCCGTGGCGTGGTCGTGCGCGTACTCCCGGTGATGGCGACATGGAGGGGGCCCCTCCTCTTGGCGCACTGCCGCGCCCCTATCACCAAACCTCGGCGGCCCGCGGGCGTTGTAGTGGGTGTGGGAGGCCGGCGTTGCGGCGCGGCTGTCTCGGTGGGTCACGGACGACCCCCCGCGGCGGCCGTCTGGTCTA
>DATHAQ010000019.1:0-88177 GCA_035296565.1 Thermoleophilaceae bacterium
CGCCTGGCCGCCACTGCGGGCGAAGGGCAAGCCGGCGGTCGGCAGCGGGGCGAAGGCCTCGCTGGTCGCGACCACCGCGCGCTCCGACGGCAGGCCGCAGATCACCTACAACGGCCACCCGCTCTACCTGTTCCGGGGCGACCGCAAGCCTGGCGACACCAACGGCCAGGGATCGACAGCGTTCGGAGGCGGCTGGTACGCGCTGTCCCCGGCCGGGAACGAGGTGTCCGCCCAGCCGTCGAACTCAGGGGGCGGTGGTGGCTACTAGGCGTTGAAGGTTGGGCGATGACATGGCCACGGCCGTGCAGCTTCGCGCTGCCCCCGGGGCAGTACGCTCGGGGGCGGTCATGGTCCCCGACCGGATGCTCGATCCGGCGACTCTGGGCGATCACATCGATCGCCTGTTTCGCGCCGCGTGGGCGCTGTCCGGTTCGCGTGTCGAAGCCGAGGACCTCGTGCAGGAGACGTTCGCCCATGTGCTCGCCAAGCCGCGCCGGGTCCGCGACGCGGATGATCTGGGCTACCTGCTGCAAGCCCTGCGAAACACGTTCATCAGCTCGCGCCGCGCGGCGGCGCGCAGGCCCGCGCCCGTGGCGCTGGATGACAGCATCGAGCCGGTCGACCCGAGACCCGCGAGCAGGCCCGAGCAGGCCGCCGAGGCACGCGAGGTGTTCGCGGTGATCGCTCGCCTTTCCGAGCCGTTCCGCGACGCCCTGGTTGCTGTCGACATGGCCGGGCTCAGCTACGCCGAGGCCGGGGAGCTCCTTGGCACCAAAGAGGCGACAATCACCTCGAGGCTGTTCCGAGCCCGGGCGCAGGTCGCCCGCGGAATGGAATCGGCCTCGGAAGGCGTCAACGGAGGTAGAGGCTGACCAATGCCGGACGAGAACGACAGCCCCCTGACCGAAGACGAGCTGGCGCTGGCGCGCGAGGGGAAGGCGCTGATCTCGTCCGCGGTGGCCGACGTTCGCGCCCCGCAATCGCTGCGCGAGGGGATCGAGCGCGACCGCGAACGTGCCAGGGCGCGGACAGGGGCGCCGTTCTGGCCCCGCCATCGCCTCGGTCTGGCCCCGGCCGGCGCCGCAGCCGCAGCGCTGTTGGCCGTCGTGATCGCGCTCGAGACGAGTGGCAACACGACCGAGCCGTCGCCGACCAAGGTCTACGCGGTCGCGCGGCTCGATCCGACCAAGGCCGCTCCCCGGCCGCTCGGCGGTGCGCCACCCGTGCTCGCCGCCAAGGTCGACAGCTTGGCGTTCCCGGACTGGAAGGCGAGCTTCGGATGGAAGGCCGTCGGCCGTCGAAACGACACGCTCTCGGGCCGCTCCGTCACGACCGTCTTCTATCGCAATCCCCAGGGTGCAAGGCTCGGCTACGCGGTGGTTTCCGGCGACACCCTCGGCGGCGACCCGCCCGGCCGCGGGGTCACTCGGAGAGGCAAGACGTACCACGTCGCCCGCGTCCGCGAGCACACGATCGTCACGTGGAATCAGCAAGGCCATACCTGCGCGATCGTGGCCCCAGCGCGGGTGCCGCCGGCGCGGGTGCTTGACCTAGCCGCCTCGAGGAACGTCTAGTCGGCCTCCCCGCTTCTGGGCGCGCGAGTTCCTCGTCTTGGCGGTCGCGGTGGCCGTGCGCGCGGGCCTCGAGCGCGGCGAGACCCCCGATTCCCTGCGCCGGCTCTCGCCCGCTCCGGCGTTCGATTTCTTGCCGACCGTCCAGCTGCGCTACGCCTCTGGCGTGCTGCGCGCCGCGGCCGGCAACCACGAGCGGCTCGGCCCTTCCACGACGCTTCCACGCGCCATATTTGAGAGTCCGGCTGCGCCAAGGGCCTGAGCTCTGCTCTACGAGCGGCTTCGCGACAGTGGGCGGTGCTGGGCTCGAACCAGCGACCTCCTGCTTGTAAGGCAGGCGCTCTACCAGCTGAGCTAACCGCCCGAGGGATCCAGTCTAGGCTCTGGCATGCGGGATCGGGGTGCTCCGCGGCGTCGCCGGTTCGTCCGGCAGACGGCTTGATTGGGCACGGGTACCCAGCCGCGGATGAATGGCCGGCAGGCCCCGCTCGGGGAGCGACTCGTTCGCACGGTCCATGCCTCGGAGGCCCTAGCCCGCGTCTCTCGATCGGCGCACGCGCGCGGTCATCGCACCGACCGCGGGATTGACGACCACCAACGAGAGCCAGAACAGCCTCGCCAGGTCGGGCGACGCGAGATATGCGAGCGGGATGGAGGCCAGGAAGACCCCCGCGGGCACCAATCCGTCAATCACGCTCTCCTGCCACTCCCCCGAGGTCGGCGTGTGGTCGAGCAGGCCCCTGCGGCCGGCGACGATCCAGACCACCGTGTACAGCACCGAGACGAGCGCGATGTTGACGGCCATCAGCACGGTGGGGAGCGGCCGGATCGCCGACCGAGGCGGTGCTGAACGGCAGCACCACGACGGCCGCGACCAGGCAGAGGTTGACGGCGATCGTGGGAGTGTCGATCGCGCCCCAGCTCGCGACCATGCGGTGATGTCTCAGCCAATACCCGGCGATGACCGCGAAGGCGACCAGGAACGCGATGAACTGCGGCCCGATGGCGTCGCCGAGTGCCGTCACGCTCGTGAACGACGACGGTTTGTCCCGGACGTCGAGCGTGGTGATCAGCAGCGTCAACGGAACCGCGAAGGACGCATCCAGGAAGGCGATCGCGCGGTCGAACTCGGCCTCGTCGCGCGTGTACCGCCTCCGTTTTGGTGTCACCGGCGCGGGGCCAATCTCGCTTGGGGTGGACCTATTCAGCGCGGTTACCGAACGGCGAACCAGTGTTGTCGGACTGGTGCTCCCTGGGCAGAGGCCGACGCCTTGCCGCTGAGCTCCAGTTGGACGCGGCGTGAGCCTATCCACCGTGATGGCAAAGCGGAAAGCCGAGTCCGGTCGCGAACGGCCCGAGGACGATCCTGTCTAGAGCGGCGCCGTGCCCCGGATGACCATCACTTCCTCTTCGCGCTGACCCGGCTCGAGCAGGCCGCGGCGCTCGAGCAGCTCCGCGCGTGAGCCGTGCAACGGGCCCAGCGGGCTGCGCTCGCGCCGCACGACGGCGGGCTCGAGGCCGCCAGCACGCATCGCGTCCAGCGTTATCTGCTCGCCGGTAATGGAGGAGTGCACCACAAGGAGCGCGCCGCCGGGGCTCAGGTGCGCGGGTGCGCGGGCGAGCAGGGGGTCGAGCAGCTCGCGCCCATCGTGGCCGGCGTCCCAGGCGCGCGCCTGGCCGCGCGGCGGGCCGGCGTCCTCGGCGGGCACGTAGGGCGGGTTGGAGACGATCAGGTCAAAGCGCTCGTCGCCGAGCGGCTCGAACAAGCTGCCGCGAACGGCCCGCAGCCCGGTGCCGTTGAGGAAGGCGTTGACCCGAGCCGTGGCAACCGCGCGTCGCGACAGGTCGACCGCGGTCACCCTCTCCGCCCCCGCCAGCGCGGCCGCGACCGCCACCGCGCCGCTGCCGGTGCAGAGGTCGAGCACGGAGGCGCCCGGGCGCAGCTGCTCGCGAGCGGCGTCAGCGAGCATCCACGAGTCCGAGCGGGGCCGAAAGACGCCCGGCGGCGCGACTATCCGCATGAGCCCTACCTTTCCGGACCGCCCTTCTCCAAACGATGCCGCTCGACCAGCCCGCCCCCACCGCCGACCAGCTCGAGGCCGCGTTCGCGCCCGGCCGCCCCATGGCCATCGGGCTCGAAGAGGAGGTGATGCTCCTGGAGACCGAGACGCTCGACCTGGCGCCGATCGCACGAGAGGTGGTCGAAGCCGCGCCGGACGGCGCGCCGCTCAAGCTCGAGCTGCCCGCCTCGCAGGTCGAGATCATGACGGCGCCCGCCGGAACGGTATCCGAGGCGGTGCGCCAGGTCTCCGAGGGGCGCCGCACGCTCGCGGCCATCGCAGCCGGTCGCGCTCGGCCGGCCTGCGCGGGGGTCCACCCCTTCGCGGCACCCGACGGTGTCCTCAACCGAGGCGAGCGCTATGAGCGCACGCTGGCCGACTACGGCCCGGCGGCTCGTCAGCAGCTCGTCTGCGCCCTGCAGGTGCACGTAGCCGTCGGTGGCCCCGACCGCGCGCGCGCGGTCTACAACGCGCTGCGCTCCTACCTGCCGGAGATCGCCGCGTTGGCGGCCAACGCTCCGTGGCACGCCGGCCGCGACACCGGCCTGGCGTCCATCCGGCCCAAGCTTTCAGAGGCGCTGCCGCGCCAGGGAGTCCCGCCGGCGATTTCCAGCTGGGCCGCCCTGGCGGGTGAGCTGCATTGGGGCAACAGCTCCGGAACCGTCCCCGAGCCGGGGCGCTGGTGGTGGGAGCTGCGGCCGCACCCCTCGTTCGGGACGCTCGAGCTGCGAGTCCCCGACGCGCAGACCACGCTTGCCCACGCCAGCGGCGTGGCGGCCTTCGCGCACGCTCTGGTCGGCTGGCTGGCGCAGCGTCACGAGGCGGGCGAGCCGCTGCCGGTCGTGGACTCCTGGCGCATCGGCGAGAACCGCTGGTCGGCGTTGCGCTGGGGCGTTGAGGGGAGCATGGCCGACCTGGAGACCGGCGCCCGGCGCCCGACCGCCGAGCGGCTGCTGGAGCTGATGGAAGCCGTCGGCCCCGCGGCGGATGACCTCGGCTGCGGCCCGGAGCTCGCCGTGGCGGCCGGGATGGTGCGCCACAACGGGGCGATGGCGCAGCGCGAAGCCGTCGCCGGCGACGGGGCCTCAGGTTTGACGCGTTGGCTGGCCGAGCGCTTCCTGGAGGATGCGTAAGGCGAGGAAGGGCGGGTAGAAGCGATTTCATGGCGTCGCTACCCGCTTCTCGCGGCCCCATCAGTGAGCGCCTTCTCACCGAGCTGCGCCGTCCGCCGCACGTGCTGGACCCTTTCGCGGTGCCGGCCCCGCTTAACCCGCTCGGCGACGAGGACCTGCAGCTCTCGCTCTACGTCCTCTACGAGCTGCACTACCGCGGCTTCGCGGAGGTCGATGAGGGCTGGGAGTGGGAGGCCTCGCTGCTCGCGCATCGCAGCGCGCTGGAGCGTCTCTTCGAGGACGCGCTGCTGGACGCAGTGGGACTGCCGGGAGAGGCCCCCGCAGCGGAGGAGATGGACCTCGCGCTGCGCGCAATCGCCGATGACGAAGCGGGGCCCTCGCTGTCCATGCACGTCGACCGCAACGCCACGCTCGATCAAGTGCTCGAGTTCCTCGTACACCGCTCCGCCTACCAGCTCAAGGAGGCCGACCCGCACTCCTGGGCGCTGCCGCGGCTCAGCGGTGCGCCCAAGGCAGCCCTGGTCGAGGTGCAGGCCGACGAGTACGGCGGAGGCCGCGCCGAACGTGTACACGCCCAGCTGTTCGCCGATTCGATGGGGGCGGTGGGCCTCGACCCCACCTACGGCGCGTACCTGGACCGAATCCCGGCTGTGACACTGGCCACGGTGAACCTCATGTCGTTCCTGGGGCTCCACCGCCGCTGGCGCGGCGCGATCGTCGGTCACCTCGCGCTCTTCGAGATGACGTCATCGATCCCCAACCGCCGCTACGCGAACGCCCTGCGCCGCCACGGGTTCGACGGCGCGGCCACCGAGTTCTTCGACGAGCACGTCGAGGCCGATGCCGTCCACGAGAACGTGGCCGCCGTCGACCTGGCCGGCGGCCTGGCGCGCGCCGAGCCGCAGGTGGCGCCGGACATCATCTGGGGGGCTCGTGCCCTGGCCGAGCTGGACGCCCGCTGGGGCGGCCATCTGCTCGCCTCCTGGGAGCGCGACGAGAGCTCGCTGCTGCGGGCGCTGCGGGCGCCCGCGATCGCCTAATCCAAGCGGTTCTCCGCCGCGCTGGGGGCCTGGAAGCGGGTGAGCTTGTGCGTGCCGTCGCAGAAGGGCCGCAGGCGCGAGCGCCCGCAGCGACACAGCGCCACTGTCTCGCGGCCCACCTCGATCTCCTCGCCGTTCTGGTCGACGATGCGAAACGGCCCGCGCACCAGGAGGGGGCCATCGCGGTAGGGGGTGATGGTGACGGCCGAGTCAGGCAACGGGGCTGCGCTCGCGCTCCCCGCCGGGCTGGACCGGCTGCTCGTAGGTGCTCACGACGTCCGTGCTGGCGTACACGGCGGCGAAGCGAAGCGGCTCGGTGCCGGCGTTGCGGATCGAATGTGGCTCGTCAGCGGGGACCAGCGCCACTCCGCTGCGCTGGAGCAGCCGCCGCTCGTCGCCGACCTCGACCTCGGCCCGGCCGTCCACCACCACGATCGTCTCCTCGGCGCTGTCGGTGTGGCGGGCCAGACGGCAGCCCGGGTCGACCTCGAGCATCGACGCCCCGCTCGCGACCGCACCGGTGCCGGGCCCCAGCGCCGAAGCGCTGCGCCAGCGCGCCGAGCGCTCGCCTTCGATCCAGGCGTCGCTGAACTCCAGGCGCTCGAGGTCCACGGCAGTCATGCCCTCCCCTTTGCCCGGGCGGGGCCCGCTTCACGCCTAGGCTCGGGGGCATGGACCTCAGGCTCGCCGGCAAGGCGCTGGCCGCCCAGACGCTCGCGGTCGTGCTGCTCTCGTTGCTGTTGGTGGCGCTCCCGCTGCCCGAGGGGTTCTTCCGCGACTTCGGCTTCCTGGCGGGACCGGGCGCGTGGGCACTGTGCGCGGCTCTCACCGCGCGGATCCTCGGCCTCCCGGTGCTCGTGGTGATGGGGGTGGCACTGCTCGCCGGACTGGCGGGGACGGCGCTCAGCCTCGCGGGAGGTCACTGGCCCGGCGTGGCCGGCGGCCTGCTGGTCTTCGGGGCCGGCTGCGGCCGGCTAGGTAGGGGCGACGGGATTCGAACCCGCGATCTCCGGCTTGAAAGGCCGGCGTCCTAGGCCGCTGGACCACGCCCCCGGGAAAGAGGCAGTCTAGGTCCGCGAGCCGCAGCGCCCGCTCGATAGCCCGAGCGCCCAGCGAATGCCGCCGTCGACCAAGCGCCGCAGGCGCCGGTCCGAGCGCCATGCGGAGCCAAAGTGCCCGAGGCCGCTGTAGAAGACGCGTCCCCTGCCCTCGCGGCGACACCAGGCCAGCGGCAGGTCTTGGCGCGTCTCGCCGCTGATGCTTCGCGGGTCGGCCCGCAGCAGCACGTGGGCCCGGCGGCGGGGGGAGGCCTTGAACTCGTAGAACTCGTCACGGATGGAAAACGCGCGCGGAAGGCGCGGAGTCGAGGGGTGGCTGCGGTCGGTGACCACGACCCGCCCGGTTTGAGCCGGCGGGTGGAGGCGAAAGCCGCCGCCGAGAAGGCGCTGGAAGCGGGGCCAGCGGTCGAAGGTATTCGACGCCGAGTGCAGGCCGACCAGCGCTCCGCCGTCCTTGACGAAGTCGACGAGCGCCTGGCGCGCCTCGTGGTCGATCGGAAGCTCTCCCGTGGTGCTCGCGAACACGACGGCCTTCGCACCTGCAAGCCGCTCCTTGGTTAGCTCGGAGGCCCTGCGGATGTGGATGACGTCGAAGCGGCGGCTGCGGCGGCCGAGCCCGCGCAGGAAGCGCACCTGGTCGGGGATGGAGGCGTGCCTGTAGCCGCGCGCCTCGCTGAGCACGAGCACGCGGGCCTGGTTGGACGCCGTGCCCGAGTCGGCCAGGAGTGGCATCGCCACTGCCGCGCCGATCGCAGCCACGGCTAGGCCCACGGCGAGGCCCGGCGTCCTCATTCGAGCTGCTCGCCGTCGACCTCGACGGCGATGCCCTCCGCGTAGAAGCCGATGTGGTCGCGCACGCGGAGACACTCGTCCAGCGGCTCGGAGTAGGCCCAAGCGGCGTCCTCGAAGCTCTCCCCGCCCGCTTCGAGCGACCACCAGTGGGCCAGCCCCTTGTACGGGCACAGCGTCCGCGTCGAGGTGGGCCGCAACAGGTCACGGCGCACGTCCCGCGGGGGCAGGTAGAACCGCAGCCCCACGCCGGTCTCGAACAGAACCATCGGGTTGTCGCTTTCGGCCACGGTCTCGCCGTTCGCGCTGACGCGCACGTGCCGGCTCGACGGCCGCACGTCGACCCGGTGGTAGGGGTCGCGCAGTCTGCCACCGAGCAGCTCCTGCTCCTCGTCGATCCAAGTGTCCAGCTTGTCCCAGTAGAAGCCGGCGTAGCCGCGAAGCCAGCCGGCCGACTCGATCGGCTCGGGGTAGTGCCAGATCGCGTCGTCCACCTCGCGTTCTCCGACACGGACCGACCAGTACGACGCGTCGCCCTTGAACGGACAGTGGGTCGAGTGGTCGCTGTCGGCCAGCAGGGCGTGGTCGAGGTCCTCGACGGGCGCGTAGAAGACGGGCAGGATGCCGGTCTCGTGAATGAGCCGACCCCGGGTGGTGTCGACCACCGTCGCCCCGCCGACGCGCCCGCGCACCCGCCGCGGGAACTCGCTCCAGAGGAGCTTGTGCGCCGGGCCTTCGATGCTGAAGTTGCTGTGTGGCGGCGTGCCCGAGAGCGGGCCGTCGCCGAGGGTGAGCGTCACGGGTTCTCCTTCGAGGTGGGCCGCCTGGGACTCGAACCCAGATCCCTCAGGTTAAAAGCCTGGTGCTCGATCCGATTGAGCTAACGGCCCTGCGGCCACGGATGCTAAGCCGGACCGGGACTGGCGGGCCTTGGCGTAGCCTCCCCGGCCTCTGATCGCCGCTGGGAGGAGGGCCGGTTGTGGACGAGGAAACGCCCGAGCATCGTGTCAATCGAGAGTTCATGGAGCTCCTCAATGAGCTCCGGGTCGTCCTGCCCGGCGTTCAGCTGCTGTTTGGGTTCATGCTCACCGTGCCCTTCTCCCAGGGTTGGGGCAAGGCCACGGGTTTCCAGCGGGGCCTGTTCTTCGCAGTCCTGTGCACCGTGCTCATCTCGCTCGCCTGCCTCGTGGCTCCCGCGGCCTATCACCGTGCCCGCTTTCGCGACGGGGCGAAGGAACGCAACCTCCACATCGCCAACGCCTTCATCAGGGCGGGGCTGCTCACGCTGGGACTGTCGCTGACCGGTGCTCTCGTCGTGATCGCCGACTACCAGTTCGGTACCGCAGCGGCGCTGCTCGCCACGACGTTCGGCCTCCTCCTCTTCGCCTGGGCGTGGTGGTTGATGCCCCTGGCCGACCGGATGCGGGGCGACCGCCCCTAGCGCTTCTTCAGCGGCGGAACCGTCTGCTCGACCCTTACCGGCACGGGCTGTTTCTGATGCCCGGACCGAGTCTCGGGCATGTCGGACCGCCCGGCGACCACGACGAGGAGCGCGATCAGCGCGGCGGCGGCGACCAGCAGCGAAGCTGAGCTGAGCAGTCGCATCAGTGGCGAAAGTGCCGCCGTGCGGTGAAGACCATGGCCACACCAGCTCGGTCGCAGGCCTCGATCACCTCGGGGTCGCGCTGGGAGCCGCCGGGCTGGATGATCGACCGCACGCCCGCCTCGATCGCGTGCTCGGGGCCATCGGCGAAGGGGAAGAAGGCATCGGAGGCCAGGGCCGCGCCCGTGAGGTCTATCCCCGCGGCACCCGCCTTCTCGACCGCGATGCGCACGGAGTCGACGCGGCTCATCTGTCCCGCGCCCACTCCCGCCGTGGCCAGGTCCCTGGCCATGACGATGGCGTTCGAGCGCACGTGCTTGCAGACGCGCATGGCGAACTGCAGCTCGCCCCATTCCTGCTCGCTGGGCTTGCGCTCGGTCACCACCTGCATGTCGGGTCGCTCTTCGGCGCCGGTGTCGCGGTCCTGTACGAGCACCCCCCCACGGACCCGCTTCAGGTCCTTCTCGGTCAGCGGCGCCGCGCGCCGTTCCTCGCTGCGCAGCAGTCGGACGTTCGGCTTCTGCTGCAGCACCTCGAGCGCGTCGTCGTCGAAGCCCGGCGCAAACACCAGCTCCACGAACATCCCGTGCAGCTGCTCGGCCAGCGCGCGGTCCACCGTGCGGTTGAAGGCCATCACGCCGCCGAAGGCGCTCTGGCGGTCGGTGGCCAGCGCCTTGGCGAACGTTTCGGAGGGGTGGGTGCCAACGGCGCAGCCACAGGGGTTGTTGTGCTTGACGATGGCCGCCGCCGGCAGCTCGAACTCATCCACGAGCCGTCGCGCCGCGTCGAGGTCGAGCAGGTTGTTGAACGACAGCTCCTTGCCGTGGAGCTTCGACACCCTCGACAGCAGGTGCGTGCGTGCCTCGGCCTGGGCGTAGAGCGCCGCCCGCTGATGCGGGTTCTCGCCGTAGGAGAGGTCGAGCACCTTCTCGTAGGCGGTGGTGACCTGCGCCGGGAAGTCCTCCTCGCGCTCGGCGAACCAGCGCGAGATCGAGGCGTCGTAGCGGGCGGTCAAGGAGAAAGCCTCGCGGGCGAGGCTCTCTCGCGTGCGCTCGGACAACACGCAGTCGCCGGCCCGCAGCTCCTCGAGCACCGCGTCGTAGCTCTCGGGGCTGGTGACCACCGCGGCGTAGGCGTGGTTCTTGGCTGCGGCCCTGATCAGGGTGGGCCCGCCGATATCGATGTTCTCGATCACCTCGTGGTCGGCCCCGCGCCGTCCGGCCACCCGCTCGAAGGGATAGAGGTTCACGCAGACCAGGTCGATCGCCTCTATGCCGTGCTCGTCGAGGGTCCTCGCATGCTCGGGTTTCGCGCGCACCGCCAGCAGGCCGGCGTAGATGCGCGGGTTGAGCGTCTTCACGCGGCCGTCGAGCATCTCGGGGAACCCTGTGAGGTCCTCGATCGGGCGTGCCTCGACCCCCTCGGCCGCCAGCTCGCGGGCCGTCCCGCCGGTCGACACGATCTCCACGCCGAGCTCGGCCAGCCCGCGAGCGAAGTCGACGAGCCCGCGCTTGTCGGAGACCGTCAGCAGCGCGCGCCGCACACGGATGGCTCCTGGCGCCACGGGCTCCACCCCGCTCTCAGCCGTGCCGGACATCGGCGTTCTCGCTAACGCGCACCCGACGCGGGTCGTCGGGATCGACGGCGACCGTGCCGGCCGCGATCAGCCGGATGGCCCGGGGAAGCAAGCGGTGCTCGACCGCGTGCACCGCCGCCTCGACGTCGCTCACCCGGGGATCGTAGGCCAGCTCAAGCGCCTCCTGCAAGACGATCGGCCCGGTGTCCACGCCCTCGTCGACGAAGTGCACGGTCACGCCGGTGACCCGCACGCCGTGCTCGACGGCCTGCTCGATGGCACGGACCCCCGGGAAGGCGGGCAGCAGCGAGGGATGCACGTTGAGGATGCTGCCCGAGAAGCGCCGCACGAACTCGGGGCTGAGGATCTCCATCCAGCCCCCGAGCACCACCAGCTCGGCGCCGTGGGACTCGATCCAGTCCCCCAGCGCCTCGTCGCGGGCGGTGCGGTCGGGATAGTCGGCTGCGGCGAACACCGCGCCCTCGACACCTGCCTCGGCGGCCCGCTGCAGTCCGCGGGCGTCGGCGCGGCTGGCGGCCACGCCCACGACCTCGGCGGCCTCTCCGTGCACGGTGTCGAGGATCGCCTGGAGGTTGGTGCCCTCACCGGAGACGAGCACCACCAGCGGGAGGGCCACTAGGCCGCGACCCGGAGCACCGGGTATGGGCCCCCGGTCGTCTCCAGGCGCCCCTCCGAGATCAGCTCGTCCACGCGGTCGAGGATCTGTGCGCGCCGCATATTCGAAGAGGCGGCGTAGGCCGGCAGCCCGTCGTAGGAGTTTCGCTTGATCTTCTGGCTGCGCCCGCCGTGGACGATCTCCGCGCACAGTGTGCGGCCCACGGAGGGCTTGGCGGCGCGGGCCACCGAGATGATCGCGTCGTCGAGGCCGGCGATCGCCTCCGGCGGCGGGGGTGGCGCGGCCACGGCGAGCGAGCGATCGCAGCTGTCGCAGCAGGGCACGGAGGGCCGGGGCGGGGCGGGGTCGCCGAAGTGGGTCAGGATCGCGCGGCGCCGGCACGAGTCGTCCTCTACGTAGGCCCAGATCTCGCGGTACTGGCGCCAGCGCACGCGCGCCGCCTCGTCGATCGATGACCGGCAGCGGGCGGCCGCGCGCCCGTCGAAGCGGGCGGCGAAGCGGCCGGTCACGCGGTCCATCGGCGCCGGCGAGGGCTCGATCACGCCGGCTCGGGCGAGGTGGCCGAGCAGCGAGCGCAGGCGGTCCGCGCCGCCCCCCAGCTCGCGGACCAGCCCCGCAGCCTCCAGCGAGTAGCGCCCGTCGCCGTCCGCCGCCGCGCCGAGGCGGTCGGCCAGCCAGCCGGGCAGGCCGTCCTCGATCTCCTCCTGCTTGATGAAGTGGACGTGCAGCGCCTTGTCGCGATTCTCGGCCACCAGCAGCGCCCGGGCGGGGAGCCCATCGCGGCCCCCGCGGCCCGCCTCCTGGTAATAGGCCTCGAGCGAGGAGGGCACGCTCGCGTGGACCACCGTGCGCACATTGGGCTTGTCCACCCCCATGCCGAAGGCGTTGGTGGCGACGATGACCGGCGCCTCGTCGGCCAGGAAGCGCCGCTGCACCGACGCGCGGTGCGAGCGCTCGAGGCCCGCGTGGTAGGCCACCGCTTCCACCCCCAGCTCGCGTCCAAGCTCGCGGGCCAGCTCCTCCGACCCCGCGCGCGTGCCCGCGTAGACGATTGCCGGAAGGGCGTCGGGCTCACGCAGCGCCTCGGCGATCAGCGCGCGCTTCTCGTGCGGGGCCGGCCGCGCCACGACGAAGGACAGGTTTGGGCGGTCGAACCCGGTCGAGACCTGCAGCGGCGCGTCGAGCCTCAGGCGGCGCTCGACGTCGCGCGCCACACGCGGCGTGGCGGTAGCCGTCGAGGCCACGATGGCCTGAGCGCCCACATAGCGAGCGGCGTCGCCCAGGCGGAAGTAGTCGGGCCGGAAGTCGTGGCCCCACTGGGACACGCAGTGCGCCTCATCGACGACGAAGAGGCCGACGGCGACCTCCCTGAGGCGGTCGGCGAAGCCCGGCACGGCGAAGCGCTCGGGGGCCACGTAGAGCAGCCGCAGCTCACCGGACGCCGCGCGCGCGAGCGACTCGGCGTTGGTGGCGGCGTCGCGCTGCGAGTTGACCAGCGCCGCGCGGTTACCCAGCCCGCGGGCCTCGAGCGCCTCGACCTGGTCCTGCATCAGCGCCACCAGCGGCGAGACCACCACGGTCAGGTCCGACCGCAGCAGCGCCGGCAGCTGATAGCAGAGTGACTTGCCCGAGCCCGTGGGCATGACGACCATCACATCCCGGCCCTCGAGGGCGGCGGCGCACGCCTCCTCCTGCCCGGGCCGGAAGGAGCCGAAGCCAAGGTGTTCGTTCAGGGCAGAACGAAGGTCCACGGGGCGACAGTACCGGCGCCTCCGGCCGGTTCGGGCGCGCCGGTGAGAGGCTTTGCGCGTGGCGCAGACTCGTAACCCGGGGGGTCGAGGCGGCGGGCTCTGGGGTCGGCGGCGTGCTCCTCGCCGAGGAAGCGACCGGGGCGCCGGGCGTCAGCCGGGCCTGGGGGAAGCCGTTCGGTAGCGCGCCCCGGCGCGAGCCGTGTACACGCCGACGCCGAACGCCGCTGCCGCGGGGATCAGCATCGCCACCCAGGACAGCGCGTCCACCGGGATGTCGGCGTAGGACTGCGAGAAGGGGCCCCAGTCCGGCGCCACGTGCACGAGCAGGAAGCCGGCGAAGGTGCCGAACGCGACCAGGGTGGTCAACGCCCAGGCCCAGCGGCTGCCGATCAGGGCCAGAGCCAACGCGGCGCCAGCGGCCACGAAGCCCATCGTCCCGAGCGTGGAGGCTTCCGTGGGCACCGGCGCCGACTGGCGCAGCGAGTGGTCCAGCGCGTGGATCACCAGCAGGCCGAACAGCATCACCAGCACGGCGATCAGCATCGGGTCCCGCCCGCTGCGGCTCAAGAAGGCACGACCGCGAGCTCCTCGAGGGCGAACTTGCCGTTCGCCGAGTCGGTGCGCTCGAGGGGATAGTCGCCCGAGAAGCAGGCGTCGCAGTGGGTCTCGCGGGTGCTGCGGATCGCCTCGTAGACCCCCCCGAGCGAGAGGTAGGCGAGCGTGTCGCAGCCCAGCTCGACGGCGACCTCCTCCTCACTGCGCCCGTGGGCGACCATCTCCTCGCTGGTCGACATGTCGATGCCGTAGTGGCAGGGGTGCCGGATGGGCGGGGCGGAGATGCGCATATGCACCTCGGCCGCGCCGGCGTCGCGCAGCATGCTCACGATCTGGCGGGTGGTGTTGCCGCGAACGATCGAGTCGTCGACTACGACCAGGCGCTTGCCCTCCACGACCTCGCGCAGTGGGTTGAACTTCATCCGAAGGCCGTGCTTGCGCAGGTCCTGGCCGGGCTGGATGAACGTGCGCGCCACGTAGCGGTTCTTGATCAGACCCTCGTCGCGCGGGAGGCCAGACGCCTTCGAGTACCCCGTTGCGGCCGGCGTGCCCGAGTCGGGCACGGCGACCACCACGTCGGCGTCCACCGGCGCCTCGCGCCACAGGATCTCGCCCATCTTGCGGCGTGACACCTGCGTCCGGTTGCCCTCCAGGACCGAGTCCGGGCGCGCGAAGTAGATGTGCTCGAAGACACAGAAGGCCTCGCGCTCGGACTCGACCAGCTGGCGCGACTCGATGCCCCGCTCGCTCAGCGAGACCATCTCGCCCGGCTGTACCTCGCGCAGCAGCTCGGCCCCGATGATGTCGAAGGCGCAGCTCTCCGAGGCGAGCGCGTAGCGGTCGCCGATCCGGCCCAGCGACAGCGGGCGCAGCCCAGCCGGGTCGCGGAACCCGATCACGCGGTCGGAGGTCATGATCACGGTGGAGAAGGCACCCTCGAGCCGCGGGACCACCTCGGCCAGCGCGTCCTCTACCCGCTCGGCCTCGTGGGTGGAGATCAGCGCGGCGATGATCTCCGAGTCGCTTGTCCCCCGGAACGTGACGCCCCGGTCCAGCAGCTCGGAGTGCAGCTCCACCGCGTTGATGAGGTTGCCGTTGTGGGCGAGGGCCACCTGCCGACGGTCCGAGCGCCACACCGGCTGGGCGTTCTCCCATGCCCCGGAGCCGGTTGTGGAGTAGCGGACGTGACCGACCGCGATGTCGCCCTGGAGGGCGCGCAGCTTCTGCTCGTCGAAGACCTGCGAGACCAGGCCGAGGTCCCGCACGGTCATGACGTGGCCACCCTCGGCAGTGGCTATCCCCGCGGACTCCTGGCCACGGTGCTGCAGCGCGTAGAGGGCGAAGTAGGCGAGGCGAGCAACGTCGGCTTCGGGTGCGTAGACACCGAAGACACCGCACTCGTCGCGGGGCCCGTCGCGCTCCGGAATCGAATCGACAGGGGTCATCGAGGGCCTCTTGGCGAGGGTATCAGCGGGGTCCGGCGTCGGCCGCCGGTGGCTCGCTGCCACTAGGGAAACGCGGCGGCCAGCGATCCTGAGGCCTCGTTCAGCTCCGCGAGCGAGACCTCGAAGAGGGCGGGGTCCGCTGCGCGCAGGGAGTCGCCACCGACCGTGCCGAACAGCGTCAGCGGCGTCCGCTCGGCCAGCCGCTCGATCGCCTCCCGCGAGCCGCTCACCACGAAGCCGCCGCCGGGGCACTCGCCGAACAGCCAGTGCAGCTGGTCGCTGTCCGGCCAGGGGTCGACCGTCGCTCCCAGCCCGCCGGCCACGCACGACTCGGCGATGGCCACAAGCAGCCCGCCCTCGGCAACGTCGTGAGCACTGGACAGCCAGCCGGCCCGGACGGCGTCACGGACGGCCTCGTGGGCCAGCCACGTCTTCGCGAGATCCCGCGGCGCGAGCTGGGTGGGAAGCGCCTCGCCCTGGAGCTTGGCCAGCTCCGAGCCCGCGGGCACCGGGGTGAACTCGCCGCAGAAGGCGATCGTGTCGCCCTCGCGGGCAAAGCCGGCCGGCGCCGTGCGCGCGGCGTCGGGCAGTTTGCCGACCATGCCGACTACCGGCGTGGGATAGATCGGACCACCCCCCGACTCGTTGTAGAGCGAGACGTTGCCCCCGACCACCGGCACCTCCAGGGCGCGGCAGGCGTCGCCCAGCCCGCGGACCGCCTCGGTGAGCTGCCAGGCGACTTGCGGCTTCTCGGGGTTGCCGAAGTTCAGGCAGTTGGTCAGCCCGAGCGGCTCCGCGCCCACGCAGGCGAGGTTGGCCGCGCACTCGAGCACGGCCTCGACCGCTCCCCAGTAGGGGTCGCAGGCCACACGGCGCCCGTTGCCGTCGATGGAGACCGCGATCGCCCCCGTGCCGCCGTCGTCTTCCAGCTTGAGAACGGCGGCGTCCGCCTGTTGGGGGCCGCGCACCGTGCGCGAGCCCACCACGGGGTCGTACTGCTCGAACAGGGGCCGCCGCGAGGACAGGTTGGCCGAGTCCATCAGTGCGAGCAGCACCTCGCGCGGGTCGGAGGAGTCGAGCACCCGGGGCGGCGCCGCGTACACCGGCTCGCGCGGCGGCTCGGGCGCCAGGTCGTACAGCGGGCACTCGTCGACGAGCGCCTCCACGGGCATGTCACCCACGAGCTCGCCGTCGTCGAGCACCCGCAGGCACCGCGAGTCGGTGACCTCGCCGATGGCGCTCGCGCGCACCTCCCAGCGCGCGCAGATCTCCTCCAGCTGCACCATGCGCTCGGGCTCGATCACGCACAGCATCCGCTCCTGGGACTCCGAGATCATTACCTCGAAGGGCTCCATCCCCTCCTCGCGGCGCGGCACGAGCGAGACGTCGAGGTCGACTCCGACGTCCCCACCCGAGGCCATCTCCGAGGCGCTCGATGACAGCCCCGCCGCGCCCAGATCCTGGAGAGAGACCAGCACCTCCTTGTCCAGCAACTCCAGGCAGCACTCCAGGACCCGCTTCTCCTCGAAGGGGTCGCCGATCTGGACGGTCGGGCGCTTGGAGTCATCCTCGGCGTCCAGCTCGGCGCTGGCGAGGACCGACGCGCCGCCGATCCCGTCGCGACCCGTGCGCGCGCCGAGCAGTACCACCAGGTTCCCGACGCCCGCGGCCGCGCTGCGGATGAGGCGGTCGTGCGGTGCCAGGCCGAGGCACATCGCGTTGACCAGACAGTTGTGCTCGTAGGGTCCCTCGAAGTAGACCTCGCCGCCCACGGTGGCCACGCCGATGGAGTTCCCGTAGTGGCCGATGCCCGCGACGGCGCCGTCGAGCAGGAAACGCGAGCGCGCCGAGGACAGCTCGCCGAAGCGCAGCGAGTCCAGCACGGCGATCGGCCGGGCGCCGACCGCGAACACGTCGCGGAGGATGCCACCGACGCCCGTGGCCGCTCCCTGAAAGGGCTCGACCGCGCTGGGGTGGTTGTGCGACTCGACCTTGAAGGCGATCGCCAGGCCGTCGCCCACGTCCACCGCGCCGGCATTCTCGCCCGGGCCCATCAGCAGGTGGCGGCCCTCCGTCGGGAGCGAGCGCAGCAGCTTCTTGGAGTGCTTGTAGGCGCAGTGCTCCGACCACACGAGCGAGAACACCGCCAGCTCGAGCGCGTTGGGCTCGCGGCCCAGCTTGTCGACGATCCGCTCGTACTCGGAGTCGGTGAGCCCGAGCTCGCGATGACGCGCCACCGCGGTCTCGGTCACGCCGCGACGGGCTGGCGGGCCAGGGAAGCGAAGATCAGGCCGCCGTCCTCGGATCCGGTGAGAGGGTCGACGGCGTGCTCGGGGTGGGGCATGAGTCCGAACACGTTGCCCTCGGGGTTGGACACCCCGGCGATGTCGCGTAGGGAGCCGTTGAGGTTGTGGCCGGGGGCGTAGCGCAGGACGACCTGTCCCTGTGCCTCCATGCCGTCCAGTACCTCTTCGGGCGCGTAGAAGCGGCCGGCCCCGTGCTTGATGGGGATCGAGAGGACGTCGCCGGCAGCCGCCTTGTGGGTGAAAGGCGTGGACGCATTGACGACCTCGAGGTCGAGGTGCCGGGCGATGAAGCGCCGGCCCGAGTTCGGCAGCAGCGCGCCGGGAAGCAGCCCCGCCTCGCAGAGCACCTGGAAGCCGTTGCAGATGCCGAGGACCGGTCCGCCCTGGCGGCCGAACTCGATCACCGACTCCATGACCGGGGAGAAGCGGGCGATCGCGCCCACGCGCAGGTAGTCGCCGTAGGAGAAGCCGCCGGGCACCACCACGGCGTCCACGCCGCGCAGCTCGCGGTCGCCGTGCCACAGCAGCTCGGCGTCGGCGAAGCGGCGGCAGGCACGCAGCGCGTCGATCTCGTCGCACGAGCCGGGGAAGCGGATCACTCCGAACCTCACTGGAGCACCTCGTAGTCCTCGATCAGGGGGTTGGCCAGCAGCCGCTCGCACATCTCCGGCACGCGCGCAGGGTCCTCGGCATCCAGTTCCACCATGCGACCCACGTGCACGTTGGCCACGCCCTCGAAGCCCAACGCGGGCAGAGCCCGCTCCACGGCCTGGCCCTGCGGGTCGAGGATGCCCTCCTTGGGCCGGATGAGCACCCGGACCCGAGCCACGCTCAGAGGGCGCCGGAGCGGCGCAGCCACTCCTCGAAGGGCTCGCCGGTGATCTTCTCGTAGGCCTCGCGGTAGCGCTGCCGCGTCCCCTCGACCACTTCGCCGGGCAGCTCCGGCGCGGGCGGGGACTTGTCCCAGCCCGAACCCGACGCCCAGTCGCGCACGTACTGCTTGTCAAATGAGGGCTGGCCCTTGCCGACCTCGTAGCCGTCTACGGGCCAGAAGCGCGAGGAGTCGGGGGTCAGAGCCTCGTCGCCGAGCACGATCTCGCCGGCGGCGTTGCGGCCCAGCTCGAACTTGGTGTCGGCGAGGATGATCCCGCGCTCACGCGCGTGCGCGGACGCGCGTGCGTAGAGCTCGATCGAGATCCGGCGCAGCTCCTCCAGCAGGGCTCGGTCGCCAACGATCTCGGCGGCGCGGTCGAAGTCGACATTTTCGTCGTGGTCGCCCACCTCGGCCTTGGTGGCGGGCGTGAAGATCGGCTCCGGCAGCTGCTCGGACTCCCTCAGGCCCTCGGGGAGACCGACCCCGCAGACCGCGCCGGTGCGCTGGTAGTCCTTCCAGCCCGAGCCTGTGATGTAGCCGCGAACCACGCATTCCACAGGGAACATCTCGAGGCGCTCCACCAGGAGGGCCCGGCCGCGGGCTTCCTCGGGCACGTCGGTGTAGGAGACGAGGTGGTTCGGCACGACGTCCTCGGTGCGCTCGAACCAGAAGGCCGAGAGCCCGGTCAGCACCGCTCCCTTGTCGGGGATGGGCGTGGGATGCACGGCGTCGTAGGTGGAGATCCGGTCGCTGGTGACCAGCAGCAGCCGGTCGTCGCCGACGGCGAATATGTCGCGCACTTTGCCCTGCGCGAAGGGCTCCAGGGCGGCGAGGCTCGTCACCTCTTCGAGGCTAACAATCGGTTCGGCGTCAGCCGCTCGGCCTGGGCAAGGTCTCGACGCTATCCGGTGCTGACCGGCTGGGCCTCGACCACCCGGGTGCGCTGGGTGATGGCCACACAGGCGAGCACGGCCAGGCCGGTGACGAAGGTCAGGAGCGAGATCGTCTCGCCCAGGAACAGGGCCGACCACGCGAACGTGAGCAGGGGCTGGGCGAGTTGGATCTGGCTCGTGCGGGCTATGCCGCCGCGGGCCAGGCCCGCGTACCAGGCGAAGAAGCCGGCGAAGGCGCTTATCACCGTCACGTAGGCGAAGCCCAGCCACTCGGCGCTGCCGGGCGAGCGGGCGCCCCGACGATAGGTGAGCGCACGACCAGCGTCGCTCGCATAGCGTCTGCCCGTGCTCTGGGTCCAGGCCTTCGTGGTGCTTGGGGTCAGCCACATGGTCGGCGATTTCGTGCTGCAGACCGAGTGGCAGGCCACCCACAAGCACGGAGGGCTGGGACCGGATCCCGAAGCCCGCCGTGCACTGTTCGCGCACGTCTTCACCTACTCCCTGGCGCTGCTGCCCGCTTTCGTGTGGCTTACGGTCGAGGTCGGCCCCGCCGGAGTGCTGATCGCGGCACTCATCCTCGCCACCCATCTGATTCAGGACGACGGGCGGCTGCTGCACGCCTACATGAGGCGCGTGAAGAAGGCGGACCCGCTCAACTACCCCCAGCTGACGATTCTCGTGGACCAGAGCGTCCACTTCGCCATCCTGTTCCTCGCGTCGCTGCTGGCCTCAGGCGTTCAGTAGGGCCAAGCGCTCGACGATCGCGTCGGCGTGGCGCACGAAAGCGCCGGCGTCGAAGATCGCGTCGAGGTCCACACCGGGGGCCGCCTCGGCCAGCAGCTCGCGGAAGTGCACGCCGGTGTCCCACGCGCGCTGGGCGTTCTCCTGGACCAACCGGTAGGCGTCGTCGCGCGTCCAGCCGGCCTCCACCAGCGCCAGCAGGGCGCGCTGGGAGTAGAGGGCGCCGTGCGTGGCCTCCAGGTTGGCCAGCATGCGGTCGGCGTGCACGGTCATCGCCTCGACCAGCCGCAGCGCAAGCGAGTGGCCGTAGTCGAGCAGGATGGTCGCGTCGGGGAGCGCTACCCGCTCGACCGAGGAATGCGAGATGTCGCGCTCGTGCCACAGCGCGACGTCCTCCAATCCCGCCTGGGCGTAGCCGCGCAGCAGGCGGGCGATGCCCGTCAGCCGCTCGCTGATGATCGGGTTGCGCTTGTGGGGCATCGCGGAGGAGCCCTTCTGCCCCGAGCGGAACGGCTCCTCAACCTCCCGCACCTCCGTGCGCTGGAGGTGGCGCACCTCGGTGGCCAGGCGCTCCAGCCCGGCGCCGGCCAGGGCGATCGCCGAAAGCAGCGCGGCGTGGCGGTCGCGCGCAACCACCTGGGTCGAGACGTCCTCTCGCCGCAGGCCCAGCCGGTCCAGCACGGTGGCCTCGAGCTCCGGCCCGTTGGCCGCGTAGGTGCCCACCGCGCCCGACAGCGCACCGACCGACACGCCCTCCACCGCCTCACGTAGCCGGGCCAGATTGCGGTCGGCCTCGAAGGCGAAGCCCGCGAGCTTGACGCCGAAGGTGGTGGGCTCGGCGTGCACGCCGTGGGTGCGGCCGACGCACAGGGTGGTGCGGTGCTCGCGGGCGCGGGCGACCAGGGCGTCGCGGAGCCCTTGCGCGCCCTCGAGCAGCAGCTCGCCCGCCTCGGCCAGCTGCAGCCCGAGCGCGGTGTCGAGCACATCGGACGAGGTCAGCCCGTGGTGGAACCAGCGCCCGGCCTCCCCGAGCGGGCCCGCCACGACGTCGACGAAAGCCGCCACGTCGTGGTCTGTGACCTTCTCGCGCTCCGTGACCGCCTCGACCGTGAAGGAGGCGCCTTGGCGAATCGCAGCGGCGTCTTCGGCGGGCACCACGCCCTGCTCGGCCAGCACCTCGACCACCGCCAGCTCGACCCTGAGCCAGCAGCGCAGCTTGTTCTCCTCGTCCCACACCGCGCCGAGCGCTGGGCGGGTGTAGCGCTCGATCACGCCAGGATCTTGGCCGCCAGGACCGCGGCGTTCTTCGCCGAGTCGACCCCGACGCAGGCCACGGGCACCCCGGGGGGCATCTGGCTGATGGCCAGCAGGGCATCCAGGCCCCCGCCCACCGACGTCTTGGACGTGAGCGGAACGCCGATCACCGGAAGCTCGGTGTGTGCGGCCACCACGCCCGGCAGCGCGGCGGCCAGGCCGGCCCCGGCGATGATCACCCGCAGACCGCGCATCTTGGCGTTCTTGGCGTAGTCGGCCACCGTGTCGGGGTCGCGGTGCGCGCTCATGACGCGGATCTCGTAGCGGATGCCGCGCTCCTCGAGCTCGCCCCCCGCCTTCTCCATCAAGGGCAGGTCGCTCTTGCTGCCCATCACTATCCCCACGCGGGGCGCATCCACGTCCAACGCGGCGAACTCCTCCTCGGCCTCGGTCTCGGTCACGGGCGACTCGGGAGGCAGCTCCGGGCTCACGCCTGCACTCTTTCAGCCGCGGCGGCCGCGATGTCGCGGCGGAGCTGCATTCCGTCGAAGCTGATTCGGTCCGCCGTGTGGTAGGCGCGCTCACGGGCCTCGGTTGGGTCGTCACCCAGGCCGGTTACGTTCAAGACCCGCCCCCCCGCCGTGACCAGCTCGCCGTCGCGCTCGGCGGTGCCGGCGTGCAGCACCTCCACGTCGAGCGAGCCCGGCTGCCCCAGTCCCTCGATCACGTCGCCCTTCGACGAGGACTCGGGGTAGCCGCGCGAGGCCAGCACCACGGTGACCGCCCAGCGCGGCGACCACTCGACCGTCACGCCCTCCAGTCCGCCGGGACGCGTGGAGCCCTCGAGCAAGTCGAGGATGTCCGATCGCAGGCGCGGCAGGACAGCCTGCGTCTCGGGGTCGCCGAAGCGCGCGTTGTACTCGAGCACCTTCGGCCCGTCCGCGGTCATCATCAGCCCCGCGTAGAGCACGCCGTGGAAAGGGGTCCCGCGGCGGCGCAGCTCGTCGACGATCGGCTGGTGGACCGCGCGCGCCAGGACCTGGGCGTGCTCGGCCTCGAAGCCCGGCACAGGAGAGAAGCTGCCCATCCCCCCGGTGTTGGGACCCGCATCGCCCTCCCCGATCCGCTTGAAGTCACGCGCCGGCGCGAGGGGCAGCGCGCGCTCGCCGTCGCACACTGCCAGCAGCGACAGCTCGTCACCGTCCAGGAACTGCTCCAGCACCACCTCGGTCTCGCCGAAGCGGCGCTCGGAGAAGAACAGGTCGAGCGCCTCGCGGGCCTCGCGCTCGTCGGCGGCGATGATCACGCCCTTGCCTGCGGCCAGGACGTCGGCCTTCAGCACCGCCGGGTAGCTCGCGCAGGCGAGGTGCGCCGCGGCCTCCTCGCGGTCGCTGAACACCGCGTAGCCGGCGGTGGGCACGCCCACGTCGCGCATGAGCGCCTTGGCGTAGGCCTTTGAGCCCTCGATGCGGGCCGCGTCCGCACTGGGGCCGAAGGCGGCGACGCCCGCCTCGCCGAGGGCGTCCACAAGCCCGGCCACCAGTGGGGCCTCGGGGCCGACCACGACCAAGTCGACCCCGCGGGCGCGGGCAAGGGACACAAGGCCGTCGACGTCCTCGGCCCCCACGTCCACGCAGTCGACCCCGTCACGGGCGATCCCGGCGTTGCCGGGCGCGGCCAGCACCTGGGGGCCGCGAGGGCTTCGCAGCAGCGAGCGGACCAGCGCGTGCTCCCGCCCTCCGCCGCCTACGACGAGGACCTTCAAAGAGCGGCGACGAAGTCGTCGACGGCGATCGCCGCCAGCGACTCGTAGCGGGCCGTGCCGCGCGAGCCGAGCTCGAGCGAGACCCGGGCCATCGTCGTGTCGTCGGGCGCCTCGATCACGTTCACGAAGTCGTACTGGCCCAGCACTGCCCACTGGGCCTTGACCTGGGCCCCAAGCTGCTCGATCTCCTTGTTGACCTCCTGAAGGCGCTGCGGGTTGTTCTTAAGCGTCTGCACGCCCTCGGGCGTGAGGGTGGTCAGCATGACGTAGGTGGGCATCGCGGCTCCTGGGGTCGAGGGGTAGCGCCGGAGCGCAGGCCGGGCGTTGGCCGGCCGAGCACCGCCGCTCGGTTGCTCTCGCAGCCTATTCTCAGCGACCGCGCTGCGCCGTGTCTACGACCTGGGCGTGACCGAAGGCGATTGGGGCGAGGTACGGGGAGCCCTGCCGCTTGTGAAGCCCATGTGCAGGGGCGTCGCGCGGCCCGGTGACAGGTAGAATTGCCGGCTTGCGCAACCGGATCCCCACCATCCTGGTCCTGGCCGTCCTGGCCGCCGTCTTCGCCCCGAGCGCCTCGGCCGCCACGCTGGGCTTCGAGCGCTCCTGCTTTCGGCCGGGCACCACCGCCACGCTGAGCGGAACCGGCTACACGCCCAACGGCGCGGTCGCCATCGGCCGCGACGGCTCGGTGGTCGGCGCCACCACCGCCGACGGGACCGGTGCCTTCGGCGTGCGCTTCACCACCCCGTCCCAGTCGAGCGGCTCGCGCGTCTACGACTGGGCCGCCGTCGACGTCACCAACACCGCGATCGCCGCGGCCACCCAGGTCCGCATCACCGCCTTGAACGTGAGCATCCGTCCGCGGAGCGGATCGCCCTCACGGCTCCGGCGAATCGGCGCTCGCGGCTTCATCGGCGGGCCAACCCTCTACTCACACGCGCGCCGCGGCCGCCGCTACAAGGTGAACGTGCGCATCGGGCGCCTCCGCGGCCCGTGCGCGAAGCTCACGGCGCGCAAACGCCTTCTGAGGCGTGGTACGTCGCCGGGCACCTACCGCGTGCAGTTCGACGCGCGCCGCCGCTACCGCCGTTGCTCGGGAGCCACGGCGAACAGGGCCTGCGTTGTCTTCCGCGTCACCGTGTTCCGGACCTTCGGCTCGAGCTCGGCGTCCGCCGCCTCCACCGGCGAGCGCTGGGAGCAGGTGTCCGGGCCGCCGCTCGGCGGGCCCGGCTTCTCCCGGCCCTAGACCGTCAGCTCGGGATAGCGCTCGGCCAGGTGGCCGGCCAGCGCCTCGCGCACGAAGCGCTTCTCCTCGGCGCTCGACATCCGCAGGCGCCCCAGCAGCTCCTTCTGCCCGTCGATAGGCAGCCCCGCGATGTCCCAGCGGACGGCCAGCCGCTCGAAGAGGAATTCGACCCGGCGCTGCCAGCGGTCCTCGGCCGACCCGGCCGGCTTGGCGTCGAGGTTCTCGAGCTCGCGCAGCGTCCCCGCGCTGAGCGAGTCGCGCAGGGTGAGCGCGTTGCCCTCGTCGTCGCGGTAGTCGGTCGTCGCGACCGGTTGCTTCGGCTGGGCGCCCTTCGCCCGGCGCCGGGCGCGCTTACCCACTCGACGCGGTGAGGGCTTCGCCCTTGGATTCTTCGAACTTGAGCTCGCCGTCGAGAGCGGTCACCCGCACCCGGTCGCCGGGCTTGATCGTGCCATCCAGCAGCTCGAGCGCCAGCCGGTCGACCAGGCGCTTCTGGATCACGCGCTTGAGCGGCCGGGCGCCGTAGCTCGGGTCGTAGCCGAGGTTGCCGAGCAGCTCGCGGGCCTCGTCGGTGAGCTCGATCTCCACTCCGCGCTCGCGCACCCGCTCGGCCAGCCGGGCCACCTGGAGGTCGACGATCTGGCCCAACTCCTCGCGGCTGAGCTGGCCGAACTCCACGATCTCGTCGAGGCGGTTGACGAACTCGGGCTTGAAGGTCGCCCGGACGCCGTCCATGCCGCCGGCCACGTTGGAGGTCATGATCACCACGGTGTTCTTGAAGGACACGGTGCGGCCCTGACCGTCGGTGAGCCGGCCGTCGTCCATCAGCTGAAGCAGCACGTTGAAGACGTCCGCGTGGGCCTTCTCGATCTCGTCGAGCAGCACGACGCTGTAGGGGCGCCGGCGCACCGCCTCGGTCAGCTGGCCCCCCTCGTCGTAGCCGACGTACCCGGGCGGCGCGCCCACCAGCCGCGACACGGAGTGCTTCTCCATGTACTCGGACATGTCGATGCGAACGATCGCCTGCTCGGAGTCGAACATGAACTCCGCCAGCGCACGGGCCAGCTCGGTCTTGCCGACGCCTGTCGGGCCTATGAACAGGAAGGTGCCGATCGGCTGGTCGGGATCCTGCAGTCCCGCGCGCGAGCGGCGCAGCGCGTTGGAAACGGCCTCGACGGCCTCGGCCTGGCCCACGACGCGCTCGTGCAGCCGCTCCTCCATGTGGACGAGCTTCTGCACCTCGGACTCCATCAGCTTGCTGACCGGGATGCCGGTCCACTTGGCCACGGTCTCGGCCACGTCCTCCTCGGTGACCTCCTCCTTGAGGAAGCCGGTGCGTGAGTCGGCGCGCGCCTCGGCCTCGGCCAGGGCGGACTGGAGCTCGGGGATCTCGCCGTAGCGCAGCTCGGCGGCGCGCTGCAGGTCGGAGTCGCGCTCTGCGCGCTCGGCGTCTCGGTGGGCCTGCTCCAGGCGCTCCTTGATCTCGCGGACGGCGGTGATGGCCTCCTTCTCCTCCTGCCAGCGGGCCTTCATCTCGCCTGCGCGCTCGCGTAAGTCGGCCAGCTCGCGCTCGAGCGCCTCGCGGCGGGCGACACCGGCCTCGTCGGTCTCCTTCTGAAGCGCAGTGTGCTCGATCTCGAGCTGCTGGATGCGGCGCTCGACCTCGTCGATCTCGGTCGGCATGGAGTCGATCTCGATGCGCAGCTTCGAGGCGGCCTCGTCGATCAGGTCGATCGCCTTGTCGGGCAGGAAGCGGTCGGCGATGTAGCGGTGCGAGAGCAGGGCGGCAGCCACGATGGCGCTGTCCTGGATGCGCACGCCGTGGTGGACCTCGTAGCGCTCCTTGAGCCCGCGCAGGATGGCGACGGTGTCGCCCTCGGAGGGCTCGCCCACGAACACGGGCTGAAAGCGGCGCTCGAGCGCGGCGTCCTTCTCGATGTGCTTGCGGTACTCGTCCAGCGTGGTGGCGCCCACGGCGCGCAGCTCGCCGCGGGCGAGCATCGGCTTGAGCAGGTTCGCGGCGTCGACGGCGCCCTCGGCGGCGCCGGCGCCCACGATCGTGTGCAGCTCGTCCATGAACAGGATCACCTGGCCCTCGGCCTCGGCGATCTCCTTCAGGACGGCCTTCAGCCGGTCCTCGAACTCTCCGCGGTACTTGGCCCCCGCGATCAGCGCGCCGATGTCCAGCGCGATCACACGGCGGTCGCGCAGCGAGTCGGGCACGTCGCCGTCGACGATGCGCTGCGCCAGGCCCTCGGCGATGGCGGTCTTGCCCACGCCGGGCTCGCCGATCAGCACGGGGTTGTTCTTGGTGCGGCGGGAGAGGACCTGGACCACGCGGCGGATCTCGTCGTCGCGGCCGATGACCGGGTCGAGCTTGCCCTGCTCGGCAGACTCGGTCAGGTCGCGGCCGAACTTCTCGAGCGCGCCGTACTTGTCCTCGGGGTTCTGGTCCGTGACGCGGTGCGGCCCCCGCACCCCCTGGACGGCCTCGGCCAGCACGTCGCGTGAAGCGCCCGCGTCGACCTTCGGGTCGGCGGCCAGGGCCAGCAGCAGGTGCTCGGCGGAGACGTACTCGTCGCCCATACCGCGCGCTTCCTCGTCGGCCTTGGCGAGCGCCTGGGTCAGCGCACGGCCGATCGCGGGCGCGGCCGTGCCCTCACCGGAGACGGTGGGCAGGGCGTCGAGCGCCTCGTTGCCCTTGCGCCGCACGCTCTCGGGGTCGCCGCCCGCGCGGCGCAGCACCGGGGCGACGATGCCGCCCTCCTGCTCGAGCAGCGCGACGAGGAGGTGATTGGGATCCACCTCCGGGTTGGCGCGGGCGCCCGCGATGCGCTGAGCGGCGGCCAGGGCCTCTTGGGCCTTGATTGTGAATCGATCAGAGTGCACAGAAAATCTAAGTCAGTTTATAGCAGATCTAGCTGAGGTTCCCTTATAGCGCGTCATGCGCCCGGCCGGAATCCTTCAGCGCGCTGAGAGCTTTCGGAGAAAGGGCCCGTGTCGCGGGCAACTGGGGCCCTAGCGAGCTCCGCCGCGCTCGACCCGGACGCGCACCGCCGGCAGCAGCGCCTTGCCGGGCGGCTCGTAGGGCACGAGCTCCGCGCGGAAGGAGCGGCGCACCCGGTCGAGCTCCTCGCCGAGCTCCTTCTGCATCTTCTCGGCCTGGCGCTCGAGGGAGCGCACGCGCCTCTGCATCCGCGCGATCTCGCTCTCGAGCTCGAAGACCCTCTCCACGCCCGCGAGGTTCATGCCCAGCTCGGTGGTGAGCTCCTGGATGCGCTGCAGGCGGTCGACGTCCTGCTGCGAGTACAGGCGCGTGCCCTTCGGCGAGCGGCCGGGGGTGATCAGTCCCCGCGTCTCATAGATGCGCAGCGTCTGTGGGTGCATCCCGGCCAGCTCTGCGGCCACCGAGATCATGTAGACGCCCTGCTCGCGGTCCATCACGACGCCTTGCGGTCGGAAAGGATCCGCTCCCGCGGGTCCTGGTCGAAAACGTTGGCCAGGTCGTCGACCGCCTCGCGCTGCTCGCGCGAGAGCGAGCGCGGCACGTCGATCACCAGGCGGTAGTGGATGTCCCCGCGGCCCTTGCCGCTCAGCCGCGGCGGACCCTCACCGCGCAGGCGCTGCAGGGTTCCGTGCTGGGTTCCAGGCGCCACGCGGATGCGCTTGCTGCCGCTCAGCGTCGGCACCTCGATCGTCGCTCCCCGGATCGCCTCGGGGATCGTGATGGGCACCGAGACCTCGAGGTTGTCGCCCCGGCGGGTGAACAGCGGCGACCCGGCCACGCGCGTGATCACATAGAGGTCACCGGACGGTCCGCCGCGGGGGCCGGCCTCGCCCTTGCCCGCCAGTCGGACCCGGGAGCCGTCGCGAACGCCGGCGGGGATGTTCGCCCGGTAGCGCTTGACTTGCCGGGTCTGGCCCTGGCCGTTGCACGTGGGACAGGGATCGTCGATCTCGGTGCCGGTGCCACCACACAGCGCACAGGGCTGCGAGATCGAGAACAGCCCCTGGGACTCCTGCTCGACGCCACGGCCGTGGCAGCGGCTGCAGACGCGAGGCGTGGTGCCGGGCTTGGCCCCGGTGCCGCGGCAGGTGGGACAGGGTGCGGACATCGGGACCGTGACGGAGACCTGGGCGCCGTCCATGGCCTGCTGGAAGGAGATGTTGACCTCGGTCTCGAGGTCGCGTCCTCGGGGCGCGGCTCCCGCGCCGGCGCCGCCCCCGCGGCCGGTGGCGTTGCCGAAGAGATCGGAGATGATGTCGCCCAGGCCACCGCCAAAGCCACCGCCGGCCGTGCGAAAGGCGCCCGGGTCGAAGCCCGACCCGAAGATGCCACCGCCCGAGTCGTACGCCTTGCGCTTCTCGGGATCGGAGAGGATCGAGTTGGCCTCCTGGATCTCCTTGAAGCGCTCCTCGGCGCGCGCGTCACCGGGGTTGCGGTCGGGGTGGTACTGGCGAGCGAGCTTGCGGTAGGCCTTCTTGATCTCCTCGTCGGAGGCCTTCTTGTCGACGCCCAGGACGTCGTAAGGGTTCTTCGAGGCAGTGGCCATCCGCTAGCCGCTCACCACCACCCGCGCCGGGCGCAGCACGCTCCCGTTCACGCGGTAGCCCTTCTCGATCACGTCGAGCACGACGCCGGAGTCGGTCTGCTCCTCCTCACGCGTCGACAGTGCCTCGTGGAAGGTGGGATCGAAGCGCTCCCCTGAAGGGTCGAACTGCTCGACTCCGTTGCGCTGGAGCACAGCGAGCAGCTCCGAGTGAACGAGCTTCACGCCCTCGGCCAGGTGCTGCTCGCCCTCCTCGGCCGAAGCCAGGGCGCGCTCGAGGTTGTCGAGCACGGGCAGCAGCTCGCGTACGAGCGTTCCCCGCGCGCGCTCTCCGGCCGCGGCGACCTCGCGGGCCGCCCGCTTGCGGAAGTTCTCGAAGTCCGCCTGGGTGCGCTGCGCCAGCGCGAGGTACTCGTCGCGCTGGCGCTCCACGCTGGCAGCGGGGTCGTCACCGGCGGCCTCCTCGGTGGCCTCGAGGGTCTCCTGCTCGTTGGCAGGGTCTTCCTCGCCGGCCGGCTCGGCCGTCTCGTCCCGCGCGGTCTCGGGCTCCTCCTCGGGGGCCTCCCGCTCCTCTTCGTCGGCGAAGAGCACCTAGTTCCGCTCCTCGTCAACGACCTCGGCGTCCACGACTTCCTCCTCGGAGGAGCCGCCGTTGGCGGCCGAGCCGTCCGCGGACGCGCCGTCGGCGCCGGCGGACTCGGCCGCCTGGGACTGGGCCGCCGCGTACATCTGCTCGGACACCTTGTGGAAGGCGGCCTGCAGGGACTCGGTCTTGTTGCGCAGGAGCTCGGCGTCGTCGGACTCCAGGTTGTCCCTGACGTCCTTGATCGCCGCCTCGATCTCCTCCTTCGAGGAAGCGTCGACCGAGTCGCCCATCTCCTCGAGCTGCTTCTCGGCCTGGTAGGCCGCGGACTCGGCGGTGTTGCGGGCGTCGACGAGCTCACGCTGGCGACGGTCGTCGTCGGCGTGCGCCTCGGCGTCCTGGACCATCCGCTCGACCTCCTCGTCGGAGAGGCCCGAGCCGGCCTTGATCTCGATCTTCTGCTCCTTGCCCGTGCCGAGGTCCTTGGCCGTCACGTTGAGGATGCCGTTCGCGTCGATGTCGAAGCCGACCTCGATCTGTGGCACGCCCCGCGGCGCGGGCGGGATCCCGGTTAGCTGGAACTTGCCCAGCGACTTGTTGTAGGCGGCCATCTCGCGCTCGCCCTGCAGCACGTGGACCTCGACGCTCGGCTGGTTGTCCTCGGCGGTCGAGAACACCTCCGACTTGCGTGTCGGGATCGTGGTGTTGCGGTCGATGAGCGCCGTGCGCACCCCGCCCTTGGTCTCGATGCCCAGGGTCAGCGGGGTCACGTCGAGCAGCAGGACGTCCTTGACGTCGCCGGCCAGCACGCCCGCCTGGATGGCGGCGCCCACGGCCACGACCTCGTCGGGGTTCACGCCCTTGTGCGGGTCCTTGCCCGTCAGTCCCTTGACCTTCTCCTGCACTGCGGGCATGCGGGTCATGCCGCCCACCAGGACGACGTGGTCGATGCCCGAGCCGCCGCTCACGCCGGCGTCGTCCATGGCCTGCTTGGTCGGCGCGACGACGCGCTCGATCAAGTCCGCGGTCAGCTCGCCGAGCTTCGCGCGGGTGAGGCGCTGGTTGAGGTGCTTGGGCACCGAGTCGACCGCCGTGATGAACGGCAGGTTGATCTGCGTCTCCTGGGTGGAGGAGAGCTCGGCCTTGGCCTTCTCGGCCTCCTGGTAGAGGCGCTGGAGGGCCATCTTGTCGGCTGAGAGGTCGACGCCTTCGGATGCCTTGAACTCAGCAACGAGCCAGTCGACGATCGCCTTGTCGAAGTTGTCGCCGCCCAGGTGGTTGTCACCCGCGGTGGCCTTGACCTCGAACACGCCGTCGCCGATCTCGAGCACGGACACGTCGAAGGTGCCGCCGCCGAGGTCGAACACGAGGATGGTCTGGTCGGACTCCTCCTTGTCGAGCCCGTAGGCCAGGGCGGCCGCGGTGGGCTCGTTGATGATGCGCTTGACGTCGAGCCCGGCGATCTTGCCGGCTTCCTTGGTGGCCTGGCGCTGGTCGTCGTTGAAGTACGCGGGGACGGTGATCACCGCGCTGTCGACCGTGTCGCCCAGGTACGCCTCAGCGTCTGCCTTGAGCTTCTGCAGCAGCATCGCGCTGATCTGCGGCGGCGCGTACTCCTCGCCGCCCGCCTTCACGCGCGCGTCGCCGTTCGGGCCCGCTACGACCTCGAATGGGACGATCCGCTCCTCCTCCTTGACCTCGGCCTCCTTGCGGCCCATGAAGCGCTTGATGGAGAAGACGGTGTTCTCGGGGTTGGTGACGGCCTGGCGCTTGGCGGGGGCGCCCACCAGGCGCTCGCCGCCCTCGGTGAAGGCGACCACCGACGGGGTGGTGCGGGCGCCCTCGGCGTTCTCCACGACGGTGGTGTCGCCACCCTCGCGAGCCGACATGCACGAGTTCGTCGTGCCCAGGTCGATGCCTATCGTCCTTGCCATATCTGAACGTCCTCCGTTGCCTAGAAAGAAATCTAAGCGGCAGTATGGCAGATATTTGCGTCCGCGTCTGCGCGGCGCGCTGACTACAGCTGAGATGGCTCCGCGTCGTCAAGTTCCACCACTGAGCGCCACCCCGAGGGCGGTCGTCTTCGTTGGCCAGTCGTTGGGCGCTGGGCGTTCTCGCGTTCTTCGAGCCTGACTATGCCGAGGTTGGCTAACCCATGGGTGGTTTGGCTGGCCAAAGACGGGCTTCCGGCTGACCCCATGCGAAGGCTTTGCGAACAAGTTCCGGCCGCTTAGGCCCCGGCGTCAACCGCCATAGCGTCTAGCCCGTGAGGCGCGGCACCCGCGTGCGGCGTGCTCGGAACGGGTTGCGCAGGATGAGCTCGACGTTGCGGTCGGACCGGGCCCCTTCGGAGAGTGGGCCCGCGGTGGAGCTCGCACACGGCCCGCCGGCGCCGGAGTTCGAGTTCGGGTCGTTGCAGGCGAGCTCACGCGAGATCGACGCGAGCCGGGAGACCTGAGCGCGGGACTGGGGGCCGGTCGTGTTCAACGGCGACGAACCCGGGTTCGCGTTCCCTGCGTGATCGAGGATCGTGCCGAAGATCGAGAGCGTGCCGTCGCGGTTGTCGAACAGGTCGATCAGCCGGGACTCTTGAGGCCAGTCGATGTGCGACGCCGTGGTGATCTGCCAGAAGCCGGCGGCGCCCCGCCGCCGGACCGGTGTGATCCTGTTTTCATGCTCGTGCCCGTTGACGAAGGCGATCAGGCTGCGGTGACGGAGGAAAAGGCAGCGCAGCGTCTCGCCGCGGCGGGTCCGGGCGCGGGCGCCCCTCGTCGGGCAGCTCGAGGTGGTGTTGTCGGGCCCGGTGCCGAAGTGCACGTTGCTGCCCTTGTCGCCCTCCTGGTCCCCAGGCGGGAAACCGCTCGGCACCGGCTGGTTCATCGTCCGCAGCGAGTGGTGGCTGAACGCCATCACCAGCTCTCGGCGGCGATCCGCTCTCAGGAGCTGTGAGTGGATCCAGCGGAACTGCCGGTCGCCGATGTTGCCGGCCGAGCCCCCGCTGTCCGAGACGCTGTCGAGCACGAGGAAGCGGAGACCCCGGCGGGGGCGGAAGGAGTAGTTGCCCTCGCCGCTGCGGATGTTCGCGCGGGTGAAGCCGTGCCCGTCGGGCCGCCCAGCCGTCCTGAAATGCTCGCTGATGAAGCGGCTCTTCTTCAACGGCAGGCGCTTTGGGTCGCGCGGGACGATCCGAGCCCGGTCAGAGAAGCGGGCGGGGTCCGAAGCGGTGCGCAACACGTCGTCGATGAAAATCTGGGCGATCTGGCCCTGCTCCTGCGGGGTGATGCCGCCGCCGACGAGTGGCGCTGCTGCGCCGAGGGCCTCCGGTGAGATGCCGGTGACCTTGACACAGCCACGGGCATAGTCGGCGACCGCCTGGCTACGCTGGAAGTTGCCGGTGAGGAGCGAGTCGTGGTTGCCGAAGATGCTGTACCAGGGGATACCGAGCCCAGTGGAGCGGAAGGACCGGTTCTGCGCCTCGAGCAGGCCGGGGAAGTCGCGCACCGAGCTCGACCGGTCGCGCTCGGCCATGTTCTCGGCCTCGTTCGGGGAGTAGCCCGGGCCGTCGACGCCTGGGCCGCTGCGGTCGGGTTCGTAGTACAGGTTGTCGCCGCGCGACCCGTCGTAGACGTGTCCGTCATCGGGTACGCCGCAGGTGCCGCGCTCACCCGAGTTCGGTCGGATCCGCTTCCCTCCGTCGAGGAGGTCGATAACCCAGCGGGTCTCGTTGAAGTGGGTGTTGTCCGCGTTGTCCCCCGTGGTCATCACGAGCCTCGGACGGCTCCCGTTGACGGGGCTTCGCGCGGCGCGCATGCGCCTCGCCATCGCTTCCACAACCTGCGTGGAGAGTCCCTGGTTGATCCGGTAGAAGTCCTGGAAGGGCGCATCGAACTGATCGACGAACTCGCCGCGCAGCGGCGACTCCTCGTCGGTCGTCTGGAAGTCGCTTAGCTGACCGAAGAAGAAGCGCTGGCGCCGGCGGGAGGACCGGCCGGCCTTAGCACGAGCGAGATCCTGCCGCACGACACGGCGCTGGCCCGGGGCTCGCTCCAGGCGGTTGTCGTTGTCGATGTCGCGAACAGTGCGCGAGAGCGTCGTCGGCGAGCTGCGCGCGGCGAAAGCGGCGGTGGTGGCGAGGGCCACCGCGAGCACGAGAGCGCCGATCAGTATGCGGAGGGCAGGTCGGGGTGGCTTCAAGAGAGGTTCGCTAAGTACGCGAGGCGACGGGCATCTTCGCAGACGGGCCGACAGAGCGCGCAACTTGCGGCCAACACCGAACCCGCTTCAAACCCGTACGCGCCCGTAAGGGCAGAGGCTCAGTAGCGGGCACTCCCCGCAGCGCGGTGCGCGGGCGGTGCACGTGCGGCGCCCGTGACGAATCAGGGCCATGTGCACCTCGAACCCGTCGTCGGGGCCGGTGAGCCGGTTCAGCTCGTCGTGGCAGGCCTCCAGCGAGTCCTTCTCGCCGAACAGCCCGAGCCGCACGCCGACCCGGTGCACGTGGGTATCCACGGGCACCTCGTGCAGGCCGAAGGAGAACAGCAGCACGCAGGCCGCCGTCTTGCGACCCACCCCCGGCAGCGACGTGAGGAAGTCGCGCCCCTCCCCGACCTGCGCGGTCCCCAGCCACGCCAGGTCGTCGCCGTCCAAGGCGTCGAGGATGCGCTCGATGCGGACCGACTTCGTCGGCGCCAGGCCGCCGGGCCGGATTGCGTCCTCGATCGCGCCCGGGCCGGCCGCCCGCGCGTCCTCCCAGTCGGCGAAGCGCCTGCGCAGGCGGTGGTAGGCGACGTCGCGGTTGCGGTCGTTGGTGTTCTGCGAGAGCACGGTGAGCACCAGCTCGTCCACCGGCGCCCGGTGGGGCCGGGGCTCGGGACGCCCGTAGGCCTTGCGCAGGCGGTTGCGGATGGCGAGGAGGCGGCGGCGGTCGGCCACGGCCGCCGACCCTAGGGGGCTCGGGCTGCTGCACCCTGGTATCCCTGCCGCGGTGAGCTCGCAGAGGCGGCAGGCGGAGATCGGCAGCGTGGTGGTCGCGTGGCGCGAGCGCGGTGCCGGGCCCCTCTACCTCCACGGCGTCCCCAACAGCTCGGCGATGTGGGAGCGCTTCCTGGAGCGGACGGGCGGCGTCGCGGTCGATCTCCCCGGCTTCGGGGACTCGGGCAAGCCCGCCCACTTCCCCTACTCGATCGACGGCTACGCCCGCTTCCTCGCGGACTTCGTCTCCCAGCTCGGCCTCGCACGCCTGACGCTGGTCATGCACGACTGGGGCGCCGTGGGCCTCGCCCTCGCCCAGAGGCATCCTGAGCTGGTGGAGCGACTGGTGGTGATCTCCGGCGTCCCCTTCGTCGCCGGGTACCGCTGGCACCGCATCGCGCGGGCATACCGCGCGCCGCTGATCGGCGAGATGGCGATGGGCTTGACCTTCCGGTGGAACATGAAGCGCGTGCTGCCGGAGGCGGTTCTCGACGACGCCTGGAGCCACTTCGACCACGGCACCCAGCGAGCGATCCTCAAGCTCTACCGCTCGGCCCCCGAGCCCGAGCTGGCCCGGGCCGGCGAGGGCCTCGGAGCGGTCTCCGCCCCCGCGTTGATCGCCTGGGGCACCTCCGACCCCTTCCTCCCGCCGCAGTTCGCCGACGCCATTGCGTCGTGTCTGGGCGGCCCGGCGGCGGTGGAGCGGATCGAGGGGGCGGGCCACTGGCCGTGGCTCGACCACCCGCAGCTCATCGATTCGGTGGAGGAGTTCGCGAGCTAGTCTCACGCGCGTGCGGCTTGCCTTCTCCGTCTCGGCGCCGCAGCGCGAGCGCGGGCCGCGACCTGGGACGGCGGAGGAGCCCGCGCCGCGGGCGCCCCAGCCGTCTCGCCCGAGGCGCGTCGACCCCTGGCGCGTGGCGCCGGTGGCGATCACCACGCTGTTCGCCCTGATCGTCCTGATCTGGCAACCGCGCAGCGTGGACCTCGCCGCGCATCAGTTCCGCGCCGACCTGTTCGGCCGCGAGGGCTTCACGATCTGGAACGGCCAGTGGTATGGCGGGCACCACACGCCCGCCTACTCGGTCCTCTCTCCGCCGCTCGCGTGGCTGCTGACCCCACGCGTGGTGCTCGCCCTCGCGGCGGTGGGCGCATCCGCCCTGTTCGAGCCGCTGGTGCGGGCTCGTTTCGGCGACACGGCCCGCTGGGGCGCGATCTTCTTCGGCTTCGGAGCGGCCACGCTGCTGTTCACGGCCCGCCTTCCCTTCGCGCTCGGCGTGCTGTTCGGGCTAGCCGCCGTGCTGGCGCTGCAGCGCCGGCGGCGCCTGCTCGCTCCCCTCATGGCGCTGCTGTGCACGCTGTCGAGCCCGGTGGCCGGCCTGTTCCTGGCCCTTGCCGGGCTCACCTACGCGCTCGTCGTCCGGGGCCGTGACCGCGAGGAGCACGTGACCGACGGCATCCTGCTGATGCTCACCGCGCTGGTCCCCTCGCTGTTCCTGACCCTCGCGTTTCCGGAGGGCGGGTACGCGCCCTTCCCGCTCTCGGTCTACGCCCCGATCCCGGTGGTTGCCGTGCCGGCGGCCGTCCTGCTCTGGAACCGCGAGCGGATGCTGGCCGCCGGGGCGGCCCTCTACGCCGCCGGGGCCACCCTCGCGCTGCTCTTCGAGAACCCGATGGGCAGCAACTCAGGGCGCCTTGGCGCGCTGTTCGCCGGGCCCGTGCTGCTGTGCGCCGCCCAGGCCCACTGGCGCAGGCGCTCGGTCGCGCTGCTGGCCGTGGGCATAGTGGCCCTGGCCGCCTGGCAGTGGTCGGCCGCGGTGCGCGACGTCGTCAAGTACGTCGAGGATCCCGGCGCCAAGAAGGGCTACTTCGAGCCGCTCAAGCAGTTCCTCGCCACCCTGCCCGACCAGCGCCGTGTCGAGGTGCCCTACACGCGCTCGCACTGGGAGGCCGCCGACATCGCCGGGGACAGCCAGCTCGCCCGCGGATCACTGCGCCAGCTGGACCGCGACAAGAACCCGATCTTCTACCGCGGACCGCTCACCGAGCTGACCTACGCGAGCTGGCTGACCGAGAACGCTGTGCGCTACGTCGCCCTTCCCAGCGCACTCCCGGACAGCCACTCCTACGACGAACGCGCCCTGATCGAGCGGGGACTGCCCTACCTCAAGCAGCGCTGGAGCTCGAGCGATTGGCGCGTCTTCGAGGTCACGCTGCCTGCGCCGATCGTGGTCTCCCAGGGGCGCGCCAACGTCCAGCTCGAGCAGTTCGGCTCCGACCAGCTTCTGCTGCGGGTCGTACGCCCGGGCGACGCCCTCCTGCGAGTTCGCTGGACGCCCTACTGGTACTTCGAGGGCGGCTGCGTGCAGCGCGACGGCGACTGGACGCGGATCACGGCGCGCAATCGCGGCTTCGCCCTGCTGTCCATCCGGTTCTCCCCGGAACGTGTCGTGCAGCGTGGAAGGCGCTGCGAACAGTCGAGCTAGGCTGGCCTGGATGGCACGTCGCCGCTGGCTCGACCCCGTGCTGCAGGTCGCTCTCTTCCTGGGCGCGTACTACGGCTACCGCCTGGTGCGCGGCATGGTCGACGGCCGTGCGGGCGCAGCGTTCGAAAACGCCCGCCACCTGCTGGGCATCGAGCGCTCGCTCGGGCTCTTCCTCGAGCCGGGGCTGCAGGACTGGACCGAGTCCCACAGGCTTCTCATGGACGCCTGCAACTGGATCTACGTCAACTCCCACTTCGCGCTGACCACGGCCTTCCTCGTCTGGCTGTACGTAAAGCGCAACGAAGCCTTCTGCTTCGTTCGCAACATGTTTCTGGTATCGATGGCCATCGCGTTGGTCGGCTACGTCGCCTTCCCCACCGCGCCGCCGCGCTTCATGCCCGAATGGGGCTTCACCGATAGCGTGACCCACGCCGTGGGCGAGGGCGCGGCCAAGGGCGCGTCACTGCTCTACAACCCGTACGCCGCCGTGCCCAGCATGCACGTGGCCTTCGCCCTCATGATCGCCGTGCCCGGCGTGATGCTCGTGCGCTCCCGGCTGGCCAAGGCCTTCTGGGTCGTTTACCCGCTGATCGTGACCTTCACCGTGGTGGCCACGGCCAACCACTGGTGGCTGGACGCTGTGCTCGGCGCGCTCACCGCGGGCGTCTCGGCGCTTGCCGCCAAGGAGATCTTCGAGCGCGCACGGCCGGGCGCCTGGTCGTTTCGTGGCGCCGGCGCCAAGGCCGCGGCATGAGCACCACAAAGGGCGCGAGGAGGGCGATCGCGCGCGATCGCCTCATCGAGTCGCGGCTGACACCCAACGCCATCTCCCTGACCGGGTTCGCCCTGAACGTCGTGGCCGCCGTGCTGGTCACCCAGGAGCTGTTCGTGCTGGCGGGGATCGCCTTCATCATCGGGTCGGTGATGGACATGCTCGACGGCCGCTACTCGCGGATGTCCGGCAAGGGCACGAAGTTCGGCGCCTTCCTCGACTCGTCGCTCGACCGAATCGAGGAGGGAATCGTTCTCACCGCCGTCGCCGCCTACTTCGCCAAGAGCAACGACGAGCTCGCCGTGGCGGGCGTCACGCTGACCATCGTGGGCTCGCTGATGGTCTCCTATACGCGCGCGCGAGCGGAGGCGCTGGGGGTCGAATGCAAGGTCGGATTCGCCGACCGGCCCACGCGGGTAGTGATCCTCTCGATCGGTCTCCTGTTCGCCAAGGGCGCCGGTCTGGCAGACTTCGAGCTGCTCGAGCCGGCTATCTACGTGATGGCGGCGCTGACCACGATCACCGTGCTCCAGCGCGTCTTCCACGTGCGATCCGAGCTGGCGAAGACGTAACCGCATCGAGCCGGCGGGTTTTGTTTCTCCGCGGCACGCGCGGGAACAGCGCGACCACCTTGTGATCTTTAGGAGGGCTTGTGACTGAATCAGGCAACGGCGCGTCGCGCTACGGCACAGAGAAGGTGCGTGTCGCCATCGTGGGAGTGGGCAACTGCGCCAGCTCCTTCGTGCAGGGCGTCCAGTACTACAAGGACGCCGATCCCGCCGAGAAGGTCCCCGGGCTCATGCACGTCGACCTCGGCGGCTATCACGTCAGGGACATCGAGTTCTCCGCCGCCTTCGACATCGACGCCGACAAGGTCGGCAAGGACCTCAGCGAGGCGATCTGGTCGGGTCAGAACAACACGATCGAGTTCGCCGAGGTCCCGCACCTCGACGTCCCCGTCCACCGCGGCATGACACACGACGGCCTCGGCAAGTACCTCAAGGAGAAGATCACCAAGGCCCCGGGCGAGACCGCGGACATCGTCGAGATCCTCAAGGAGACCAAGACCGATGTCGTCGTCTCCTACCTCCCGGTGGGCTCCGAGCAGGCGACCAAGTGGTACGTCGAGCAGGTGCTCGAGGCCGGCTGCGGCTTCGTCAACTGCATCCCGGTGTTCATCGCCAAGGAGAGCTACTGGGCCAACCGCTTCCGCAAGGCGGGCCTGCCGATCATCGGCGACGACATCAAGTCGCAGGTCGGCGCCACCATCGTCCACCGCGCCCTGGCGCGGCTGTTCGCCGACCGCGGCGTGCACATGGCGCGCACCTCGCAGCTCAACGTAGGCGGCAACATGGACTTCTACAACATGCTCGAGCGCGAGCGGCTGGAGTCCAAGAAGATCTCCAAGACGAGCGCCGTGACCTCGATCATGGGCCACGAGCTTCCCGCCGACGACGTGCACGTCGGTCCGTCGGACTACGTGCCGTGGCTGACCGACCGCAAGTGGGCGCACATCCGCGTGGAGGGCCAGGCCTTCGGCGACGTTCCGCTGAACGCGGAGCTCAAGCTCGAGGTGTGGGACTCCCCGAACTCGGCCGGCATCGTCACGGACGCTGTGCGCTGCTGCAAGCTGGCGCTGAACCACGGCGTGGGCGGCCCACTCGAAGCGCCCAGCTCCTACCTGATGAAGTCGCCTCCGGTCCAGGTGCCCGACTCGCAGGCGCGCGACGACACGGACAAGTTCATCGAGGAGCACGGCGGGGCTCCCAAGCTGCCCGGCGCCGCGAAGCTCCGCACCACCTCCGAGGCCTAGCGCCGGTCAGCGCGGCGGCCGCGCCCACGCCGCGCGTCAGCGCCGGCGAGTGAGCGGAGTGCGTTCACGGCGGCGCTCAATACCGCCCCGGCGCCTCTCCGTATGCTGCGCAAGGTGCCCGCGGAGCGGTTCTCCATCGCGCAGGTCACGCCCTATCCCTGGGAGCAGCACCATGAGGTGAACCGCTTCGTCGAGCAGATCTCGGACGAGCTGTGCCGGCGGGGCCACCGCGTGGCCGTGGTCGCGCCCTCGGACTCGCGCGGGCTCGTCCGCGAGGGCCGGGCCACCGTCAAGGCGATGCGCGACGACGCCGAGGCCCTGTTCGGCGCGCCGGGCTGCGCCAGCCTGGTGGCCGTCGGCCAGAGCCTCCCCTTCCGCCGCGGGGGTCGGGTCGCGCTGCCGCTCGACGTCTCCCGCACGTTGGAGGACCTGCTCGGGCGCGCGGAGCTCGACTTCGTGCACGTGCACGAGCCGTTCGCCCCCAGCGCGGCGTCCGCCGCCCTGCGCCACTCGCGCGCACTGAACGTCGGGAGCTTCCACTCCGCCAGCGAGCGGCTGCTTTCCACACAGGTGGCACGCCCGCTGGTCGAGCGGCTCTTCGGGCGCCTGGACGCGCGTACCGCGAACTTCGCCGTCACGCGCGACCTCGTCGCCCGCTTCTTCCCCGGCGAGTACACGGTCGTGCCCCCGGGGGCCGAGCTGCAGCGACGCCCCGAGGCGAGCGAGGAGGCACCGCCGCAGATCGTTTTATCCGCCCAGGAGGAGCGGGGAGCCATGCGGCTGTTCCTGCGCGCGCTGCGGCGCCTTTCGACCGAGCACGAGTGGCAGGCCACGATCTGGATGCGCGATCCGGAGACGGCCCCGTCGCTGTCCCTCCCGCGGCGGCTGCGCGACCGGGTGAGGATCGCGGGTCCGGGCGACGGCTCGGAGGCGCAGTTCCTAGCCTCCGCCACGGTGGCCGTGGCGGGATCGAGCGGCACCGCTCCCGTGCCCCAGATGATCATTCGGGCCCTGGCGGGCGGAGCGGTGCCCGTGGTCTCGCGCCTGGCCGAGTACGAGGAGGCGGTGCGCGATGGCGAGCTCGGCCTCCTGTTCGAGCCGCGCGACGCCGTCACGCTCGCCGGCCAGCTCGAGCGGCTGATCACCGACCGGGAGCTGACCCAGCGGCTCGCCCATCGGATAGCCGGCGTACATCCCGAGCTGGAGTGGAGCCGCGTCGTCGACAGTCTCGAGGAGCTCTACGGCACCGCCGCCGGGCGCCGGCATGCGGTCGACGGCGACCCGGGCGTGCGCAAGCGCCTGTCGTCGCGGGACTTCGTGCACGTGGACCTGCACATGCACACCGACCACTCCCCGGACTGCGCCACGCCGGTCGACACCCTGCTGCAGACCGCCGAGGACGTGGGACTCGACGCGATCGCCATCACCGACCACAACGAGATCTCCGGCGCTTTCGAGGCCCGCGAGCGGGCCAACGGGCGTGTGAAGGTGATCGTCGCCGAGGAGGTCAAGACCGCCGACCAGGGCGAGGTAATCGGCCTCTTCCTCGAGGAGAAGATCCCCCGGGGGATGACCTTGCAGGAGACGATCGCCGAGATCAGGCGCCAAGGGGGGCTGGTCTACGTCCCCCATCCCTTCGACCGGATGCACTCCGTGCCCGACTACGAGCACCTGCTGACGGTTGTAGAGGAAATCGACGCAATAGAGGTCTTCAACCCGCGCATCGCGATCAAGGGCCGAAACAAGGAGGCCGAGCGATTCGCCGCCAAGTACAGGGTCGTGGCCGGGGCCGGCTCGGACAGCCACGTGGCCCAGGGTTTGGGTTCGGTGAAGATCCGGATGCGGGACTTCGACGGGCCCGAGGAGTTTCTCGCCTCCCTGCGTGACGCCGACATCCTGCGCCAGCGCCAGAGCCTGGTGTACGTCCAGGCGCTCAAGTTTCTCCAGACGAAGACCCCCGCCAGGCCCCGGAGGAGCAAGAGGTGATGCAGTCAAGAGGAGGCACCGGGGCGTCGTCTAATCCCATTGGCCGGATGCCCGCCACCGACGACGAGATCCGTGAGAAATACCTCGAGCGGGCGATCAGGGAGCTGAACTCCCTCACGCGCGAAATCCAGTCCTGCGACCACTGCCCGCGCGGGAACCTCATGCCGGTCCTGGGCTCCGGGCACCCCCAGGCGGACGTGATGCTGCTCAAGTTCGCCCCGCAGCCGTCCGAGATCGAGGAGGGCGTTGGCTTCTATGGGCGGGCCGGCAGCGCGCTGATGAAGAGCTTCAAGCGGCTCGGAATCGACCCGCTCGCCGTCTACGGGACGGTCTTCGTCAAGTGCCCGGTCCACGACACCGAGCAATCCGCTCCCGAATGCCGCGCCCGGGTGCTCGAGGAGCTGGCGGTGGTCCAGCCGCGGATCGTCGTCGTGATGGGCGAGGAGGCCCGCGATGAGCTCAACGCGCTGAAGGTCCCGATGGCCGCTGAGGTCGAGCCGCTGCTCGGCGAGGTGCGCAAGCTGACCCCGTCCTGCGACGTGCTCTACGTCCCGGACATCGACGCGTCGCTTGACGACGAGGCCGAGAAGCGAGCCTTCTGGGGCGCGTTCCGGGCCCTCGGGGAGTGGTATGCGGACTTCCCTCCGTACTAGCGCTACGGTCGGACCATGGACCTCGAAGAGCACAGCCTCGATCCGGTGGTCGAGCGGACCTGCGAGGAGTGCGGGGCGACCCTGACCGAAGGCGAGATCCGCGCCTCGATGGAGTCCGGCGGTCGCTACCTCTGCTCGGTTCACGCCGCCGAGGACGTACCGGTCGAAGAAGAAGACCTGCCGGAGCCGTGATGCGGGCGCGCTCGCGCGCGTTCAGGCGCGTGGCGCGTTCAGGCGCGTGCCGAGCTAGGTGCGATCCAGCAGCGCCACGCACTCGATGTGCGGCGTCTGCGGGAACATGTCCACCGGCCTGACGGTGGCCAGGTGGTAGCCGGCGTCGGCCATCTGGCGCGCGTTGGGCGCCAGCGTGGTCGGGTTGCAGGAGACGTAGACGATGCGCTCGGCCCCCGCCTCAAGTACGCGGCGCACCACCTTCTGTGACAGGCCCGCGCGCGGCGGGTCGACCACCACGACGTCGGGCTTGCCCGACTCTTCGAGCAGCGGCCGCATAGCGGTACGCACGTCCCCGGCGAAGAAGCTGGCGTTGTCGATGCCGTTGCCCCTCGCGTTCCCGATGGCGTCGGCCACCGCGCTCTCCACGACCTCGACGCCCCACAGCTCGCGGGCCTCCAGGGCCAGCACCAGGGCGATCGTCCCGATTCCGCAGAACAGATCCACCACGCGCTCACGGCCGGTCAGCCCGGCGAGCTCCACGGCACTCGCGTACAGACGCTCAGCCATCTCGGTGTTGGTCTGGAAGAAGGCGTCTTGTGAGATCGAGAAGCGCAGGCCGCTGAGCTCCTCCTCTAGCTTTTCGCGCCCCTTGAGCACCTCGGTCTCGCCGTCGCGGGTGGTCTCGGCGACGCCGGGGGCCCGCGTCCAGAGCACGCTGTCGGCGGGGAGAGCGGCGGCCAACTCGACGGCGCGGAAGTCGCCGGGGCTCGTGACAAGCCGGGCCTGCAGCTCGCCGGTGCGGCGGCCCTCGCGCACCACGAGATTGCGCAGTAGACCCGTGTGGTCCGCGCGGTCGTAGGCCGACAGGCCCTCCTGGCGAACCCAGCTCGCGACCGAGCGGCGCAGCTCGTTCACGCGCTCGGAGGCCAGCACGTCCTCGGTGACGTCGTCGATCAGGTCCCAGCGGCCCGCGCGGTGGAAGCCCAGCTCCAGCTCGGGGCCGAAGGAGTACTCGACCTTGTTGCGGTAGCGCCACTGCTCGACGGCGGGGACGATCTCCTCGACGGGCGGGTCCTCGAAGCCCCCCAGGCGGCTGAGGGCGTCGGCGACCTGCCGCCGCTTCTCCTCCAACTGGCGCTCGTAGGGCAGCACCTGCCACGGCGCCCCCGGATGGGCGACGCGCGGCTCGATGCGCTCGGGGCTGGGCTCGACGACCTCGAGCAGATCGGCCTCGGCGAACGAGCGCTTGGCCTTGCGTACGCGGGCCCGCACCCGGTCGCCGGGTACCGCGCCCCGCACGAAGACCACGAACCCCTCGTCGGCGCGGCCGACCCCCGACCCACCGTGCGCGAGCGCGTCGACAGAGAGCTCGAGCTCCTGGTCGCGCCGGGGGCGCGAGGAGGCGGGGCGGGTGGGCGTGCTCACCCCGCCAACTCTGGCAGGGCTCTAGCCGAGCCTGTCCGAGATCGCGTTGAGCACCGTCTTGCGGTTTGCGTTGCGACGCTCGTAGTCGCGGACCTTCCGCAGCTCGGCCGGGTTCAGCGTGCCCAGCCGGTCCTGGACCTGCGCGGCGGTCAGGTCGTCGTAGCCGGTGATCGGAAAGCTCGCGCCCACTCCGACCACGCGCCGGGCGCGGTCGGCCTGCACGAAGACGGGATCGGCCGCCGTGGTGGCCCGGTCGCGCGCCCCCTTCGTGGCTCCCTCGACCTGCTGGCGCGCCTTGCGTGCCGCATCGGTGCCACGTTTGCGCGCTTCGCCGGTGCGGCCCTCGATCTCGTCGCGCCCGCGGCCGAGCAGCTGCTCGAGGTCTCCGAGCACGTCGTTCGTCTGCTTGCGACCGCGCTCCACGAGACTGCTGACCAGCTTCTGCGCGTCCTCGGTGGTCATGCGACCGCGCTTGACGGCCTCGTCGAGGGTTTCCTGGATGCGCTCGCGGGTGAGCATGACGAGGTCGAAGGGGCGCACGAGGTTGTTGCGCAGCGCCTCGCGAAGCTCGGCCACGCTCTTGGCCGAGAAGTCGACGGCCTGACCCGCGGGGGCCGTCACGGTATCGGCCGTCGTGCGGGCCTGGCTACGGGCCTGCTGGCGCCGGCCGCCCGAACGCGCGCCGCCCGAGCGCGAGCGCGAGGAGCTCCCCGACCGCGCCGACGACCCCGACTTCGCCTTCGACCGAGTACCGCCCGACTTCGAGCGAGCGCTGCTGGACTTGGCGCGGCTGCCGCTGGACTTGGCGCTGCCGCCGCTCTTCGCGCGCGAGCTTCCGCCGGACTTGGCGCGCGAGCTGCCGCTCGAGCGCGACGACGCGGAGCGCGAGCTGGACGACTTGGCGCGCGATCCGCCGCCGGATCTGGAGCGCGACCCTCCGGACTTCGAGCCGCTCGTCTTGCGCTGTCCGCTTCGTCCCTCGGCCATGTTTGTTCTCCCTCGCTGGAAACCCCTTGTAGCGCCCAACTATCTCATGCCGAACGAGCCGACGACGACCGGGTGGTCGGACAGGCGGAGGAGCAGGCCCGAGCGGTCGCGGAGCTCGCGCGCGCCCGGCGGCAGAAGGGTCGGGCCGTCGACGACCTCGGCGCCTCGCGTCACCAGCTGATCGATCGAACCCGCCAGCGCCGGACCGAGGCCGAGCCTCCCGTAGAGCCGGGGATCTTCTTCGGGCCTGACGTTGAAATCGCCCCCGAGCAGAAGCGGCCTGTCGCCCGCCCACTCGGTCGCGGTCTCCGCGGCGCGGGCAACGTCGCGAGCGGCGGGGATGGCTCCCCGGCTCGCGTGCAGGCAACCCGCGCACAGCCGCGCGTCGCCGGGTCCCGTCGCCTCCACGAGCAGTAGCACCCGGCGCTCGGGCCGCTCGGTGAGGACGACGCGATGCGTCCGCGCCGCGCGCCAGGGCGGGCGCAGCAGCACCTGGTTGGAGCCGCCCTCGTTGGAGGCGATCAGGTCGGGGCTCAGCCGGGCGGCCGCTGCTCGCAGCGGGGCCAGGCCGTTGCGGGAGGTGAGCGCCAGCTCCCCCTCGGCCGAGCACGCCAAGGCAAGGGGCGAAAGCCAGCGCGGCGGCGCCTCCTGCAGGAAAGCGAGGTCCCAGCTCAGGCGGGCCAGCACCTGCGAGAACTCCGGTAGTAGCGGGCGGTTGACCTGCGCGTAAGCGGCGCCTCGCTCGGTCACTCGCAGCACGCGGGAGCGCCACGTGAACAGCCCCGGCTCGGGCGGGAAGTCCCTGCCGTGGAACAGATTCCAGCTGAGGGCCCGGACTACTCTCTCCGGGTGCCCCGTCACTTCCTCACCGGCGAGGAGCTTACGAGCGCCGAGCTGCACTCCCTGCTCGAGCGCGCGGTGGAGCTGAAGGCCGACCGGCGGGCCTCACGGGCGCTCGAGGGACGCAGCGTCGCGCTTGTCTTCGATCAGCCCTCGACCCGCACGCGGGTCTCCTTCGAGGTCGGTGTCTCCGAGCTGGGCGCGCATCCGGTGGTGCTCCGCGAGGGCGAGCTGCAGCTGAGCCGCGGCGAGTCGCCGCGGGACACCGCCAAGGTGCTCTCGCGGCTGGTGCACGCAGTCGGCGTGCGCACCGGCCCGCACGCCGTGGTCGAGGAGCTGGCCGCCCACGCGGAAGTGCCGGTGGTCAACCTGCTCACCCGGGACCACCACCCGTGCCAGGCGCTGGCCGACCTCCTCACCCTGCGCGAGCGCTTCGGCGAGCTGGCCGGGCTGCGGCTGGCCTACATCGGTGACGGCAACAACGTGGCGCACTCGCTGATGGTCCTCGGCGCAAAGGCCGGACTGGAGGTCGTGGTGGCCACGCCGGCCGAGCTGGCCCCCCACCCGCTGGTGGGGCAGGTGGCCGGCGCGGGCGCCGCGCGAGGCGGCTCGGTGACGCTCACCAACGCGGCAGCGGACGCGGCGCGGGGGGCGCACGCTCTCTACACCGACGTCTGGGTGAGCATGGGCGACGATGCCGACGGGCGCCGGGAGCTGCTCGAGCCCTTCCGGCTGGACGAGGCGCTCATGGATGAGGCCGCGCCCGAGGCGGTCGCGCTGCACTGCCTGCCGGCCCATCCGGGGGACGAGATCACCGAGGGCGTCCTCTACGGGGAGCGGTCGGCGGTTTGGGACCAAGCCGAGAACCGGCTGCACGCGCAGAAGGCCCTGCTTGAACTCCTGGTCAGCCGTTAGGGTGGCCACATGATGCGCCGAACCGCCGCCCTCGTCCTGTGTCTTTGCCTTGCCGTCTCGGGGGGACTCGCGCTGACCGCGTGCGGGGACTCCTCCTCGAGCTCGAGCACGAAGTCGTCAAAAAAGAAGAAGAAGAAGTCGTCCTCCTCGACCTCCGGCGGCCCGGGCGTGACCATGCAGAACATCAGCTTCCAGCCGGCGAGCCTGTCGACGAAGGTCGGCGACACCGTGACCTGGACCAACAACGAGTCGGTCGGGCACGACGTGACCGCCGACGACGGCTCGTTCAAGTCCGGCCCGGCGGGCGGACTGAAGCAGGGCGACAAGTTCGAGCACACCTTCAACAAGGCCGGCACCTTCGCCTACAAGTGCACGGTCCACCCGAACATGACGGGGACGGTCGAGGTCACCCAGTAGAGCTGCTGCCGCGCCTGACGCCGAGACCACGCAACAGCAGCAGGGCCGTCTCTCCCAAGCCGCCGCGGGCCGGCAGCAGCCCGAGCTGGGACGCGGCGTCGTAGAGGTCGAAGAACCCCCGCGCGCGGCGCACCGAGCCGTCGGACAGCTCCAGGTAGTGCAGCCCGTGCAGCGACAGTCGGCGGCCGGTTGCGGGCAGCGCGTCCAGCTCGCCGGAGTGGTGGCCGGTCATCCGCCAGGGGATGCAGGCGTTGCGGCCGTCGCCCAGGGCCGAGGACGCGCGCTCGACGCTGAGGTCGGGCACCGCCGTGCGCAGAGTCACGGCGTGGCGCCGCAAGGCATCCGGACCAGTGAGCGGATCGACCGCGATCGGGTCCTCGTAGTGGACGTCAGGCGTGCAGACGGCCTCGAAGCCGTGGCCCTCGAAGCCTCCGATGAAGTCCGCGGCCAGCCGCTCGAGAGGAAGGCGTTCGAGCTCGGTCACGACAGCTCGGCCACGCCTTCCGGCGGGGTCGACGCCTGCGCGTAGAGCCGGCGTGGGATCCGGCCCGCTTCCCGAGCGGTACGGCCGGCCTCCACCGCCAGGCGCATCGCCCCGGCCATGCGCGCGGGATCCTCCGCCCGGGCCACGGCGCTCGCCACGAGCACGGCGTCGCAGCCGAGCTCCATGGCCAGCGCGGCGTCGGAGGCGGTGCCGATGCCGGCGTCGAGCACCACCGGCACCTCCGCCTCCTCGACGATCAAGCGCAGGTTGTAGGGGTTGGCGATGCCCATGCCGCTGCCGATGGGGGAGCCGAGCGGCATGACCGCCGCGCAGCCGGCGTCGGCCAGCCGCCGCGCGAGCACCGGGTCGTCGCTCGTATAGGGCAGCACGGTGAAGTTGTCGGCCACGAGCTCCTCGGCGGCATCGAGCAGCTCTGCCGGGTCGGGGAGGAGGGTGCGGTCGTCGCCGATCACCTCGAGCTTGACCCAGTCGGTGTCGAAAGCCTCGCGAGCCAGCTTGGCTGTGGTGACGGCGTCGCGGGCGGTGAAGCAACCCGCGGTGTTGGGCAGCAGCTCCACGCCGGCCTGCTCGAGCACCTCGACCAGGGACCCGCGCGCGGACGGGTCAACCCGGCGCAAGGCCAGCGTCGCCATCTCGGTGCCGGACGCCTCGAGCGCCGCCGCCAGCGACTCGAGGTTGCGAAACCCGCCCGTGCCGACGATCAGGCGGGAGCCGAAGCGGCGGCCGGCGATGTCCAGGGGCTCAGCCACCCTGCACCGCCTGGAGCACCTCGATTCTCTGGCCGTCCCCGAGCGGCGTCTGCTCCCACGCAGCGCGGTGGACCACCTCTCCGTCCACGGCGACCGCGACGCCGCGGTCGGGCGCGCCCGCCACGGCGACGGCGTCGGCGACCGTCGCCCGGGCGCCGAGCTCCCGCGGTTCTCCGTTGAGCAGCACGGAGGTCATGCGCTCGCCAGCGCGCCGGTCAGCTGACCAGCTACCTGCTCGGCGGCGAGCGGCGCGTGCAGGATGCCGTTGCGGTGGTGTCCGGTCGCCAGGAGCAGGCCGGGTTCGGATCCCGGGCCGACGAGGGGCACGTTGTCCGGCGTGGCCGGCCGCAACCCCGCCCGGGCGCCCACCAGCTCCAGCTCTCCGACGTCGGGCAGCACCTCGCGGGCAGCCTCGAGGAGGTCGAAGACGCCCTGGGCGGTGACGGTCGTGTCGAAGCCCTGCTCCTCGACGGTGGCTCCGAGCACCAGGCGGCCGCCGTCCCGCGGCACCAGGTAGCAGCGCGGAGTACGAACCACGCGCTCGATCGGGCTCGGCCGTCCCGGCCGAACCGCCAGCTCCAACAGCTGCCCCTTGACCGGCCGCACGGGCCCGGCGCCGAGACCGCCGCTCCAGGCGCCGGCGGCCAGGACTACCGTGCCGGCGCTCAGCCGTTCCCCCCCGGCCACCACGCCGGTGACGCGGCCATACTCGCGGGCCAGGCCCTCGACCTCGGCGCCCTCGCGCAGCTGCCCGCCTTCGTCGCGCAGAGCCTCGGCCAGGGCGGCCACCACCACGGAGGGCTCGACGCTGGCGTCACCGGGAGCCTCGATGCCACCGGCCACACGCGGCGACAGGCCCGGCTCCAGGCGGCGCAGGGCGCGCGGACCCACCCAGCCGGCGTCGAGGCCCAGCTCCCGATGCAAACGGTGCAGACGGCGCAGCTCCTCGGCGTCGTCGCGGTCTGCGGCCACCGCCAGGGCGCCGTCCTGTCGCAGCGAGCCTTCGATCCCGAGCTGCTCGGCGAAGGCCGGCCAGCGCTCGCGCGCCGCCACCCCCAGGCCGAGCAGGCGCTCCTCGCCGAAGTCGGCCTCGGTGACCGGCGCAAGCATCCCGGCGGCGACGCCGGAGGCGCCCGCGCCGGCGCGATCGCGCTCCACCACCAACACCGACACGCCTCGCCGCGCTGCCTCGTGCGCGCAGGCCAGGCCGATCACGCCGCCGCCCACGACGATTGCGTCGTAGCTGCCGGACAAGCGTGACCTCCTTTCCGGCGGGGGGTCGCTGCCCGGTCTCCCTTGCGCCGGCACTACCCGGATCAGGTTCGACGGTCGGCGGCGACCCAGCCGCCCTCTCAGCCCGGTCTGGCCGGGCTCCCGTGACCTATCCGATGGTAGCCCGTGGGCCTAGTAGCGACGGGTTGGCGCGTCGCGCGGGTCCACCCGCCGACTAGCCGTCAGCATCATGATGAGCCCGATCGCGAGTCCCAGGACCCCCACGATCATGAGGATCAGGCCCACTGTGTGGATCTGAATCCCGGTGATGTCGAAGTCCACCGCGAAGCGGAGGATTGCACCGATTGCGATAAGCGCTATGGACGTTCCGATGGCCATGGTGCTAAGAGTCTTACCCCAGAGTTCGGCAGGGGACGCTCGAATTCCTCCATTCCCGCTGCCAGGAGGCGTCACGGCCGCAACTCCGGCCCAATGACCTTGTTCTGTCAGGCGACCCGCCGCGGCGGGGTCGCGCCTCTTTGGACTCGCTCGTCGATGAACCGGCTTCGCACACTCCTGCTCGTCATGGCCACGGCCGTCGCCCTGGGGGCCCTCGCCTCCCCTGCTTCGGCCAGCTCGGATCAGACAGCCCTCTTCCAGGACGACCGCCAGCTGCTCCAGAGCGGCGTGGAGAAGAGGCGGCAGACCCTCGACGAGATCAAGGCGCTCGGCGCCGACGCTGTCAAGGTCAGCCTCGAGTGGGCCAGCGTCGCCCCCGGCGGCAGCAGCCGCCCGGCGAACTTCGACGCCAGCGACCCGGCGGCCTACCCGCAGAACAACTGGGCGCGATACGACGGACTGATCGCCGACGCCCAGGCGCGTGGCCTGCGTGTGCTGGTGGCGATCACCGCTCCGGCTCCCGGTTGGGCCACCAAGAAGCGCGGGGACACCCGCGGCGTCGACCGGCCCAGCGCCGCCCAGCTCGCCCTGTTCTCGCAGGCGGTGGGCCGGCGGTACCGCGACAAGATCGACTGGTGGACGATCTGGACCGAGCCGAACCTGCCGCGCTTCCTCTACCCCCAGTCGCGTAACGGGATCCCGTACGCGCCGCACCTCTACCGGGCGATGGTCCGCGGCGCCGTGGACGGGCTGCGCCGCTCCGGCAACGGCCACGATCGCATCCTCTTCGGCGAGCTGCTGCCGATCGGCCGCCGCGGCTCCAAGGCGAACATCAACGTCAAGCCACTTCTGTTCCTGCGCGAGTTCTTCTGCCTCACCTCGCGCTATCGCGCCTACCGCGGCAGCCCCGCCCGCCGGCGCAGCTGCGCCCGCTACAAGCGCCTCACCGGCGTGGGCGGCTTCGCCTACCACCCCTACACGCGCCCCTCGGGCCCGCTGACACGCGAGCCCACCCGCGACGACGCCACGATCCGCTCCCTCGGCCGGGTGACGCGGGTACTCGACCGCGCCCGCTCGCGCCGGCGCATCGGCGGCGGGCGCCAGAAGATCTACATCACCGAGTTCGGCTACCAGAGCAGTCCGCCCGACCGCTTCCAGGCTCGGCTCAGCCGCATCCCCGGCTTCCTGGGCCTGGCCGAGTGGCTGGCGTTCCGCAACCGGCGCGTGGCCACCTGGTCGCAGTACACGCTGGAGGACGACCCCATCGGCCTGGGCGCCGACCGCTTCGGCTCCTGGCAGGGGGGCCTCAAGTTCACCAACGGCTCGCGCAAGCCCGGCGTGTACAACGCGTATCAGCTCCCCCTCTACGTGCGGCGGACGTCCCGCAGCGGCGTCGAGGTGTGGGGTGCGGCGCGCCCCGGCGGTGCCGGCTCGTCGATCCAGATCCAGCAGCACCGGGGCGGAGGCGCCTTCGTCAACCTGGGCAACCGACTCACGGTGTCCAATGGGCGGGGCTACTTCCGGGCCCGGTTCCGCCTCAGCTCGCCCACGCACCGCTCGTACCGCTTTCAGTTCTTCCGCGGCAGCGAGGTCCTGACCAGCCGCACGGCCAAGGCCGCCGCCCGATGACCTTCATGCCGACGACAAGAAAAACCCGACCTCTCAGGAGATCAATGCACCGCTTCCTACTCACCTTCACGCTCGCACTGGCCCTTGTGGGAGGCGCTGCGTCGACCGCTGACGCCCGCGTGGCCGTCGGCGTCGGCGAGCAGGACTACCCGCCCTTCGCCGACTCGTCCTGGAAGGGCGTCGGGCTCAAGAAGTCCCGCATTGTCATCCCGTGGAACGTGGCCAGTCGGCGTGGACCGGACCGCGGGAAGATGGACGCCTACTACCGGACCTCGCGCGCCAACGGAGTCGAGCTCCTGGTGGCGTTCAACCCGCCGAACAACGCCCGTTGCCCGCGACGCCCGTGCAGCCGGCCGAGCGCCCGTAGCTACACCAGGGCCTTCCGGGCCTTCCGCAAGCGCTACCCGCGGCTCAAGGTGATCGCGCCATGGAACGAGGCGAATCACGTCTCGCAGCCCACGTTCAGCACGAACAGGGGAGCCAAGGCGGCGGCGGCCTACTACAACATCGTCCGCCGCTACTGCCGCGGCTGCAAGATCCTCGCGGCCGACGTGATCGACGAGACCAACATGGTCCGCTGGCTGCGGACCTTCCGGCGCTACGCCAAGCGCCCCCGGGCCTGGGGCCTGCACAACTACCGCGACACGAACTACTTCAGCGGTCGCAAGACCGGCGGCACCCGCCGTCTGCTGCGCACCGTTCGTCGCGGCGACGTATGGCTGACCGAGACCGGCGGAATCGTCACGTTCATAACGCCGAGCGGCGCGACGCTGTTCAGCACCAGCGAGAGCAGGGCCGACCGTGCAACAAAGCGGATGTTCAGCCTGGCCAAGAAGTACCGCCGGCGCATCAAGCGGCTGTACATCTACCACTGGCGACAGCCGCTCAACCCGAACCGCTTCGACGCCGGTCTGCTGCGCAAGGACGGCACTCCGCGGCCTGCGTTCAAGACCGTGGAGAGCATGCTCAACGGGCCGCAGGGGAAGTACTTCGGCCGCTGAGCCCGCGCGCATATGACGGACCTCGGGGAGCGCAGGCGGCAACGCCTGCGCTCCTCTTTTCTGTACCTGTGCGTTGGCTGTGACGACCAGGAGGTGGCCGCGGCCGCGCTGCGAGGAGGGGCCGACATGGTCCAGCTCCGCGACAAGGAGGCGGACGACGAGCGCCTGCTTGACTCGGCCACCCGGCTGCGTGAGCTCTGCTCGGCCACCGGCGCGCTGTTCTGGGTGAACGACCGGCCGGACCTGGCGGTGGCCGCAGGCGCCGACGGCGTGCACGTGGGCCAGGAAGATCTGCCGGTCGCCGAGGCCCGCACCGCCGTGGGCGCGGACGGGCTGGTCGGAGTGTCGACCCACTCGCCAACGCAGCTTTCCTCGGCCCTGGCCTCCGAGGCCGACCAGATCAGCGTCGGCCCGGTGTGGGCCACCCCTACCAAGGAGGGCCGGCCCGCCGCCGGGCTGGACTACGTGCGCGAGGCCGCCGCCACCGCCGGCGACCGCCCGTGGTTCGCTATCGGGGGGATCGACGCCGGCAACCTCGCCGAAGTGCTCGAGGCGGGCGCACGCCGGGTCGTTGTCGTGCGGGCGATCCGCGAGTCGGCCGACCCCGAGGCCGCCGCCCGGGCCCTGCGCGAGCGGCTCGGCTGAGGGCCCCGCGCGCAACTCCTGACACCCGTGCCTGTTCTATGGCGTCGATGCCCCGCGTGCTCATTCTCCTTCTGCTCGCCCTGGCAATCGCCCTGCTGGCCCCGGCCGGCGCGGCGGCCTCGAGCCGCCAGCTGTCGGTGATGCAGGACGACGCCCGCATCCTCCACGGCACGCCGCAGACCCGCGAGGAGACGCTCAACGAGATGGACGCGCTGGGGACCGACGTAGTCAAGGTGCAGCTCACCTGGCGCGAAGTCGCCCCCGCCAGCCGCCCCAACGATCCCACGAACCCCTCGGCCTACGCGTGGGGCTTCGTGGATGCCGCCGTAGCCGGCATCCGCAGCCGCGGCATGCGCCCCTACCTGACCATCGGGGGTCGCGCACCCAACTACGCGGTCGGCCGCCAGACGGCGCGCTTCAACGGCACCTACCGCCCCAGCGCGCCGGAGTTCGAGTTGTTCGCGCGCGCCGCCGGGCGCCACTACGCCGGGCTTGTCGACATCTGGTCGATCTGGAACGAGCCCGGGCTGACCACCTGGATCCAGCCCCAGCGGGACCGGCGCCGCCGTCCCCTCTCACCCAGCATCTACCGCGGCCTGTACCTGGCCGGGCATCGCGGGCTATCCGGCTCGGGCCATGCCGGCGACACGATCCTCATCGGCGAACTGGCCCCGATCGGCTCGCGCAGCTCGAACAAGGTGGGGCCAGTGGAGTTCATCCGGGAGATGGCCTGTCTGGACCGCCGCTACCGCCCGCTGCGGGGCAGCGCTCGCAGGGCGCGCCGCTGCCCGACGTCGTTCCGGCGCATCCCCACCTCGGGACTCGCCTACCACCCCTACACCAGCCGCCGCGGGCCGCGCTCGATCCCCCGGGCCCGCGACGATGCCCCCATCGGCGCGCTTTCGCGGGTGACCCGGGCGCTCGACCGAATTGCGCGCCGGGGACGGATTGGACGGGGCCGGCGCGTGTGGATCACGGAGTTCGGCTTCCAGACCAATCCGCCCGACCGCTTTCAGATCCCCATTCGCCGCGTGGCCGGGTACATGGACTACAGCGAGTACCTGGCCTTCCGCAACGGGCGGGTGTCCTCCTACGCGCAGTACACGCTGTTCGACGTCGCCCTGAGCGGCTCGGGCGCGGGGCGCTTCTCGGACTTCCAGCAGGGACTGCGCTTCGCCGGCGGGGCGCGCAAGCCGGGCATCTACACCGCCTGGCAGATGCCGATGTACGCGCGTGCGCGCCGAGGGCGGCTCAACGTGTTCGGCGGTCTGCGCTTCGGTGCGCCAGGCACTCCTGTCGCGCTCTCGGTGCGTGGCCGCGGGAGGTATCGCTCGCTTGGCTCGGCGCGGCTGAACTCGGCTGGCTACTTCAGCTTCAGCCGGCGCGGGCGCAACGCCTCCCGGGCGACCGTGCGGGCTCAGATCGGCTCGTTCACGCGCGCCAAGCGCGCGAGCCGCTAGCGCCTCACGCACTACCGTCTTTGCGGTGAGCCAGCGGGCCAGCCGCAAGAAGCGGAAACAGCGCCGCCACAGCGGCTCCTCCGATGTGGCGAAGCCCGCCCCTCCGGAGCCGCCGCAGCCCGGGGAGCCTTCGCGGCCGGAGCCCACGATGGCCGACCGCTACGCGCGCTCGCGCGCTCGCGACGAGGCCGCCCGGGCCGCGTTGAAGCCGCTGGAGCCCGGGGAGCGCCCACGCGCGGTCACGGCCGCCGCGGTGGTGACCGGGCTGCTCGGCGTCGTGAACTTCGGCGCCTACCTGGCGGGCGTCGAGGTCCGCGGTGAGCGGCCGAGCCTCGTGGGCATCCTGCTCTTCACCGCGCTGATGCTGGCCGCGGCCTGGGGCGCGTGGAACGTGCGCTACTGGGCGGTGCTCGGCATCCAGGCGCTGCTCGGTCTGACCACCGTGATCTTCTCCCTTCTGGCCATCAAGTCCGAGAACCCGGGCGAGCTGCTGATCGCGCTCGCAGTGATCGGAGCGGCTGGAACGCTGTTCTGGTTCCTGGTGAAGTGCATGGCACGGATCCAGATGCCCGAGCGCCCGGGCACGGGCTGAGCGCCGCATAGAGTCCCCGTCCGATGGCCGACGAGCACAGCTTCGACTGCGTGGTGGTGGGCTCGGGGCCCGGCGGCTACGTGGCCGCGATCCGGGCCGCCCAGCTCGGGATGAAGACCGCCGTGGTCGAGAAGGGCAACGTCGGCGGGCGCTGCCTCAACGAGGCGTGCATCCCGGCCAAGGCGATTCTGCGCGTAGCCGAGGTCTGGAGCGAGGTCAACCACGGCAAGCAATTCGGCGTCACCGTCGAAGGGGCTTCGCTCGACTACTCGGGCGCGACCAAGCACCGCGACAAGGTGGTGAAGACGCTCACCGGCGGGGTGCGGATGCTGTTCGAGAAGAACAAGATCGAGCTGTTCGAGGGGCTGGGGCAGCTGACCGAGGACGCCAACGTGCGCATCGGGGCGTCGAAGGACGGGGTTGAGCTCGAGACCTCGAACGTCGTGTTGGCCACCGGATCGGTGCCCAAGCCGGTGCTGGGATTGCAATTCGGCGGCCGCGTGCTGGACACCGCGGCCACGTGGTTGATGAACGAGCGCCCGGATCGCCTGTGTGTGATCGGGGCGGGCGCCTCGGGCACCGAGGTCGCCTCGGCGTTCGGGCGCTTGGGCACCGAGGTCGTGCTGCTGGAGGCCCTCGACCAGATCCTTCCCCTGGAGGACATGGAGATCGCCCGCACCTGCGCTCGTGAGGTGGCCAAGCAGAACGTGCGCATCGAGACCGGCGCTTCCGTCGAGTCGGCCGAGCCGGCGGATGACGGCGTCTCAGTCACCTTCAACGGCGAGACCGAGCAGTTCGATCACCTCTGCATCTGCGCCGGCCGGGCCCCCGATCTCGAGGAGCTCGGCCTGTCGGACGCCGGGGTCAAGACCGACTCGCGCGACCGCGTCGAGGTCGACGGCCACCTGCGCGCATCACGCGAGGGCGTGTACGCGATCGGCGACATGGTCCCCGGGCCGGCTCTTGCTCACAAGGCGTCGGACGAGGGCGTGATCGCGGTCGAGACCGCCGCGGGGTTGGATCCCCATCCGATCGAGTACCGCTTCGTGCCCGCCGTCACCTTCTGCCACCCCCAGGTGGCCTCCTTCGGGCTGACCGAGCAGGAGGCTCGCGACGAGGGCTACGACGTCGTCGTGGGCAAGGTCCCCATGGGTGCCGTGGGAGCGCCGACCGTCTACGGCGACCGCGGCGGCATGGTCAAGATCGTGGGTGAGAAGAAGTACGGCGAGCTGCTGGGTGGCCACATCTGCGCGGTCAAGGCTGCGGACCTGATCCAGGAGCTGGTGAACGCCCACGAGCTCGAGGGCGGCTTCGAGGAGGTCGCCCGAACGATCCATCCCCATCCGGCGTTCGCCGAGGCGGTCATGGAGGCTGCCCGGGCGACCGATGGGTGGCTCATTCACGGCTAGCGCCCGCACGACGCTTTTTACGGAAAGCCGCTAAGAGCGCCTTTTGCGTGCGGGCGGCCCTCTGTGCGATCCGCAAACAGCGACCTAGAATCGCCCCGCCCCCGGGGGCGAACCTCTCCGCGCGGACGCTTAGGGCAGGAAGTGACCGACCGCCAGACTCCAGCAACCCGCCGCCGCATGTGGCCAGCATTGGCCACTGCGGCGCTGCTCACGCTCGCCCTCCTGCCGGCGGACGCCTCGGCTGGGACCTACACGGTGTATTCGTGTCGGTTGCCGAATGGGGCGCCCACCGGCGCGGCGGGCTGGAAGTCCCGCCTGTCCGGCTTCGGCACTTTTGCGAATAACTCGTGCGAGCGAGGCGGTGTTCTGTCCGCTGGTTTCTCGGCATACGGGGACCACTGGACGCCGCAGATCGACTGGTATTTCTCCGTCCCGACGGACGTTCGAATCGAGCGCCTGACCTACTGGCGCTATGCGCGGGTTCACTACGCCCAAAGTGGCGGGTACAGCGAAGCCTCGAACTACTGGGTCGGGCCGGAATCTGCTTACGACGCGGCGACCCAGGGAAGGAATGACCTCTGTCTCGCACTAAGCGGCTGCCGCGAACGGGGCAGGTTGAACGACCCATTCGACGCTGCAAACCGGGGTGAGATTGACCCCAGAACCGAAAGCCCTCCTCTCGCGAACTACGCCCTGCACCTGAACTGTGGCCGGTCCGGCAGCGGCGTGGGCTGCCCGTCCTGGACGACTCCCCGCTTAATCATCTTCGCGGCGCGTCTGACTTTGCGTGACGACTTCCCCCCCAGGATTTCGGGACTCAACGGATCCCTTTTTGCGGCTGGGGACCTGCGGGAGACGGTTAACGCCGAAGTATTCGGGCTGGACCGCGGCTCAGGCTTGCGCAGCGCTGCAATCGAGGTCGATGGGCGCCGGCTACTCGAAGAACGTCTTCAGCCGAGGCCGCGACCCTGTCAAGAGCCGTTCAATAACCCACGTCCTTGCGCTCTGGAAGGGAGTCACGGACTCCGGCTCGACACACGCCGCCTAGCCGATGGGCCTCATCAAGCTCGAGTTCTCATGCGAGACGCGGCAGGGAACATTGGGGCCTCTCGGCCTTACTCGATTGCCGTCAACAACGGTGGCGCCTCGTGCCCCTACGGCAGCGGGCCGAGGCTGCGTGTTGGGTTCGGTCGCAGGAGACTCGTCAGGACGCTGACGATTTCTGCGACCAGGCGTGCGCTGCTCAGCGGGCGGTTGCTTTCAGAGTCCGGCTCGCCTCGCGCTAGCGCCCCCATACGGATCCTCACGCAGAGCAGCGGCTCCAGCGAATGGCGGCAGGTGGCTTACCCCACAACGGGACGCGACGGCCGCTTCCGTGTCAGGTTGCCGAAGGGAGCATCGCGTCGCGTCCGCGTCACCTACTGCGGCCGAGACGGCGGCCACTACCGCGACCTGAGACTCAAAGCCAAGCCGGCAGTGGGCCTCAGGGCCAACAGGCGCCGGGTCCGCAACGGCCGCAGCGTCGTCTTCAGCGGCCGGGTCCGTAGTGGACCGATCCCGCATGGCGGAAAGCTCGTCGAGCTACAGGCCTTCTTCCGCGGCCGCTGGCGAACCTTCCAGACCCTGCATACCAAGCGTCGCGGCACCTTCCGCTTCCGCTACTGGTTCGGCGGCACCCAGGGCACGGTGCGCTACCGCTTCCGTGCGCTCACACCGCGGGAGAGCGGCTACCCCTACACGACCGGCTCCTCTCGACGCGTCACGGTGACAGTGAGCGGCTAACTTCGCTCGCGTGGGCGAGGGCGATCAACCGGTCTTCTACTACGACTTCAACTCGCCGTACGCGTGGCTGGCGGCCGAGCGGGTGAACCACGTCCTGACCACGCCCCCGGTGTGGCGGCCGATCTCCTTCAGCCACCTCCTCAAGCACCAACAGCGGCTCCCCTGGTCCCTGCGCGACGAGCGCGACGAAGGCATAGCGGAGGTCGAGCGGCGAGCCCAAGAGCGAGGGCTGCCCCAGGTGCGGTGGCCCGAGGGCTGGCCCGCGGACACGGTCCCCTTGGCCGGCCTGAGGGCCGCCACGTTCGCCGCTGACATGGGCAAGTCGGTCTCCTTCTCGCTGGCCGCGTTCAGGCAGACCTTCCTGGCTGGGCGGCCGATGAACGAGATCGACAACGTGCTCCTCGCCGGAGCGGCCTGTGAGCTTCACCCCAACGCCATCAAGGCCGCGCTCGAGCGCGAGAGCGTCAAGCGGAAGCTGACCGAGAACACCAACGAGGCGATCGAGCGCGGCATCGAGGGCGTGCCGACGGTCGCCGTCGAGGACCAGCTCTTCTGGGGGGACGACCAGCTGGAGCACGCCGCGCGCGCGGCCTCGTAGTCTGCCCCGCCATGCAACCCCTCCTCCGCGCCCTCTGCCTGCCCCTGGTCGCCCTCGCCCTGCTGGCCGCCGGGTGCGGCGGCGAGGACGAGCCCCCCAAGGCCAAGAATCAGCCCTCGCCCAACGAGCCGCAGCAGCCGGCGGCCACGCCCGAGACGCCCAAGGAGCTCCAGACCAAGCCCAAGGTCGGCAACCCCAGCGGTCCGCCGCCAAAGAAGCTCGAGACAGAGGACATCATCAAGGGCAAGGGCGCGACCGCCACGGCCGGCAAGCAGCTCACCGTCAACTACGTGGGTGTCCTTTTCGAGAGCGGCAAGGAGTTCGACGCCTCGTGGGAGCGCAAGCAGCCCTTCCCGTTCAAGCTCGGCGCGGGCATGGTCATCCCGGGCTGGGACGAGGGCCTCGAGGGCATGAAGGTCGGGGGCCGGCGGCGGCTCACCATCCCGCCCGACCAGGCCTACGGCGAGCAGGGCTCGCCGCCCACCATCGGGCCCAACGAGACCCTCGTCTTCGTGATCGACCTGCTCGACGTGAAGTAGGCCCGCCACGCCCAGCGGGTAGCCTCCGAGCCAGATGGCTACGGAGGAGGCCACCGACGCTCGGACGCCCGACGAGGCCGGTGTCGAGCGGCCCCAGCACGACCTTCCGAGCGAGGACACCTGCCGTCTGATTCTCCAGAAGATGCTGCTCATCCGGCGCTTCGAGGAGCGCGCCGGCGAGATGTACGCCAAGGCCAAGATCGGCGGCTTCCTGCACCTGTGCATCGGCGAGGAGGCGACCATCGTCGGCGCCACCCAGGCGCTCAGGGACGACGACTACCTCATGTCCACCTACCGCGAGCACGGCCAGGCCATCGCGCGCGGGATGCCGGTCAAGGAGGTTATGGCCGAGCTGTTCGGCCGCGTCGACGGCTGCTCGGGCGGTCGCGGCGGCTCCATGCACCTGTTCGACGTCGAGCGGCGCTTCATGGGCGGCTACGGGATCGTGGGCGGCTCGCTGCCGCTCTCGGCCGGCGTCGCGCTGGCCGCCGACTACCGAGAGACCGAGGACGTCGTGCTCTCGATGATGGGCGACGGCGCCACCAACCAGGGCACGTTCTCGGAGACCATGAACCTGGCGGCGCTCTGGAAGCTGCCCGTGGTCTTCCTGGTCATCAACAACCAGTTCGGGATGGGCACGGCGCTGGAGCGCCACTCGGCGGTGACCGACCTGTCCCAGAAATCGGAGGGCTTCGGCGTGCCGGGCTCACAGTGCGACGGCATGGACGTGCTCGACACCCACGCGGTGGTGAGCGAGGCGCTGAAGTGCGCCCGCGAGGAGCGCAAGCCACAGCTGGTGGAGGCGGTCACCTACCGCTACCGAGGCCACTCGATGGCCGACCCCGAGGAGTACCGCTCGAAGGAGGAGGTGGAGGAGTGGCGCACGCGCGACCCGATCAACACCTTCCGCGAGCGCGTGACCGAGGACGGGCTGCTCCCCGAGGGCGCCATCGACGAGCTCGACACGGAGGCGCAGAAGGCGATCGACGAGGCCGTCGAGTTCGCCGACAACTCGCCACACCCGGACCTCGCCTCGCTCTACGACGACGTGTACGTCATGGAGGGCGACGCCCAGGAGGCCTGGTGGCTGGTGGACGAGCGCTCGCCCGAGACCCACCGCGGCGAGGAGGAGCGCGAGGCCGGGCAGGTGGCCCACCAGCTGGCCGAGGCCGGCGCCGCCTACGCCGGCGAAGACGTGACCTCGGAGCGGCGCTCTCGTCGGGCCGACCACCAAGACCGCGGGGAGGGCGAGCCCGCCGAGGAGACCCGCGACGAAAAGGGCGGCGGCGACTAGTGCCGGAGGTCCGCTACCGCGAGGCGCTCAACCAAGCGCTGCGCGAGGAGATGGAGGCCGACGACTCGGTCTTAGTGATGGGCGAGGACATCGGCGTCTTCCAGGGCGCCTTCAAGGTCACCGCGGGACTGCTGGAGGAGTTCGGGGAGAAGCGCGTCCGCGACACGCCGATCTCCGAGAACACGATCGTGGGCGTGGGCGTGGGGTCGGCGATGGCCGGCCTGCGGCCGGTGGTCGAGATCATGACCATCAACTTCTCGCTGCTGGCCATGGACCAGATCGTCAACTCGGCGGCGTCGATCCGTTACATGTTCAACGCCCAGGTGAAGGTGCCGATGGTGATCCGCATGCCGCAGGGCGGCGGGCACCAGCTCGGGCCGACCCACTCGCACTCGCTGGAGGCCTGGTACCTGCACGTTCCCGGGCTGCTGGTGGCCGTGCCCTCGACACCGGCCGACGCGAAGGGTCTGCTGAAGGCGGCCATCCGCGACGACAACCCCGTCGTCTTCATCGAGCACGAGGCCCTCTACGGCAAGAAGGGCGACGTGCCCGAGAACGGGGAGCCACAGCGCTTCGGCGAGGCGGCGGTCCGGCGCGAGGGCGATGATGTGACGATCGTGGGCGTCTCGCGCATGGCCACCACCGCGCTGCAGGCCGCCGAGGCCCTGGCCGACGAGCACGAGGTAGAGGCCGAGGTGATCGACCCTCGCACCCTGCGACCGCTGGACCTGGACACCATCCTCGAGTCGGTGCGCAAGACCAACCGGGCGATCATCGTCGAGGAGGGCTGGCCCCACGGGGGGGTGGGCGCGAATTTCGCGGCACTGATCCAGGAGCAGGCGTTCGATCACCTCGACGCGCCCGTGGGACGGGTCACCGGCGCGGACATACCCATGCCCTACTCCAAGCCGCTCGAGCAGGCCGCCTTCCCGCACGCCGAGCACGTGGTGCAGGCCGCCCTGGCCACCTTCCGGGACGTCTAGTGGCCGAGACCGTCGGCATGCCGCGTCTGTCGGACTCGATGGAGGAGGGGACGGTCCTCAAGTGGCTCGTCGAGGAGGGCGGCGAGGTCAAGCGCGGCGAGCCGCTGGTGGAGATCGAGACCGACAAGGCCAACATGACCTACGAGGCCGACAGCGACGGCGTCCTCATCAAGGTGATCGCCAACGAGGGCGACACGCTGCCGGTGGGCGAGCCCATCGCCGAGGTCGGCGAACAGGGCGAGGCGCCCTCCGGCGGGGGCGGCGAGCAGGACGAGGGGGGCGGGGAGGAGCAGGGCGGAGCAGCAGCAAGCGAGGCAGGCGCAGGCGAAGGTCCCGAGGGCGATGGGGCGGCGAGCGAGGCCGGCGCAGGCGAAGGTCCCGAGGGCGAGCAGCCGGACGAGGAGCCTGACGAGGGCGCCGAAGATGAAGCCGACCAGCCCCAAGGCGAGGAGGACGGCCCCGAGCAGGAACGCGAGCCCGCGAAGGCGCCCAGCGGCTCCGGCAACGGCGGCGAGCGCATCAAGGCCTCGCCGGTCGCCCGGCGCATGGCCGGAGAGCTGGGCGTGGAGCTGGCCCGCCTCGAGGGCTCGGGCCCCGGCGGGCGAATCGTGAAGGCCGACGTGGAGTCTGCGGCGGAGGATGGCGGCGGCGCGAAGACCGAAGAGAAGGAAGAGGAGGCGCCGGCGGCCAAGAAGGAGAGCTCGGGCGCCAAGGGCGAGGCGGAGGTGCAGGAGCTCACGCGTCTGCAGCAGACCGTTACCCGCCGCATGGCCGAGTCGAAGGCCACCGCGCCGGACTTCGCGCTCACGCTCGACGTGGACATGACCGAGGCGGTGAAGCTGCGCCAGCGCCTGAAGGAGGTCGCCGAGCCGGACCCGGCGCCGTCGTTCAACGACATGATCGTCAAGGCGGCCGCGACCGCCCTGCGCGCGTACCCGAAGGTCAACGGCGCTTATCGCGACGGCCGCTTCGAACTGTACGAGAAGGTCAACGTGGGGATCGCCGTGGCGGCCGAGGGCACACTCGTGGTGCCGACCATCTTCGGCGCCGACACGCGCTCGCTGGGCGACATCGCCAACGCCGCCCGGGGACTGATCGAGAAGGTCCGCGAGGGCAACGTCACGCCGCCCGAGGTGAGCGGCGGCACGTTCACCATCTCGAATCTCGGCATGTACGGGATCGAGCGCTTCACCGCGATCATCAACCCGCCGCAGGCGGCGCTGCTGACCGTCGGCTCGCTGGAGAAGAAGCCCGCGGTGGACGAGCGGGAGCGCGTCGTCGTGCGCGACCAGCTGACGCTCACGCTGGTTTGCGATCACCGCATTCTCTACGGGGCCGACGGCGCGCAGTTCCTCGCGCGCGTGCGCGAGCTGCTCGAACAGCCCCTCTCGCTCGCCCTCTAGGTCCGCCGTGTCCTCGTGCCGCCAGGAGGCGATAATCGAGCGGCCACCAGAGGACGTGTGGGCGCTCTTGGGTGACCCCCAGCGGCACCCCGAGTGGTGGCCGCGGGTGGTCGAGGTCCGCGGCCAGCGCTTCGAGCGGGGTGACAGCTATGCGCAGGTCACCAAGGTGCCGCTGGGGCGCCAGGAGACCACCTTCATCGTCGACGAGCGCGACGAGCTCGGAGCGATCAGGATGCGCTGCGTGGAGACGGGCATGTACGCCGACTGGCGGCTCACCGAGGCGCAGGCGAGCACCTTCCTCGACGTGGAGATGGGAATGGACCCGCAGGGGATCGGCAACCGGCTGTTCGACGCCGCCGCCGGCCGGCTGTACTTCCGCCGCTGGCTGCAGCAGTCCATCGAAGGCCTGAGGGCGGCCGCGGAGCGGCCCGAGTGACCGACCGCCACCCGGCCACCTTCGACGAGGAGATCCTGCGCTCGCAGGAGTCGGGCGTCGTCCAGACGCAGTCCGAGCAGGAGCGCCTGTCGAGGGTCCGCCACGAGCTGGAGATGGGCTTCGGGGCCCTGGAGGACATCGCCCCGGCGATCTCGGTCTTCGGCTCGGCCCGCACACCCGAGGGGCACCCGGAATACGAGGCCTCGCGCGAGGTGGCCCGCCGGCTGGGACAACGCGGCTACTCGATCATCACCGGCGGCGGGCCCGGCGACATGGAGGCCGCCAACCGCGGCGCACGCGAGGCCGGCACCCACTCGGTGGGGCTCAACATCGAGCTTCCCTTCGAGCAGAACGCGAACCCCTACCTCGACATCTCGCTGGAGTTCCACTACTTCTTCACGCGCAAGGTCATGTTCGTCCGCTACGCGAGTGGCTTCGTGATCTTTCCGGGCGGCTTCGGCACCCTCGACGAGGCCTTCGAGGCCCTGACGCTGGAGCAGACCGACAAGGTCTTCGACTTCCCGGTCGTGCTCGTGGGCACCGAGTTCTGGAGCGGCCTATTGGCCTGGATCCGGGATCAGCTGCTCGGCAGCGGCAAGATCAGCCCAGGCGACATCGACCTGCTGCACGTCACCGACGACCTCGACGAGGTCGTCGCGCTGGTCACCTCAGCCCAGAACTAGCTCCGCCGCTCGGCGCACCTCGTTCACGCCGCCGCTCACCAGCAGCGTCGTGGCGATCGACTCCCGCCACTCCTCGAGCTCGCCTCGGATCTTGTCCTCGGGTCCGATCAGCGCCAGCTCCTCCACCAGCCGGGTGGGCACCGCGGCCGCCGCCTCCTCCTTCTTGCCCTCGAGGTAGAGGTCCTGGATCTTCGTGGCCTCGTGCTCGTAGCCCATGCGACGCGGCACGTCGTTGTGGAAGTTCGCCTTGCGCGCTCCCATGCCCCCGAAGTAGAGGGCGTACATCGGCCGCAGCATGTCCGCGGCAGCCTCGACGTCGTCGTGCACGATCAGCGGCACGGTGGCCGCCACCTCGAACGAGCCGAAGTCGTGGACGGCGCCCTCGCGGGCGAAGCCCTCGGCCAAGGCGTCGCGGTAGAAGCCCTGGTGGCGAGGAGCGAAGAACAGGGCCAGCCAGCCGTCGCAGAGCTCGCCGGCCAGGGCCACGTTCTTCGGCCCCTCGGCGCCGAGGAAGATCGGGATGCGCTCGCGGACCGGGTGGAGCGTCGACTTGAGCGGCTTGCCGAGCCCGGTGCCGTCGGGATAGGGCAGCGGGTAGTGCGGGCCCTCGGCGATGACCGGTCCGCCCCGGGCGCAGATGTCGCGCACGATCCCGATGTACTCACGCGTGCGCGCGAGGGGCTTGGCGAACGGCTGGCCGTACCAGCCCTCCACCACCTGGGGCCCCGACACGCCGAGCCCGAGCACGAACCGCCCCCCGGAGAGGTGGTCCATAGTCATCGCCGCCATCGCGGTCGCCGCGGGCGTCCGCGCCGACATCTGAGTGATCGCGGTGCCGAGCTTGACCCTGGTGGTGACCGACCCCCACCAGGCCAGCGGCGTGAGGACGTCGGAGCCGTAGGCCTCGGCCGTCCAGATCGAGTCGAAGCCGAGCTTCTCGGCTTCGGCTATCGCCTCCTCGACGCCAGCGGGCGGGGCCGCCCCCCAGTAGCCGGTGTTCAGACCGAGGTTCAGCACTGCGGCAACGATCCCATGCGGGCGATCCAGTCCGCCAGCCGCGGCCGGCCCTCGACGGTCTGGTTCTCGTCGAGGATGCGGTGAAACAGCTCGTCGTCGGCCGGCTCGCGGCCGGCGGCGTACTTGAGGAACGGGTAGGCGACCAAGTCCGCGGCGGTGAGCTCGCGGGCCACCAGAAAATCGCGCTCGGCGAGCAGGCGCTCGAAGAGATCGAGCCAACCGGCCATGCGCTCAGACAGGCGGGAGACCAGGTCGCCATCGGAGCTGGCCTCGATCGCGTTGGGCGGCACCTTCCAGACCTCGTCGAACCACTCCACGAACAGGTCCACCTCGGGCGGCCCGAACAGCGGGTCCTGCGGGTGACGCTCGTCGAGGTGGCGCATGATCGCCACGGAGTCCGCCACCACGGTGCCGTCGTCGTCCACGAGCACGGGCACCAGCGGCTGGCCGCTGACCTCCTCCACCGCCGTGCGGTCGGCGTAGTCGATCCACACCGGCTCGGCGCTGAGGCCCTTGTGCGCGAGAGCGAGGGCGGCTCGCTCCACGTTGGTGGAGTACTCGGCGCGGTAGAGCTGCACTCAGGTGCGCCAGCGAAAGCCGAGCGGCTCGGCGGCGGGCTGAAGGGGCGTGGTAGGCAAGCCGTCAGGCGTGTCGGGGTGGTTGTAACCGCCCGGCGCCACGTCATTGGGGGTGTCGGGGTGGAACAGCGAGGCCAGGTACTGGATGTGCCCGCGGCCCACCCCCAGCTCCGTCTGGCCGCCGCCGTAGGCGCCGATGCCCTCCGCTTCGCAGAAGTCGTAGGCGGCGAACAACCGCGAGAGCGGGCCGAAGCGCGAGGGCTTGATGTTCACCATCCTTGGCCTGAACGGGCGCGCCTCGATGTCCTCCACCGAGTGGATCGGCGCGTCCCACGTGATCCGGTCCCGGTGCGGCTTCAGCACCGGCTCGGTCTCCTCGGTCAGGTCAGGGTCCTCGAGCCAGGCGTCGGGAAAGCCCTCGGCCACCATGCGATACAGCTCGGGGTCGGTCTCCACGTCGACAGGGGTGCCGCGGTAGAAGCCCTTGAGATCGGCGGAGTCGACCCGCCCGGTGGCCGCGAGCTCGTCGATCAGCTCCTGGGTCCACTCGTTGGTGGGGTCGAGCTTGAGACGAGTGGTCGGGTACTTGTCGAGCAGGCGCAGCGCCTTGCCGGGATCGCCTGGCGGGTCGAGCCGCATCGAGACCACGAAGGTGACCGGCCGCGGCTCGCGTCCGACCACGGCTGCCAGCGACCTCCCGGCCTGGCGCAGGGCGAGGTCCAGCGCCGCCGACTCGAACGCCCAGCGGCGGTAGTCGTGGAAGGCGGGATTGCTGGGCTCGCTGGGAAACAGCTCGAGTTCGTCCAGGTGCTCCGAGAAGGAGTCGACGGTCCACGAGCCCTCGAGCGGCATGTCTGCCTTCTCGTCGCGGAAGGCGATGTGGTCCAGGCCGGCGTAGGTCACGTCCTCGCCGATGCCTTCCCCGCCTGAGCCCTGCAGCTTGACCAGGGTGGTGAGCCGGGTGAACTCGGGGCCGAGGGCCAGCTCGAGCCCCTCCAGCTCGTAGCTCTCGATCTCCAGGGGCAGCTCGGCGATCGTGTCGTAGAGAGCCACAGCGGCGAGCCTATTCGGCGAGGGCGCCCGCGAGCTTCTCGGCGCGCCGCTGCTGCCACACGGTGAACACCATGATCGCCACGGTGAACAGGAAGATCATGGCAGCGAGGACGTTCACCTGGGGCGGAACGCCACGCTGGGAGGCGCCGAAGATCCACAGCGGGTAGGTGACAGTGGAGCCGCTGTTGAAGCTCGTGATCACGTAGTCGTCGATCGAGAGCGCGAAGGCCAGCAGACCGCCGGCCAGCACGCCGGGCATGATCAGCGGCAGAGTCACGCGCAGGAAGGTCTGGGGCCCGGTGGCGCCCAGATCCTGCGCGGCCTCCTCCAGCGAGCGGTCGAATCCGATCAGCCGCGAGCGGACGGTCACCACCACGAACGAGACGCAGAACATCACGTGAGCGATCACGATGGTCACGAAGCCCGTCGCCGCGCTGAAGGACAGAAACACCGACAGCAGCGCCGCGCCGAGCACCACCTCCGGCGTGGCCAGCGGCAGGAAGATGAAGAAGTTGACCGGCGGGCGGCCGCGGAACTCGTAGCGCACGAGGGCGAGCGCCATGAGGGTCCCCAGGATGGTCGAGATCACCGTGGCGACCACCGCGACCTCGAGGCTGGTCACGAAGGCGTCGGTGAGGTCGCTGACCTCGAACGCGTTGGCCCAGTTGTCGAGCGTGAAGCTCTTCCACTCGAAGTTGAAGCGCCCGGCCGGGTCGTTGAACGAGAACAGCAGGATGATTGCGATCGGCGCCAGCAGGTAGCCCAGTGCGAGCACCGCGTAGGCGCTCAGCGAGTGGTGCAGGAGGCGGCGCCCGGTGGCGACCATCAGTGGCGCGCCTGCCGCTCGACCCCGGTGAGCGCCTCGGTGCCCACCATCCGCGCGTAGGCGGCCACCATCACGAGGATGACCGCCATGAGGATGAAGGACAGGGCCGCGGCCGTCGGGTAGTCGCTCACCTCGAGGAAGCGGCTCTGGATGACGTTGCCGATCATGAACTGCCGGGGCGTGCCGAGCAGCTCGGCGTTGATGAAGTCGCCGGCGGCGGGGATGAAGGTGAGCAGCACGCCAGCCACGAGGCCGGGCATCGACATCGGCACGACCACGCGCGCGACCACGTCGCGGCGACGCCCATAGAGGTCGCTCCCGGCCTCCAGCACCCGCCTGTCGATCTGCTCCAGGCTGGCGTAGATCGGCAGAACCATGAAGGGCAGGAAGTTGTAGGTGATGCCGGCGACCACGGCGGAGGTGGTCGCGAGTAATCGCCCGTCGTCGCCCAGGATCCCCACGGTCTTCAGCGAGTCGACGATCAGGCCGTCGTCGGCCAGGATCGTCTGCCACGACAGCGTGCGCACCAGGTAGGTGATGAAGAAGGGCAGAATCACCAGCAGGAGCAGCGCGTTGCGCCACCTGCCCCCGCGGAAGGCGATGAAGTAGGCCAGCGGGAACCCCACCACCAGCGCGATCACCGTGGCGATCCCGGCGTACAGGAACGAACGCAGCAGCTGGTCGCTGTACTGCGAGATCGAGTCGGGGAAGACCCAGAGGTTGAAGGTCCGCTCGAAGCCGGTCTCGAGGTCCCCCACCTGCAGCGCCACGTCCAGCATGTAGCCCAGCGGGATGAGGAAGAAGATGATCAGCCACAGCAGCCCCGGGGCCAGCAGGGCGTAGGGCAGCAGCCCACGCCGGTCCCGGAGCCGTCGCACTGCGCTACGCGCCGATCGCGCGCTGGAAAGCCGACTCGATCTCGCGTTCCTGCGCGCGCGGGAAGGTCTTGAGGCTGTGCTTGGTGGACAGGTCCGGGAAGATCAGCCGGTTCTCCGCGGTCTCCGGGTCGTCGCGCCTGATCACTTCGGCCACTCCCTTGACCGGCGGCACGTAGTTGACGTAGGCGGTGACCTTCGCCTGCACCTCGGGGTCGTAGTAGAAGTCCATGACCCTCTGCGAGGTGAATGCGTGCTTGGCACCCACCGGCACCTGCATGGAGTCGGTGAACACCATGAACCCCGTCTCCGGCTGCGCGTAGCGGACGTTCTCGTTGTCGCTCTGGAGCTGGATCGTGTCGCCCGACCAGCCGAGGCAGGCCACGGTGTCGCCCTTGAGCAGGTCCTTCGTGTACTCGTTGCCGGTGAAGCGTCGAATCTGGCCGTCCTTCGAGAGCTGTTCGATGCGGTCGATGGTCGTCAGGCACTGCTGCTTGGTCGCCCTCTCGGGGTTCTTGCCCTCGGCCAGCAGCATCGCGCCCACGGTGTCGCGCATCTCGGAGAGCATCGTGACCTTGCCCTTGAACTTCGGGTCCAGGAGGTCCTGGTAGTTCTTGAGGTCGCCCTTGACCAGGTCGCGCCGGTAGAGCACGACCACCTGGCCCGACTGCCAGGGCACCGAGAACTCGCGCTTGGGATCGAAGTCCGGTGAAGCGACCGACGGCTCGATGTTCTTCGTCACGTTCGGCATCTCGGACTTGTCGAGCTTCTGCACGAGGCCGAGCTGCTTCATCCGGTTGCACATCCAATCGGTGACCACGTGCAGGTCGCGGCCCCCGGAGCTCCCGCGGTCGTACTGCGGGCGGACCTTGCCGAAGAACTCGTTGTTGTCGTTGATCTCCTCGGTGTACTTGATCGTGGTCCCGTACCTCTTCTTGAACTCCTCGAGCGTCGGGCGCTCCTTTGTCTCCTCGTCGACGTCGATGTAGAGCGGCCAGTTGGACCAGGCCAGCGTCCTGGAGATCCGACCTTTGGGGATGGCCTTGACCTCCTCGCCCTGGTTCTTCTTGTCCACCCCGCCGCCGCAGGCCGCCAGGTAGGCAAGCGAGCTCAGCGTGAGGGCGCCGTAGCCGCCCCGCTGCAGCAGGCGCCTCCGCGTGAGGTGCTCTCCGACCAGCTGACCGAAGCTCTCGTCGAAGTCGCTCACGCTTCGCTGTCCCCTGCTCTGGGGGCTTTGACGACGTGCATGTGGGCCGTGTCCCACGCCAGGCGCACCGAGGCACCGCCGCCCGGCAGGCGCTGGCGCTCGGCCTCGTCGGCGTTGGGGACCAGCACGGTCATCGCCGTGCCGTCGGTCAGGCGCACCACGAGCTGGGTGGCCGTGCCGAGGTAGAGGGAGCTCTCGACCGTGCCGTCCACGGCGGGGCGACCGCCGTTCCCTTCGGCCGCGGCCACCTCCAGCTTCTCGGGACGGACAACCGCGTGGCAGCGCTCGCCGGGCTCGACCCCGTCGGCGCCGGTCTTCACCGTCACGCCGGCGTCCAGCCGCAGCTCACCGGCGGACACCTTGGTGGCCGGCATCAGGTTGGAGACCCCGATGAAGCCGGCGACGAACTCGGTGCTGGGGTGCTCGTAGACCGCCTCGGGCTCGTCCACCTGCTCGACCACACCATCGTTCATGACCGCGATGCGGTCGGACATCGTGAGCGCCTCTTCCTGATCGTGAGTCACGTATATGAACGTGAGCCCCACTTCGCGCTGGATGCTCTTCAGCTCGACCTGGAGCTGCTTGCGCAGCTTGAGGTCCAATGCGCCGAGCGGCTCGTCGAGCAGGAGCACAGCCGGGCGGTTGACCAGGGCGCGGGCGAGCGCCACGCGCTGCTGCTGGCCACCCGAGAGCTGGCGCGGCTTGCGGTCGGCCTGGCCGGCCAGGCCGACGCGATCGAGCTCGGCGTCGACCCGCGCAGAGATGTCGCCGCGCGGCACGCCCTTGCGGCGCAGGCCGAAAGCGACGTTGTCCTTCACGCTGAGGTGCGGGAAGAGTGCATAGCTCTGGAAGACGGTGTTGGTCGGGCGCTTGAAGGGAGGCAGCCCGGTGACGTCCTCGCCCTCGAGCAGCACGCGGCCCTCGCTGGGCTCCTCGAAGCCGGCGACCATGCGCAGCGTCGTGGTCTTCCCGCAGCCGCTCGGGCCGAGCAGCGTGAAGAACTCGCCGCGGTCCACGGTGACGTCCAGCGCTCGCACGGCCGTGAAGTCGCCGAAACGCTTGCTCACGCCTTGGAGGCGGACGCTGGGATCTCCCTCAGGCACCTCAGCGACGATGTGTACAACACTCCGACCCGTTACCCGGTACGGCGTTGGGTGTTGTCCAACCGGCGATACCGTTTGTGCGGTCCGTCCACCGAGGAGAGATGGCCGCCACCACACCACAGACCGCCCCCGAGGCCACGCCCGGTTCGAGCGCTCTCCAGCGGCAGGCCAAGCGCCACCTCTGGATGCACTTCACGCCGATGGGCGCCTACAGGGAGGGCGAGGTGCCGATCCTCGAGCGCGGCGAGGGCTGCTACGTCTACGACGGGAAAGGCAATCGCTACCTCGACGGGCTGAGCGCGCTCTTCTGCGTCAACGCCGGGCACGGCCGCGCCGAGCTCGGCGAGGCGGCCGCCCGTCAGACAGCCGAGCTCGGCTTCTACAGCAACTGGACCTACGCCCACCCCCGGGCGGTCGAGCTTGCCGCCCGCCTCGCCGCCCTGGCGCCCGGCGACCTCAACCGCGTCTTCTTCACGAGCGGCGGCTCGGAGGCCGTCGAGTCGGCCTGGAAGATGGCCCGTGGCTACTTCAAGCTCACGGGCGAGGCCCAGCGCACCAAGCTGATCGCCCGCGAGATCGCCTACCACGGCACTACCCTCGGCGCCCTGGCCGCGACCGGCATCACGCCGCTGCGCCAGCCCTTCGAGCCGCTGACGCCCGGCGCCTCGCACGCCCCGAACACGAACTCCTTCCGCTGGCCAGCCGACCGCGACCCCCTATGGGCGGCCGACCAGATTGAGCACCTGATCGAGTTCGAGGGGCCCGAGACCGTGGCCGCGGTGATTCTCGAGCCGGTGCAGAACGCCGGCGGCTGCTTGCCGCCGCAGGACGGCTACTTCCAGCGGGTGCGCGAGATCTGCGACAGGCACGGCGTCCTGCTCATCTCCGACGAGGTGATCTGCTCGTGGGGCCGCCTCGGCACCTGGTTCGGCTGCCAGCGCTACGACTTCCGGCCCGACCTGATCACGACCGCGAAAGGACTGACGTCGGCGTACGCGCCCATGGGAGCTGTGATCGCCTCCGACCGCGTCGCCGAACCCTTCATGGAGAAGGGCAAGATGTTCACCCACGGCCTGACCTTCGGCGGCCACCCGGTTGCTGCGGCGGTGGCCATGGCGAACCTCGACATCTTCGAGCGCGAGGGGCTCAACGAGCACGTGCAGGCCAAGGAGGGCGAGTTCCGCGAGATGCTAGAGGGCCTGCGCGACCTGCCCATCGTCGGAGACGTGCGTGGCGCGGGCTTCTTCCAGGCGGTGGAGCTGGTCAAGGACCAGGAGACCAAGGAGAGCTTCAGCGCGGAGGAGTCCGAGTCGCTGCTGCGCGGCTTCCTGTCGGGAGGGCTCTACCGCCACGGCCTCATCTGCCGCGCTGACGACCGCGGCGACCCGGTGATCCAGCTCGCCCCGCCGCTGATCGCCGACAGCGAGCAGTTCGAAGAGATCGACTCGGTGCTGCGCACGGTGCTCACCGAGGCCTGGGACAAGATCGTCAAGCACTGAACCCGTGCTGACCGTCCGCGCCCTGGTCGCCGAGATGGACCTCGAGCTCGCCGCCGGGGAGGCCGGCGCGGAAGCCCCGGCGCGCTGGGTGCACACGGGCGGCGCGCGAGCTGGCCTGCGCGGAGCTGATGGCCTCGTGAGGGTTGAGGCCGGAGCGCTGCGATGAGGGTCGGCGTCCCCGCCGAGATCATGGAGGACGAGTACCGCGTGGCTATCACGCCCGCGGGAGTGCGGGAGCTGACCGAGCGCGGCCACGAAGTGCTCATCCAGGCGGGCGCCGGCCTGGGCAGCACGATTCCCGACACGGAGTACGAGGCCCAAGGGGCGCGGATGCTCGCCGACGCCGTCGAGGTGTTCGAGCAGGCCGAACTGCTGCTGGGGGTCAAGGAGCCGCACCCGGCCGAAGTGGCGCTGCTGCGGCCCGACCACACGCTGTTCACCTACCTGCACCTGGCCCCAGACCCAGAGCTGACGCGCGGGCTGGTCGAGTCCGGCGCCACCTGCTTGGCCTACGAGACGGTGACCGACGCCGAGGGCCGCCTGCCGCTGCTCGCCCCCATGAGCGAGGTGGCGGGCAAGATCGCCACCCAGGCCGGTGCCTTCTTCCTTGAGCGCCCCCTGGGGGGCCGCGGAGTACTTCTGGGCGGCGTGCCCGGCGTGCCGGCCTCGAACGTGATGGTCATCGGTGGGGGCGTGGTGGGCTTCAACGCCGCCGCGATCGCGATCGGGATGGAGGCCGACGTGTTCGTCTTCGACCGCGACCTCGACCGCCTCCGCGAGCTCGACGTCCTCTTCGCCGGGCGCGCCTCCACGGTCCACTCCTCGACCCTCTCCATCGAGGAGATGCTGCCGCGTGTGGACCTCGTCATCGGCGCGGTCCTGGTGCAAGGCGCCCGGGCGCCCTACGTGATCAAGCGCGACCAGCTCAAGCTGATGCGCGAGCGCGCGGTACTGGTGGACGTGGCCATCGACCAAGGCGGCTGCTTCGAGACCTCGCATCCCACCACGCACTCAGACCCCACCTTCGTGGTGGACGGCGTGACCCACTACTGCGTGACCAACATGCCCGGCGCCGTGCCCGTCACCGCCACCTTCGCCCTGACCAACGCCACCCTGCCCTACGTGCTCGCCCTGGCCGACCACGGAGTCCGCGGTGCCATCGCGCAGGACGCCGGCCTGGGACCGGGGGTAAACGTGGCCGCCGGGCGCGTCACCCACCCGGCCGTCGCCGAGGGCACCCGCACCGACTACACCCCCCTCGACGAAGTACTCCAGGAGGAGAGTGCATGGCAAGCACGCTGACAAGCTCCGGGACTTCATCGACGGCGAAGCAGGTGATGGCCTCGCTGGCCTGAGGGCGCTCAGGGGAGCCGGTCGCTCAGCCAGCCGCGCTCCCAGGCCTCCTCTCCGGCCGCCCGGCCGAGGCCGATGAGCCGCTCGATGAAGTCCGAGTCGAACAGCAGGTAGCTCTGCAGCTCCGCCTGCTGGCTGCCCTGGCGGCCGAGCAGGCGGTCGAGGATCGCGAAGTCCGACAGGGCGCGCAAAGGGCCGCCGTACTGCTCGCGCAGCGTCTGGGCCGCGGTCCTTCCGAGGACCCCGTGGCGGTCGGGGCCGGCGAAGATGTAGTCGTAACGCCGCCGGCGGCCGAGGCGCTCCTGCCCGGTGGCGATCAGAATCTCGTTCACCCGCACCAGCGAGTGCAGGTCCTCGATCACCGAGTCGTTGAGGGTCGCCTGAAGGACGTGCAGGGCCGCGTCGTCGAAGTCCGGCTTGCGGGCGTCGTCGCCTTCGCGGGCCGCAGGATGGCGCGGCGGGTCGGTCCCGACGATCACCAGCGCGTCGACGCCGATGGACAGGGCGGGCCGGATGGGGGTATTGAGGCGGGTCCCGCCGTCCCAGTACCACCCCTCGGCCTCGGTCGGCCGGCGGATACGGGTGGGAGGAAAGAAGATGGGGATCGAGCTGGAGGCGATCACGTGATCGCCCTCCACCTGGGCCCGCACGTAGCGAATGCCCTTCTTGTCGTCATTCGGCGGCAGCGCCACGTCGCCGTCGGCCGCCAGGAACACGACGCTCCCCCCGCTGGTGGCGGCGGTGGCCACGACCCCCACCGCCCGCAGCTCGCCTGCGTCGATGTTCGCGGAGATCTGGCGCCAGTCTCCGACCGCGGCGTCGAGCACCTCCGGGAAGCGGCCGAAGGTCGCGATGCTGCCCGAGCCCGTCTCGAGGTAGGCGATCCTCCCCGCGTAGCCCAGGAGGGCGGGCACGGCGGTGAGCGCCAGCGGACCCATGAGCGCGGCCTTGTCCAGCGAGCCCCAGAAGTCCAGCAGGGCCCGGGTGGCCTGCTCGGCTCCGAGGTGGAGCTTGGCGGCGAGGAAGGCAGCGTTGATGGCGCCGGCGCTGGTGCCGACCAGCACGCTCGGGCGCATCTCGCGCTCCTCGAGCCTCGGCAGCAGCGCCGCGAGCGCGCCCGCCTCGTACGCGCCGCGCGCCCCCGCGCCCGCGATCACCAGCCCGACAGTTTGCCGCTCAGGCATGCCGCGGTAGACCCTATCCCCGGCGTTTGGTCGCGCCAGCCGCGGGGTACCTTGGCTCACCGTCTCAGGGAGGGTTGCTGAAGTGAGCTCGCTGCGTCAGAGGCGCGCGCTGGTGGTCGCCACCGCGCTCACGCTCATCCTCGTCTTCTCGGCGCCGGCGGCTGCGCTGGCCGATGAGTACGTCGGCCTCGGGGACTCCTATGCGGCCGGGCCGCTGATCCCCGCCCAGGTACCGCCCCTGGGCTGCCTGAAGTCGAACAACAACTACGCGAACCTGGCCGCGCGACAGACCGGCTACTCGCTCACCGACGCCAGCTGCTCGGGAGCCGAGACGGAGGACATGACGCAGACCCAGAACGTCTCGCCCAGGCCGAACCCGCCCCAGTTCGACTCGCTGCGGGCCGACACGGACGCCGTGACGGTGACCATCGGCGGAAACGACATCGGGTTCTCGGAGATCCTCGACCGCTGCACAAGCACAACGCCACAAGGCTCGCCGTGCAAGGACTACTACACGCGCGACGGCGGCGACGAGATCAGCGATCGCATCGCCGCGACGGCTCCGAAGGTGGCGGCGGTCTTGCAGGGGATCCACAGCCGCTCCCCCGCGGCGCGGGTCGCCGTGGTCAACTACGCCGCCATCTTCCCCGAGACCGGGACGGGCTGCTACCCGCAGATGCCGGTCGCCCGGGGCGACGTGCCCTACCTGCGCGAGAAGCAGAAGGAGCTGAACGGGATGCTCGCCGCTCAGGCGGCGGCAAACGGGACCGCCGTTGTCGACTGGTACACCGCCAGCATCGGCCACGACGCTTGCAAGCCGCCTGTCGTGCGCTGGGTCGAGCCGATGGTCCCCGTGAACGCCGCCGCCCCGGTCCACCCCAATCTCGGAGGCATGGCCGGCGTCGCACCGCTGGTTGCGGGAGCCGTTCGCGGCGACTGACACAGCGAGCCGCCGAACGAGGAGGGGCCGCTCGAACCGGTCTGTGTAGCGTCTGACCCATCGGACGCCTCGAGCAGCTCGACCTAGGCCTCAAGCTCGACAAGCACGAGTACGAGGAACGCCTGGCGGCGGCCGAGCGGCGCCTTGCCGAGCTGCGGCTGGACTTCGGGGGAAAGCTGGGCGACGAGCGGCTCGGCCCGCCGGTCTGCGCGCTGTGCGAGGGCTGGGACGCCTCGGGGAAGGGGGGCGCAATCAAGCGCCTTGTGGCTCCGCTCGACCTGCGGCACGTGCGCGTGGCCCAGTTCAGCGCCCCGACGCCCGACGAGAAGCGCCACCACTTCCTCTGGCGCTTTTGGGACGACCTGCCGGGATGGGGCGGGATGGCCGTGTTCGACCGCACCTGGTACGGCCGCGTGCTGGTCGAGCGGGTGGAGGGCTTCGCCGCCGAGGACGAGTGGAAGCGCGCCTACGGCGAGATCGTCGACTTTGAGCGCATGAACGCCGTCGAGGGCATGGTCTTCGTGAAGTTCTGGCTGCACGTCTCCGAGGAGGAGCAGCTCAAGCGCTTCCGCAAACGGGAGAAGGAACCGCTGAAGTCCTGGAAGCTGACCGAGGAGGACTGGCGCAACCGCGAGAAGCGCGGCGCCTACGAGGCGGCGGTCGAGGAGATGCTCGAGCGCACCGACCACGAACAGGGCCCCTGGACGCTGGTCGAGGGCGACAACAAGCGCTTCGCGCGGGTGAAGGTGATCGAGACGGTCATCGCCGCCATGGAGGCCGCGAGGCGCTAGCGGAGGAGGGCAGGCCGAGCGTCGGTCGGCCGAGCACCGCTCGCTCGGCCCCCCTAGCGGCCCTGGCCGCCGTTGGGAAACAGGCGGTGGTTGGGCACCTCGCTGCGGTCGCGGACGACCTCCGCCGGACTCTTCTTGGTGTCGACGAACAGGCAGAAGTGGCGCGTGCGGTCGTCGCGCGCGATGCAGGTGCGGAAGTAGCCCTCGCTGAGGCGGTAGGTGTTCGCCGTCTCGCGGTTGCGGATCAGCTCGGGGTCGCGACTGTGGGCCACGTACTCGCTCACCGCGGCGGCGTTGCGCTCGGTGGCCTCCGTCTCGGAGACCACGACCGGGCGGTTGCCCAGACCCGCCGCGATGACCCCGACGAGCCCCACGGCCAGCAGTGCCGTGCCCACGCGGTCGTTGAGCACCTCGCGCTCCACCTGCGGCAGCGAGCCGGGGCGCCGTGCGGCCAGACGCCGGGTGAGCAGTGGCGAAACCACCGCGATCAGGAAGAGGTTCCCGAAGGTGGCGAAGATGACCGGGGCGACGGGGTCCTTGAACTCGAAGCCCACGGGCGACAGCCGGTAGAGCACGAAGCCGTCGACGAGCGTGAGCACCACGAAGGCCGGCCAGAGCATCGCTCCGCGGAGGCGCCAGCGCGCTCGCGCCACCCAGAAGCGCTGTTCGCCGGCCATGCGCCGAGGGTAGTCCGGGCAACTACCATCCAAGACGTGCGGGAGCTCTGGGTAGCGCAGCTCGGAAAGGTCGCCTACGACGAGGCGACGGCGCTCCAGGAGCGGCTTCGCGCCAAGCGCCAGGCCGGCCAGCTGCCCGACGTGCTCCTGCTTCTCGAGCATCCGCCCCTGCTCACCAAGGGCCGGCGCACCGAACCCTCGGATCTGCCCATGGGCGAGAGCTGGTATGAGCTGCAGGGCATCGAGGTGGCTGAGGCCGACCGCGGCGGGCGCGTGACCTATCACTGCCCGGGCCAGCTCGTCGGCTACCCCATCGTTGGCGTGAGCGACGTGCCCGCGTACGTGGTCGCACTGGAGCGCGCGATGGTCAACGCGCTTGCCGGTGAGGGGATCACCGCCGAGGCGCCCCACGCCCTCACCGGGGTGTGGGCCGGCGGCGCCAAGATCGGCTCGATCGGCGTGCACGTCTCCCGCGGGGTCACCACGCACGGCTTCGCGCTGAACGTGGATTGCGACCTCCAGCCCTTCGAGTTCATCGTGCCCTGCGGCCTCACGAACGTGCGCATGACGTCGGTGCTCAAGGAGACGGGCATGCCCGGGCGAATGCCGTGCCTGCGCAAGGAGATCGCCTACCGAGTGGCCGAGGCCCTGGGCCGCCGTCAGCGGCTCGTCTCGCTGGACCGGCTATCACGATCGAGCGAGCGCGAGGCCCTTCCGGCGTGAGCACACGCTCCCGCGCACATCCGGGCGGGGCCCGGGTGCTCGAGATGCCCGAGGGTCTGGCCTTCGGTGAGCGCAAGCCCTCCTGGTTCAAGGTGCAGGCGCCGGGGGGCGACCGCTATCGCGAGCTGCGCCGCATGGTCGACGGCGAGGGCCTGAACACGGTCTGCCAAGAGGCCGCCTGCCCCAACATCGGCGAGTGCTGGTCCAAGGGCGCCGCGACGTTCATGATCCTCGGCGACACCTGCACCCGGCGCTGCGGCTTCTGCAACGTCAAGACGGGCAAGCCCACCCAGCACGACCCGCTCGAGCCGCTGCGGGTGGCGCAGTCTGTCAAGCGCATGGGGCTCCGCCACGCGGTCATCACCTCGGTCGACCGCGACGACCTCCCGGACCTCGGTGCGAGCGTCTTCGTCGGCGTGGTGCGCTCCATCCGGCGGATGGCGCCAGGCTGCAAGGTGGAGCTGCTCACCCCCGACTTCCGAGGCCAGGAGATGCCGCTCGCGCGGGTGATAGCCGAGCGGCCCGACGTCTTCAACCACAACGTCGAGACCGTGCCGCGGCTCTACCCGCTCGCGCGCCGCGGCTCCAGCTTCCTGCGCTCCTGCCGGGTGTTGCGCAACGCGAAGGAGCTCGGCGGCGACGAGGTGGCCACCAAGTCCGGCCTGATGACGGGTCTGGGGGAGAGCCGCGAGGAGATGATCGACGCCTTCGGCGTGCTGCGCGAGCACGGCGTCGAGATCCTCACCGTCGGCCAATACCTGCGCCCCACGCGCGACCACCTGCCGGTGGTGCGCTACTGGCATCCCGAGGAGTTCGCCGACCTCGAGCGCGAGGCCTACAGGATGGGCTTCGACGCCGTGGCCGCGGGGCCGTTGGTGCGCTCGAGCTACCAGGCCGAGCAGACCCTCGAGCAGGCCGCGGCCTCCCGCTGAGCGGGATGCGCCGCGGGGTGCTGGCGCTCTGCGTGGCCGCGGCGGCCGGGAGCGCCGCGGTGGCCCTGGCCGCGACCGGGGGCGGAGGGCCCGGCCCGGCGGGCGGCGCGCGCACGGGAGCGTGGAGCGCCCTGCGCGACGCGCCGTCGGCCCGCACCGAGGTCGCTTCCGCGCGCATCGGGCGCTCGATCTACGTCGTGGGCGGCTTCGATCGCAGCTCGGGCACCACGGTCGGGACGCTCGAGCGCTACGACATCCGGCGTAACCGCTGGCGGCGGCTGCGCTCGCTACCCGTTGGGGTCAACCACCCGACGGCCGTCGCCCATCGTGGTCGCCTGTTCGTGCACGGCGGCTACCGCGCCCGGCGCAGTCTCGGGAGCGCGACCGCCCGGCTGTGGGTCTATGACCCACGGCGCAACCGTTGGAACCGGCTGCCCTCCTCGCCCACGCCGCGCGCCGCTCACGCCGTGGGGGTGGTCGGCGGCCGGCTGTACGCCGCGGGCGGCGCCAACGACCGCGGCTCGCTGCGCACCATGGACGTCTACAGCTTCGGCCGCCGGCGCTGGGCGCGGGGGCCGAGCTTCCCCGGGCCGGCGCGCGACCACACCACCGGGGCCGCCGCCGGCGGGCGCTTCTATGTGCTGGCCGGACGACAGGGGGCAAAGGGCAACTTCAAGGTGGCCGAGAGCTATGACCCCCGGCTGCGCCGCTGGTCGCGCCTGCCCGACATGCGACGCGCCCGGGGCGGCATCGCGGCCGCGGTCGTCCGGGGCCGGATCGTGGTCTTCGGCGGCGAGGACTTCGCAACGGGGCGGACGATCGAGCGCGTCGAGCTCCTCGACCCGCGCCGGCGCCGCTGGTACGACCTGCCGGACATGCGCTCTCCCCGCCACGGGCTCGGCGGCGTATCGCTCGGGCGTCGTGTCTACTCGGTCTCGGGTGGCCCGAAGCCCGGCTTTCACTTCTCGCGGACGATCGAGTTCCTCGACCTTCGCTAGATGGCCCGCACCCTGGTCCTGGTCGCGAGCCTGGCGCTCATCGCGCTCCTCCTCTTCCTTACCCTGTCGGTGATGTTGCGGGAAGGGGTGACGTTCCTGGTCGTGGTCTCGCTCGGGCTGCTGGCCGTGCTGGGCTTCGGCGTGATCGGCGCACTGGCCTCGACACCTCCCGATGACTAACCCACCGCCCGTTCCCAAGAGCGCGCTCCAGGGGGGCAAGCGGCGCCGGAGCAGGACAAAGGCGCTGGCCCTCGTGCTGCTCCTGCTTGCGCCGGTGGCGGTAGGAGCCGCCGCCGTTTACGTGCTGCTCGAGCGCGACCACAGCCGCTCGGTGCCCGTCGCCTCCGGCGGGCCGGCCGGCAGCTCGGCGCTCGTCTCCCAGACGCCCAAGACCCCGGTTCCGCCTGCCCCGCCGGCCGTCAGGCTCGACGGGGTCGACGCGTTCCGCCTGCACTTTCGCCCACAGCCGCGGGCGGCGCTGCTCATCAACGTGGGAACGGGCGACGTGCTGTGGCGCCACAAGGCGCTCCAGCGCCTGCCCATCGCCAGCCTTACGAAGATCATGACCGCGATCCTGGTGGTCGAGAAGACCAAGGCCGACGAGCCCGTGCGCATCGGTCCCAGCGCGCTCAAGTACCAGGGCTCAGGCGTCGGGGTACTACCGCGCGGGCGCAAGGTTCCGGTGGAGCGCCTGATGCACGGTCTGCTGCTCGTCTCGGGCAACGACGCCGGGATCGCGCTCGCCGGCCACGTGTCGGGCAACGAGCGGCGCTTCGTGCGGCTGATGAACCGCCGCGCGCGGCGGCTGGGGCTGCACTGCACCCACTTCACCTCCGCCTACGGCCTTCAGCGTGGCAACCGGTCCTGCGCGGCCGACCTCGCGGTGCTCACGCGGCTCGCCATGCGCGAGCCGCGCATACGCAAGATCGTGCGCAAGCGCCGGTCCAATCTCCGCTTCCCGGTCAAGGGGGGCCGGCTCTCGCTCTACACCACCAACCCGCTCATCCGGTCTGGCTTCCCGGGGGCGATCGGCCTCAAGACCGGCTACACCCGGCCAGCCGGCCGCTGCCTCGTCGCGGTGGCCAGGCGCAACGGGAGAACCCTCGCGGCGATCCTGCTCAACTCGCCCGACCCGGGCAAGCAAGCCGCGAAGATGCTCAAGACGGGCTTCGGGCGCTCTCGATAGACCGGCGGCCCGGCCTAACTCATGCGATGCTGGGCCGCATGGAAGCTCATCAGATGCCCGGCGGCGGCCAGCCCCCGGCCCCCGGTTGGTACGCAGACCCCTCGCAGCCGGGCGCCCAGCGCTGGTGGGACGGGACACAATGGACGCAGCAGACCCACGCGCCCCAGGCCTCTTCGCCGATGGCGGCCGGGACCTACGTGCCCGACGCGAACGCCCGTCAGTGGGCCATGTTCGCCCACCTCTCGGCGCTGCTCGCCTCCCTGGTCGGCGGCCTGACCTTCATCGGCCCGCTGGTCATCTACCTGGTCAAGCGCGACGAGCATCCGTTCATCGCCGACCAAGCTCGGGAGGCGCTGAACTTCAACCTCTCGATGCTCATCTACAGCGTCGGCCTGGCGATCGTCTCCTTCGTGCTGACTCTCATCCTGATCGGGTTCCTGCTGTTCCTGCTGTTCATCCCGCTGGCGATCGCCTGGCTGGTGCTCACGATCATCGCCGCGATGAAGGCCAATGAGGGCGAGGCCTACCGCTACCCGGTCACCATTCGGATGGTGACCTGACCGCCGTCCTACAGTTGGCCCCAGCGGGGCCATAGCTCAGTTGGAAGAGCGCCTGCTTTGCAAGCAGGAGGTCGCCGGTTCGAGCCCGGCTGGCTCCACTGGCGGAAACCCGCTTGTAGAGCGGAGTTCAGGTGGTCGGGGCAGCCGCGTCGGGGCGGGCGAGGTGGGTCGTGGAAGCGTTGTGGAAGCGCTCGCGACAGGCTTCATGGGTATACCGCTGAACGACGCATCCCGAGATGTCGCGCGGGAGGATCGCCGCGACGGTGATGCCAAGCTGCTAGCCGGCGTCGCCTGAGTCACTCTGCCGTGCCCCCAGATGTCGCTCCAGCGGGAGGAATGAACTCGTAGGGCGTCCTAGCTAAGAGATGCTGGCTTGGCCGGAGCGGGTGGACGCTCGTGGGTCCTGAGCGTGATCTCTGTGACGACGGCGGCTGCAATGTCCTCAATCAGCGCGATTTCCTCGCTCTTCCAGATGCGGGGCTCGTGGTCGATCACGCACAGCGTGCCGATGGCCTGGCCATCGCGGGAGATCAGAGGGACCCCCAAGTACGCAATCACACCCAGGTCGCGGATTGCGAGGTTGTCGAGCAAGCGCTCATCCTCGCGGGCGTCGGCGACAATCACCGGCTCGCGAGCGACCACGACGTGCTGGCAGAAGGAGTGCGAAAGCGGTGTTTCGCGCGCTGTGGCCCATGGTTCGGGTAGCCCGAGGCAGCTCTTGAAGAATTGGCGGTCGTGGTCGACGGCCGAGACCAGCGCGACCGGCGCATTCACGACCTTGGCCGCGAGTCTCGTTAGTCGGTCAAATGACTCCTCCGGAGGCGTGTCCAGCAGGGCCGCTTCGTGAAGCGCCGCCAGGCGCCCTGGCTCCGCGAGGGCCTTCGCGCGCTCGCTGGTTCCGGCTGAGCGGCCGCTTGCGCGCGAGGCGATGTCGGCGATCGTCAACTCGTCGTCGGGATCGCCCCGGCTGCCGGCCAGGGCTGCCAAACGCAGAATCGTTGCCTCACGCACGAACTGTGCCGCGCTTACCTCACTCCTGCGCGACTCCCGCTCCAGCATGGCCCACAGGTCTTCACCGAAGCGCACCGTGGTAGCCCGCATGCCCATGCCGACAAGGGTAGTGAACGGGGCAGATGCGCCCCGATCAGATATCTCATGGCGGCTAGAACGGGGTTTAGACGCCAAACCCAGGGGTAGCGATAGCGCATCCGATAGCGCTACGGCAAGGAGTAACGCATGGCAGCACTCAAGATCGTTGACTCACTCCAGACCGGCTTCGACGCTTTCTTCGCGTTCCTGCCGAACCTGCTCGCCTTCCTGGTCATCCTGGTGGTGGGCTTCGTCATCGCCAAGATCGTCTCGGCCGTCGTCCGCAAGGTCGCCCAGAAGGCGGGCTTGGATAAGGCGCTGCACGAGTCAGACGCCAAGCAGTACGTCGACCGAGTGATGCCTGATGCGTCGCCCTCGTCGGCCATCGGCAAGGTCTTCTTCTACATCATCTTCATCTTTGTGCTCACGGCTGCGATCGGGGCTCTGAAGATCCCGGCCGTCACCGCGTTCATGAACCAGGTGCTCGCCTACCTGCCCAACGTGATCGCGGCGATCGTGATCTTCGTGGTGGCTGCGGCCCTGGCCGGCGTCATCGCCGGTGGCGTCGCCAAGCTGCTCGGGGACACGCCCACCGGCAAGATCGTCGCCACCGCTGTCCCCGGGCTGGTGATGCTGATAGCCGTCTTCATGATCCTCAACCAGCTGCAGATCGCCCCCGAGATCGTGCAGATCACCTACACCGCTCTCGTTGCCACGGTCGCCCTCGCTTCGGCGCTGGCTTTCGGGCTCGGCGGACGCGAGGTGGCGGGCACGATGCTCAACGACGCCTACCGAAAGGGCCAGGAGCAGCGCGGCCAGGTTCGCCAGGACGTCGAGACCGGCAAGCGGCGCGGTCAGGAGCAGGCCGAGCGCGGCAAGCAGCGCGCCCAGGCCGAGGTCGGAACTGACCGTCAGCCCGGCAACGGCGGACAGGGCGGCCCCTCCGGCGCCTACCGGGCAGAGGGCTGAGCAGCATGGCCCGAGAGAACGGGATAGGCAGCAAGGTCCTCGACCGCGACAGGAACAAGGTCGGCAAGCTGGAGGGCGCGACTCGAGAGCCTCGATGCAAGCACCCAGGGATAAGGCCCGGGCGAGGCGCGGCCTGATGGACGATCGGTTGGGCTCGTAAGCCGCTTCAGCCCCGCCAATCTCCTTACGGCGCCAACCTCGCCGTGGCCTCCCGCGCCCTGATCCGATTCTCGCGCCCGACGCTCGCCGAGGTCAAGCGGCTCGCCCACCCGCCTGCGCGACGGGCTCAGGTCGGCGCTGCGCACGCACCTCGGAGGTAGGAGCCCATGCTCGCCTACCTGCTCGGAATCGCTATCGCGCTGGCTTCGGCCAGCTCCTACAGCGTCGGCGTTCTCCTCCAGTCGCTGGAGGCCCGCGACGTCCCTGACACGGAGTCGCTCAAGCTCTCGCTGATCAAGAACCTGGTCTCGCGCAAGCGCTGGCTCATCGGCACCGTCTGCGTGATCCTCGGCTGGGTCCTGCAGGCCGCCGCCCTGGGCTTTGCGCCCTTGACCGTGGTCCAGCCCGCGCTCGCCGTCGGGCTCTTCGTGCTGCTGATCGCCGGCGAGCGGCTGTCGGACGAGTCTGTGGGCCGCCGCGAGGTTCTCGCGGTCCTTGCGATATCCGTCGGCGTGACGGGCCTCGGACTGGCTTCGCCCAAGGGCGCCGAAGGTGGTTCGGCGGCACCCATCGTCATCGGTCCGGCGCTTGCGCTCTTGGCCATCGCTGCGCTCTCGCCCTATCTGCTGCAGGGCCGCAAGCTGCCTGTGCTCGTTGTTGTTAGCGCCGGCTTGGCCTACGCCTGTTCGGGCTTCATGACCAAGTTCGTAGCGGACTCGTTCTCGGAGGCGAACGTCGTTGCAGGAGTTGCCTGGCTGGGGGGTACCATCCTCGCCGCCGTAGTCGGACTCGTGAGCGAGATGACCGCTCTCCAGCGGCGCTCCGCCGTGCAGGTGTTCCCCGGCGTGCTCGTCATCCAGATCGTCCTCGCGGTTCTGCTCGCGCCCGTCTTGGCGGGCGAGAAGTGGAGCACCAATCCGCTCCTGCTGGCGGTCTTGGGCGCGTCGCTCGTGATCCTTGCCGGGGGCACCGCCGTTCTAGCTAGCGCCGGTGCCGTGGCCGCGGTGGTGGATTCGGACGGCAATGCGCATACGCCGCCGGTGGCCGAGCCCGCCACTCCTTGACGAGGCCTGCGGGGGCGTAGCTGCAGGTGGTTGCTGGTTCGAGCCCAGCACCGCCCACCGCCCGGAGGACCCGGTGCGGCCCAGCATGCGACCTAGCGCCTGGCCCCCTGGCGGCGGGAGCGCGAGGTATGGAAGGCGCACTGGCGGTGGAAGAGGTCCCCGTAGAGGCAGACGCCGTCTTCCTGGCGGCGGACGGGTTTCGAGCAGGCGACGCACGTGCCGCCCTCCGGGTAGGGGGCGCTTGGGATCGAGCTGGAGCCCAGGCGAGTCTGGCGCATGCGAGTTTTCCAGCGGTGACGTTCAGAGGGTCCCGATCGCCCCTGCGACGGCGTCTGTCCCTTGCCTGGCTGATGCACCCTCGTCGCATGGTTTCCCCCGCGCGGTGGCGCTGAGGAGAAGGATTACCCTGGCGGATGCAGGCGACACGTGGCCCGGCCGGTCGCAGCCCAGGCGGTCGGGCGCGACGCGGCCTAGTGGTCCACCTCGAGCCATACTTCGTTGCCATCGGCACGGCGCTTGATCCCCCCGCGGTCGGCATCCTGTTAACGAGAACCAGACCCCAGCCGCCTTCCTTGCCGGCTGGGGGTGGGCCGTGCCATCTGAACCTGGGCCCGCCGCTTCGGACGACCAGCCGAGCCATCCCCGCCAGCCAGGTCAGCTCAAGCTCCGCGGGCGGCTCGCCGTGGCGAACGGCGTTCGGGACCGTCGACAGCAAAGCCAAAGTCTCCCGCGCCCGGTCCGGCAGGTGCCGGTCAACGTCGCGTAGAACGGCTCGAACCGCCGGAAGGGGAAGTCCCGGAGTTACGCCGAGGGTGTGTGTATCGCTGGCCATGGCTCTCAGTCGTGCGAATCCTCGAGGCCGGGATACCGGTGACCCCTCCTGCCGACCTCGTGGCCATTCAGCCAGACTCGCCCGCCACCCGCGCCCGGCTTCTCGTCAGACTGGGCGAGCCAGGCTCGAAGAGCGGCGATCTCCTCGCCCGTGACCCGCAGCCGGGCGTAGGCACCGATCTCGTTCGGCGTGCCGATCTCTGCACGCCAGTCCTCGCTCAGCTTCACCTGCTCGTTAGTGCAGCATCCAACTGCAGGAACGCCGCATCGCGCTCGGTGACCATCGCCATCGCCTTCCGACCTCTCTAGAGGAGCGCGTGAAGGAAAGAGGGTGAGACCCAACCCGCGATCGGTCGCTACGGACACTAGTCCTTTCGGGGACGCGACCGGCGGGGCGACCAGGGAGCCTTGTCTCGCGCCACCCGAGTGCTGGATCGGTGAACTCGTTGTCCCCTTTCACTTGCTGGACCGGCGCAATCCAATCAAGGCGATAGCGGTCGTCAGGCGCGCTCTGCTGCGCTCGCCGCGGGCACTCAGGCGCCAGATTCGGCTGGTCCAACGTAGCCTCGGCCGGCCTCTAGGAGTGCTCTCCGTAGCTGTCGGGCAACCAGCAAGGACACTGTTGACGAAAGAACGAGGAGACGGACATGGCAACAGCGACTGAACTTGGACAGGCGGGCCTCCAGGGCTGGCGCCAAAAGGTGGCGGACGGCATCTCCCGACCAGTCGCAGACCGTGCACCTCTCGAGGAGGAGCAGGTACGGGCCATCATCGGGGCTGCGTTCTTCGTCTTGTCAGTGGTCTACGTCGTCAAGACGATCTCCACGGCTGCGCGCAAAGGTTGAGTCGTTAACGGGCTTGGCGCTCGCGCGCGAGAAGCAGTAGCCGCCGTCGGTGCTCTCGTGAAAGGCGCTCTTCAGCGAGTGACAGAAGGCTCTCCGGCGGCCCAGCGGATCGCGGCCCGATATGTCCCTCTGTGCGACGCTCGGCTAGTGCAGCGGTATCCGGTGGCCGCACGAGCGCCGGCGAGTCGCTCCAGGGCCTGCCCTAGAAGCCCGCGCGCCCGCCAGTGTCTACAACATGCGTCACTTGGCTGAGTCGGATCCAGACCTGCCGGCCCTGGCCGCTCACCTCGAACGACGTCCAGCCCTCCTCGCTGTCAAGGCCGGCTGCGAGGCTGTTCATCACCGCCTCGGCGCTCTCGCCTTCGACGACGACGTTCGCCCCGCTCGTGAGGTGAACCTCCACCCGCGCCATCGTCAGGAGGCATCGCGGCGCCGAGGCACAGTTTGCTCACGCACCATTGGCTCCGCCGCTGGGAGGCACAGGTCGATCCTGCGCCGGCTCCGGTCCGAAGGGGTTGCCACAGGAGGTACGAGTCTAGGAGGGGAGATCTCAACTGCTCCGCAGCTCGTTCTTTGAGTACACCCAGCCCGGCACGAGGGTTCGGCGAAGATTTCCGCCTATCGCCCCCCGCTCCTACGATGCGGGCGCGGCACTGCCCGGAGCGGCCTTGGCGGTAGCCGGAAGCCGGGCTAGCGGATCGCCAGCCCGATATTCCCTCAGTGCGACGCTCAGATCCTGCAGCGGTACTGGTGGGCAGCGTAAGGACCGTCTCGCCTGTCGCCCCTGTAGAGCGATGGCACGCGGTCTCGTCAGTCGTGCGTCTGCGCGAGGTGGGTAAAGCGCGGATCTGTCCCGCCGCGCTCGCGGCCGTTGAGCCAGGCACGGCCCCCAACCCGGGTGGGCAGGTTGCGACGCGCCCGGTTGGCCTGCCCTACCCGGCGATCGCCCTGGGCGCGGTGTAGCTCGCCCCGTCGCCGTGCAGCGCCGTCTCGCTCTCTGGTCTTCATCAGCTCGGCACCCCTCTCCCGGTAGAGCTGTCGCGGTTTGGCTCGGAGCGCTCTGCGAGCAGTTCGAACGGTCCCGCGTTGAGCCCTCGGTAGCCCTCGTCGTCGACCCAGTGCACCCAGGCCTCGCGCGTCCGGACCTGTTCGCCGGCGGTCCGGAGGCGAACGTAGGCCCCGAGCTCGGTCGATGTTCCGATCGCGGCGTTGAAGAGCCCTCTCACTCGGTCCTGCTCGACCAGCGCGGCGTCCAGCCGCTGAGCGGCGCGGACGCGTTCCCGGCTTTCCATAGTCCTCAACCTTTCAGTCCCTCTCTGGGGGCCGCGCGAAAGGAAGAGAGAGAGTGAGACCTAGCGAGCGATGAGTCGGCCGGCCCCGCGGGTCTCAATCATTGTCCCCGGGCTCCGCGCCTCAGCGCGTTCGCGCTTTGGTGGCTTTCGGGTCCGGGGCTGAAGTCTGGCCCGCAGGGTCAGCTCGACCACCCACGCTACTCCTTTATCGAGCTCGAAACGAGTGATCGGCACAAGTTCCTCC
>DATHAQ010000020.1:0-21749 GCA_035296565.1 Thermoleophilaceae bacterium
GGCTCCCAAAGCAAGCGCCTTGAAGGCGTCCGCGCCCGTGCGCACCCCGCTGTCGACCACGATCGGGACCTGCCCGTCCACGGCGCCGGCGATCTTCGGAAGGGCGGCGATGGTCGAGGTGGCCCCGTCCACCTGCCGCCCGCCGTGGTTGGACACCCAAATGCCGTCCATGCCGTCGGCGACAGCCCGGCGGGCGTCATCGGGGTGGAGGATGCCCTTGAGCACGATGGGGAGCTTCGTCCGCTCGCGCAGAAACGGAAGGTCCTCCCAGGTCAGCGACGGGCGGGAGTAGATGCGGATGAAGGTCTGCACCGCGGCGCGGGCCCGGCCCGAGAGCAACGCGCGGTCGAAGCGATCGGGATAGGCGCGTACCAACTGGAACAGCGTCCTCAGTGCGCCGAGGCTCGGCCGCGGCTCGGGCGAGTCGCCGCCGGCGTCCTCGTCCAGCAGCCGGGTGAAGACCGGGTCGCTGGTGTACTGCGCTATGCCCTTGCCGCGCAGGAAGGGCAGGTAGCCCAGGTCCAGGTCGTGGGTGCGCCAGCCCAGGATCGTCGTGTCGAGCGTGATCACGATCGCCGCGCACTCGCAGGCTTCGGCGCGCGCCACGAGACTCTCGACGAGCTCGTTCGAGGTGCTCCAGTAGAGCTGGAACAGGCGCATCCCTTCTCCCAGCTCGCGGGCGCACTCCTCCATCGGCCGAGAGGCCTGGTTGGAGAAGGTCATCGGCACGCCGGCCTCTCGCGCCGCCGCAGCCACCGCCAGATCGGCCCGCCGGTGCACCATCTCGAGGACGCCAATGGGGGAGAGGACGAACGGCGAGCCCAGGTGGCGGCCGAACAGCTCCACGGTCGGGTCGCGCTGCTCGACGTTGCGAAGCATGCGAGGGACGATCCGCCAGCGATCGAAGTCCGAGCGGTTCGCCGCCATCGTGCGGCCGGTGCCGGCTCCGCCGGCGATGTAGGCGAACGCCTCCGAGGAGATCGCGTCGCGGGCGCGCTCCTCGAGCGCGTTGGAGTCGGTGGGCAGCTTCGGCCGCCGGTTGCCGATCCCCGCCAGGTAGACCGCCTGCTGTCGGTCGGGACCACGCACGCGGAGCGCACCCTAGCCTCGTTTCCGGCCTGCCGGAGGGGGTACCCGGTCGAGCATGGCCAGCGACTTCGAGCAGCAGCAGGAAGAGCGCCCGGCACAGCACCAACCGCGCCAGCCCGGACTCGAGTCCGAGATGGAGCCGCGGCCCGAGGTCGTGCCCGAGCACTACCGCGGGAGCGGCAAGCTGGAGGGCCGCGCGGCGATCGTCACCGGCGGCGACAGCGGCATCGGCCGCGCGGTCTCGGTCCTGTTCGCGCGCGAGGGGGCCGACGTTGCCGTGGTCTAGCTCGACGAGGACGAGGACGCCGCGGAAACCGCGCGCATGGTGGAGTCCGAGGGCCGGCGCTGCGTGACCCTGCCCTGCGACCTGCGCGAGGAGGCCAATTGCCGCCAGGCGGTCGAGCGCGCGGCCGGCGAGCTCGGGCACCTCGAGGTCCTCGTGAATCACGCCGGCGAACAGCACCCGCGCGACTCCATCGAGGACGTGACCGCCCACCAGCTCGAGCGGACGTTCCGGGTGAACGTGTTCTCGATGTTCCACCTGGTCAAGGCGGCGCCGGGGCACCTGGGCGAGGGCTCGGCGATCGTCAACACCGCCTCGGTCACGGCCTATCAGGGCAACCCGAGCATGATCGACTACACGGCCTCCAACGGCGCGATCGTCGCCTTCACCCGCGCACTGGCCAACCAGCTGGTCGAGCGCGGCATACGGGTCAACGCCGTCGCCCCGGGGCCGGTGTGGACGCCGCTGATCCCCGCGACCTTCCCGGCCGAGAAGGTCGAGGGCTTTGGGGTGCAGACGCCGATGGGGCGCATCGGCCAACCGGCCGAGATCGCTCCGAGCTATGTGTTCCTGGCCAGCGAGGACTCGTCGTTCATGAGCGGCCAGGTGCTGCACCCCAACGGCGGCGACGTGGTCGGCGGTTAGGCGTTTGCACGCGGGCTCGGCGGGGGAGCGGAGAACTATGGAAACTGATGAGGACCGCAAGCTCGCCGAGCAGGGCAACACCGACGCGAAGCTGTACGTGCCGGAGGAGCCCCAGCAGGAGGACGAGCCCCAGCAGGAGGACGAGCCCGACGAGGCTCCCGACGAGCCCCAGGACGACGGCGGAGAGGCGGCGTAGACATGGCTAAGCAGGACCCGCAAGCAGGCGATCTGAAGCTGATCCAGTATCTCAACGAGGCCTACGGCAAGGAGAAGGAGCTCGAGACCGCGTTGCAGCTCCACATCCGGATGACCACCCGGGCGCCGTACAAGAAGCGCCTCCAGGACCATCTGAAGGAGACCAAGGCGCAGGCCAGGGGTCTGGAGCGCCGCATCAAGAAGCTCGGCGGCAAGGCCGAGCGCATCCAGCTCGTCCCCGACGGCGCCCCCGACGTGGTGGCCGGGGCGGCGACAGGCGTGGCCTCAGTCGCCTCGAAGGCGGCGGCGGCCGCCACCGGCCAGCTGCACGCCGTGCGCGGCACCGGCGAAGCGGACAAGATGCTCCACAACGCCAAGACCGAGTACCACGACGAGCACCAGGAGATCGCCAACTATTTCGCGATCGAGACGCTCGCCGAGCAGCTGGGTGACCGCGAGACGGTCAAGCTCGCGAAGGATTACCGCCGCCAGGAGGAGCGGATGGCGAACTTCCTCGAGAAGCAGATCCCGGTGCTGACCAAGCAGGTCGTCCGGCAGGAGGTCCCCGCTGACCAGCGGGCGAAGCCGAGGCGGAGCAGGTCGGGGCGCTCACGCTCCGCGGGCGGCTCGCGGTCGGGCGGCTCGCGGTCACGCGGCTCGCGCCGAAAGAGCTGACCGCGACCGGCCGAGCGCGCGCCCGGACCCACGCTGGACACCGCGCACGCCTGCCGAAAGTCGCTCAGGAGCCTGAGCGTTTCTGTCACAGGGGGACGCCCTCCGCTGGCCCTGCGTGCGATCCGGAGTTTGTGCATCGCGCTCGCGCACGGCGATTGACCGAAGCCGGGCCGGGTACCGGACCGCTGGCAACGCAAGCACCCCAAGGAGGAACCGAATGGCTGAGGAGACCGGTCAGGTCACCGGAACGAAGGACAAGAACTACAACCTCATCTGGTACGTCGAGCAGTGCCTGAACAACGTGCTGAAGATGGAGGAGTACGCCGGCGATGCCGAGCGCGACGGCGACAACGATCTGGCGGACTTCTTCCGCCGCGCCCAGCAGGCGAGCCAGCGCGGCGCCGAACAGGGCAAGAAGCTGCTCAAGCAGAAGCTCGACGCCTGAGCTTGGCCTAGGCGGCGGGGCGGCGTCTAGGACGGCCCCGCCGCGCGGGCCTGCTCCACAGCGGACTGGACGCCCTGGCGCCAAGGTTTGCCGTGGCCGGTGAGCATGGTCTGCGCACCAGTCTCGGCGAGGGCGTCGAGGCTCGCGAGGTTGCGCTCGCTGTCCGCGGTGGCGGCCCCTGAGACAATTTGGGGGCCGGTGGTGCCGCGGTAGGGGTCCAGCATCACCACGGCATCGCCCGCGATGACAGCGTCGCGCTCGGGCAGGTGCAGGGCGCAGTGCCCGAGCGTGTGGCCCGGGGTGAACAGCACGCGCGGCGATCCGGGGACCGGCAGAGTGCCGTTCGTGTAGCGGGTGGCCGCTCTGAGGGGAGTGGGCCAGAATGCACCCGCGCGCAGGAACGCGCCGACGATCGGCAGTGCCTTCGGCTGGGTGGCGAGGTAGAGCGAGCGTGGCCGCTCGTGCGCGTACTGCTGCGGGTGGCGGCTGAGTGGGATGTCGTTTTCGTGCACCCAGACGGGCACCCCGAGCTCGGTGCGCGCGCGCTCGGCGAAGCCGATGTGGTCGAAGTGCGCGTGCGTCAGCACGACCGCCTCGATCTCGCTCGCGCTGCGTCCCAGGCGTCCGAGCGCCTCGACCAGCGACTCCCACGAGCCGCGTACGCCGGTGTCCACGACGGTGAGCCGGCCGTCCTCCTCGACGAGGTACCAGTTGGTGTAGGCGTCCTCGACGCGGTGAATCCCAGGGACGACGTCGGTCTCCAGCTCCACGATGCTCGCGCCGCCCCTAGCGGGCAGCGCCCTCCTTCTGCGCGATGCGCTCGCGCTCGGCGGGCGACCCCACCGACACCTCGGACAGGCGGCGCAGGGTCTCCCGATTGCGTATTCGGGTCAGGACGTGGACCGGCGGCGTGAGCAGGTGAACCGGCTTGGGCACCAGCGGGTCCTCGATGATCGTCGCGCGGGTCCCGCCGTCCACCGCCGTGAGCTCGAAGGTCACCTTCGCTTTGCCCAGCGGCAGGGCCCGGGCGATCAGCTCCAGTTTGTGCGGCGGCTCGCTCTGCACCACGTAGGTCCTGTCCTTGACGGTCAGCGGACCGTAGCCCACCGAGTGATGGAACTCCGTGCCCTTGGCGGGCCAGTCGCGGTCCCAGTCGCGGATGTCCTTCGAGCCCACGACGACGTAGCCGTACTGGCGCGGGTCGGCCAGCACCTCGAAGACGCGCTGAGGGGGGACCGGTATGTAGCGCTCGTTGCGGGCCATCGCCGCCGTCTACCCCCGGCGCAGGGCCGAAAACCCGGCCAGCGCCAGCACCCCGGCGCCGAGGGCGAAGCCCCGGCGCTTGAGGCGCTCGGCCGCCAGCACCGCCCGCGCGGCGTTGCCGCCGGGGCCGCCGTGGACGCCGCCGCCGGGGTGGGCGGCCGAGGAGGCGAGGTAGAGCCCGGGCACCGGTGTCTCGGGCCGGCCCAGCCCCGGCACGGGCCGGAAGGTCAGCTGCTGGTGGATCTGGGCGGTGCCGTTGTTCACCGCTCCGCCGGCGAGGTTGCGGTTGGCGGCCTCGAGCTTGGCCGGGGTGAACACGTGGCGCCCGCGGATGAGGTCGCGGAAGCCGGGGGCCGCGCGCTCGATCTCGTCCTCGACCCGGCGCGCGAATAGCTGCGTCTCGTGCTCGTCGAAGCTGCCCGTCAGCTCGCCACCGGCGTCGCCGTCGATCTCCTGGGGCACGTGGGTGTAGGCCCACGCCGTGTCGCGCCCCTCGGGCTGGCGCGTCGGGTCGGTGGCGGCGTACTGGCCCATGACGAGGAAGGGGCGGTCGGGGATGAGCCGGCGGTTCAGCTGCGAGGAGGTGCGGGTCAGCGCATCCATGCCCTCGGCGAGGTGCACGGTCCCCGCGGCGCGGGCCTCCTCGGCGGTCCAGGGGATCGGCGCGTCAAGCGTCCAGTCGATCTTCACCGTCGAGTTGTCGTACTGGAAGCGGCGCAGCTCGGAGAGCAGCCGGGCCGGCAGGTGCTCCTCGCCGACCAGGTCGCGGTACAGGGCCGGCGCGCCCGTGTCGGCGAGCACGGCCTTGGCCGCGCCCACCTCCTCACCGCTCGCCAGGCGCACGCCCGCCGCGCGCCCGCCGCGGATCAGCACGCGCTCCACCCGCTCGCCAGTGCGCAGCGTCGCGCCGCGGCTCTCCAAACGGCGGACCATCGCCCCCACCAGCTCGCCCGAGCCGCCTTCAGGCACCGGGAAACCGTGCTCCTGGCCCAAGCCGCATAGCACGAGCCCGAACAGGGCGCTGCCCGGCTGGTCGGGCGTGAGGTCGGTGTGCAGCGCGTTGCCGGCCAGCAGCCAGCCACCGCCCTCGCCGTTGAAGCTCTCCTCTGCGTAGCGGCGCACCGGCAGCACCCCGAAGCGCAGGAAGGTGCGCAGGTCCCGCGGCCCGAGCGAGGCCGCGATCCGGGCGCCGGCCTTCACGGGCGGGAAGGGTGTGAAGAGGCCATCGGTGAGCGCGTCGCCGAAGCGCTGCCACCAGCGAATGACCTCGCGCCAGCGCTCCCCGTCCCCGGGAGCGAAGCGCTCCAGCGACTCCGCCGTGCGCTCCAGGTCCCGCCACAGCATCGCGCAGCGGCCGTCGGGCTGCGGGTGGGCGACCGGCGCATCGGCGCGCCGCCAGCGCAGGCCGTGCTCCTCGAGGCGGAGTTGGGTGATGATCGACGAGGCAGGGGCCAGTGGATAGAACGCGCTGAAGTGGTCGTTCACGAACCCGGGCTCGATCAGCTCGGAGCTCTTGACCGCGCCGCCGGCCACCGGCTGTTCCTCGAACACCGCGACGTCCCACCCCCGGTCGGCCAGGATGTTCGCCGCCACCAGCCCGTTGGGCCCGGCGCCGATCACGACGGCGTCAGCCAAGGAGCCTCATCAGCCCCACGCGCAGGCTCGGGCGGCTCAGCGGCAGCCCGCCGCTCACGCGGCCGTCGCCGGTGGAGGTGTGCAGGGCGCCGGGGCCCTCGGCCGGACGTCCGCGGGGATGGACGAAGTGGCCGACCCGTCCCAGCAGGCGCTCGATGGACCCTGGAGCGAGCCCGTAGGCCAAGCCGATCGCGATGCCCATGGCCCAGCCCACGGTGACTCGGCGGCGCGGTCGGGCCGTGGCGGCTACCACGGCGTCGGCCACGGTGGCGGCGGTGTAGGCGCCCGGAAAGCGCGGCGCGAGCCGGCCGCTCGCGCTGGTGGCGTGGTCCCAGAAAGGCGTGTCGACGGGGCCCGGCTCGACCTCGCACACCTGCACTCGTGACCCCGCGCCCTTGAGCTCGGTCCGCAGGCCGCGCAGGAAGCCCCGCAGCCCGTGCTTGGCGGCCACGTAAGAGGCTTGGAGGGGGAGGGGGGCGCGGCTCGCCACCGAGGAGACGACTATCAGTCGCCCGTCAGAGCGCTCCAGATGGGGGAGGGCGCAGCGGATGGTGTTGACCGCTCCGGTGAGCGTCAGCCTCACCGCCTCGTCGAACTCCTCGGGCGGCGTCTCGGTGAACAGCCCGTAGGAAGCAGCCCCCGCGTTGACCACCGCCACGTCGAGCCCGCCCAGCTCCTCGACCGCCTGCTCGACCGCCTGCTCGAGCTCGGGGCGCTCCCGGATGTCGGCGCGCAGCGCCACGGCGTGAACGCCCCGCTCGCGCGCCTCGCGCGCCGCCTGCTCGACGCCCTCGCCGCGCGCCAGCAGGGCGAGGTCCGCCCCCGCGGCGGCGAAGCGCCGCGCCGTGGCCAGGCCTATGCCGCTGCTGGCCCCGGTGACGAGCACGCGGCAGCCCGAGAGTCGATGCATGGCGGTCGTCTACCCGCGCGGGGGCAGCTGAAGCTCTGTCTCGGCGCCGGGGGTCCCGGCTTCCAGCTCGCGGCTTCGCTCGAGCTCCGAGTTCAGCTCGGCGCCGAACAGCACCGCGATGTTGGTCAGCCACATCCAGACGAGCAGGGTCACGATGCCGCCCAGGGTGCCGTAGGTCTTGTTGTAGGAACCGAAGTTCGCCACGTAGAGGGCGAACAGGCCCGACGCGGCGATCCAGGCCAGCACCGCCAGCAGGCTGCCCGGCGAGACCCACTGGAACCTCGGAAGCTTTGCGTTGGGGGCGGTGTAGTAGAGGACCGCGATCATCAGCAGAACCACCACCAGCAGCACCGGCCACTTGGCGACGTTCCAGACGGCCAGGCCGGTGTCGCCGACTCCGATCGCCTCGCCGACCGCGCGGGCGATGGGGCCACTCACCACCAGCGCCACCAGCACCAGAGCCAGCATCAGAACCATCACCAGCGTGATGAGCATCTGCAGGGGGCGCAGCTTGTAGACCGGCCGCCCCTCTTCGGTCTCGTAGATGTCGTTGGCGGCGCGGCCGAAGGCGCCCACGTAGCCCGAGGCCGAGAACAGCGCCACGACCACACCGACTATCAGCAGCACCACGCCGGTGCGGTCCGAGCCGCTGATGGCGTCGATGGGCCCCTTGAAGGTGTCGACCGCAGACTCGGGCCCCAGGTCCTTGATCACGTCGGTCAGCGCGTCGGTGAGCGTCTGGGGGTCCATCACCAGGCCCACGATCGAGACCAGCGCGATCAGGGCCGGGAACAACGCGAGCAGCCCGTAGTAGGTCAGGGCCGCCGCCCAGTCGGTGAGGTTGTCGTCCTGGAACTCCGAGACCGTGCGCTTCAGCGTCTGCCACCAGGAGCGGCCGGAGAGGTCGGTGGGGTGCTCGGGTGGGCCGGCCACCCCGTGTCTATACCCGCTGCCGGGTCAGCTCCGCTTGGCGGTGCTGCGCTTGGCGGTGCTGCGCCTGGCTCCGGAGCGGGATGAGCCGGAGCGTGAGGAGCCGGACCGTGTGCCGCCCGAGCCCGACGATGACTTCGTGCTGCTGCGGCCGCGGGCCCTCGAGGCTGGCTTGCGCGCCCCGGGCGACGACTTGCGCGCGCTCGACGAGGACGACTTGCGGGCGCTCGACGAGGACGACCCGCGAGCCCGCGAGCCCGAACCCTTGCGGCCGTTCGACGACGAGGAGCCTTTGCGGCTGCGCGACGAGGCCGCCCGCTTCGCCGCGGCCGAGCGACGGCTCGAGGCCGCCTCTTCACGCTCCTCGCCCTCCGCCTTGACGAGCTTCTTCGACAACGACTTCAGCTCATCGGAGAGGAACTTCGCCCACTCCCTGTGCTCCTCGCGCAGGCGCTTGGCGAGCTTGGCCGTGTCCTTGTCGTCCGAGGCCTTGGCGAGCGCGCGTAGCGAGGTGTAGGTGGCAGACTGGCGCAGCGCGTCCTGTTGCTCCTCGCGCGCGGCCTCGAACACGCGGCGCAGCTCGGCGGCGTCGCGCACCTTCCTCGCGCTGCCGCTCGCCAGCTTGGTGGCCCGCTGTTCGGCGGTCTTGGCGGCGCCCCTGACCTGCTTTGCCGGCTTCGACGGCTTGGCCACGCTGCGCGCGCTGCCGCCTAGGTCCTTCAGCCGCCGCTCCAGGCTCTCGACGCGAGTCTTGGAGCCCTCCAGGTGCCGTTCGAGGCGCGCGTGGTGCTGCGCGCGCGTGACGAGGAGCAGGTGCGCCGCCAGGCTGGACTCGATCTCGCGCTCGGCTCCGCTGGCCTCGGCCACGTGCGCTGCGAGCGTCGGGTTCTCCCTGCGGTCTTTGGCCACCCTCTCCCTCTCGTCGATTCCCTCGCGATGGGCCTCCCCGCGCCGCATGCCGTCCAAACGCCGGGTTCGCGCGCCGCCCACGGGGTAGGTGGGGGGGCATGAGGGTCGTCGTCACGGGAGCCAGCGGCAACGTCGGGACGAGCGTGCTGCGCGCGCTGGGCCAAGACTCCTCGGTCGAGTCGATCCTCGGCCTGGCGCGCCGCGTGCCCGACCGCCACTTCGGCAAGACCTCCTGGGCGTCGGCCGACGTCGCCTCGGCGGACTTGGTGCCCCACTTCGAGGGCGCAGACGCCGTCATCCACCTCGCCTGGCTGATCCAGCCCGGGCGGGACGAGACGACCACGCGCGACGCCAACGTGAACGGAAGCGCCCGCGTGTTCGCGGCCGCGGCGCAGGCCGGCGTCACCACGCTCGTGCACGCCTCGTCGGTCGGCGCCTATTCGCCTGGCCCCAAGGACCGCGCGGTCGACGAGAGCTGGCCCACCCAGGGCATCGGCAGCTCGTTCTACTCCCGCCACAAGGCCGAGTGCGAGCGGCTATTGGACCGCTTCGAGACCGACAACCCCGGCGTCCGCGTCGTGCGCCTGCGCCCTGGCCTTATTTTCAAGCGCGGGGCGGCGACCGGCATCCGGCGGCTGTTCGCCGGGCCCTTCCTGCCCAACCCGCTCGTGCGGCGCTCGCTGATCCCGATCGTGCCCGACGTCGCAGGGCTTCGCTTCCAGGCCGTTCACTCCCACGACGTGGGCGAGGCCTACCGGCTGGCCGTGACCGGCAACGGCGCGGGCGCCTACAACATCGCGGCCGAGCCCGTCCTCGACCCCGAGCAGCTGGCCCGGACGCTGGGCGCGCGCCGGGTTCCCGTGCCGGCGCGGGTGCTTCGGGCCGGGGCGGCCCTGTCGTTCCACGCGCACCTGCAGCCCTCCGAGCCCGGCTGGCTCGATATGGCGCTCGGCGTGCCGATCATGGGCACGGCGCGGGCGCGCGAGGAGCTCGGCTGGACGCCGTCCCACACGAGCGAGGACGCCCTACTCGAGCTGATCGAGGGGATGGGCGCGGGGGCCGGCATCGACACCCCGCCGCTGGCACCCTCCACGAGCGGCCCGCTGCGCGTGCGCGAGCTGCTGACCGGCCTCGGGCGCCGCTCGGGCGTCTAGGTCGCCTCGGCCGCGGCGGTCACCTTGTCCAGCGCCCGGCGCAGCAGCCGGGAGACGTGCATCTGCGAGACGCCGACCCGCTCGCCGATCTCACGCTGGGTGAGGTCGTCCACGAAGCGCAGGCGCAGGATCTCGCGCTCGCGTTCGGGCAGCGCCCGGACCGTGGGGCCCACGGCCACCGACAGCTCGACGAAGTCGTAGCCGCCGTCGTCACCGCCGAGGGTGTCGAGCAGCGTGCCGCTCTCGTCCTCGGTGACCGACAGCGGGGAGTCGAGCGACGAGGCGTCGTACGCCGTCCCGGCCTCCTGGGCCTCGAGGACCGCCTCGGTGGACATCCGCAGGGAGTCGGCGATCTCGGCCGTGGTGGGTGAGCGCCCGAGCCGCTTGGACAGCGTCTCGCTGGCGCGGTTGACGTTCAGCACCCGCTCCTGGAGCTCGCGCGGGACGTGCAGCGCCCAGCCCTTGTCGCGGAAGTGGCGCTTGAGCTCGCCGACCATCGTGGGGACGGCGTAGCTCATGAAGCGCGAGCCGCGGCCGGGCTCGAAGCGGTCGATCGCCTTCATCAGGCCCAAGCAGGCGACCTGCACCAGGTCCTCGAGCGGCTCGTTGGTGTGGCGGTAGCGCGAGGCGAGGTCGCGGGCCACGGGCACGAAGCGCGCCGCGAGCTCCTCCCGGGCGTCGAGGTCGCCGTGGCGGTGGTAGCGCAGCAGCAGCTCGTTGTCGCGGGTTTCGCGGGGGCCCGTCTTGGACCCAGAGCGAAGCGGGGGTGGCGCGGGTGGGGCAAGTGTGGCGGTCATATACGGCCTCCTGTCGGGAACTCCTGGTCTGGAGGTCCGTCCGGAGGCCGGAAAGCGGCCTAGGTCCGTCCCACTTATTAGGTAACCGTGCAGTCGGGGTTAGGCCCCGCCGTGGCGGTCTGAGCGGAGTATCCCCCATCAGCGTCATAACTCAAACTTTTGGGGCGGGAAGGCACTCGCGCCGGACCTCGCGCACGCGTCCGGCGGTCGTCGAGTCAGATGAGCTCGTCGATACCGGCTACCGCACCCCCGGCCCCTAAGCTCGGCTCGCGGTGCGGGAGCTGGTCGAAGAGGTGGTGGCGCTGCCCGGCGGGGAGTTGCGACTGCTGCGCCCGAGGGACCCCGACGAGCTGCTCACCGACGAAGCCTTCGACCGCGAGGAGCTGCTGCCCTACTGGGCCGAGCTGTGGTCGAGCTCCCTCGCGTTGGCACGAGTGTTGGCGGTTCGCTCGCTGCGCGGGGCGCCCACGCTGGAGCTCGGCTGTGGACTGGGGCTTGCCTCGGTTGCCGCCGCCCGGTCGGGAGGACGCGTGACCGCAACGGACTGGTCGGCACCGGCCGTGGAGTTGACGGCCCGCAACGCCGAGGTCAACGGCGTGGGCCTCGAGGCGCTGTGCTGCTCCTGGCAGGAGCCGAAGCCGTTGGTGGCCCGCGCCCCCTGGCCCATCGTGCTCGCCTCCGACGTGCTCTACGACCGCGCCAACATCGACCTCCTGCTGGGCCTGCTCCCAAGGCTTACCGGCCCCCGCTCGGAGGTGCTGATCTCCGACCCCGGGCGCCCGCCCGCCGAGAGCTTCCTGGAACAGGCGAGCGAGGAGTGGGAGGTGGAGAGCCGGCCGGCGCCGGGCAGCGCGGGTGTGAGACTTCATCGCCTGAGGGCGCCCGATCCGTAGCTAAACTCTGCGGTCGCAGGGACTGCGCCCCTTCCGCAGGGAGGCGTCGGACCTCCGAGGGAGAAGCGTTCGCTCCAGGAGGTTTCAATGTCAGTCCCAGATCTGGAAATCCGCCGCACCGAGGACCACGGCGTGCACGTCGTGGAGCCGAAGGGCGACATCGACCTGGCCAGGGCGCGGGAGCTCGGCAGCGTCCTGCGCGAGGAGCTCGCCGAGCGTCCGGACGAGGTCGTGGTGGACCTGAGCGAGACCACCCATCTCGACTCTTCGGGGGTGGCGGTGCTCCTCAACGCCCAGCGGAGGCTGACGCGCGCCGGCTCGCGCTTCGCCGTTGTCGCGCCCGCCGGGCCGCCGCGGCGCGTGCTCGAGCTCACGGGCGTGGCGGACACTCTCAGGATGCGTCCGGCCGCCTGAGCGGGTAGAGAAAGGGCATGTCCTCACTCGAGACGCCGGGTCCGCCGCCGGGGCCCGCTCCGTCCCCGCCCAGCCCGAGCCCCGGCCCCGGACCGCCGGTTCCCGGGCCCGAGCCCACGCCCACACCGCCTCAGCCACCGCCGGGGCCCGAGCAGCCGCCCTCGATCTGAGGCGGCACCGGGCGGGCGCTTGCCACGCACGCCCTTCTCGGGACGGCTTCAGTCGTCCAGGTTGTCCCGCTCGGGGGGCTCGACCTCGCCGGCCTCGATGTCCTTCGCCGGGTGGGGCTCGCTCGTGGAGCGGCTCCCGGTGGGGGGATGCGGCTCCTCGCCGAAGGGCTCGCCGTCGGGGTCCGGCGGATCGCGGGGGTCCTCACGGGAGTCGTAGGGGTCTGGCCACTCGGTGGGGTCCGGCTCACCAACGGGGTTGTTCAGCGAGCGATGCGGGTCGGCGTCGCGCTCGTCGGGGTCCGGCGGCAGGTCGCGTCCTCGTTCCACGTGCGTACGGCCTCCTTCTCTCTAGAACCTCAGCACCGCGCCGATCCCGCCCAGCGGGCGGAGATCCTCGAAGCGCCTGACGACAAATATCTCGGCCGACTGGGCCAGCGCGCGCTCGGTCGCGTCCTCTAGGACGTCCTCGCGCGCCTCGAGGCCGCTGCCGTCGGCCGGGCAGCGCGTGCCCTCGCCGCCGAGCCAGCCGCAGGCCGGGCAGCGCACCCCGGCGGCGCGCAGCCCGTCGTTGATAAGGAGGGTCTCGACGCGCTGCTCGTTGAGCGCCTCGAGGGTGTCCGCCAGGCCCGCCACCCCCCGCCGCTGGGCGCCCACGCCCTGCTCGAGACGGTCCAGCGCCGCGCGCTCGCGGCGCTCGTCGTCGGCCTCCATGGCCGGGCGAGCCGCCTCCAGGACCGCGTCGGCGTTGGCGTGCTCGACGTCCACATCGACGCGGCCCGCTACGCGCTCGCGGGTCGGCGTGTCCAGCGCATCCTCGAGACGCCCGGTCAGCTCGTTCGGATTGCCCAGCAGCAGGCGGTCGAAGTTCCGGCGCGCGAGCGCCGCCGCGGTGTTGCGCAGGTGCTGGTCGACCTGATGCTCCACATTGCGCTGGCGGCGCACCTGCTCGGTGCCGCCCCGGCGATGCTGACCGTGGACGTCGTCCTCCACGGAGTCCACTTCCTCGAGGTGGGTGGCGTCTCCCGTGAATATCCGTGCGCTGCGCCGGTTGACCAGCAGCACGGCCCAGGTGAGCTCGCCGCCGTGCAGGGCCGCGAGTGGCTCGACGTACGGCGCGCCATCGATGGTCACGCGAGAGTCCACCGCCCGCGGGAGGCGGAGCACCTCGAACAGGTCCGCGCCGGAGGATGCGAACACGGCTACCCCGTGAGCGCCCTGGGTGGGCAGGTCGCCCTCCAGGGTCTCCCGCACGCGCGCAAGGTCGGCCTTCAGGGCCTCGCGCTGGCCGTGGCCGAGATCGTCGCGCGCCTGGGCGCGCCGGTGGGCATCGTCGAGCAGCGAGCGCGCCGCCGTTGCCCGCGCCGGCGGGGTAGCGAACTCGGACGGGGCGAGGCTGAGATAGGCGCTCACCACGACCCCTTCGTCCGCCGGCCGAACCGAGGAGAGACGCCGTAGCGTCTCGCGGTCTATTCCGCGGGTCTGCATGCGCTACTTCTCCGCGGCGCCGATCACGCGCACCGTGTTCTCCCGAGCCGGCCGCCCGCCGATGATCTCCAGCTCCTCCAGAAGCACGAAGAACGGGCGGCTGAAGGGCGACGAGGCGGTCCGCGCCCGCACCGCGCCCCAGTCGATCTGCTCGCGCACGGCGCGGGCTATCTGCAGCAGGCTCTCGTAACGGATGGCGCGCTCGTCGAGCGCCATCAGCTTCGTCGTCATGACGTCCTCGATCGAGAGCACGTCGACGTTCATTCCCAGCACGCGCAGACGCTCGCCACGGGCGAAGACCTCATCGTCAAGGTCCAGGCCGGCGGGGTGGAAGATCAGGTCAACCAGCACGTCGCCGTCCCATGCCTTCAGCAGCCACTCCTCGTGCGGGCGCTCGGGCTTCATGCCGGCCCCCTCGAGGGCGCCCAGCGCCTGCTCGGCGTGCTCGGGACGCACCATGAGGTCGAGATCGTTGCGGGTCTGAGGGCCTCCGCGGGCCCAGCTGGCGAGGCTGCCTCCCAGCAGATACGGGACGCGCGCCCCTTCGAGGGCGGCGACCGACCGCTTCAGCGTCGCCTCGAGCTGTTCGGGCGTGGGGTCCAGGTCCGACATGTCGTTCGCGTACCCGCCCCTCCTCGATTCGACTCCCGTTCCTGCGGGTAGCGTCCGCGGCGTGGAAAGACGCCTGCGCATCGCCGCGGCCGGCGACGTCCACTGCAAGCCCGCCGTCCGCGAGCAGGTGACCGACAGCTTCGCGGCCGTGGCGCGGGACGTCGACGCGATCCTCCTGGCAGGCGACCTCACGACCCACGGAGAGGTCGAGCAGGGACAGGTCCTGGCGGACGCGGTACGCCCGCTGGAACTCCCGGTGGTGGCCGTGCTGGGCAACCACGACCTGCACGCCAACCGTCCGCACGAGCTGACCGAGGTGCTCGAGGACGCCGACGTCTGCGTGTTGGACCGCTCGTGGACCGTCCTCGACTTCGACGGCTGCGAGCTGGGGATAGCCGGTGTGAAGGGCTTCGTCGGCGGCTTTCCGGGTTCCCATCTGCCGGACTTCGGCGAGCCGTCCCTGAGGGCGATCTACGCGGAGACGGGCGAGGAGGCCGCGGCCCTGGACCGGGGCCTGCGGGCCATCGCGAACTGCCCCTACCGGGTGGCGCTGCTGCACTACTCGCCCTCGACGGAGACCCTCGAGGGCGAGCCGCGGGAGATATGGACCATGCTCGGCACCGACCGCCTTGCGGCGCCGATCCGCGAGCACGAGCCCGACCTGGCGCTGCACGGGCACGCTCACGCGGGCACCTTCGAAGGCGCGCTGGGTGGCGTGCCCGTGTACAACGTGTCCGTCCCGGTCATGGGCCGGGACTTCTGGGTCTTCGAGCTGAGCGCGCAGCGGCGGCCCGTGGCGCCCATACGCTGATTCGGCAAGCGACCACGGGGGTATCCAACGCTCATGGAACGAGAGCCGGAAGAGAGCCTGAGCGAGTTCGCCGAATTCGGCGACGATCCGTCGGCGCGCGACGAGGCTGAAGCGGCCGCGAACGAAGCAGCCCACATCGGCGGAGACGTCCCGCCCCAGTCCGAGGACCCCGCCTTCGAGGCCGTGGAAGAGGGCGGCGGCGGCGAGGCCGAGGGCTTCGAGCAGGCCGAGGAGGAGCTGATCGAGGGCGCCTCGCACGGCGACCCCCAGCCCGATCCAGAGCGGGCGGCCTTCACGCCGGAGGCGGAATCCGACCTGTCGACCGCTGAGGACGGCGAGGCGGACAGGGAGGAGCCTCAGGACCTCTGACGGTCACCGGCTTCGCGGAGCTGGCGCTGGAGACCTCGGATGTCGAGGCCCTCGAGCGCTTCTACACCCAGGAGCTGGGCCTCGAGGTCCTCGCCCGCGACGCCCGCGGGGTGTGGCTGAAGGTCGGCGACTCGGCCCGCCTGGGCCTGTGGACGCCGGGGGAGAAGGACCACGGGGATCGCGGGGGCGCTCACGTGCACTTCGCCATGAGCGTCCCTCCAGAGCGCCTCGACGCCCTCGCCGAGCGCCTGGGGGACGCCGCCAAGGGGCCCGTGGAGCACGAGGGCGGTGACCGCTCGCTCTACGTGAGCGACCCCGAGGGCAACGTCGTCGAGGTCTGGGACTTCTACGAGCGGTGAGAGCCCGCCTGGGACTCGAGCACGAAGATCTCGAAGGCCATGTCCGGGTTGAAGGTGACCTGGCTGTGGTAGGTCAGGACCCGGCGGCCCAAGGCATCCTCGACGATCGACTTGAAGCGGTTGCTCTCGGCCGCCTGGTAGGTGAGCCGGACCTCCCGAATCAGTGCCTCCTTGCCGTCGTCGAGCAGCGTCTTCTCGACCGTGGTGAGGATGTCCTCCAACACCACTAGGACCACGTCGTCGTTGAGGTATGACTTGGCCTTCGTCGGGCCGCGGCCGTAGGTCTCCCTGAGCAGCTGCACGATCCCGTTGGAGACGGTGGCGAGGGGGCTCCCCCCGCGTGTTTGGTCGGAGACGCTCACCAGGTGATGAGCCTAAACGGTTTCGCCGGCCTTCCGGCGCGCCTTCTTCCAGCTGCCGTAGGCCGCGAAGACCGCCCCGAGCGACGGAAGGCCCCCTCGCGTGGCCGCCTGTTGCTGGTAGTCCACCATGAGCAGCCGTTCCGGCCGGGTGCCCAGGCCCTCGGCCACGTCGCGGATGGCCGCGCGGACCTCGTCGGCGCTCGCCAGGCCGCTGTCGTCGCGCCTTGCCTCCTGGGCGAACACCCCTGCGGCCGTGCCTCGGGCGCCGGGCTCGGTAGTGGGCGCGCTGCGGCCTCGGCCGGACCCGATCAGCAGCCGGCAGTGGGGGCAGCGCGTCGCCCGGGAAGGCCAGCCGGGCCGGGCGTCGGCCGCGACCTGGAGCTGGCAGTGGGGGCAGTAGGCCCCGCCGGAGTTCAGAGCGTCTCCGCCGGTCGTCCCGCTCCGGAGTCCGGAGAGGTCCGGCCGGCGGATCCGCCACCAGCCCTTACCCCGGACGGGTCCTGGCAATCGGGCTCCGGCCGCGCCCGCGGCGCGCAGCGGACCGCCGTCTGATGCACCCGCATCACCTCGAACAAGATACGCCGCTGGCGAATCCGGCCCCGCTCCGTCGAGAAAACTCTGGCCTGGCTGGCGGCGGTCGGCGCCGCCAGCCGCGCGGACCTCGGAAGCCCCTAGGGCTGAGCCGGCGCCGACTTGGGCGCCGTGGGGGCGCCTTGCTGCTGCGGCGTGGACTGCTTGTCGGTCTCCGTCGTCTTCTGCTTCTGGGTCTCGCTCGGGTCCTTGTTCTCGTCGCTCTTGCCCGAGGGCTGCTCATTCTGGTCGGAGGGCTGGTCCTGCTGTTGCTGGGAGCCCTCCGTGTCCTGCGATCCGGTGTCGCTGTCCTGGGTCGAGCTGCGGTCGCCGCCGAAGAGGGTCGTGCCTCCGCTGGACTTGCCGACCGACTCGCCCGCGATCAGCTCGGGAACGGTCAGGATCGCCGCTCCGATCAGGAACGCCAGCGCCGCCGTGGCGGCAACCACCTTGACCGGGAAGCGGCGTCCGGGCTTCGCCGAGCTGCCGTTGGCGCCGGCCTTGTGGTAGCTGACGGGCGCCTCTCGGGTCGGCCGGGCGTCGCTGGGCCGGGTATCGCCGTCCTCGTCGTGAAGCGGCGGAGGCCGCTCCTCGGAGAAGGGCTTGGCCGCCTCGGTGTCCGTGGCCGGGACGGTCACCGCCGACCGCGTCTGCTGCGCCGGCGCACCGGCGCCGGCGCCTTCGGGCAGGACCGCCGCCCGGTCCGCGGTGACCCGGCTGGTGATCGCCTGGGTGGGCTTGTGGAGCAGCTCGGAGATGACCGAAACCACGACAGGGGTGACTGCCGCGGCGGGTGCCGTGCCGCCCTTCCAGAACTGCGAGACGATGATCGCCGCCACGGCCGACGAGATGCTCGCGATGGCGAGCGTCTGAACCGAGAGCTTGCGATCCGCCTCGCGCGCTTGGCGCGTTTGCGAGGCCATGGCCCCACCGTAGCGAGATCGTGGGCGAGCGTCAGGTTGCCGCCGCGACGATGCCCGACCAGCTCGACAGCCGCTGGTGCAGATGGGCCATCGCTCGGGATAGCTTCCCTTGCGGTGGCCGCCACCGAAACGGAGTTCGTCGTGGTCGGAGCCGGGTTGGCCGGGCTGACGGCGGCGCGCGAGATCGCCGCGGCCGGCTTCGTAGCTGGTGCCGTCCGCTCGGGCGAGGACGCCGCGCGCGAGGTGTTGGGCGCGGCGTAGCACGTGGTCGCCTACCAGATCTACGTCCGCTCCTTCCAGGACTCCGACGGCGACGGGATCGGCGACCTGCGCGGCGTGGGTTCTCGGCTCGACCACCTGGCCGCGCTGGGCGTCGGCGCCCTCTGGCTGTCGCCGATACACCCCTCCCCGATGCACGACTTCGGCTACGACGTCTCCGACTACACGGCCGTCGACCCGGTGTTCGGCACGCTCGGCGACTTCGACGCCCTCGTCGAGGCTGCCCACGACCGGGGGCTGAAGGTCCTAATGGACCTCGTCCCCTGCCACACGTCTGTCGAGCACCCCTGGTTCACCGAGCGGCCTGACTTCTACGTGTGGGCGGACGAGCCCAACAACTGGCGCTCGGCGTTCGGCGGCCCGGCCTGGAGCCGGCACGGGGAACACTGGTACCTGCACTCCTTCTACCCCGAGCAGGCCGACCTCGACTGGCGCAACATCGAGGTGGTGCACGCGATGCAGGAGGTGATCCGCTTCTGGCTCGCGCGCGGGGTTGACGGCTACCGCGTGGACGCCATCGACAGGTTGCTGAAGGATCCCGAGCTGCGCGACGACCCGCCGGCGACCGCGCCCTTCGGGCTACCCGTTCCCGAGGACAGTGCCGCGCTCGCGCTCACCCACTCGCGCAACGCGCCGGACATCGGCACCGCCCTCGCCGCAATCCGCGAAGCGGCCGGCGACGCGCTGCTGGTGGGGGAGGTGTACCTGCCCTCGCCGCTGCTGAAGCCGTACCTCGAGCACCTCGACGCGCTCTTCTCCTTCGAGCTGCTTCATGCGCGCTGGGACGCTTCCGAGCTGGGCGCGGCGATCGCCGGCATGCCCGATGGCCGCGCGGCGTGGGTGCTGTCCAATCACGACTTCGGCCGGCTGGCCACCCGCTTCGGGCACCACAACGCGGGGGCGGCGGCGCTGCTGCTCCTCACCCTGCCCGGCCTGTCCTTTCTCTATCAGGGCGACGAGATCGGGCTGGGGGAGGGGCCCGGGGGACGCCACGACCGCGCCGGGCGCGACCGCTACCGCCACCCGATGCAGTGGGACGCGACGCCCCGGGGCGGCTTCACCACCGGTACGCCGTGGTTGCCGCTGGTGGACCCCGCTGAGCGCAACGTCGCCGCCGGCAGCCCCACCCTCCGCCTGGTGCGAGATCTGATCGCGTTGCGTCCGCGCCTGGGTGACGAGCTGGAGCTGGTGGAGGCGGAGGGAGGGCTGCTGCTCCTCGGCCGGGGGGAGCACCTGATCGCGGTCAACACAGGCGACACGCCGCTGCCGCTGCGCGGCGCCGGCGACCCCGTGCTCGAGTCCGAGCCCGGAGCCGCCGCGGGCGGCCGTCTGGCCGCGCACGCCGGCGCGGTGGTGAAGCGCTGAGGAGGGCTAGCTCTTGACGTACGGCTTGACGGCCTGGAGCACCTGCGGCTCCTTGAGCGCCTTGTCGAAGGCGGCCTCGGTGATCGGCTGCCCGTTGAGCTCGCGGATGGCCGCGGCGTGCCGGGCCTCGACCTGCACGATCGATCCGGCCGAGCCGAGCACCGCCTTGCTCTTGATGTTCGGCGCAGCTCCGTTGAGGGCGCCCACGCCGAGGTCCTCGAACGTCTGGGCCGTCTTGAGAAACGCCGCCTGACTCGCGAACGCGCCGCCGAAGTCGACCCCTGGCGGCTTGACCGGCGTGCCGCCCAGGCCCTTGATGGCCTCGGCCAGGGCGTCCACGTGCTCGGCCTCGTTTGCCTGCAGGGTCTTGGCGACCTCCATCGCGTCTCCGGCGAGGCCCTTGACGTCCTTGAGCGCCTGCTCGTAGAAAGTGGACTCGAGGTACTCGAGGGTCAGGGCGAAGTTCAGGATGTCGACGTCGCCGCCGCCTTCCTGGGCCAGCGCCTCCGAGACGAACGGAGCGACCGCCGATACGCCGTAGACCGTGCCCGCGGCGACCGCGCCCCTGACCACGAACGACTGGCGGGTCATGCCCTGCACGTCGATGCTGCCGAGCTCGGGGCTCTTCATGACGTCTCCTTCAGGAAGGGCTTGACCTGGGGCAGGACCTCGTTCATCGAGGCCGGCTTGGCGAACGCGCCGTCGGGCAGGATCGACTTGCCCGCGGCCTTGTTCAGCGCGGCGGCGTGGCGGCCCTCGACCGTGTGGATCGAGAGTGCGGCGGCCAGGATCTCCTTCGACTGGATCCGTGCCGCCTGGCCGAGGTAGGCAGCGGCGCCCAGGTTCTCGACGGCGGCCGCCGTCTCGAGCACCTTCTTGGCGCCCCCCTTGATGACCGAGTCAAAGCTGGTCTGCGGCTTCTGCGGCTTGCCGCCGAGGTTCTTCACCGCCGCGGTGAGGGCGTCCACGTGCTCCTGCTCGTTGTCGCGGATCATGGCTGCGGTCGCGGCCAGCGCCTTGTCCTTGATCACCCCGGACCTGATGACCGCGTCGTAGAAGTCGGTCTCCACGTGCTCGAGCGTGAGCGCGTACTGGACGATCTCGAGGTCCCGCTTCCTGCCGGCGCCCGCGGCGGAGCTGGAGCTCGCGCCGCTCTTTTTCGGCTTCTCATCCTCGCCGCAAGCGGCAACGAAGATCGAGAACGCGGCGGCGCCTGTGCCTCCCATCATCTTCAGGAAGCGCTTTCGCGACGAATCGTCGCGAACGAGCTCCTGCATGGAAGTGTCGTCGTCGTGCATGGGCTCCTCTTTGTTTGACCTTCTCGGACGGCTGTGCGCGGCCGGTCTCCCGGCAGATCACCCCAAGCCGGTCGTTTCCTCCCCATGGCGCCCGGGTACAAACGGCGCGAAGGAGAGGGACTGCAATGCGCCATCGGATGGTGATCTTCGCGCTGGCCCTGGCTGTGATGGCCGGCTGCGGATATGGATCCGAGGGTGGCGAGGGTTCGCGGACGCTCAACTGGTACGCCTACAACGAGCCCGGCGGCTCGTTCGACGAGATCGCCAAGCAGTGCTCGGACAAGTCGGGCGGCAAGTACAAGATCAACGTCGTCAAGTTGCCGCAGGATGCCGATCAGCAGCGCGAGCTGCTCGTGCGGCGCCTCGCCGCAGAGGACTCGGACATCGACCTGATGACGATGGACGTGATCTGGACGGCCGAGTTCGCCCAGGCCGGCTGGGTGCGCGAATGGAAGGGGGCCGATGCCGAGGCCGCCCGCAACGGCCGCATCCCCTCTCTGGTCAGGACCGCCGAGTACAAGAACAGGCTCTGGGCCGCACCCTTCACCACCAACACGCAGCTGCTGTGGTTCAACAAGGACATCGTCAAGGGCAAGCCGCCCGCCACCTGGAACGAGCTGTTCGCGCAGTCCAAGGAGCTGGGCGACAAGGGCACGATCGAGGTCCAGGCCGCGCGCTACGAGGGTCTGACCGTCTGGTTCAACGCGCTGGTGGCCTCCCAGGGCGGCCAGATCGTCGACGAGAGCGGCAAGGTCAAGGTCAACGACACCGCTGCGCGCGCGGGAGCGATCATGAAGCGCCTGGCCACCGGCAACTCCGCCCCCGAGGGACTGAACAACATGAAGGAGGACCAGGGCCGGCTCGAGTTCCAGAGCGGCAACTCCGCCTTCCAGATCAACTACCCGTTCA
>DATHAQ010000021.1:0-67224 GCA_035296565.1 Thermoleophilaceae bacterium
TGTTCGCCCATTAAAGCGGTACGCGAGCTGGGTTCAGAACGTCGTGAGACAGTTCGGTCCCTATCTGCCGTGCGCGTTGGAGAGTTGAGAGGAGTCGTCCCTAGTACGAGAGGACCGGGACGAACGGACCTCTGGTGTACCAGTTGTCCCGCCAGGGGCACTGCTGGTTAGCTACGTCCGGATCGGATAACCGCTGAAGGCATCTAAGCGGGAAGCCGACCTCGAGATGAGCTCTCCCATCCCCTCGAGGGAGTAAGGGCCCTGGAAGACCACCAGGTGATAGGCCGGATGTGTAAGCGCAGCAATGTGCTCAGCAGACCGGTACTAATGCTCCGAGGGCTTGACGGATATTTTGATCGTGGGCGCTTCGGCGCCGGCCAACGTGCGGTTTTCAAGCTCCGGCGGGAGCTCGGTCGCTCGCCACTCTCGGTGGTGATAGCGAGGGGGCCACACCTCTTCCCATTCCGAACAGAGCAGTTAAGCCCCTCAGCGCCGATGGTACTTGGGCCTCACGGCCCTGGGAGAGTAGGTCGCCGCCGTTCTTCTTGGGAGCCCGTCCCGTCGGGGGCGGGCTCTTCTATGTTCGGGGTCCGTGGACGTTCTGGCCATAGTCGCCGTCGCGCTCGGGGCCGCCATCCTGCTGCTGTTCGTCGGCGGGTACCTCGCCCGCCGACGCCACGACCGCCGTTACGCGGGCACCTACGCGCGCAACCTCGAGGAAGCTGACAGCGCGCTGGAGACCGCTCGCGCCGCCGACCGCGGCTGGGACCGCGAGGTGCTGGAACAGGCGGCCCGGCGCGCTCTCGCGGCGGCCCGCCCCGGCTGGGAGCCGGCCCGCTTCGAGATCGTGCTGGTGGACGACCGCCCGGGGGTCACCGAGGACCGCGCCCATCTCCTCGCGATGGACGGCGACGAGCGTGTGAGGGTCGTTCTGGCCCGCCAAGCGGGCGGTCACTGGTCGGCACAGGTCGTGGGCTGACTTCGACCGTCCCTCCTATACCCGGTTTCGAGCCCGAGGACGATCTCGAGCACGCCCTGGCCGCCGATCCGACCCTCAGGGAGGGCTGGGCTTGGGGCAAGCCCCGAAAGGGACACCCGGAGGGGTCGGTCGGCGCGCACGTCGGCCACCTGCTCGAACAGATCGACGAGTGGGGCGAGACGGGGGAGAGGCGCCGGGAGCTGCGCTTCCTCGCGCTGGTCCACGACGGCCTCAAGCACGAGGTGCGCGACTGGCTACCGCGCAGCGGCGAGAACCACCACGCCATGCGCGCGCGACGCCATGCGGAGCACTTCACCGACGACGAGCGGCTGCTGTCGACGCTCGAGCTGCACGACCGGCCCTATTCGCTCTGGCGGCGCATGGGGCGCAAGGGCGAGCCCGACGAGAAGGGCTTCGCCCGAATGCTCGAACGGCTGGCCGACCCGGCGCTGTTCCTGCGCTTCGTCGAGCTTGACGGCTCGACGGAGGGGAAGAACCCCGAGCCGGTCCGGTGGCTGGACCAGGAGCTTCGCCGCAGGGGCGCGCTCTGATCGCAGCCGACGGGCGGCGTGCACTTCCGAAGCTCGACGAAACCGTCGGGGCCCAGGCCGTACTCGCCGAGCGTGCCGGCCTCGACGGCGAGGTCAGCGGCGGTCGCGAGGCGCTGCTTGAGGGTGGCGAACATGCGTTCGGCAAGGTACGAAGGGGCGCGGACGGAAGCCCTCCGGAGCTGCAAGATGTCTTGCAGGCGCGGCCCTCGCCGCGGCGAGCTTCAGGTCAGCGGATGTTGAGGACGTCCGACGCGCCGCTCGGGCCCCGGTAGGTGTACCGGTACTGGCCCTTGCGGCGGCGCAGGCGGACGCGGAAGTAGCCCGCGCGGTCGGTGCGCGCGCGCTTGACCCTGCGGAAGCGCCCGCCGCGGCGACGGAACTGGACCGATACGGAGTGCCGCCCTCCGGGGCGTACCTGGCCCCAGAAGCGGCTGCCGTCGATCACGAACGGGTCCGGGAAGGCGCGGTAGGCGGGCTTCTTGCGCCGGTTGGCGAACAGCAGGCCGCTCTGGAACTCCGCGTAGCGGCGCAGGCCGCGGGCGCGGAGGAGGGGTCCGTCGGTGAGGCGGAACTGGTTGAAGGCCCGGAGACGCGGAGTGCGCCACACGAGGTAGGCGGCCTCCTGGAGGAAGCGGTTGTGGCTGCGCAGCGAGATGCCCGCAAACGGGTCGGGCGGGTCGGTCTGGTAGCCGAACTCGGTGTAGAAGACAGAGAAGCGCCCGCCTGTGGGCTTGACGATGCGCCCGCGCGCCTGGAGGCGGTCGAGCGTGCGCAGCAAGCGCCGGCCGTCGCCGATCGCCGCGTCGTCTCCCTTGCGCGAGCGCACGCGGGGAGAGCCGAAGAACTTGTACGGGTGGTGGCCGAAGGCATCGGCGGGCACCGGCCGGAAGTTCGCGCAGCGGCCGGTGGTGATAGGCCGCAGGCCGCGGTCGACGCAGGCCATCGCGCGCAGGAAAGCCAGCGGGCGGATGCCCTTCGACGGGGAGGGCCTGTCGTTTCCGCTGGCGGCCAGGTTGCCGGCGAGCACCACCGAGCTGGGGTCGGCGGCCTTGATGCGTGGATAGGCGGCCTGCAGCAGGCTCCGGTAGAGGTGCGGCGACACCAGGCCGCGGGAATCCGTCTGCGGCCGCAGCCAGCCGGGCTGGTTGGGCTCGTTGGCCACGCCGTAGTGGTCCACGCGGCTCGCGTATCGGCGGGCCACGGCCTCGGCGTAGGCGGCGAACTCGGACGAACGAGGCGAGAGCCGCTCGCCGCCGAGGCTGGCCCAGCGCGGCGCCGGCGTGGTGATCGAGAGCATCACCGTCAGCCCGTGGCCGCGGGCGGAGTCCACGACGCGGTCCAGGGCGCCCCACGAGTAGTGCGGGTCGTTCGGGTTGGCCGTGTTGAAGCCGGCGGGGGGGGTCGCCGACCCCGCGTTCTGCGAAGTGGCGCCGTTCCAGAAGGCCGAGACCCGCACGCGGTCGATCCCCAGGCGCCGGAAGATCTGCATCTGGCGGTCGACGTGGCCCTGCGAGCGGCCCAGCAGCAGCTGGTCGTCCATGATCGAAACCTCCGCGCCGCGGGCCGCGGAGGCGGGCGACGGGACCAGAAATAGCGCGGCAACGAGGGCGCACAGGAGCGATGGCACGAGGGACCGGCGGCTCACGGAGCGCTACAACCCGGGCCGCGTGGGAAAGTCGCGCCCACGGCCGGGGGCCAGCCCCATTCCCGGATATAGGCTGCGGCGGTGGCCGGCAGCTTCTCCCACCGCCTGCGTGTGCGGTACTCGGAGTGCGACCCGCAGAACGTGGTCTTCAACGCTCACTACGTGGCGTGGTTCGACGTGCTGATGACGGAGCTCTGGCGCGCCGTGCCCGGCGGGTACGCGGGGATGATGGAGACGGGCACCGACATGGTGGTCGCGGAGGTGCGGGTCCGCTACCTGGACGCCGCGCGCTTCGACGACGAGGTGGAGCTGCGGGCCACCGTCAGCCGGCTGGGCACCACGGCGATGACCACCAGCATCGAGGTCCTGCGCGACGGCCGGCCGCTCGCCGAGGGGCACCTGCGCCACGTGTTCATCGACCTCGCAACAAAGGCCAAGAAGCCGATCCCCGACGAAGTGCGGGCTGCGCTTGCGCCCTTCCTCGCGCCGGACGCCGCGGCGGCCTGATGGTCCATCTGCGGATCGTCGCTCCGAAGGACACCGCCGGCAAGGCCCTCGAGCTCCTGTGCGCGGAGGGCTCGGTGTGCAACGTGGTGCACATCCCCGGCGTGGCCGAGAAGCCCAAGGGAGACGTGATCCTGGCCGACGTCGCTCGCGAGGACGCCAGCGTGGTGATCCACGACCTCCGCGAGCTCCACATACCCGAGCAGGGGTCGATCACCCTCGATTTCATCGACACCCAGCTCTCGGCGGGAGCCGAGCGAGCGGAGAAGCACGCTCCGGGACTGCCTTCCGACGCCGTGGTGTGGGAGGAGGTGGAGTCGCGCACGGACGAGAACACCGAGCTGAGCGCGAGCTTCCTCGCTTTCATGGTCCTTGCCTGCCTGATCGCTTCGGTAGGCATCCTGATCGACCAGCCGATCCTCATCGTGGGGGCGATGGTGGTCGGGCCCGAGTTCGGTCCGCTGGCGGCGCTGTCCGTCGCGCTGGTGGAACTGCGGGGCGCTCTGGCGCGCCGATCGGCGACCGCCCTGCTCGTCGGTTTCCCGCTGGGGACCGTGGCGGCCTGTCTGGCGACCCTGGCCTTCAAGGCGATCGGCGTCGTTCCCGAGCAGTACGACCCCGAGCAGCACCCGCTGACCAACTTCATCTCCTCGCCCGACTTCTTCACCTTCTTCGTGGCCTTCGTGGCGGGGGTCGCCGGGGTGCTCTCCCTCACGTCGGCCAAGTCTGGCGCCCTAATCGGCGTCCTGGTGTCGGTCACCACCATCCCGTCCGCGGCGAACATCGGCGTGGCGGCGGCCTATGGATCCGCCAGCGAGGCCTCCGGGGCGGCGGCCCAGCTGGCGATCAACCTGGGCAGCATCGTGGTGGCGGGAGTCATCACCTTGTACGTGCAGCGGCGCCTCTACGTGGTCCGGAGGCGCAAGCACCTCCGCGACCCGGCCCGTCGGGAGGCCGACCTCCCGATCGGCTGGAGCGTCAGAGAGAAGACCAGGCGTCCAGCTTCCCGCGCACGCGTTCGATGACGGCGTCGGTGAATTCCGTCGTGGAGGCATGGCCACCGAGGTCAGCGGTGCGACAGCCGGCGCCCGTCGTCTCGAGCACCGCCTCGCGCAGGGCACGGGAGGCCTTCTCGGTGCCTTCGTAGCCCATCGTCGCGGCGTTGGCCAGCAGCGCGCCGCCGGCCAGCAGCATGGCCATCGGATTGGCCACGTCCTTGCCCTTCAGGCCGGGTGCCGTGCCGTGGGGGGCCTCGGCCATCACCGCCCGTGGCTCGTAGTCGTCGTCGAGGGCGAGCAGCACGGACTCCGCGGCCGCGATCGAGCCGTACATGGGCATGACCAGGTCCGAGAGGCAGTCGCCGTCGCGGTTGAGCGCGGGGATCACGAGCGGGCACTCGCCGGCGCCGGTGATCAGCCCGGCGTAGGTGGCGTCGATCAGGACGGGCTCGTACTCGACGTCGGCATGGCGCTCGGCCGCCGCGTCCATCTCCTCCTTGAGCAGCCCCTCGTACACCGGGCTGACGGTCCACTTCGGGCCGCCGTAGACCTTGCCCTCGATTCGCTCGGCCGTGCGGAACGAGTACTCGGCCACCGCCTTGCAGACCGAGCGCGAGATCTTCTCGGTGCGCAGGGCGTACTCCTCGCCGTCCTCCTGCTCGCGCCACTGCTCGGCGCCGTAGGCGTCCCCGACCGCCATGCGCACCACCGAGACCGGGTGGTGCAGGCCGGCGACGGGGTTCACCCCGGGGATGCGCCGGCCGGTGCGGATGATCACCTTGCCGCCGATCGCCTCTCGCAGGATCCGGTTGGGGCTTCCCACGTCGTCCTTGCCTTCCGGCGTGACGGTGGCCGCTTTGAGGCCGAAGCGCGCCTCGGACGTCGCCGCGGCCGCCTCGTGGACCACGCCGTTGTCGGTCTCGCGGCGGTTGTCCAGGGAGAGGTCGTAGCGGTCGAGCCCGATCTCGAGCCCCAGGACGTCGGGGTCCAGCGCCCGCAGGGCGGCCTCCAGCAGCTCCTGCCCGGTCTCGTCGCCCTCGAGGACGACGATGCGCAGCGCGTCAGCCATCGCCGTCGAGGCCCAGCTCTGAGGAGCGCTCCTCCATAGCGGAGATCACGAAGGCGGTGTGCTGGTCGAAGTCGACGCCCAGCTCCTCGGCGCCCTCGCGGACCTCGTCGCGGTTCACGGCCGCCGCGAAGCTGGGCTGCTTGAGCTTCTTCTTGACCGACTTCGGCGTCATGCCGTGGATGCCGGTGGGGCGCACATAGGCGCAGGCCGCAACGAAGCCCGACAGCTCGTCCACGGCGTACAGGGTCTTGGCCAGCGGGGTCTCGCGCGGGACGCCGAGGAAGGTCGCGTGCCCGGCCACTGCGTCGATCAGCTCCTGCGGGTACTCGCGCTCGGTGAACAGCTCGAGCGCCTTGCGCGGGTGGCCGGTGTCCAGGTCGGGGAAGCGCTCGTAGTCGAGGTCGTGCAGGAGGCCCGTCGTCGCCCACAGCTCTTCGTCCTCTCCCCGCTCCCGCGCGTAGGCCGTCATGCACGCCTCGACGCCGAGGAGGTGCTTGCGCAGCGAGTCGCCCTGGACCCACTCCGTGACCAGCCCCCAGGCCTCCTCGCGCGTCGGCTGCGGCATCTCTAGCGGAGGAGCGCAGGCCGGGCGCTGGCCGGCTTGGCGCTGTTCGCTCGTTCCATGTCGGCAGGGTATCCCCGCCTGGCCACGAACCCTTGGCCAAGGTGTCCTTCGGTACCCTCGCTCCTTCGCGCACCATGGAAAAGTTCGTGATCGAAGGCGGCTATCCGCTGTCCGGCACGGTGGACCCGGCGGGCAACAAGAACGCCGCGCTGCCGGTGCTGGCGGCCACCCTCCTCACCGAGGAGGAAGTCGTGCTGCGCAACGTCCCGCGCATCCGCGACGTCGAGGCGATGGCGGAGCTGCTGTCGCGCCTCGGGGTGTCGGTCGAGTGGCGCGCGGACAACGTGGTCGCCCTCCAGGCTGACCGGGTGATCGCCACCGAGGCCGATCCCGAGCTCTCCGAGCGCATCCGGGCCTCCTTCCTGCTGGCCGGCCCGCTCCTGGCCCGCTTCGGCCACTGCGAGATGCCGCCGCCCGGCGGTGACGTGATCGGCCGCCGGCGGCTGGATCCGCACCTCGACGCCTTTCGTGCGCTCGGCGCCGACGTCTCCTCGAACGGCCGCTTCCGCCTCGAGGCGCCCGCCGGGGGCCTGCGCGCGTGTGACTTCTTCATGGACGAGCCCTCGGTGATGGGCACCGAGAACGCGCTCATGGCCGCCGCGCTGACCCCCGGGGCGACAGTGATCCGCAATGCCGCGTCCGAGCCGCACGTCCAGGATCTGTGCCGGCTGCTGCTCCAGATGGGCGCGCGCGTGGAGGGGATCGGCACCAACCAGCTCGTGGTCCACGGCCAGGAGTCGCTGGGCGGCGCCGACTTCGCGATCGGGCCGGACTACATCGAGGTCGCCTCGTTCATCGCCCTGGCCGCGTGCACGGGGGGCGAGCTGCGCATCCGGGACAGCAATCCCGATGACCTGCGCATGACCCGCCTGGCCTTCGAGCGGCTCGGCGTTGGGCTCGAGTTCGACGGCGACGACGTGCTCGTGCCTGGCAACCAGCGTCTGCGCATCCGCGACGACGAGGGCGACGCCGTCTCGAAGATCGAGGACGGCCCCTGGCCGGCCTTCCCGGCGGACCTCACCTCGATAGCGCTGGCCATCGCCACCCAGTCCGAAGGCCTCATCCTGATCCACGAGAAGATGTTCGAGAACCGCCTCTTCTTCGTCGACAAGCTCGTGTCCATGGGCGCTCGGGTTCTGCTCTGCGATCCGCACCGCGCGGTCGTCAGCGGCCCGAGCCGGCTTCACGGCGAGCGCATGGAGAGCCCGGACATCCGGGCCGGCATGGCGATGCTCATCGCGGCGATGTGCGCCGAGGGCAGCTCGGAGATCGGGAACGTGGGCCAGATCGACCGCGGCTATGAGCGGATCGACGAGCGGCTGCGGATGCTGGGCGCGCACATCGAGCGCGTCGCCGCCGAGCGCGTCCCCGCCTAGATCATGGCTCCGGTGCTCGCCCGGCCGACGCTCGGGCTGGGCTCCTCCGCCTAACGTCGAGGTCAAGCCATGAGCCACCCGATCCCGCCTGGGACGCGCGACGTCCTGCCCGACGAGATGCTCGAGCTGCGCGAGCTGACCGAGGGACTCAGCACCACCTTTCGCGAGGCCGGCTACGGCGAGGTCTGGACGCCCGCGGTCGAATACGAAGCGACGTTGCGCGCGGGCGACGAGAGCGGCGCCGGCGCCGGCTACCGCCTGTTCGACGAGCAGGGCGAGGTGCTGGCCCTGCGCTCGGACATGACGATCCCCATCGCCCGCGTGGTGGCCACCCGGCTCGGCGAGGCCGAGCCGCCGCTGCGCCTGTGCTACTTCGCCCACGCCTACCGCGCCGCCGAGCGGCGCACGGCCGAGCTGAGGGAGTTCCTGCAGGGCGGGATCGAGCTGATCGGGCTGCCCGGCGCCGAGGGCGAGGCCGAGGTGATCGCCCTGATCGAGGACTCGCTGGATCGGGCCGGCCTGCGCCGCCACCGCGTGGGCGTGGGCGACGGCACCCTGTTCGCCCGACTGCTCGACGAGGCCGGGGTCCCCGAGGAGGCTCGCCATGAGCTGATCGGGCTGCTCTCGGCGCGCGACCTGGTGGGGCTGGAGCGCCGCGTCGAGGCGCTGGGCCTGAGCGCCGCCTCGTGCGAGCGGCTGGTGCGGGTTCCCTCGCTGCGGGGCGGCGCAGAGGTGCTGGACTCCGCCGGCGAGGCGACCGACGACCTGCGCGAGCTGCACGAGCTGCTCGCCGAGCGCGGCATCGCCGACCGCGTGATCTTCGACTTGGGGCTGGTGCGCTCGCTGAGCTACTACACCGGGCCGGTGTTCGAGGTCTACGACCCGGCCGTGGGCTTCGCGCTGGGAGGCGGGGGACGCTACGACGACCTGATCGGGCGCTTCGGGCGGGCTCTGCCCGCCTGCGGAATCGCTCTGGACGTGGGGCGCGTTCACCTCGCGCAGGCCGCCGAGGAGCGGCTGGCGTGAGCCCGGCGCTGACCGTCGCCGTGCCACGCGGGGCCCTCTTCGCCGAGGCGCTCGACCTGCTCGACCGCCTGGAGATCGACACCGCGGACGTGCGTGGCAACGACCGCAAGCTGTGGTTCGCCGACGCCGGCATCGTGACCGTCCGCCCGAGCGATGTCCCCACCTACGTCGAGCACGGGGCAGCGGAGCTCGGCATCACCGGCAAGGACGTGCTGGCCGAGCAGGCCGACGCCGACGTCTACGAGCTGCTCGACCTCGGCTTCGGTTACTGCCGCATGGTGGTCGCCGCCCGGGAGAACGAGGACTCGCTCGGCGAGTCGCTGCGCCGGCTGGGCCGGGTGCGGATCGCTACCAAGTACCCGCGCACCGCCACCGCCTGGTTCGCCCGCACCGGGCGCCAGGCCGAGGTGGTCGAGGTCAAGGGGTCGGTGGAGCTCGCGCCCCTGTGCGGGTTGGCCGACGGCATCGTGGACCTCACCGCCACCGGCCGCACGCTGGTGGAGAACGGGCTGGAGATCGTCGAGGAGATCGCCCCGAGCACGGCTCGACTGGTGGCCAATCCGGTCGCCCACAAGCTGAAGGCGGACGCCATCGACGAGCTGGTGGCGCGCATCCGGGGGCTCGCATGAGCGTCGAGGCCGACGTCCGCGCGATCCTCGACGAGGTGCGCAGTGACGGCGACGCCGCCGTGCGGAGCCTCACCCGCCGCTTCGACCGGGCCGAGCTCGCCCCGGACCAGCTGCGTGTGGACGCCCATGAGCTCGAGGGCTCGCTCGGTGTCCTGGAGCCGGCCGTGATCGACGGCCTGCGGCTGGCGGTGCGCAACGTCCGCGCCGTGGCGCGCGCGCAGCTCCGCGATCCGGTGACCGTGCCGCTCGAGCAGGGCCAGCGCGTGGAGATCGCCGAGCTGCCGGTGCGCCGGGTGGGGGTCTACGCCCCGGGTGGGCGCGCGGCCTATCCCTCGACCGTGATCATGTGCGCGGTGACCGCGCGCGCGGCGGGCGTCGAGCAGGTGGCGGTGTGTGCCCCTCCCGGGCCCGGCGGACGGGCGCACCCGGCGATCCTGGCCGCCTGCGTGCTCTGCGGGGTGGTCGAGGTCTACCGGATGGGCGGCGCCCAGGCCATCGGCGCGCTCGCCTACGGGACGGAGTCCGTCCCGGCCGTGGACGTGGTGGTGGGGCCCGGCAACGCCTACGTGCGCGAGGCCAAGCGCCAGGTGGCAGCCGAGGTGGGCATCGACAGCCTGGCCGGTCCGAGCGAGCTGGCGCTGGTGGCGACCCGGGGCGCCGATCCGGAGCTGGCCGCACTGGACCTGCTCGCGCAGGCTGAGCACGGCGAGGACTCGGTGCTCACCCTGGTGTCCCCCGACGCGGGGCTGCGCGACGCGGTGGCCGGTGCGGTAGCCCGTATGGCCCCCGACCGTCCCAGCGCCGCCGAGCCGCAGCTGCGCGTGCTGGCGGCCGGCAGCGCCCGCGAGGCCGTGCGCCTCGCCGACGAGCTCGCGCCCGAGCACCTTCAGCTGATGGGTGCGGAGGCCGAGGCCCTGGCCGACACCGTGCGCAGCGCCGGCTGCCTATTCGTGGGAGCCGACGCGGCCACTGCGTTCGGCGACTACGTCGCCGGCTCCAACCACGTCCTGCCCACCGGGGGCGCGGCACGCTTCTCGTCCGCCCTCTCGCCGGCCACCTTCCGGCGGCGTATGGCGCGCGTTTCGCTGCCCGACGGCGCCGCGGGACGGCTCGCGCCCGCCGGAGCGGCCGTGGCCCGAGCCGAGGGCTTTCCCGTGCACGCCGAGTCGATGGAGCGCCGCGCGTGAGCCGGCGCGCCGACATCTCCCGCACGACCGGCGAGACCGACGTCCGCCTCTTGCTCGAGCTCGACGGGGCCGGCGAGGGCGTGCGCGAGACCGGCGTCGGGTTCTTCGACCACATGCTCGACGCCGTGGCCCGCCACGGGGGCTTGGACCTCGACGTGCGGGTGCAGGGCGACCTGGAGACCGGCCCGCACCACACGGTCGAGGACACCGGGCTGGCGCTCGGGGCCGCGCTCGACGAGGCGCTGGGCGACCGGACCGGCATCGAGCGCTACGGCCACGCGGTGGTGCCGATGGACGAAGCCCGGGCCGGCGCTGCCATCGACCTGTCCGGGCGGCCGTTCACCGCCTTCGAGGCCGACGTGCCGCCGGTGCGCATCGGCGACTTCGACGCCGACCTGGCCGAGGAGTTCTTCCGGGCCGTGGCCAACACGGCCAAGCTGACCCTGCACCTGCGCCTGGAGGCCGGCAGCAACACGCACCACATCGTGGAGGCCCTGTTCAAGGCCTTCGCGCGGGCGCTGCGAGCAGCCGTGGCCGAGACCGGCTCGAGCGGCGTGCCCTCGACGAAGGGCGTCCTGTGACCACGATCGCCGTCCTGGACTACGGCATGGGCAACCTGCGCTCGGTGGAGAAGGCCCTGGAGCACGTGGGCGTGCGCGCCGTGCGCACGCGCGAGCCCGACGCGGTCCGAGCCGCGGATGGCGTCGTGCTGCCTGGGGTGGGGGCCTTCCCGCGCGCGATGGAGGGGGTGCGCGAGCTGGGCTTCGACGACCTCCTGCGCGAGCGCGTTGAGGGCGGGGTCCCCGTGATCGGCCTGTGCGTGGGCATGCAGCTGCTGTTCGAGTCCTCGACCGAGCTGGGCGGCGCGGAGGGCATCGGGCTGCTCGGCGGCGAGGTGCGGGCCCTCGACGCGGACGGCCTCAAGGTGCCGCAGATCGGCTGGAACCCCGTCTCGTGGCGGCGGCCGAGCCCGCTCGCCGAGGGCCTGGCCGACCCCTGCCCCTTCTACCACGTGCACTCGTTCGCCCCGCGGCCGCTCAACGGCGACGTGGTCGGCACCGCCACCTACGGCGGGGAGTTCGCCAGCGTGGTCGCCCGCCCTCCGGTGTACGGCGTCCAGTTCCACCCCGAGAAGTCGGGACCCGACGGGCTCGCGCTCCTGGGCAACTTCGCCCGCCTCTGCTCCGCATGATCCTCTTGCCGGCGGTGGACATCCGCGACGGGCGGGCCGTGCGCCTGCAGCAGGGCGACTTCGCGCGCGAGACCGTCTACGGCGAGGACCCCGTGGAGGCCGCGCGGGACTTCGGCGTGGCCGGCGCCCGCGCGCTGCACGTCGTCGACCTCGACGGGGCGCGGGACGGCGAGCCGGCCAACCTGGGCCACGCCGAGCGCATCGTGCGCGAGCTGGGCCTGCCCGTGCAGTACGGCGGCGGGCTGCGCTCCCTGCACTCGATCAACCGCGCGCTGGGCGCGGGCGTCGACCGAGTGATCCTGGGCACGGCGGCCCTCACCGACGTGGACTTCCTCGAGCAGGCGTTGAGCGACTTCCGCGACGAGGTGGCGGTGGCTGTGGACGTGCGAGCCGGGCGCGTGGCGGTCAAGGGCTGGACGGAGGAGACGGCGGGCGAACCCGAGCAGGTGCTGGCCGAGCTCGGCGAGCGCGGCGTGCGCCGCGTGATCTACACCTCGGTCGAGCGCGACGGGATGCTGGAGGGCCCCGACCTCGGCGAGGTGCGCCGCGTGTGCGCCGCCTTCCCGGGCGACCTCGTCTATTCGGGAGGGGTCGGTTCCTTGGACGAACTGCGCGCGCTGGCGGGGCTGGGGTCGGCCAACCTCGTCGGCGTGATCTCGGGCAAGGCCCTCTACGAAGGGCGGTTTCAGGTCGGCGAGGCCCAAGCCTTGCTGGACCAAGGGGGGATGGCGAGTTGACCGCGCTCTGCCGGGGAAACTCGCCAAAGCGAGTCCGCTGATGCTGCTGCGGCGTGTCATCCCCTGCCTCGACGTGGACAAGGGTCGGGTGGTCAAGGGCACCAACTTCGTCGACATCCGCGACGCCGGCGACCCGGTGGAGCTCGCCGCCCGCTACCAGGATGAGGGTGCGGACGAGCTCTGCTTCCTCGACATCACCGCCTCGCACGAGAAGCGCGAGACCGCGGCCGCGCTGGCCCGCCGTTGCGCGGACGAGATCTTCATCCCCTTCACGATCGGCGGCGGGGTCCGCTCACCGGAGGATGCCCAGGCGGTGCTCGACGCCGGCTGCGACAAGATTTCGGTCAACTCCGCGGCGGTGGCCGACCCCTGGTTGATCGACCGGATGGCCGGCGTGTTCGGCGCCCAATGCGTGGTGCTGGCCATAGACGCGCGTCGGCGCGAGGACGGCGGCTACGACGTGCTGGTCAACGGCGGCCGCACGCCCACCGGCCGCGAGGCGGTCGAGTGGGCCCGCGAAGGCGTCGAGCGCGGGGCGGGGGAGATCCTGCTGACCAGCATGGACCGCGACGGCACCGAGGAGGGCTTCGAGCTCGAGCTCACCCGGCGGGTCGCCGACGCCGTGGAAGTGCCGGTGATCGCGAGCGGCGGCGCAGGCTCGGCCGAGCATCTCGTGGCGGCCGTCGAGGACGGCGGCGCGGACGCCGTGCTGGCGGCCTCGATCTTCCACTACGGGCAGACCACCGTGCGCGAGGCCAAGGAGCGCATGCGCGACGCGGGGGTACCCGTTCGGCTCTGATGGAGGCTTTGCGCGAACGGCTGCGGGCGGTGCCCGGCATGGAGCGCCTGCTGCCCCTGCTGGAGGCGCTCCCTCCCGTTCACCTGGCAGGCGGCGCCGTGCGCGACCTGCTGCTCCACCAGCAGGCGGTAGACCTCGACCTGGCCATCGAGGGCGACGCCGTGGGCGCGGCGCAGGAGCTGGCCGACCAGCTCGGCGGCCGCTCCGTGCGCCACGAGCGCTTCGGCACCGCGACCGTCACGGCCGGCGACGGCTTCACCTTCGACCTCGCCGCCACCCGCGAGGAGACCTACCCCGAGCCGGGGGCACTGCCGCGCGTGCGTCCGGCGTCGCTCGAGGCGGATCTCGCCCGCCGCGACTTCGCGATCAACGCGATGGCGATCGGCCTCAGCGGGGACGACCTCGGCCACCTGCGCGATCCGCTCGGGGGTCGGGACGACCTTCAGGCGGGCGCGCTGCGCGTGCTGCACGAGGGCTCGTTCCTCGACGACCCGACCCGCATCCTGCGCGCCGCGCGCTATGAGGCCAGGCTCGGCTTCTCCCTCGAGGGCGACAGCGAGGCCCTAGCCCGCGAGGCGGTGAAGGGGGACGCGATCGCGACGGTGTCAACCGAGCGGCTGGCCCACGAGCTGCTGCGCCTCCTGGCCGAGACCGAGGCGGGGCGGGCGGTGGACCGCCTCGGCGACCTGGGGGTGGACGTGGCGCTCCATCCCGAGCTGCACGCCGAAGGCGAGCTCGTGGCCGCCGCTGAGCTGGGAGCGCTGGAGACCGGCGCCGACCGTGCGCTCGCGGGGCTCGCCGCGCTGGCCGTCCGCTCGCCCTCGCGGCTGAGCGACTGGATCGGCACGCTCGGGCTCGACGCCTCCCGACGCGAGGCCGCAGCGCGGGCGGCGCGCACGGCGCCGCTGCTGGCAGCCGAGCTGGCGCGTCCCATGCGCCCGTCGGAGCTCCGGGCGCTGCTGCGCCGCGAGCCCCCCGAGGCCCTGGCTCTGGCCCTGGCGCTCGGAGCCCCCGCCGAGCCCGTGCTGAGCTGGGTCGGCGATCTCCAGCACGCGCGGCTGGCGATCTCGGGTAACGACCTGATAGAGGCGGGCGTGGCGCCCGGGCCGGCCGTCGGCGCCGCTCTGGAGGAGACGCTGCGGCGCACCCTCGACGGCGACGTCGGGGGCCGCGACGAGCAGCTCGAGCTGGCGCTGCGGGTCGCCCGGGAGGGCTCATGAGCGACCATTTCGATCTCACTCTGCCGGGTGCACGGGTGACCTTCTCCACCCGGCGAGGCGGGGTGAGCGAGGGGCCGTTCAGTTCGCTGAACCTGGGCCTGTGGACCGAGGACGAGGCCGACCGCGTCGTGGAGAACCGCCGCCTTCTGGAGCGCCACACGAACACCGCCGCCACAGCGCTCGGAGGCCAGATGCACGGGACCGAGCTGCAGGAGTGGTCCGCGCCGCCGTCCGGGGCCGACCCGCCCGAGGTCGACGGTCACCTGACGCGCGAGTGCGGCCTCGGGCTACTGGTCCTGACGGCCGATTGCCTGCCCGTGGCGCTCGCCTCGCCCGATCGGGTCGCAATGCTGCACTGCGGCTGGCGCGGCCTGGCCGGCGGGATCGTCGGCAGGGCGCTCGAGCGGTTCGAACGGGCGCCGGCCGCCGCCATCGGTCCCGGCATCGGGCCATGCTGTTTCGAGGTGGGCGAGGAGGTGGCGGCCACCTTCGGCCGCTCCGGCGAGACCCACCTCGACCTGCGCGCGATCGCCCGCGAGCAGCTTCAGGCCGAGGGGGTGGGCCAGATCACCGAGGTTGACCTGTGCACGAGCTGCCACCCGGAGCTGTTCTTCTCCCACCGCCGCGACCGGGGGGTGACCGGCCGTCAGGCGGGCGTGGTGGTCCGCGATGGAGGCTGAGCGGGTCCGCACGAACCTCGAGCGGGTGCGCGAGGCCATCGGCCCCGACGTGGAGGTGCTGGCGGCCGTCAAGTACCTGGAGGTGGACGACCTGCCCGCCCTGGCCGAGGGCGGGGTGACGCTGGTGGGGGAGAACCGCGCGCAGCAGCTGGCCGAGAAGCAGGACGCGCACGGCGACCTGTTCACCTGGGATTTCATCGGCGCGCTGCAGTCGCGCAAGGTGCGCGACGTCGCGCCCCGCGTCCGCCTGATCCACTCGGTGGCCTCCGAGTCCGCGCTCAAGCGCCTGGAGGACGTGGAGGTGCTCGTGCAGGTCAACGTGGCCGGGGAGGAGAGCAAGGCGGGCATCGCGCCCGCGGAGCTCCCCCGCTACATCGAGCGCTCCCCGGTGCCGGTCACCGGCCTGGCCACGATGCCCCCGGAGGTGGAGCGAGCAGAGGACAACCGCCGCCACTTCGCGCGCCTGGCGGAGCTGGCCGCCGAGCACGGGCTGTCCCGGCTCTCGATGGGGACAAGCCAGGACTACGAGGTCGCCGTCCAGGAGGGGGCGACGATCGTGCGCCTGGGCTCCGTGCTCTACGCCTAGGCGGCTACTCGACGCCCTTGCGGCGCAGGAAGTCCTCGATCGCGCGCGAGAGGCGGGCGCCCTGCCAGGCGATCGGCGACTGGTCGTCGTCCTCCACCAGCAGCTCGGCGTCGGGGAGCCGCTGGGAGTACTCGAGCGCCACCTCGTAGGGATGCAGCCCGTCGGCCTCGTCGCGGCTGCCCACTACTAGCGTGGGCACGTCGAGGTCCTCGAGCTGGTCCATGCCCTCGAAGGCGATCGACCACGGCACGACCCGCATGGCGTTGGCGACCGCCTCGAGGTCGCTGTGGGCCTCCATCCGCTGGATCGTCGCCTCCTTGGCCGTGTCGCGCCACTTGTCGGGCATGTCTCGCGGGATGGCGGCCTCGGCGAAGCTCTCCGGGCCGTGGGCGAGCGCGTCGGCCATCTCGATCCAGATGTGGTCCCTGTCCACGCCGTCGGTCCGTGGAGCGCCCCCGTAGGCGGGGGTGATCTGCACCATCGCCCGTACTCGCTCGGGCTCGCGGAGAGCGAAGGCCATGGCCGTCGCGGCGCCCATCGAGCTCCCCGCCAGCACGAAGCTGTCGAGCGAGAGGTGGTCGAGCACGGCGTCGAGGTCGGCGCTGAGGTCGGAGTATTCGTAGGCCTTCGGATCGGGCGCCGCGCCGGATGCGCCGTGGCCGCGGGCGTCGTAGCCAATCAGCCGGTAACCGTTGCGCAGCAGGTAGTTGGACCCCTGCACCACGTGGCGGCGAGTGGCGGACAGCCCGTGCAGCAGCACGATGGCCGGGCCCGCGCTCGCATCCTCCCCGCGCAGGGTTACGCCTGAGGGCAGCTCGAGTTCGATTTCCGTCGAGGTGGGAAGGTGCGTGGACACGGCGAGAAGAGCCCTATTCAAGCGAGATCGGACCGAGCGGGCGGTGCTCGGCCTGCCAGCGCGCGGCCTGTGCTCCTGCGCTAGCGGACCGAGCGGGCGGTGCTCGGCCGGCCGCGCTCGGCCTGCGCTCCTGCGCTAGCGTTTTGACAAGGGTTTCTCGCGTTATGGGCGAAAGACCCCATCGATATGGCCTTACGCGACACCTGGCACCGTGCTCTCGTCTACTTCGGCCTCGCAGAGGACGAGGAGGCCTATGCCGAACCCGTGCGCGAGCGGGACCGTGACCGACCGCCCCGCGAGCCCGAGGCGGAGCTGGAGGACAACTACCGCGAGCGGCCCAACGTCCGCCGCCTGTCCCGGCGCCGGCGCGACGACTTCGACGACATCTTCGCCGACGACTCGCCGCGCGGCGGTCGCGGCGAGACCCGCGTCCTGCGCCCGGTGGAGACCAACGGCCGCGGTAACGGGGGGGACCTGCAAGTCCACCTCGTGGTGCCCAAGAGCTTCAACGACGCCCAGCAGATCGCCGACCAGTTCAAGGACGCGATCCCGGTCATCCTCAACCTGCAGGGCACCGATACCGACCTCTCGAAGCGCCTCATCGATTTCTCCTCCGGCCTCACCTACGCGCTCGACGGGGGCATGCAACGCATCGCCGACAAGGTGTTCCTGCTCACCCCGCGCAACGTCGACGTCTCGGCCGAGGAGCGTGCCCGTCTGATCGAGAAGGGCTTCTTCAACCAGAGCTAGCGCAGGCCGGGCGCTGGTCGGCCGAGCACCGCTCGCTCGGTCTAGTCTGAATTTCGTGCAGCTGGGGCTCATCGGAGCGGGGAACATGGCGAGTGCCCTGGCGCGGGGCATCGGCGAGCCCGTGCTCGTCTCCGACCTCGACGAGGGAAAGGCCGCGCGGCTGGCCGAGGCCACCGGTGGCCAGGCCGTGGGCTCCAACGCCGAGGTCGCCGAGCGCGCCGACGTCGTGCTGCTCTGCCACAAGCCCAAGCAGCTCGACGAGGTGGCCGCCGAGGTCGCGCCCCAGGCGAAGGCGATCGCCTCCGTCCTCGCCGGTGTGAAGCTCTCCCGGCTGGAGGCGGCATACCCGGACCGTCCGCTGCTGCGGCTGATGCCCAACCTGCCGGTCGAGTTCGGCGCGGGGGTCATCTGCTATGCCGCCGCGGGCGGCGAGGCGGACCGCGAGCTCCTCGAGCTGCTCGGCCGCGCGGGGCTGGTCCTGCCGGTCTCCGAGCCCGAGCTCGAGCCCGCCATGGCGGTCATGAGCTGCGGCCCCGCCTTCCTGGCGCTGGTGGCGGAGTCGCTGGCCACGGCCGGCGCCGGCCAGGGGCTGGATGCCGAGCAGGCACGGCGGATGGTGGTCGAGACGATGGCCGGCACCGCCACCTGGCTCCGGGCCCACGGCGACGACACCGCCGACCTGCGCGAGCGGGTCGCCACGCCCGGGGGCCTCACCGAGCGGGGGTTGAAGACGCTGGAGCGCGAGGGGGTCCCCGCCGCGCTGACCAGCGCGGTCGACGAGATCGTGGAGGCGGTGCGATGACCGTCCTGGCGAGCGTGCGTGGCGAGGTCGGCGACTACGTCGAGACGCTCACCTACGTGTACGTGGCGCTGATCTTCGTCGCGGTGCTGATGAGCTTCCTGCCACGGGTCCCCTACAACCGCTACCTGGACACGTTCCTCACGTTCGTCCGCGACGTGACCAGCCCCTACCTCCAGCTCTTCCGCCGCTTCCTGCCGATGATCAAGCTGGGCCCGGGGGCCTTGGACCTGAGCCCGATGGTGGGCACGTTCGTGCTGCTGATCGTCGGCCCGCTGCTGGCCGACCTCATCCGCGGCGCTTAGCGGCCGTGGGCCCGCGGGTGGCCGGCTGGGCGCGCGTCGCGGCCACGACCGGCGTGGTCGTGGCGGCCGACCAGGGGCTCAAGCAGCTCGCGATCGCCTCGGTCGAGCCCGGTCGCAGCCGGAACGTCTTCTTCGGCATCGACCTGACCAACACCCGCAACACCGGCGTGGCCTTCGGCGCCTTCCCCGAGGCCGGGACGATCGTGGCGCTGCTCATCGCGGTCGCGCTGATCGGGCTGCTGGCCTTCTTCGCCACCCACGCCTCCCTGCCCTGGCTGTGGCTGCCCACGGGCATGCTCCTGGGCGGCGCCTTGGGAAACCTGGCCGACCGGGCACGCGACGGGGCGGTGATCGACTACATCGACCCCTCGTTCTGGCCGGCCTTCAACCTCGCCGACGCCTCGATAGTGGTCGCTGTGCTCGGACTGCTGTACATCGCCGAGCGGTGAGGTTCCGCGCCGGCGAGAAGGAGGCCGGAGAGCGGCTGGACGTCGCGCTGGCGGGCCGGGAGGAGGTCAGCTCGCGGGCCGAGGCCCGGCGACTGATCGACGCCGGCCGCGTGCTGGTGGACGGCGAGGCCCGCCCCAAGCGACACGTCCTCAGAGCGGGGGAGGAGGTGGAGTTCAGCCTCGAGGAGCCTGCGGAGCCTGCCGAGGTCCCGCGCTTCGAGGTGCCCTACGAGGACGAGCACCTTCTGGTGGTCGACAAGCCCGCAGGGCTGGTGGTCCACCCGGCCGCCGGCCATCGCGGCCCGACGCTGGCCGGGGCCCTGGCCGGGCGGGCCGCAGGGGGCGAGGATCAAGCGCGCCCGGGCATCGTCCAGCGTCTGGACCGCGACACCTCGGGGCTGATGGTGGTGGCGAAGTCCGAGCGGGCCTTCGCGGCCCTCAAGGAGGCCATCGCCGCCCGCGAGCTCGAGCGCCGCTATCTCGCGCTGGTGGACGGGCGCCCGCCGTCGTCGTCGGGCACCATCGACGCCCCGCTCGGCCGCGACCGCCGGCGGCGGGCGGTGCGCTCCACCGACAGCGAGCGAGCGCGGCCGGCGGTCACGCACTTCACCGTGCTCGAGGAGCTGCCGGGGACGACGCTGCTCGACGTGCGGCTGGAGACCGGGCGCACGCACCAGATCCGCGCTCACCTCGCGGAGATCGGGCATCCCGTCTGCGGCGATGCCGCGTACGGGGGCGCAAGATGCGGAGAAATACTTGGGTTATCGCGCCAATTCCTGCACAGTACCCGGCTCGGGTTTTATCACCCCATATCGGGGGAACGATTTTGCTGCGAGTCCAAACCACCCGCCGAACTGCGTCGCGCACTCGACGCGGCCAGGCGGGAGCCAGTCTCCGGAGGGCCAGACGGGGACTGACCGTGAGCGAGGCGCCTTCGGGCGCCTCGTTTGCTGTCCGGGGCCAGGCTCAGGGCCAAGGCTCTCCCCTCGGCGCCGTTACGGGTTGTGGGGCCCGGCCTCTAGTCTCCCTGCCGCAAACAGCCAGCCCGCCGGACAACGGCGCGGGCCCTGCCCGGACATGCGGTCCGGGTCCCGCGCGCGCCCGGCGGAGAAGCAGGACGACAAGGGAGCACAGATGGCAGAAGTAGGAGTCAAGGAGCTGCTCGAGGCCGGTGTGCACTTCGGCCACCAGACGCAGCGGTGGAACCCCAAGATGCGGCGCTACCTGTTCGGCGAGCGCGGCGGCATCCATATCATCGACCTCCAGCAGACTGAGCGCCTGTTGGCGCAGGCGCAGGAGTTCGTTGGCGAGGTGGCCGGTCGGGGCGGCACGGTGCTGTTCGTGGGCACCAAGAAGCAGGCGCGCGACACGGTCTCCGAAGCCGCCCGACAGGCGGGCATGCCCTACGTGCACCAGCGCTGGCTGGGTGGGCTGCTGACCAACTGGAACACGATCTCGAAGCGCATCGAGCGCCTCCACGAGCTGCGCGACTGGACGGAGGGCGGGACGATGGACCTGCTTCCCACCCGCGAGCGCATCGGGGCGATCGCCGAGCGCGACAAGCTCGAGATCAACCTGGGCGGCGTCGCCGACATGCAGCGCCAGCCCGACGCGATGTTCGTAGTCGACCTCAAGACCGAGGTCATCGCGGTGCGCGAGGCCCAGCGCCTGAAGATCCCGATCATCGGCCTGGTCGATTCCAACTGCGACCCGGACCCCGTCAGCTACGTGATTCCGGGCAACGACGACGCCATCCGCTCCTGCAAGCTCGTCACCGAGGCGATCGCAGATGTCGTGGCCGACCGCGGCAGCCGCTTCCGCTTCGAGGAGGAGGAGGCGCGCCGCGAGCGCGAGGAGGCCGCCCGCAAGGAGGCCGAGGAGCAGGCCCGCAAGGAGGCCGAGGAGCAGGCCCGCAAGGAGGCCGAGGAGCAGGCCCGCGCCGAGGCCTCGGCGGCCGAGGGCGAGCCCGCTCAACCCCAACAGGCTGCTGGGCCTGAGCCCGAGCCCACCGAGGCAGGCCGCGGCCGGCGCACCTTCGATCCGGACGAGCAGGGTTAGAGCAGCGTGCCGGACATCTCAGCCAAGGACGTGAAGGCCCTGCGCGATCGCACGGGGGCGGGGATGATGGAGTGCAAGGCGGCCCTCCAGGAGGCCGGCGGCGACGTCGACCAGGCGATCGAGGTGCTGCGCGTGAAGGGGCAGGCCAAGGCGGCCAAACGCGGTGAGCGCGCGGTGAACGAGGGAGTGGTGGAGAGCTACGTGCACGCCACCGGCAAGATCGGCGTTCTGGTCGAGGTCGACTGCGAGACCGACTTCGTGGCCCGCACCGACGACTTCCGCGAGTTCGCGCGAGACGTGGCGCTGCACGTGGCCGCGGCGGCGCCCCGCTACGTGTCCGAGTCCGACGTCCCCGAGGAAGCGCGCGAGGCCGAACTGCGCGTGCTGCGCGATCAGGCCGCGGCCGAGGGCAAGCCCGAGCAGGTGCAGGAGAAGATGGCCGAGGGCCGTCTTCGCAAATGGCTCGAGGAGGGCGTCCTGCTCAACCAGGTGCACGTAAACGAGGAGAAGCACGGCGGTAAGACCATCGAGGAGCTGCGCTCAGAGCTGGCCGCCAACACCGGCGAGAACGTGGTGGTCCGGCGCTTCCAGCGCTTCGACGTGGCCGAGGTGTAGCGATAGAGCCGGTCTTTCACCGAGTCCTCCTCAAGCTCTCGGGGGAGGCGCTCATGGGCGGCCTGGACTACGGCGCCGACCCGGACCGGATCGCCGCCATAGCGGCGCAGGTCAAGCAGGTGGCCGATCGTGGCGTGGAGGTGGCCGTGGTCGTGGGCGGCGGCAACATCTACCGCGGGCTGGCCGGCGCGGCCGAGGGCATGGACCGCGCCACCGGCGACTACATGGGCATGCTCGCCACCGTGCTCAACGCGCTCGCGCTGCAGGACGCGCTGGAGAAGGTGGGCGCGGTGACCCGCGTCCAGTCGGCTATCACGATCTCCGAGGTGGCCGAGCCCTACATCCGCCGGCGCGCCATGCGCCACCTCGAGCACGGGCGCGTGGTGATCTTCGCCGCGGGCACCGGCAACCCGTTCTTCACGACCGACACGGCATCCGCGCTGCGCGCGCTGGAGATGCGGGCCGACGCGATTCTGATGGCCAAGAACGGGGTGGAGGGCGTTATGGACTCCGACCCGCGGACCAACCCCGACGCCGCCTTCATCCCCGAGATCACCCACCGCGAGGCGCTTGAGCGCGACCTGAAGGTCATGGATTCGACCGCCCTGTCCCTGTGCACGGACAACAAGCTGCCGATCCACGTCTTCAACATGGACGACGAGCGCAACATCGACCGGATAGTGTGCGGCGAGAGGGTGGGGACGGTGGTATCGACCCAATGAGCGACGGCGTCCTCAAGGAGTTCATCGACGACGCGGCGGAGCGGATGGCGAAGTCCGTCGAGTCCACGCGCGGCGAGTTCACCAGCGTGCGCACGGGGCGAGCCACGCCGCACCTGCTGGACCGCATCAACGTCGACTACTACGGCGCCCTGACCCCGCTCCGCCAGCTGGCCCAGGTCTCGGCCTCCGAAGCTCGGCTGCTGACCGTCACGCCCTTCGACCCGGGCTCGATCAAGGCCATCGAGAAGGCGATCCTCGACTCCGACGTGGGGCTGACACCGTCGAACGACGGCAACGTGATCCGGCTGACCATCCCCGAGCTGACCGAGGAGCGCCGGCGCGAGCTGGTCAAGGTGGCGCACGGAATCGCCGAGCAGGGACGCGTCGCGGTGCGGAACATCCGCCGCGACACCATGCACGACCTGCGCGAGCTCAAGAGCGAAGGCGACGTTGGCTCCGACGACGAGCACCGCGCCGAGGACGAGCTCCAGAAGCTCACCGACGCCCGCGTGAGCGAGATCGATCAGGCGCTCGCGGGCAAGGAAGCCGAGATCCTCGAGGTCTGATGGCCGCCGAGGCGGCGGCCCGGTACGTCGCGATCATCACGGACGGCAACGGCCGCTGGGCCAAGGAGCGGGGCCTGCCGCCGGTCGCCGGACACCAGGCCGGCGCGGACGTGGTCAAGGCGCGGCTGCGGGACGCCGTCGAGTTCGGCGTCCGGGAGCTCACCGTCTACTCGTTTTCGACCGAGAACTGGTCGCGCCCGCGCGAGGAGGTCGACGCGCTGATGGCGATGTTCGCCGAACGCATCGACCGCGAGACCCCAGAGCTGGACGTGGAGGGCGTGCGGATGCGCTTCATCGGGCGTCGTGAGGGAGTCGCGGAAGAGCTCCAGCGGCGCATGCAGTGGGCGGAGCAGAAGACGGCCCGCAACGAGCGCATCACGCTGTTCGTGGCCTTCAACTACGGGTCCCGCGCCGAGATCGTGGACGCTGCGCGCAGGTTCGACGGGGAGACCGAGGAGGAGTTCGCCCGCCTCCTCTACGCGCCCGAGATGCACGATCCGGACCTGCTGATCCGCACCAGCGGCGAGCGCAGGGTCTCGAACTACCTGCTGTGGCAGGTGGCCTATTCGGAGTTCGTGTTCGTCGAGGAGCTGTGGCCAGACTTCACGCGCGAGGCCTTCGCGGCGGCGCTCGGCGAGTACGCCGCCCGCGCCCGGCGCTTCGGGGGGCGCTAAGTGGCCGCCGGCCGCCGCGAACCGCGCGAGCCCCGCTCGGACACCCCTTCGCGGGTGCTCTACGCCGTCCCGGCGATCGGCTTCGCGCTGTTCATCGTGCTCTACGGGGGCCTGGTGTTCGCGCTGGGGCTGATCGCCCTCGGCTTCGCCGCCCTGCACGAGGTCTACTCGATGATGCGCCGGGTCCGCCCCGTCGACCTGGTCGGCTTTCTCGCACTGACCGGCATGGTCCTAGCCGCCCTCTATGGCGGCAACCGCCAGGTGCTGCTCGTGTTGGTGTGCGGGTTCCCCCTGGCGTTCGTGGGCTCGTTGCTGCGCCCCCGCCGCGAGAACGTCTCGTGGGCCATCGCGGTCACCCTGTTCGGGGCGCTCTGGATCGGCCTGGCGATGGCCCACGCCGTCTTCCTGCGCGAGCTGCCCGAGGGGCTGGGACTCCTCATCGACGTGCTGGTGGGCACCTTCATCGGCGACACGTTCGCCTACTTCGGCGGGCGCCTCTACGGTCGCCGCCCGCTGGCACCGGGGATCTCGCCCAACAAGACCCTCGAGGGCCTGATCGTGGGCGTCGTGGGCGGCACGGCGGCGTTCTGGTTCGCCGGCCTCTACCAGGATTGGCTGACCCACGGCGAGGCGCTCATACTGGGCGTCGCCGTGGCGCTGGCGGCACCGGTCGGCGACCTGTTCGAGTCGCTGATCAAGCGCGACCTCGACGTGAAGGACACGGGGGGCCTGTTCGGCCCCCACGGGGGCGTACTGGACCGCCTGGACGGGGTCTTCTTCAGCGTGCCGGTGGCGTTCTACGTCGCGCTGGCGCTCGGTCTGGGCTGACCCGGCGCTCAAGTCCGCGGTCCGAGCGGCCGATTCGACCACGTTGCCGTCCCCTCGCGACGCCGTTCGAGTCAGAGGGGGTCGAAGCGGTCATGCAGGTCGTCGGGCCTGTCTAGTCTCAGGCGGGTGCGCAAGGTCGTCATCGCGGGCTCCACGGGCTCCATTGGAACGCAGGCCATCGAGGTCGTGCAGGGAAGCCCTGAGCTCGAGGTGGTGGCGCTCGCCGCGGGGACCAACCACGAGCTGCTGCTCGAACAGGCGCGCGCGCTCGCCGTCGGGCGCATCGCGCTGTCGGACGAGAGCGCTGCTGCCCGGGCGGCCGAGGCCTGGACCGACGGCGAGGTCCTGGCCGGCGGCGAGGGCCTGGTCGAGCTGATCGTCGAGTCGGGGGCGGACCTCGTGCTCAACGCCCTTACGGGGTCGGCGGGCCTCGGGCCGACCGTGGCAACGCTGGGAGAGGGGATCGATCTGGCGTTGGCCAACAAGGAGAGCCTTGTGGTCGGAGGTGAGCTGGTGATGGCTCTCGCCGAGGCCACCGGCTCGCAGGTCATCCCGGTGGACTCCGAGCATTCGGCGCTGCATCAGCTGGTGGCCGGGGAGGCCCCGGGCACCGTGGACCGATTGGTGCTGACTGCGTCCGGCGGGCCCTTCCGCGGCCGCTCGAGCGAGGAGCTCGCGGACGTGACGGTCGATCAGGCCCTCGCTCACCCGACCTGGGACATGGGCGGGCGCATAACCATCGACTCGGCCACCCTGTTCAACAAGGGGCTCGAGGTGATCGAGGCCCACCATCTGTTCGGCACCCCCTACGAACAGATCGACGTCGTCGTGCACCCGCAGTCGATCGTGCACGGCATGGTGGCCCTCAACGACGGCGCCTCGCTCGCGCACCTGGGCCACCCCGACATGCGGGTGCCGATCTCCTACGCGCTCCACCACCCCGAGCGGGCGGACGTTCCGGTTCCGACGCTCGACCTCGCGGCCCTCGGCTCGTTGGAGTTCGAGGCGCCCGACGAAGAGGCCTTTCCCTGTCTGCGCCTGGCCCGCGAGGCCGCCAAGGCGGGCGGCACCGCGCCCTGCGTGCTCAACGCCGCCGACGAGGTGGCCGTCCGCGCCTTCCTCAACGGCGACCTTCCGTTCACGGGCATCCCGCGGGTGGTCGAGGACACGCTGGAGGCCGTGCCGCCGCAGCCGCTGCGCGACTTCGCCAACCTCGCCGAGGCCGACAGCGAGGCGCGCCGCCACGCCGCGGGGGCGGCGGTATGACGCTCGTCTCCATCGTCCTTGCGGCGCTCGGGTTCATGGCGCTCGTGGTCTTCCACGAGATGGGCCACTTCTTCGCCGCGAAGGCCGTGGGCATGCGGGTGGAGAAGTTCTCGCTGTTCTTCCCGCCCAACCTCTTCTCGCGCAAGCGCGGCGAGACCGAGTACGCCATCGGCGCCATCCCCCTCGGGGGCTACGTGAAGATCACCGGGATGAACCCCAGCGAGGACCTCCCCGACGAGGTCCGCACTCGGGCCTACTACTCCCAGCCGGTGTGGAAGCGCATCGTGGTGATCGCCGCGGGCCCGGCGGTCAACCTGGTCCTCGCGTTCCTGTTGATGTTCGTCTTCTTCGCCGGCATCGGGGCGCAGACCGCGCCCAAGGAGGCGAAGGTGGACATGGTGGAGAGGGCCTACCCCGCGGCGGGAGAGCTGCGGCCGGGGGACCGCATCGTCGCCGTCGACGGCAGGCGAGGAGGCGTGCGCGCGCTCTCCCGGCAGATCTCCTCGCACCGCTGCGCCGAGCGGCCGCCCAGGCCTCGCTGCGAGGCCGTCGAGCCCGCCGGCCTCCTGATCGAGCGCAGCGGGCGCGAGCGGCGCCTCGCGCTCACGCCGGTGTACGACCCCGAGGCGAAGAAGACACGGCTCGGCTTCGGCTACGTGCCGGGTCCACGCAAGACCTTGCCAACGGGCCAGGCGTTCTCGCGCACCTTCGACCAGTTCACCTTCATCGCCGGGCAGACGCTGAGCCTGCCCGCGCGCCTGTTCGACGCGCAGAAGCGCAAGGAGATCTCGGGCGTGGTCGGCTCGTATGAGGTCACCCGCCAGACCATCCTGCAGGACATCGCGGAGGTGGTGGCCATCCTCGCCGTGATTTCGCTGTCGCTTGCGATCGTGAACCTGTTCCCGTTCCTGCCGCTGGACGGCGGCCACATCTTCTGGGCACTGGTCGAGCTGGTGCGCCGCAAGCCGGTCTCCTACCAGCTAATGGAGAAATCGAGCGTCATCGGCTTCCTGCTCGTTATCGGGCTGTTCGTCCTCGGGCTGAGCAACGACATCGGCCGGCTCACCGGCGAAGGCTTCCAAGTCCGGTAATCGACCAGCCGGCCGCGCTAGACCGCTTGCGGCCGGCGCATTAGGCTCCCGTCGAGGAGACGAGAGAGGAGCCCCGTGGAGAGCAGCACCGTAGAGCGCAAGACCGAGCGCCCGCCCGCGCTCGACGCCGCGACGATGTGCGAGGCGTTCCAGATCACCTCGGACGCGGTCGCCGGAGAGGTCGCCCTGCGCACCAAGGACGACGAAGTCTCGCTCACGTGGCGCGAGTACGCCGACCGCACGCGCAGGGTCGCTGCGGGCCTGGCCGCTCTCGGCGTGCGCCGCGCGGACACGGTGGCCCTCATGCTCACCAACCGGCCCGAGTTCCACTTCTGCGACGCGGGCGCGATGCACCTCGGCGCCACTCCCTTCTCGATCTACAACACCTACACGCCCGAGCAGATCGAGTACCTGGTCGGCGACGCGGGGAACACGGTCGCGATCACCGAGCAGGCCTTCGCGGACCGCCTGATCGCCGTCAAGGATGCCGACAACGCCCTCGAGCACGTCGTTGTGGTCGACGGGGAGTCGCCGGCGGGCGCGATTTCGCTGGCCGAGCTGGAGGACAAGGGCGACAAGGGCTTCGACTTCGAGGCCGCCTGGAAGGCGGTCCAGCCTGAGGACATCCTCACCCTCATCTACACCTCGGGCACCACGGGGCCGCCCAAGGGCGTGCAGATCACCCACGGGAACATGACCAGCTGCGTGCGCTCCTACGACAAAATCATCGGCTTCCCCTTCGGAGGGCGGATCGTCTCCTACCTGCCGATGGCCCACGTGGCCGAGCGCAACGTGAGCCACTACCTGCCGATGCTGTGCGGCTTCAACGTCACGTCGTGCCCCGACGCCCGCCAGGTCGCGGAGTACCTGCCCGAGGTCAAGCCCTCGTGGTTCTTCGCGGTTCCCCGTATCTGGGAGAAGATGAAGGCGGGCCTGGAGGCGATGCTGGCCGGGCTGCCCGAGGGTGAGCAGAAGCAGGGCATGCAGAGGGCGCTCGACGTCTCGCTGCAGCGGGTGAAGCTGATCCAGGCGGGCGAGGAGGTGCCCGAGGAGCTCGAGCAGCAATGGCAGCAGCTGGACGACCAGGTCCTCTCCAATGTGCGCGACATGCTCGGCCTGGGAGAGGTCGAGGCCTGCAACGTGGGCGCCGCGCCCACGCCGCCTGAGGTGATCGAGTTCTTCCACGCGCTGGGCGTGCCGCTGGCCGAGCTGTGGGGGATGTCGGAGACCACCGGCGCCGGCACATGCAACCCACCCGACAGGATCAAGATCGGGACCGTCGGCCCGCCTGCGCCCGACTGCGAGGTCAAGCTCGACGAGGACGGCGAGGTGCTGATCCGCGGGGGAGTGGTGATGCCGGGCTATCGCAACCTGCCCGACAAGACGGCCGAGACGTTCACCGACGACGGCTTCCTGCGCACCGGCGACATCGGGGAGTTCGACGCGGACGGCTACCTGAAGATCGTGGACCGCAAGAAGGAGCTGATCATCAGCGCCGCCGGCAAAAACATGTCGCCCGCCAACATCGAGTCCAAGGTCAAGGCGGCCGGGCCGCTGATCGGCCAGGTTGTGACCATCGGAGACGCCCGCCAGTACAACAGCGCGCTGGTCACCCTGGACCCCGACGCGATCCCGAGCCTGGCCGAGAAGGTGAGCGCCTCGCCCGACCCCGCCGAGCTGGCCGGCAACGAGAAGGTGATCGCCGCGGTTCAGGAGGAGATCGACGCCGCCAACGAGCAGCTGGCTCGCGTGGAGCAGATCAAGAAGTTCACGATCCTGCCCACCGACTGGCAGCCGGGCGGAGACGAGCTGACGCCGACCATGAAGCTCAAGCGCAAGCCGATCGCCGAGAAGTACAGGGCCGAGATCGAGGAGCTCTACAGCTAGAGCGCCTCCAGGCGCCGCTCCAGGTAGGCGCGCTCGACCCGGTTCGCGGCACCGGCGATCGCCAGGCGCAGCGCCGCGGCCGCCTCGTCGCGGCGACCGAGTCGGCGCAGCAGGTCGGCTCGCACGACGTGCAGGCGGTGGTGGCCTTCGAGGGCCAGCCCGTCGAGGGAGGCCAGCGCCGCGCCGGGGCCCTCCAGCTCGGCCAGCGCGACCGCGCGGTTCAGCGCGACGATCGGGCTCGGCTGCAGCGCCAGCAGCTGGTCATAGAGGGCGCCGATCTGGCGCCAGTCGGTGCCGGCCGTATCCGGCGCGTCGCTGTGGACGGCATTGATGGCTGCCTGCAGTTGAAGGGGGCCGGGGCGACCCAGGCGCAGGCAGCGGCGCACGAGGGCCTGGCCCTCCTCGATCAGCGCGCGGTCCCAGAGCCCGCGGTCCTGCTCGGCGAGCGGGACGAGCTCTCCTCCCGAACGGGCCCCGCGCCGCGCGTCGGTCAGCAGCATGAGGGCGAGCAGGCCAAGCACCTCGGGCTCGTCGGGCATCAGCTCGGCCAGCAGGCGGCCCAGGCGGATCGCCTCCGAGCACAGCTCGGCGCGGACCAGCGCGTCGCCCTCGCTGGCCGTGTGGCCCTCGTTGAAGACCAGGTACACGACGGCAAGCACCGCCCCCAGCCGGTCGGGCAGCTCGTCCGCGTCCGGCACCCGATAGGGGATCGTCGCGGCGCGGATCTTGGCCTTCGCGCGGGCCAGGCGCTGGGCCATGGTCGCTTCGGGCACGAGGAACGCGCGCGCGATCTCTGGCGTCGTCAGCCCGCCGAGAAGGCGCAGGGTGAGAGCGACCTGCGCCTCCGTGCTCAGGGCGGGATGGCAGCAGGTGAAGATCAACCGCAGCTCGTCGTCGCGCATGGCCCCCTCCTCGAGCGGCGGTTCGGGCGTGGGCGGTCGCAACCGCTCGCGCTCGCCGTGCAACTCAGCGCGCCGCGATTCGCGTCGGTGACGGTCGATCGCCCGGTTGCGCGCCGTGGTGATGATCCAGCCGGCCGGGCTCGGGGGCGGGCCGGTGCGCGGCCATTGTTCGGCGGCGACCGCCCAGGCGTCCTGAACCGCCTCCTCGGCGAGCTCGATGTCGCCCAGCAGCCGCACCAGTACCGCGACGGCGCGGCCGTGCTCCTTTCGGAACACACGGTCGAGTTCCGTCACGGCGCTACTGGAACGGACGCACCTCGATCGGCAGCGTCGTCGCGCGCGAGGTCCTGCGCGCCCACTCCAGCGCCGCGTCGAGGTCGGGCGCGTCGATCACCGTGAAGCCGCCCAGGTGCTCCTTGGCCTCGATGAACGGCCCGTCGGTGACCAAGTCGTCGCGCACGACGGAGGCCGTGTCGGGCGGGTGCAGGCCGCCGGCGAACACCCACACGCCCGCGGCCTTCATCTCTTCGTCGACGGCGCGCGTGTCGGCCATGATCTGCTCGAGGTTCTCGGGCGGCGGGCCCTCCCCGTAGGGCTGGTACACGGAGAGCAGGTAGCGGGTCATGCGCGTGCCCGATGGTAGGTCGCGACCGTCACGCCCGTCGTGGTGGTGACCGAGTCGGTCAGCCCGAGCTCGATGGGGGGCCCGCCGTCCTCGAACAGCCGCTTGCCAGAGCCGAGCACGAGCGGGTGGATCGTCAGCAGCAGCTCGTCCACCAGCCCGGCGCGCAGCAGTGAGTGCAGGAGCTCGCCGCTACCGAGCACCACCAACTGGTCCTCGCCCGCCGTGCGCTTGAGCTCGGCCACGTCCCCGCGCACGAGCGTGGAGTTCTGCCATGGCAGCGGCTCGCTGAGGGTCCGCGAGACGACGTACTTCTCCCGCGCCTCCAGCACCGGTGTGAACGGGTTGTCCTCGCGCCCCGCCCAGGCTCGGATGAACTCCTCGTAGGTGCGGCGGCCGAACAGCAGCCCTCCGCCGCGGGCCATGTCCCGGGCCATTACCTGAGCCAGCACCTCGTCCTGGTAGGGCGGGGACCAGTCCTCGGGGGCCTCCATCACCCCGTCCAGCGTGACGTTCTCGACGGCCTTGATCGTCGTCATGTCGTGTCCTCCTCGGGATCGCTCTCGCCCCCTACACGAACGCCGGCGAGCCGAATCGACATCATGGGTCACGTGGAGTCATCGTCCGCGGCGCTGCTGGCGAGGGGACCCTGGGACCCCGAGGACGTCGACGTTCGCTGGCACCAGGCGGCCTACGAGCCGTCGGCGCAGCTGAGCGAGGCCGCCGACGCCCACGTGGCCGCGCTCAGCGAGCGCGGGTCGCCGGCCCACGACGGAATGGCGGCGCGCATGCGCGACCACGAGGCGCGCGCCGGCGGCCTGTGGCTCGAGCTGCAGCCCGCGCGCTGGGCGCTGCGCCTCGTGGAGGGCGAGGCCTGCGACTCGCTGACCGCGCTCTGCGTGGTCCGGCGGGAGGACGGGTCCTGGCTCGCGGGCCGCCGGGCCGCGTGGCTGGCCACCTGGGCCGAGCGCTGGGCGCTGGGAGCCGGCGGCGCGGTCGAGGTGGGGGAGAGCCCCGTGGACACCCTCACCCGCGAGCTGGAGGAGGAGTGGCGGCTGAGGCCCGTCCGGACCACAATCGAGGCGCTGGTCCGACTCCCCAATGGCGTGGTCATGCTCGTCGGCCAGGCCACGGTGCCCGAAGACGCCGAGCCGGTGCCCGACGCCGAGCACGACGAGTTCGCCTGGTGGCCGCCCGATCCCGAGAGCTGGCCGGAGGAGGCCGACTGGCGTCTGCGGCGCATGGGGACCCTGCTATCCGGGGGATGAGCCCCGGGTAGCGCGGGCCCTGAGCGGGCGATAGCTCCTTGTACCCTCAGGGGGTGCCCTCCCAGCGCCAGATCGACGTCGGCGGCGTGAAGATCGGCGGCGGCGCCCCGGTCGCCGTGCAGTCGATGACCAAGACTGAAACCGCCGACTACGATGCCACGCTCAAGCAGATCCGCGCCATCGCGGACGCCGGCGGCGACATCGTCCGCTGCGCGGTGCCGCGCGACAAGGATGTGGACGCGTTGAAGCGCCTCGTGGTCGAGTCGCCGATCCCGGTCATCGCCGACATCCACTTCAACCACACCCTGGCGCTCAAGGCCATCGACGCCGGCGCGCACTGCGTACGCATCAACCCCGGCAACATCGGCGGTCACGAGAAGACCGGCGAGGTCACCGAGCGGGCCAAGGCCGCCGGAACCCCGCTCCGCATCGGCGTCAACTCGGGCTCGCTGCCCAAGCACCTGCACGAGCTCGAGCGCGAGAACTCGGTGGAGGCGCTGGTCCGGGCCGCGGTGGAGTACGTCGAGCTGATGGAGCGCCTGGACTTCGAGAACTTCAAGGTCTCGATCAAGTCCACGAGCGTCCCCAACACGATCGCCTCCAACCGGCTGCTCGCCGAGCGCATTCCCTACCCGCTCCACCTGGGCATCACCGAGGCGGGCACCAAGTGGACCGGCTCGCTGAAGTCCGCCGTCGGGCTCGGCACGCTGTTGGCCGACGGCATCGGCGACACCGTGCGCATCTCGCTCTCGACCTTCCACGCCGAGGAGGAGGTCAAGGTCGCCTGGGAGATCCTCAAGGCGCTCAAGCTGCGCGAGAAGGGCCCGGTGCTGATCGCCTGCCCGACCTGCGGGCGGCTCCAGTTCGACATGGACACCGTGGTGGCCGAGGTCGAGAACAGGCTCGAGGCCTACGACGAGCCGATCGAGGTGGCCGTGCTGGGCTGCGCGGTCAACGGCATCGGTGAGGCCTCGCACGCCGACTTCGGCATCACCGGCGCCAAGAACGAGGGCCTGATCTTCGCCGGGGGCGAGCCGCTGCGAAAGGTGCCCCAGGAGCGCCTGGTGGAGGAGCTCTTCACCGAGATCGACCGCTCGCTCAAGCTCGGCCGCGTCGAGCGCGATGAGTCCAAGGCCGCAGAGGGAGCCGAGTGGCTGCAGAAGATCGAGGAGGAGAACGCCGGCGAGATGACGCCCGAGCGCATGGCCGCGATGGAGGCCGCCGCGGCCAGCGAGCAGGCCATGGCCGAGGGCGACGCCCTGCCGATGGCCGGGGCTCCGAAGTCCGACCGCAAGCGGCTGGACGAGGACGTCTCGCCCACGGCCGGGCGCCGCTTCACGCGGGCGTAGGGGCCTCCGAGCGCGCCGGCTCGGCGCGTAGGACGAACGCGAAGGCCTCGACCACCGCGGAGTCGAACTGTGTGCCGGCGCAGCGGCGCAGCTCGGCGAGGGCCTCCTCGCGGCTGACCGCCTGGCGGTAGGGCCGCGGCACGGTCATCGCCTCGAAGGCGTCGCAGACCGCGACGACCCGGGCGCCGAGCGGGATCTCCTCGCCCTTCAGGCCGTCGGGATACCCCTCGCCGTCCATGTGCTCATGGCTGGAGCGCACCAGCCGCGCTACGGGGGCGAGCGCCGGAGCGGCGCTCAGGATGCGCTCGCCGACCAGCGTGTGGCGGCGCATGAACTCCCACTCCTCGTCGTCGAGCGGACCGGTCTTCTCGAGGATCGCGTCGGGCACGGCCACCTTGCCGAGGTCGTGCAGCTCGGCCGCGCGGTGGACCTCGTCGCGGTCCTCGGCCGTCATGTTCAGCCGGGAGGCGACCTTGGAGGCCAGGGCGGCCACCACGTTGCCGTGGGCCTCCAGCCGGGGGTCGCGCTCGGACAGGGCGGCCACCAGCGCCCGGCAGGTCTGGCTGGGGGCGGACGGGCGCGACTGGCCCTTCTGCTGGTACATGCGCGTGTCGGCTTGGCGCAGCGCCGCGGTGGCGTCACGCACATCCGCCGGGATGAGCACCGAGCCGTGGGCGGCGTCGACCGAGAAGCCGTCGCCGCGTTCGGTGAGGGCGGCCACGCCGGCCCTCAGGGTCGCGTCGTTGCGGGTCGGGTCCACTCGGGCCAGGACGCAGAACTCGTCGCCCCCCAGGCGATAGGCCCGCCCCACGGGCGCCACGGCGCGCTCGAGCCGCTTGCCCAGGCGGACGAGCAGCTGGTCGCCGGCGGGGTGGCCGAAGACGTCGTTGTAGCCCTTGAAGCCGTTCAGGTCGAAGAAGGCGAGCATCCACGGCGAGTCCTGCTCGGCGATCTCCACCGTCCTCACGAGGTCGCTCATGAGCCGCCGCCAGTTGCCGAGGCCGGTGAGGGCGTCCGAGAGGGCGTCACGGCGCGACTTGGCCACCAGGCGGCGGTTGTCCTGCGCGGCGACCGCCATCCGGGCGGTCACCGCGAGCAGAGCCGCGGCAGCCAGCGCCTGCCCGGTGATCCCCAGGTGGGCCGCGGAGGCGAGCACCGACGTCGCGACGGCCACCAGCGCGCACAAGACGGGCGCGTCGGTGACACGGCGGTCGACGCGCCTGGCCCCGCGCGGCTCGGGACGCTGCCACGCGGCCAGGCCCACGATGAGAGCGGCGGTGGGCCACAACAGGTCGAGGGCGGCGCCCTCCTTGTAGGTGCCCTCGGCCGACTGGAGCAGGTAGCTGACGTCGGCGACCGCCATCAGTCCCAGGCCGGCGGCGAGCATGAGCCAGGCGTTCCCGGGCCGCCAGCCGCTGAGCGCGGTCATGCCCACCACGAGGGCCAGGAGGGCCACATCGCAGAGGGGATAGGCGAGGTTGGTGGCCACGGCCAGCCCGCTGCCGTCCAGCGAGCCTAGGATGGGGCCGAAGGCGACGGCCGTGGCCAGGGCGGCGACGGTCAGAGCGGCGATCAGGGCGTCCAGCGCGAGGCGCGAGCCAAAGTGGCCGAGCCGCGCGCGGGCGAGCCACACCAGGGCCACGAAGGAGGCGGGGTAGAGCGCCAGGTAGAGGATGTCCGCAGGGGAGGGGACCGGCACCTGGTCGAGGCCGGTCAGAAACAGCGACCAGTAGACCTCGCCCGCGGTCCAGAGCGCGATGCCCGCGCCCAGAAGGGCCCAGGCCCGGCGCTCCTCGCGTACCAGGGCGCTGCGCAGCAGGCACGCCGCCGCCGCCGAACCCATCAGGCCGTTGTAGAGCCAGCCGTCCCACAGCGGGCCCTCTCCGACGCCCAGCAGGGCATGGACGGCGAAGGCCAGCCAGGCCGCCCCCACCAGGGCGGCGAATGCGCGCAGAACGCTGCGGTACCTCGTGTTTGCGACCACGTGTTCTTCCTTTTCGGCGCCAGGGCCCGTCCCCTTGACCCGAAAGGCATGCGCGCAGTGACCCGGAACCTAGACTCGGACCAGAGTGACGCGCCTCAGCGAGTACTTCCTGCCCACCACCAAGGACCCGCCGGCCGACGCTGAGGCAGTTTCCCACCGGCTGCTGGTGCGGGCCGGGATGGCGCGCCAGCTAGGGGCCGGGATGTGGTCCTGGCTGCCGGCGGGCTGGCGGGCCCACCGCAAGGCCGAGCAGATCGTCCGCGAGGAGATGGACGCCATCGGCGCGCTCGAGATGCTGATGCCGGTGCTCCAGCCGGCCGAGATCTGGCGCACCTCAGGCCGCTACGACATCGAGGAGCTGTTCAAGCTCCAGGACCGCAAGGGCGCCGAGCTGGCGCTGGCCATGACCCACGAGGAGGCCCTGACCTTCCACATGGCCCGAGAGGTGCGCTCCTACCGCGACCTGCCCAAGCTGCTCTACCACTTCCAGACCAAGGAGCGAGACGAGCCTCGGCCGCGCGCCGGCGTGCTGCGCACACGCGAGTTCGTGATGAAGGACGCCTACTCGTTCGACCGCGACCGCGAGGGGCTCGACCACTCATACGACCGCTACGCCGGCGCGTATGACCGCATCTTCGACCGCGCCGGCCTGGAGTGGTACCGGGTCGAGTCCGACGTGGGGATGATGGGCGGGTTCGGCGCGCACGAGTACATGGCGCCCTGCCCGGCGGGCGAGAACGACGTGGCGCTCTCGGACGCCGGTTACGCCGCGAACGTGGAGGTGGCGAGCGCCACCCCCGTCCCGCCTGAGGCCCTGCCCGAGCCCTTGGACGCCCCGGAGGAGGTGGACACCCCGGGCGCGACCAGCATCGAGGCCGTGACACGCCTGCTGAGCGTGCCCGCCACCGGCCTGATCAAGGCCATGCCCATGATCGCCGACGGGCGCGGGCCGCTGCTGGTCCTGCTGCGCGGCGACCACCGGCTGAACCCGATCAAACTCGCCAACTCGCTCGGCGCCGAGGCCCGCCCCGCCCACGAGGAGGAGGTCCGCGACCAGTTCGGCACGGTGGGCGGGTACATCGGTCCGGTCGGCGCCCGGGTCGAGGTCATCGCCGACGAGGCACTGCGCGGCCTGAGTGGGCTGGTGGCCGGCGCCAACCGGCCCGACACGCACGTGCGGGGCGTCGAGCCCGGCCGCGACTTCGACCCCACCTGGGCCGATGTGCGCACCGTGGAGGCGGGGGACACCTGTCCGGGGGGAGCGGTCATCCGCATCGAGCCCGCCATCGAGGTGGGCAACATCTTCAAGCTCGGCACCCGCTTCTCCGAGCCCCTCGGGGCCCGCTACCTGGACGAGACCGGCTCCGAGCACCCCATCTGGATGGGGTCCTACGGGATCGGCCCGGCTCGCGTCGTCGCGGCGGCGATCGAGCAGCACGCCGACGAGCAGGGCATCTCCTGGCCGCGCTCGCTGGCGCCCTTCGACGCCGAGCTGGTGACCCTCAGCCGCGAGGGCGAACCCGCTCGCGAGGTGGCCGACCGCCTCTATGGCGAGCTCGCCGAAGCGGGGCTCGACGTGATCTACGACGACCGCGAGGCGGGCGCGGGCGAGAAGTTCGCCGACGCCGAGCTGCTGGGCTGCCCTCTGCGCCTGACCGTTGGCAAGCGGGGGATCGAGTCCGGCGAGGTCGAGGCCCAGGTCAGGCGCGGGCAGGAGAAGCGCAGCTTGCCCCTTGATGGCGCGGCCAAGGCCGCAGTGGACCTATGGCAGACGCTCCCGTAGAGAAGACCCGCGGCGAGGCCGCGCGCGAGCGCGTGGAGGCCGTCCGTGAGAAGACCGAGGAAGTGCGGGAGCGCACTCGCAGGCGCCTGCTGGGCCTGGACCGCTCGGGTCCGCCGCCGCCCGAAACCCTGCGGCAGATGCCGCTGCGGCCGTTCACGCTCCCGAACGCCATTGGGGCGGTGCGCTTGGCGCTGATCCCTGTGTTCCTCGTGATCGCCTTCTCGGGCCATGGCCGGAACACCGCAGCCGCGCTGCTGTTCGCCTTCATCTCGGCGACGGACTACCTGGACGGGCTCACGGCACGGCTCACCGGCCAGTACAGCCGCCTCGGCGCCCTCATGGACCCGCTCACCGACCGGCTGCTCGTGGTCTCCGGGGTCGTGGTCGACTTCCACTTCGAGCTTCTGCCCCGCTGGGCCCTCATCGTGCTAGCCGCCCGCGAGGTCCTGATGCTCGTGCTGACCCAGATCTCCCTGAAGATGGGGGTGGACATCAAGGTGAACATGCTCGGCCGGTGGGCGGTGTGGCCCACTATGACCGCTCTCGGCCTGGCCATCCTGATTGATTCCTGGGTGCCCGAGGCCCTGCTCTACCTGGGCTTGGCCATGACGCTCGGAGCCACCTACCTGTACCTGCAAGACGGCATGCGCCATTTCCGGCACGGACCCTCAAGCTCGACTTGATCCCTACCTGTAAACTCGCTCGGCCTCCGCACGAAAGGACCCGACCCGCCTCATGGACACCTTCCCCGATTTAGGCGCCCTATCCAACGAGGAGCTGAAGGACCTCATCCAGCAGCTCACCGAGGAAGAGCAGGAGGTTTCCTACCAGCGCAGGATCCTGCACGGAAAGATCGACATCCTGCGCGCGGAGTTGGTCAACCGGCTGCGCAAGAAGCACGAGGAGGGCGAGGCCGTCATCTCCGGCGACGACGTCCAGCAGCTGAGCGACATCCTCTCCGGCAAAGCCATCCCGCTGGGCGACGGCGAGTAAGGGCGCGCGGTGCACTGCCCCGAGTGCGGATTCGTCAACGCCGAGGGGGCTAACTACTGCTCGAAATGCGGCGCCTTCCTGGGCGACTCCAAGCCATCGGGCGGCGGCGACACCACCGAGACCTACCAGGTCGACGAGAGCGGTGAGCTCAAGCCGGTCGACCTCGAAGAGGTCGCGGGCGAGGGCGCGACGCTGGTCATCCGGGCCGGCGGGGGGCGCTCGGGTGAGCTGTTCAACGTGTCGGGCGACCGCATGACGATCGGCCGCAGCCCCGACGCCGAGGTGTTCCTCGACGACGTCACGGTCTCGCGCAACCACGCCTTGCTGGTGCGCCGCCGCGACGGGCTCTACATCGACGACCTGGGCTCGCTCAACGGGACCTACGTGAACCGGCGCCGGATCGAGTCCCACCGGCTGGCCAACGGCGACGAGCTGCAGGTGGGCAAGTACAAGCTCACGTACCTCGAGCGGTGAGCACGGACATCCCCGTACGCCCCACCAAGGCGCTGACCATCGGTGCTGTGGTCAAGCAGCTCGAGCGGGAGTTCCCCGACATCTCGATCTCCAAGGTCCGCTACCTCGAAGACCAGAAGCTGCTCGCGCCCCGCCGCACCCAGGGCGGCTACCGCCTCTACGCGCCGGCCGACGTGGCCCGCCTACGCACCATCCTGCGCCTGCAGCGGGACGAGTTCCTGCCGCTGCGGGTCATTCGCCAAGAGCTGGCCGCCGGCCGTGCCGACCAGGAGATCGCCAAGTCCAGTCCCAAGGCCAGCGATCAGCGCGGAGCGCTGCGCCGCGCCAGCGTGGAGGGCGGGCAGGAGGCCCTGTACCGCCTGGACGACGTACTCGAGGAGACCGGCGCCGAACGCGGGCTGGTCAAGGAGCTCGAGGAGTACGGCGTGATCAAGGGCGAGAAGCACAACGGCGAGACGCTCTACGACGACACCGACCGCGAGATCGTGCGCGCCACCCAGGAGCTCAAGCGCTTCGGTGTCGGCGGGCGCAACCTGCGGGTGTTCCGGACCTCGGCCGACCGCGAGGCCGCCCTGTTGGAGCAGATCCTGGCCCCGGCGCTGCGCTCGCGGAACCCCGAGCGGCGGCGGGAGGCGGTGGAGGCGCTCGAGAACCTGGCCGCCATCGCCTCCAACCTCAAGCACCTGCTGCTCATACGGGACCTCCGCAAGCTCACGAGGTGAGCACTGCGCCGGACCTCCGGTCCCGTATCCAGGACGTTCCCGACTTCCCGCGCCCGGGGATCGTCTTCAAGGACATCACGCCGCTGCTGCTCGATGCCCGCGCCCTGGAGTCCGCCGTCGCTCGGCTGGCCGATTACGCGCGCTCGCGCGAGGTCGAGTACGTGGTGTCCGCCGAGGCTCGCGGGTACGTCCTCGGCGGAGCGCTCGCCGTGGCGGCAGGGGCGGGATTCGTCCTGGCCCGCAAGCCGGGCAAGCTGCCGCGTGAGGTGTCCTCCGAGCAGTACGAGCTGGAGTACGGCGTCGACGCCCTGGAGGTCCACAGCGACGCGATGCGAGGCGGGGCGCGGGTGCTCGTCCACGACGACCTGCTGGCCACGGGGGGCACCGCCGCGGCCCTGTGTGGGCTCGTCGAGCAGGCCGGCGGCGACGTCGTGGGCTGCGCCTTCCTTATCGAGCTGGAGTTCCTCGAGGGCCGCGAGCGCCTCGCCGGTCGCGACGTGCACAGCCTGATCGCGTACGGGAGCGAATAGGTGCCGACCGTCCGCCGAGAGCGGGCACTGAGCGCCCCGCGGGAGAAGGTGTGGGCGGTGGCCCGCGACCCCGAGCGCCTGCCGCAGTGGTGGCCCTCGGTCACGCGCGTGGAGGAGGCCGGCGAGGAGGCTTGGACGACGGTGATGACGACCCCGCGCGGCAAGACCCTGCGCGCCGACTACACGGTGCTCGAGTCGGTAGAGCCCGAGCGGCTGGTGTGGCGCCACGAGCTCGAGGAGTCGCCTTTCGAGCGCATCATGACCGACTCGCGCTACCAGTTGGTGCTGGAGCCCGCGGGGGAGGGGACCAAGGTGCAGCTGGCCCACCGCACCCGCCTGCGCGGCTTCGCGCGCTTCGGGGTGATCCAGATCCGCCTCGCCACGCGGCGGACGCTCGACCGTGCGCTCGAGGGGCTCGGCGTCCTGGCGGAGGGCCGCTGATGCGCTGGTGGGGCTGGGGCGAGGACGGGCACGACCCCGAGCTGACGCCAGGTGCCGAGGCGCTGCTGCGCGAGGGGTTGGAGGCCGACCTGGGGACGCGGAGGGAGCGCCCGTCGCTGGAGGGGGCCGCGCTGGCCGCCCCCAGGCTGAGTGCCGCCGCCCACGCCGCCCTGGTGGCGGCCTCGGGGCCAGCTGCCCTGCGCATAGACCTCGAGACGCGCGTCGGGCACGCCGCGGGGCGCGGCTACGCGGACCTCGTGCGCCTTCGCGCCGGGGACTTCTCCTGCGCGCCCGACGCCGTGCTCGTGCCCGACGGCCCAGACCAGATTCCGGCCGTGCTGGCCGCCTGCGCCGAGCACCGCGTGGCGGTGGTTCCCTTCGGCGGCGGCACGAGCGTGGTGGGCGGCGTCGAGCCGCTAAGCGGTCCCCACGACGCGGTCATCACGCTCGACCTCTCGAGCCTGGACGGGGTGGGCGAGGTCGACGAGGTGTCACTGACCGCCACGCTGGGGGCGGGCCTGTTCGGTCCGCGCGCAGAGGCCGAGCTGGGCGCCCGGAACCTCACCCTGGGCCACTTTCCGCAGTCGTTCGAGTACTCGACGGTGGGCGGCTGGGTGGCCACGCGCTCGGCCGGCCAGGCCTCCACCGGCTACGGGCGCATCGACGAGCTGGTGGAGGGTCTGCGCCTGTGCGCCCCCGCCGGCGAGCTCGTGCTCGGACCCACCCCGGCGAGCGCCGCCGGCCCTTCACTGCTCGAGCTGGCCGTGGGCTCGGAGGGCGCGCTCGGGGTCATCACCGAGGCGACGCTGCGCGTGCGGCCCGCCCCGGCGGAGCGCATCTACGACGGCTGGTCGTTCGCCTCCTTCGCCAACGGCTGCGAGGCCTTTCGGGCGCTCGAGCAGCGCGGCGCCTCGCCGGACGTGGCGCGGCTGTCCGACGAGGAGGAGACCCGGCTGTCGATGGCCCAGGCGGGGGAGGGGCGCACCCAGCGCCTCGGCCGGGCCTACCTGAAGGCCCGCGGCCACGAGCGGGGCTGTCTGGCGATAGCGGGCTACGAGGGCAGTTCGGACGACGTCTCGCAGCGCCAGAAGCGCACGGGTGCCCTGCTGCGCGCCGCCGGCGGGGTCTCGCTCGGCCTGCGACCGGGACGCTCCTGGGAGTCCGGGCGCTTCGCCGGCCCCTACCTTCGCGACGTGCTCATGGACCGCGGCATCATGGCCGAGACGCTGGAGACCGCGGGGTCCTGGAGCAACCTCGCGGGTTTGCGCGAGGCAGTCGAGACGGCGCTGCGCAGCACGCTCACCGAGCGCGGCACTCCGCCGCTTGTCATGTGCCACGTCTCGCACCTCTACCCCTCCGGGGCCTCGCTCTACTTCACCTTCCTGGCGCGCCAGGAGGAGGGCGCGGAGCTCGAGCAATGGAGCGCGGCCAAGACAGCGGCCAGCGAGGCGATCGTCGGGGCGGGAGGGACGATCACCCACCACCACGCGGTGGGCCGCGACCACCTGCCCTGGATGCGTGACGAGGTGGGCGACCTTGGCCTCGCGCTGCTGCGGGCCACCAAGAAGGCGCTCGACCCAGAGGGGATCATGAACCCCGGGAAGCTGGTCGCCGCGACGGACTAGCGCTGCGGCTGCTGCTGCGTGCCCTGGCCGGGCACCTGCGGCTGGGGGCCGCCCTTCAGCGGAGCCGTGGGGCCGCGCAGGATCGACTGGCCCGAGTGCTTGGCGTTGCGGTTGATCGGCTCGAGCGAGATGTCGATCGACTTGAACTTGTCGAAGTCGCGCGGCAGCGGGCCGGCGCCCTGGTAGCGCCCCTGCTTGTCGGTCACCTGGGCGCCGATCGACTGGGCGTCGCCATCCGAGTTGTACAGCCAGACCTCATAAGCGGTGCGGCGCGGGCTGGGCGGCAGCTGGGCCTGGATGATCAGCTGGCGCTGGTTGCCGCGCTCGGCCACCACGGCCACGCCCCCGCCCTTCTTGTTGCCCTCGACCGGTCGCAGCACGGTCTGGCCGACCAGGCGGGGCTGGCCGCTGGACGTGCGGCGGGCGGGTTCCTCGTCGTCCTTGGTGAGCACTCCCACGGGCCAGACGAGCACGATCAGCGCCACCAGGACCAGCGCGGCGGCCAGGCCGCCCAGCAGTCGGCGGCGGCGCACGGCGGCCCGGGCCTCGGGTGACAGCGGGCCGCGCGGGCGCTCGTCCTCTTCGTCGTCCGCCGCGGGACGCGCGCGCTCGCGGCGCGGCCTGCGCTCAGCGCGCGCGGAGGAGCGATCACCCTCGGGGATCGCGGGGCGACCGTCGCCCTCGTAGAGGTCGTCGAGGGAGTCGAGCAGCGACCGCGCCCAGGCGCGGGCGGGCTCCGAGCGGCGCAGATGTCCGCGGGTGGCGGTCGACTCGGGGCCGGTCTGCTGGCCGAGGATGTAGTCGGCGACCTGGCCGCGCCAGTCGTCGTCGACGGCCTTGGCGGTGGCCGGAGCGAGCTCCGCGAGCGCGGTCTGCGCAAGCTCGCGCACGCGGTCCTCGGGCATCCCCAGCATGTCGGACAGCTCCTCGTAGGACTGCCCTCGCTTGAGGATGAGCTCGACGATTGCCCGCTGGTCGGCGGAGAGCTGCTCGAAGGTGGCCACGCTGGAGCGGAACTGTAGCCTGCGCGACGTGGCCGCCGACCCACAGGAGCTCGAGGGAACCCTGGACGGCGTGCTCGGTTTCGAGTTCCTCGAGATCGGCGACCAGGAGGCCCGTGCCCGCTTCAGCGTGGCCGCTCATCATCGCCAGCCGATTGGGATCGTGCACGGAGGCACCTATGCCGCGCTGGCGGAGAGCCTGTGCTCGATCGCGACCTTTTCGACCGTGAGCCCGGAGTTCGTCGCGATGGGCCAGTCCAACGCGACCAGCTTCCTCCGGCCGGTGTCCGAGGGCACCATCGAGGCCACGGCGCGGCGCCGACACCGGGGGCGCACGACCTGGGTCTGGGACGTCGACTTCGCGGACGAGCAGGGCCGCCTCTGCGCCACCACGAGGGTGACGATGGCCGTTCGACCGGCGCCGGTCCTCTAGAGCGCCCGCAGCCGGCGCGAGTGCCCGCGCGGCTCCACGCGCGACTCGTAGCGGTTGGTGATGGGCAGCCGTCTGTCGCGCCCGAAGGCGCGAGTGGAGATGCGGATCCCGGGCGGGGCCTGACGCCGCTTGTACTCCGCGCCGTCGACCATACGCACCACGCGCTCGACGTCCTCGGCCGGCAGGCCGCGGCGGACCAGCTCGCCGGCGTCCAGGTCGCCCTCGATGTAGCCCTCGAGGATCTCGTCCAGCGCCTCGTATGGAGGCAGCGAGTGCTCGTCCAGCTGTTCCTCGCGCAGCTCGGCCGACGGCGGGCGCTCGAGCACCGACGCGGGCACCAGCTCTCCGTCGCCCTGGGCGTTGCGCCAGCGCACGAGGCGGTAGACCGAGCCCTTGTAGACATCCTTGAGCACGGCGAAGCCACCGGCCATGTCGCCGTAGAGCGTCGCGTACCCGACCGAGAGCTCGGACTTGTTCCCGGTGGTCAGCACCAGCGAGCCGAACTTGTTGGACAGGGCCATCACCGCGTTGCCGCGGATGCGCGCCTGCACGTTCTCCTCCGTCAGGTCCGGCTCGCGGCCCTCGAAGGGCCCGGCCAGCATCTCCTCGTAGGACCTCATGACGCTCTCGATCTCGAGCTCCATGAACTCGGTGCCGAGGTTGGCGGCGATCGCACGGGCGTCGGCGCGGGTGCCCTCCGACGAGTAGGGCGAGGGCATCGACACGCAGGTCACGCGGTCGGCGCCAAGCGCGTCGGCCGCGACCAGCGCGACCAGGGCGGAGTCGATGCCGCCGGACAGGGCGATGACCACCGAGGAGAACCCGTTCTTGTCGACGTAGTCGCGCACCCCGAGGCGCAGGGCCGCGTAGATCTCGGCATCGAGCTCGAGCGGCTCGTCGACCGGCCCGGTGGTGACCTCCTCCGGAGCCGGAGCCTCCAGCGTCAGCTCGGCTAGGCGCTCGACCTCGAATTGGGGGATGCCGGCGTCGGCTCGGCGCCTCCGGCGGCGCACGTTGGTGCGGTGGCGGGGATCGCGCAGGCGGCCCCCCGCCGCGGCCGCGGGGTCGATGATCCCCACCGTCAGCGACTCCTCGAACTGCGGCGCGCGGGCCACCACCCGGCCGTCCCAGTCGATCAGGAGGCTGTGGCCGTCGAAGACCAGCTCGTCCTGGCCGCCCACGCTGTTGCAGAAGGCCACGGCGGCCAGATTGTCACGGGCACGCTGCGCGAGCATGTGCTCGCGCGTCTTGCCCTTGCCCGAGTGATAGGGCGAGGAGGACAGGTTGACGATCAGCCGCGCCCCGGCGAGCGCCTCGGTGGTGGCCGGGGGGCCCGGCTCCCAGATGTCGTCGCAGACCGTGACCCCCACCGTGACGTGGTCGAGCTCGAACACGGCTGGCCGCTGGCCGTTCTGGAAGTAGCGCTGCTCGTCGAAGACGCCGTAGTTGGGCAGGTACATCTTGCGGTAGACGGCCCTCACCTGCCCGTCGGAGAGCAGGGCGGCGGCGTTGTAGACGTCGTCGGCACGCTCCGGAAAGCCCACCACGGCCACGATCCCCTGGGTCTGCGCGGCGATGTCCTGCAGGGCGTCGCCCACCGCGTCGAGGAAGTGCGTCTTGAGCAGGAGGTCCTCGGGCGGGTAGCCGGTGAGGGCGAGCTCGGGGAAGACCACGATGCTCGCCTCCTCGCTGCGCGCCAGAGCGGTGTACTCGTTGATCAGCCGGGCGTTGCCCGCGATGTCGCCCACCGTGGGGTTGATTTGTGCGAGTGCCACGCGGAGAGGAGCCATGCTCGATCCAGATTATGCTCGTCCCGCCGTGGCCGAGCGTCCGATGCCCGAGTTGGAAGGTGTCCGCCACCACTGGGTGCGGCTGCCGACTGGGCTGCGCGTCCACGTGGCGGAAGCAGGGGAGGGCCCCCCGCTGCTCCTGCTCCACGGCTGGCCTCAGCACTGGTGGATGTGGAAGGGCGTCATCCCCGCCCTGGCCGAGAGCCACCGGGTGATCTGCGCGGACCTGCGCGGCCAAGGTTGGACCGACGCCCCGCCCTGGGGGTACGAGAAGGAGAGCCTGGCCGCCGACGCCGTCGCCCTGCTCGACGCGCTGGAGATCGAGAGGGTGGGCCTGATGGGCCACGACTGGGGCGGCTACACGGGCCTCCTGCTCTGCCTTGGCCATCCGGAGCGCATCGAGCGCCTCCTGGCGCTCAACACGGGCCACCCGCTCAGCGACCCCAGCGCCCGGCGTGCCCTGGGCCTGTTCCGCTTGTGGTACGCCGCCCTGCTGGGCACGCCGTTCGCCGGGGACCGGCTCATGACCAGCGGGCTGGTGGGCCGGTTCATGCGCGGCCAACTCGTCCCGCGGGTGTGGAGCGACGAGGACGCGCGGATCTACACGGACCAGTTCCTCGAGCCCGCGCGGGCACGCGCCGCGCGCGAGATCTACCGGACCCTGCTGACGCGCGACACACCGTCGGTCCTGCGCGGCGACTACCGCGGCAGACGCGTGCGCCAGCCGCTACTGGTGCTGCACGGCACCGAGGATCCCGTGCTGCCCGTGGAGGCGGTCGCCGATCTGCCTCAGCACGCCGACGACGCGCGCGTGGAGCCGGTGGAGGGGATCACGCACTTCATCGTCGACGAGGTGCCCGAGCTGGTGGCCGAGCGGGCGCGGACGTTCTTCGCCTGAGCGCCCGCCGAGACCGTCGACGTGGCGGCAAAGCCGCCGCCGACCGCAGCACGGGACCGCAAGACCCCTCAGCCGCCTGAGGGCTTTTTTCGCAGGGCGGGCCTCGTCGCGCTCAGGACGCCGGGCGGGCGGCGAACAAGCGCGCCGCGACCCCGCGCAGGGTGGCGGTGCCGTAGCGGTGCGAGGGGTTGCCGTCGGTCATGACGGCGAGGAGACCCGCGCCAGCTGTGCGCCGGTGCAATTCAGCAGCTTATGGGGGTTGACCTCGAACAGGCTGTGGCCGTCGCCGGCCGCGGCCCAGACGCAGTCGTACTCCAGCAGGTCCTCGTCCATCACCGTGGGCAGGTCGTAGCCGAAGGGAGCCACCCCGTCGACCGGGTAGCCGGTGGCGGCGCGCACCTCGTCGGGTGAGGCCTGGCGCACCTCGGCGCAGTCGACGATCTCGGCCAGCAGGTCGAGGTCCACGCGGTGCGCCCCCGAGGCTATGCACACCACGGGCTCCCCGTCGCAGACGAAGACGAGCGACTTGGCGATCTGCGCGTCCCGGCAGCCCACGGCCTGCGCGGCCTCGCCCACCGTCGCGGTGGAGGAGTCCAGGTTGCGCACATCCACTTCGAGCCCCAGCCGGCGAGCGCTCTCGATCACCTTGTCGCGCACGAACTAATCGTAACCCCGATTTCGTTAAGCGAGTGTGGAGCTGAGCCCGATGCCGGCGGCCTCGTCGAGCTCCTCGAGGCTCAGCATCACGTCCTCGGCGAGGTCCTCGAGATCGAACATCACGTCGTAATCGCCGACCAGGCCGAAGTTCAGTCGGCCGTGGTAGCTGAGGATCGCCACGCCCAGCCCCTGATTGCGTGCCAGCGGAACCATCGGGAAACAGTCGACCAGCTCGCGCCCCTGCAAGTAGAGCGGACTCTGGGGCCCCGGAACGTTGGTCACGACCACGTTGAAGTAGCGCCGGCGGGCGAACACCCGGGCGGCCTGGCCCATGACGGTGGCCGCGGCGAAGCCCCCCATCTCGGTGATCACCTCGGCGCCGACCGCGCCGCCCTCCTCCTTGAGGTCCTTCAGCTCCTCGTGGACCAGCTCCAAGCGGTCCACCGGGTCCTGGCACCAGACGGGCAGTGGCGCGTGGATCGCCTCGACACGGCTGCCCCCCTCTGCGTGCTGGACGCTCAGCGGGATCAGGCCCTGCAGCTCGATGTCGTCGGTGCGGATCCCCCGGCGGCGCAGGTGACGTCCCAGCGCACCGGCCACGGTGGCGACCACGACGTCGTTCACCGTGCCGCCCAGCTCATCCTTGATCGCCTTGAAGTCCTCGAGAGCGGCCCGCACCCAGGTGAAGCGCCGGTGGGGGCTGATGGGCCGGTTGTAGGGGCTCGGCGGGGCCGGCTTGACCCCGGCCCACGACAACGCTCCGGCCGCCACCGCGCGGTCGCGGGCGGCGGAGGCGAGACCTCGCGGGGTGCGCAGCAGGGCCCGGGCGGTGCGCGAGACCTCGCGCGGGGACGTGCGCTCGACGAGCGCCTCGCCGAGCAGCTGCGCCGGGGAGGGGAGGGGCCGGGGCAGCCAGCCGCGCCCCGGGTCGGTGGGGGCTGCCGGCTCCGGCGAGCTGTCGAACAGCACCGTGACCAGGTCCACCCCGCTGACGCCGTCCACCAGCGCGTGGTGGGTCTTGGCCAGCAGCGCGAAGCGGCCGCCCTCCAGGCCCTCGGCCAGCCACAGCTCCCACAGCGGCTTGTCGCGGTCCAACGGCTGCGAGAACACGCGCCCGGCCAGCGCGCGCAGCTGGTCCTCGGTCCCCGGCGCGGGCAGGGCGGTTGCGCGTACGTGGTACTCGAGGTTGAGGTGGGGGTCGTCGACCCACTTCGGCCGCCCCTGGCCCAGGGGCACGGCCGCCAGCCGCTGCCGGTAGCGGGGGACGAGGTGCAACCGCCGCTCGACCTCGCCCACCAACTGCTCGTGCGTCGGCGGGTCGCCCTCGAACAGCATCACCGACGCCACGTGCATGTGCGCGGAGGCGTCCTCCAGGTGGAGGAAGGAGGCATCGAGTGCGCTGAGACGGTCGTCGGCCACTGTGACGAGGCTCACATTAGGCGACCTGACTCTGGGTAACTTCCGCGAACAGTTGTTCGATCGGCCTACCGAGCCGGCGGCGCGAATCGCGTCGCCGGGCGGGGGAACCACCGCCGCGCCAGACGCGCGGCCGGGGCGAGTCGGTCGCGGTGCGCTGGGCGCACCCCGACCGTAGCGCGAGGCCAGAGCCCCGCGCGAGCCCGTCAGCTAACCCCGTAGGCAAGGGCCGGGAAACGGAGTTGCACCGTGCGATGGACTCGCAATCGCGGTCGCGCGTCGCTTGGCGTCGTCGCCACCGCACTGGTATCTGCAGGTTCCCTGGCCGCCGCCGCGCCGGCAGCCCCGACCGTCCAGATGGCGGGAGCGGGATCGACCGAGCGCGTGCGCTACGGCGAGAATCTCGACATGACGGGCCAGGTGCCCCAGGGGAAGGCCGGCCAGTCCGTCCGCCTCGAGCACGCCCCCGGGGGTGAGCGCTGGCGCACCGTCGAAACCACTTCGACCGCGTCCGGCGGCTCGTACCGCTTCGACGTCAAGGCCGAGCAGTCCGGCTCCTACCGGGCCGTGGCCGACGGCGCCGGCGCCTCGTCGGAGAAGCGCGTGACCGTGATCGCGCGGCTCAGCGGCCGTGGCTCGCGCTACGTCAAGCGCGGCGCGTCGGTCCGGGTGAAGGGCAGCCTTCGTCCTGGCCTTCTTGGCAGGCGCGTGGCGCTGCAGCAGCGCTCGGGACGCCGTTGGAAGACCGTCGACCGAGCCCGCACGGGCCGCGGCGGGCGCTTCCGCGCCTCGTTCCGCCCGCGCAAGGTCGGCTCGTACCGCCTGCGCGTGCGCTTCGGCGGCGACGGCCGCAACGCGGCGGTCAGCCGCACGCTGCGCGGCAGGACCTATGTGCTGCGCCCCGGCCAGGCCTCCTGGTACGGCCCGGGCCTGTACGGCAACAAGCTCGGCTGCGGCGGCACGCTGAAGGCGAGCACCGTGGGCGTGGCCAACAAGAGCCTGCCCTGCGGCACGAAGGTCCTGTTCCGTTACAAGGGCCGCACCGCCACGCTCCGCCTCGTCGATCGCGGCCCCTACGTGGGCGGCCGCGACTGGGACCTGACCGCAGGCGCAAAGCGCAAGCTCGGCTTCGGCTCGACCGGCACGGTCTGGACGTCTCGCTAGAAGGTCAGCGACATCTGATCGCTCGGGGCGGGGGCGGACTCGTCGAGGCCCGCCACCCGCACCCCGAGGAGCCGGACCGGCCGTGGCGGGTCGAGCTCTGACAGCAGCTCGCCCGCCACGCGCCGGACGGTCGCCAGGTCGTTGACGGGGCCGCCGACGCTGCGCGCCCGCGTGTGCGTGGAGAAGTCGTCCAGCCGCACCTTGATGCCGATCGTGCGGCCGCGGCGCTCGTGGCGCCCGAGGTCGGCGCACAGCTCCTCGCTGAGGCGCTCCAGCACCGGCATCAGCGCCGGCACTCCGCGCAGGTCGTGGTCGAAGGTCGTCTCGCGCGACTCCGACTTGCGCACCCGGTCCAGCTCGAGCTCGCGCTCGTCGCTGAACCGGGCGAGGTCGCGCAGATGGGGGCCCATGCGCGCGCCGAACAGCCGCGTCAGCCGTTCCTCGGGCATGGCCGCGAGGGCCCCGAGCGTCTCGATGCCCTCGCGGCGCAGACGCTCGACGGACTTGGGGCCGATGCCGGGGATCAGCGCCGGCGACGCGCCCGCGAAGCGCTCGCGCGCCTGCGCCTGGGTCAGCGCCACGAAGCCGTCGGGCTTCTCGGCGTCGGAGGCGACCTTGGCCACGAGCTTGCTGGGACCCAGCCCGATCGAGCAGCCGAGGCCTGTCGCCTGCCACACCGCCGCCTTGACCCGCCGCGCCGCTGCCTTGGGTCTCCCCAGGCCGGTCAGGTCCAGGTAGGCCTCGTCGAGGCCCACCACCTCTACGCGCTCCACCTGGGCCTCGAGCACGTTCATGACCTCGCGCGAGCGGGCGCGGTAGTGGTCGAAGTCCGGCGCCACGAAGACCGCCTCGGGGCACAGCCGCCGGGCTCGGGCGGCCGGCGTGGCCGAGAAGATGCCGAAGCGGCGGGCCTCGTAGGAGGCGGTGGTCACCACCGCCCGCGGGCCGCTGCCGGCCACCACGACCGGCAGCCCGCGTAACTCGGGACGCCGCTGCAGCTCCACGCTGACGTAGAAGGCGTCCATGTCGACATGCGCGTAGAGGCGAGGCCAGTCCTCGATGCCCATTGCGGCAGCGTAGGCGCCGGCGCGGACCTAGCTGAGCGGCGGAGGCCGGCTCTGCCGCCGGCTCGGCTCGGCTGGGTACTGGGCTTGGCCCTGGCTCAGTAGTAGTGCCGTCTACCTCCCACGGCGCGACCCATAGCGCCGAGCAGCCAGAGGACAACTCCCACGATCAGCAGGATCCCGCCGATCACGTAGAGGATGTTGACGCTCAACACGATGCCGAGGATGAGAAGTACGAGTCCGAGAATGATCATGCGATTCCTCCAGGGGGCGTGGCCGGGACAGAGCGTTCCTCCCCCGATCGCGGTGTTTTCAAGCCGGGGAAAGTCCGAAACCTTGGCACTCGCGGAGCGTTCTAACGGGTGGCAGCAAGCCGCGGCGCCTGCACATCTGCACACCACCAGAAAGGTCCCGCTTGAACCGCATCTTCCTTATCGCCAGCGCGCTCTCGGTCGCCATCGTCCTCCCCGGCGTAGCCGAGGCCACCCACAAACCCGGTCACCAAGGGGGAGGCGGACCCCAGGAGCAACTGAGCCTTGGCGCGAAGCCGAACCCGGTCGTCTTCGGCCGTGGGACGGTGCTCTCGGGGCGACTGACCGGCAACAACAAGGCCGGTCGGACCGTGCATCTCGACGGTTCGCCCTACCCGTTCACGAGCGTTGTCCCCAACATCGCGACGACGACCACCAGCGCGAGCGGAGACTTCTCCTTCACGCGCAAGCCACGGCTGCACACCCGCTATCGCGTGCATGTCGGAGGTCTCTTCAGCCCGACCGTCACCGTGCTGGTTCGCCAGCGGGTGAGCCTCTTCCTAAGCGACAGCACTCCCCGCCGCGGACAGCTGGTTCGCTTCTCGGGACGATCGTGCCCCACGCACGACGGCGCGGTCGTGTCCATCCAGAAGCGCACGAGCACGGGCAGCTTCCGCACCGTGCGCCGTACGCGTCTGCGTGACGCGAGCCGGTGCTCGGTGTACTCGCGACGGCTGCGGATCTTCAGGGACGGGGTCTTCCGCACGGTCATCGCCCGCGACGCCGATCATGCCCGCGGGTTCAGCCGCCGGCGTTCGGTCGACGCCCACAGCTAGCGCGAAAGAGGCCAGGGGCGCCCGGTGGGGGCGTCCCTGGCCAACTCGGACGTGCATCGACCCCGCTCGGAGGGCTGGCCGGTCTTCACCCGAGAACCTTCGGCCGCCGCCTGCGTTGTGAGTGTGGATGATGCCCGCCACTTACCTGTCGCTCACGGAGGAGGAGTCATCCGACAGGGTGGTCGTGCGGGCGCACGGGGAGGTCGACGCGGCGACCGCCCCCCAGTTTGCGGGTGCTCTCAGCAGGGCGGCGGACGAGGCAGAAGAGCGCACCCTGGTGATCGACCTCACCGAGACTGAGTTCATGGATGTGAAGGGCTTCGCCGCCCTGCTCAACGCCCATCGCAAGATCGACTCTCAGAGGGGAGAGATGTTCATCGTCTGCCCCTTGGGCCAGGTCCGGCGCATGCTCGGGCTACTGGATACCAGCGGGCGTCTACGGCTGTGCGCTAGCGCAGACGCGCGCGGCGCGCGCGCCGCGTGAAGGCAGCCGGAGGCTAGCCGGCGCCGCCTTCCCTGGCGGCACGCGACCAACGCCCAAGTCGCATCGCGACCGTCGCCTCCACCCTCTGAAACGCGTGAGCGCGGCGAAGGTTCGCGGGTTTCCGGACGCAGGTTGAGCCGGCGTTAAGAGGCCTGGGGCGACGTGAGTTATCCGGCCATCGGCTGGGTACGCCAAGGGATGTCCCCAAAGGCAGGGGGAAGGGAAGGATCCCAACATGTCAATACGACGCATCCTCGTCGCTCTCACGGCAACAGTCGCCGTGAGCGCGGCATTCGCATCATCCGCCAGCGCCCAGACGAACCAGCAGGGCCTCGTGAACGTGGCCGTCGAGGACGTAACGGTCCAGGTTCCGATCTCGGTCGCGGCAAACATCTGTGACGTGAACGTCGGCGTCCTCGCTCGCATCCAGGACGAGGCCCGCCAGTGTGAGGCGACCGCCGATTCGGCGGCGTCGACAGGCGCGTCGGGGCCGGATGGGCCGGTCAACCAGGACGGGCTCGTCAACGTCCTGCTCGACGATGTGGTCGTCCAGGTGCCCGTCGCTATCGCGGCGAACATCTGCGACTTGAACGTCGCCGTCCTCGCCGAGGTCGAAGATGACGCGGCCGCGTGTGACGCGACCGCCGAGTCCCTCGCGTCGCAAGGCGGAGGCGGAGGCGGAGCAGGCGCCAGCGCACAGGCGCTTGACCCGATTCAGATCGTGCCCAACATTGGGCTGCGGTTGCTCGACAACGACACCACGACAGACACCGGTATCCCGGTTCTTTAAGAACGGTTCCCAGGCTGGGCAGGGCGGGTGACCCGCCCTGCCCGCTTGAGGATGCTTCAACGCCAGATTCGGCCCCTTGTCGTAAAGAGGCCTACCGCGGCGCCCCTGCCAAGGCCAGGGCGCTGTGTACGCAGCTCTCCACCACCGCCTCCGGGCTGACGGTGAACAGCTCGGGTACGCCGGGCGTCGTCTGACGCAGCCCAACCCTGATACGCGCGAGGTGCATCATCCCGAGGCCCTGGGTCCACAGCACGTTCGCTGTGTAGTCGGGATCCGAGACCTCGAAGCTCCCGTCCTCGCGGCCGGCGTGGAGCACGGCGCCGACCGCGCCGATGCAGCGGCCCATGCCGCCGCCCAGGCGCAGCCACACCGACTCCGACACGATCTCGCGCAGGTCGCGCGCCGGGCGGCGCATCAGCGCCAGGGAGCAGTCCAGGAAGGCCGGGTAGCGCTGGCAGTAGCGCGCGAAGGATTCGGTCAGCGACTCCAGCTGGCCCCTGGGCCTGGGCTCGGAGGCCACCGCGTCCTCGAGCAGGTCGCCCAGCTCACGCAGGTAGTCGGTGACCGTCAGGACGAACAGCTCCTCCTTGGAGGAGAAGTGGCGGTAGACCAGCCCCCGGGCAATGCCGACGGTCCGCGCGATCTCCTCGATCGGCGCCTCCTGCATGCCGCGCTCGTCGAACACGGCGCGGGTGGCGGCGACGAGGTCGCGCTCTCGCGCTTGGCGCAACGGCACCGAGGGCGTACTGCTCACGAGCCCAGCTTACCCCTCAGCGAGAACGTCGTGTTGACGATCGTTCTCACCGCGCTAGGCTCCAGGCATGGCAGAGGTTGGAGCCCGCCCGAAGGTCTCGTCGGCGCGGCGGAAGGCGATGCGCGCCATGCGCACCTTCTTCACGCCGCTCATGCCCGACGACTACCTGGAGATGATCAACCCGCTCTGGTCGACGGAGGAGCTGCGCGGCCGGGTCCAGAAGCTCGAGAAGCGGACTCAGGACGCGGTCACGATCGTCATCAAGCCGGGGGCGGAGTGGGACCGCCACAAGCCCGGCCAGTACCTGCGCGTAGGGGTCATCGTCGATGGCGTGCACCACTGGCGCGCCTACTCGCTGACCTCGGAGCCCTCCGACGACTTCATCTCCATCACCCCCAAGCTCGTGCCCGAGGGCAAGGTCTCCCCGCACCTCACCCAGAAGCTCCAGCCCGGCACGATCGTCCGCCTGGGCGGCGTGGAGGGTGACTTCACGCTCCCTGACCCGCCGCCGGACAAGCTGCTGTTCATCTGCGCGGGGAGCGGTATCACGCCGATCATGAGCATGCTGCGCGCGCTCGAGCAGGAGGGCGGCATCAAGGACGTCGTGCTCGTGCACTCCGCCCACGACCGCGACGACGTGATCTTCGGCGACTGGCTGGAGGAGCTCGAAAAGCGGTCGGACGGCTTTCGCATGCACCTGCAGCTCACCGGCGAGATGGGCCGTATCAAGCCCGAGAACCTCGAGGAGATCTGCCCCGACTGGCGCGAGCGGGAAGCCTTCCACTCGGGCCCCACCGAGATGCTGGACATGATGGAGGAGTACTGGGAGAAGGAAGGCGACGTGGACAAGCTCCACGTCGAGCGCTTCCAGCCCAAGCAGGGCCTCGGCGCAGTCGAGGAGGGGGAGGGCGGGGAGATCAAGTTCGTGGCCAGCGACGTCACGACCGAGGCCGACGGCGGCACCCCGATCCTCGTGGCGGGTGAAGAGTGCGGCCTGGACCTCGACTACGGCTGCCGCGAGGGGATCTGCCACACCTGCACCGGTACCTTGAATTCGGGCAAGGTCCGCGACCTGAGAAACGGAAACGTGTACGGCACCGAGGGGGAGTCCATCCGGGTGTGCATCAGCGCGCCGGAGGGGCCCGTCGAGGTCGACCTCTAAAGAGAAGGAGCCACACTTGAGCACTTCACAGATCGAGAGCCCGCTCGCCCGGCTCAGCGACGAGCAGATCGAGCAGCTGGGCAAGGAGTTCGACGTTCTGCACGACGAGGTCTTTTCCGACCTCGGTGACCGCGATCGCAAGTACATCACCAGCATGATCGAGATGCACCGGCGCATCGTGGTCTTCGGCCGCGTGCTGCTGCTCGCGTCGCGCTACAAGCCGGCCTGGCTCCTGGGCACCGCCTCCCTCTCTGCGGCCAAGATCTTGGAGAACATGGAGATCGGCCACAACGTCATGCACGGCCAGTGGGACTGGATGAACGACCCCAAGATCCACTCGTCGACGTGGGACTGGGACACGGCCTCCACCAAGGAGTCGTGGAAGCACTCGCACAACTACATCCATCACACCTACACGAACATCCGCGGCAAGGACAAGGACCTCGGCTACGAGATCATGCGGATCGACCCGCATCAGAAGTGGCACCCGGTCTATCTGCTCCAGCCGGTCTACAACGCGCTGCTGATGGCGTTGTTCGAGTGGGGGGTGGCCTTCCACGACCTCGACCTCGAGGCCGTGCGCAGCGGTGAGAAGTCGCAAAAGGAGGTCCTCAAGGACCTCAAGGGCATCGCCGGCAAGGCGCGCCTGCAGATCCAGAAGGACTATCTCGCCTGGCCGATCCTCAGCGGGCTGGCGATGACCGCGCTCGACATCGCGCTGAACTTCGACGAGCTCGGCGCCGGCGACCGGGGCGGCAGGCTTGGCCGCATCAAGTCACGCCTGGGTCGCGTTCGCACCAGCAAGACCGAGCGCATGGCCCAGGACGCACTGGCCATCCTGGTCTCCAGCGGCGGGCGCCAGTTCAAGTCGACGCTGATCGCCAATGCCACTGCGAACGTGATTCGCAACCTGTGGGCGCACTCGATCATCTTCTGCGGCCACTTCCCCGACCAGACCTACACCTTCGGCCAGGAGGAGACCGAGGACGAGAGCCGCGGCGCCTGGTACGTCCGCCAGCTCACCGGAGCGGCGAACATCGAGGGCGGCCCGATGTTTCACGTGGCCAGCGGCAATCTCGGCTACCAGGTCGAGCACCACCTCTACCCGGACATGCCGAGCACGCGCTACGGGGAGATCGCCCCGCGGGTGAAGGAGATCTGCCAGCGCTACGAGCTGCCCTACAACACCGGGCCGCTGCACAAGCAGCTGGGCATGGTCCACCGCACGATCCTGCGGCTCGCGTTCCCCGGCGGCAAGCCGCGGCCCAAGCCGGGGCCCTACAAGGGGACCGACGCCGCCTCGCCGCCGTCGCGCAACGGCGGCTCCAACGGGAGCACCGGCCCCACGGGCTCGGGGCCCGAGCGCCCCGAGGAGGGGGTCAAGTTCTCGATGCCGTCCGACGGCAAGGGCGCCGAGGAAGACGCCGGCTGAGCAGTTGGAGAGGGCCGCCCGGGGGTCGCACGCACGACCCCCGGGGGCGCGTCCGACTAGGTGGGCTGGGTGACCGGCCGCACCACCAGCTCGTTCACGTCGACGTGGCCGGGTTGGCTCAGCGCGTACAAGATCGCACGCGCTATGTCGTCGGCCTCCAGCGCATCCTGCGGACGGTCCTCGAAGAACTCGGTGTCGACCATCCCCGGCTCGATCAGCGTCACCTTGATCGGCGTATCGGCGATCTCCGCGCGCAGCCCCTCGCCCATCGCCGTGACCGCGAACTTGGTCGCCGCGTAGAGGGAGCCGGGCAGGGCGCGGCGGCCCGCGACCGAGCTCATCAACAGCACGTGGCCCGCGTTCTGCTCGCGGAAGTGGCCCAGCGCGGCACGGATCGAGAAGGCGGCGCCCAGCACGTTGGTGTCCACCATCGCTTTCCAATGCTCGACGGACTCCTCGAGAAAGCCGCGCCTGGCGCCGAAGCCGGCGTTGGCCAGGAAGGCGTCGAGGCGGCCGAAGTGCTCGACGGCGCGAGCCACCGCGGCCTCCTGGTCCTCGAACGAGGCGACGTCGCAGCGCAGCGCCAGCGCCCGCTCGTCGCCGCCCAGCTGCGAGGCGAGCCCGCTGAGGCGGTCTTCACGGCGGGCAGCGAGCACCACCCGCCAGCCGGCGCCGACGGCGTGGCGGGCGGTGGCGGCGCCGATGCCGCTGCTGGCGCCGGTGATGAGGAGCACGCGGGAATCGGCCATGCCGGACTGTCTATCAGGGCGGGGTAGGGTGCCCGCCGTGGACGACCTGTCGCTTCCGCGCTTCCCCACGTTGGGGCCGGGCGACGGCGGATACGAGAGCTACTACCTCAAGGCCGCCCATCCCAGCGAGCCCAAGGCGGTGTGGATCCGCCACACGGTGCACAAGCGCCCCGGGGCCGATCCCACCGGCTCGTTGTGGTGCACGTTCTTCGACCGCGATGCGGCCCCGCCGGTCGCCATCAAGCAGACCCGCGAGGCGCCACGCGCCGGCGAGGCGGAGCTCCTGCGGATCGGCAACGCCCGCTTTGGGCTCGGGGAGGCGAGCGCCCACGTGGAGAGTGGGGGCCGCGAGGGGGGCTGGGACCTGCGCTTCCAGACCCCCGAGGCGCCGCTGCACCACCTGCCCCGCGACTTCATGTACTCGGGGCCACTGCCCAAGACCAAGCTGCTCACCCTTCTGCCGGCCGCCCGCTTCTCCGGCAGCGCGGATCTCGACGGCCGCGAGCTGCGCCTCGACGGCTGGACGGGCATGGTCGGCCACAACTGGGGAGCCGAGCACGCCGAGCGCTGGATCTGGCTGCACGCCGCCGGCTTCGAGGGTCGCTCGGAGGACACCTGGCTCGACCTGGCCATCGGGCGGATCAAGGTGGGGCGCTTCACCATGCCCTGGATCGCCAACGGCGCCCTCTCGCTGGACGGCCGGCGCTTGCCGCTCGGGGGACCGGGGCGCGTGCGACAGACCGCGATCGACGAGTCGCCCACGGGCTGCCGCTTCCGTCTCGCGGGGGCAGGCCTGCGCGTCAGCGGGTCGGTCGGGGCGCCCCGGAAGGCGTTCGTGGGCTGGGTCTACGCGGACCCGGACGGCTCCGAGCACCACACCGTGAACTGCTCGGCGGCCGACGTCGAGCTGGAGGTGATCCCGAAGGAGGGGCCTGCGCTCGCGCTGCGCGCGCCGGCGGGCGGGGTCTACGAGCTCGGCATGCGCGAGCGCGACCACGGCATGGAGATCCAGCCGTACCCGGACGGCTGAGCGGTGAGCGGGATGCGCGACTCCACCGAGGTGTTAGTGGCGGGCGCCGGCCCCGCCGGGCTCATGCTCGCCAACTGGCTGACCCGGCTCGGGGTCGACTGCGTGGTGGTGGACCGCAAGCAGGGGCCGACTCAGGAGTCCCGCGCCCTGATCGTCCAGGCCCGCAGCCTGGAGATCTACGACCAGCTGGGGATGGGGGAGGAGGTCGGCGCCGCTGGGCGCCATGTGACCTCGGCGAGCATCTGGCAGGGCACCGAGCAAGCCGCCCACATCGAGATCGGCGCCTGGGGCACCGGCCTGACGCCGTATCCCTACATCTTCACCCTCGAGCAGAGCCGCAACGAGGAGCTGCTCCTGGCCCACCTGGGCGAGCAGGGAGGAGGGGTCGAGTGGGAGACCTCACTCGAGCGCTGGGAGACCGGCGAGGAGGGCGTCACCGCCACGCTCGCCTCGCCGGACGGGGGCGAGCGCGAGCTGCGCGCGCGCTACCTGTGCGCCGCCGACGGCGCCGCCAGCCCCGTGCGGGAGCGTCTGACCGTCTCCTTCGAGGGCAGTACCAACCCGCACCGCTTCTACGTGGCCGATGTCCTGGCCAGCGGGTCGCTGGGTGCGGGCGACTTCAACATGAAGCTGGCCACGGGCACCCTCGCCATCGCCGTCCCGATGTCCGAGGACGGCCGCTGGCGGGTCATCGGCGTCGTCCCCGAGAACGTGCTCGACGACAGGGACCCGAGCTTCGAGGACGTGCGCCCGACCCTGCGCGAGAGCTTCGGTATCGAGGTCGGCGAGGTCCGCTGGTTCGCCAGCTACAGGGTCAACCACCGCGTCGCGGGGAGCTTTCGCGAGGGGCCGGTGTTCCTCGTCGGCGACGCGGGCCACATCCACAGCCCCGTCGGCGGGCAGGGAATGAACACCGGCCTGTGCGACGCCCACAACCTGGCCTGGAAGCTGGCGATGGTGACCTCGGGCCGCTGCGAGGACTCCCTGCTCGAGACCTACGACGCCGAGCGCCGCCCCTTCGCCGAGGGGCTGGTGAAGTCCACGGACCGGCTCTTCGGTTTCGCGACCGCCGACAACCCGCTGATCGCCGCAATGCGCGAGCGTGTGGTGCCGGAGCTGCTGCCCCACCTGGCCAAGAGGCCCGCCCTCGGCCCGCGCTTCTTCGGCCTTATCTCCCAGACCCACGTGGAGTACGACAGCGTGCTGGGCATCGGACGGCGGCTGCCCTGGAGCGGCGACAACTTCGAGCCCCTGAGAAGCGCGCGGCCGCAGCTGCACTTCTACGGGCAGGCACCCGATGCGGCGCACGCGTGGCTGCGCCGCCGCGAGGGACTCGTCGAGCTCTGCGAGCTGCCCTTCGGCGAGGGGGCCGAGAGGGCCGGCCTGCGCCCGCAGACCGGCTACCTCGTCCGTCCCGACGGCTACCTCAGCCTCGAGATGGAGCCCTTCGACGCCGAGGCCGCCGACGCGATGCTGAGGGTGGGCTGGGGACTCAGGAGCCCTGGATGACTCCGATCATGTGGCCCTCGGGGTCGGCGAGATGCCCGAGCGTGATCCCGGCTCCCTCGACCTCGTCGGGGCCCATCAGGCGCTTGCCGCCGAGCTCCTCGGCCTTCTTGAGCGCGGCCTCGACGTCGGGCACCTGCACGTAGAAGGTCACGTGGCCCTCCATGCCCTCGTAGCCGGCCACGCCGCCGCCGATGCCGGTGCCGTCATCGGTGGTGTTGCCCTCGCGCGGGACGGTCCCGTAGTTCATCGGGTTGCCGGCGTCGATCTCCCAACCGAACAGCTCGCCGTAGTAGCTGCGCAGCTTCTCGCCGTCCTGACCGATCACCTCGAAGTGGACCACCGGCTGACCCATGTCATGACCTCCTGTTCGAACGTTGCTGTCGATTTTCGCGTCTCCCGTTCGTCCATGGGGCGATCCCGACACAGGAGGAAGCGATGAAGTACATGCTGCTGATCCACCAGGGCACCACCCCGACGCCCGGCACCGACGCCTGGGAGGAGCTCTCCCAGGAGGAGCAGGGCAAGGTATACGCCGCCTACAAGGAGCTCAACGAGACGCCCGGCTTCACGCCCGGCGAGCGCATGCAGGGCCCCGAGACCGCCACCACCGTGCGCGTGCGCGACGGCGAGACCTTGACGACGGACGGCCCCTTCGCCGAGCTCAAGGAGGCCATCGGGGGCTACGGCTTCCTGGAGGCCGACGACCTCGACGCCGCGCTCGCGGTCGCCGCGCGGATCCCGGCGGCCAGCATGGGCGGCGCGGTCGAGGTGCGCCCGATCGCCGGGTGACCCTCGAACAGGTCTTCCGCGACGAGTGGGGGCGGGTCCTCGCCACGCTCATCGGCCTCCTCGGCGACTTCGAGCTCGCCGAGGAGGCCGCCCAGGAGGCGTTTGCGGTCGCGGCCGAGCGCTGGCCCGAGGACGGGATGCCTTCCAACCCCCGCAGCTGGCTGATCACCACCGCTCGCAACCGCGCGATCGACCGCGCCCGCCGCAACCGCACGCTGGCCGAGAAGACCAGCCTGCTCGAGGTCCCCGAGGCCGCGGAGGACGACGTGGAAGCGGGAACGTTCGCCGACGAGCGCCTGGAGCTCCTGTTCACCTGCTGCCACCCGGCGCTCTCGACCGAGGCGCAGGTGGCGCTGACGCTGCGCACGCTGGGCGGTCTGACCACGCCGCAGATCGCAGGCGCCTTCCTGGTGCCCGAGGCGACCATGGCGCAGCGCCTGGTCCGCGCCAAGAAGAAGATCCGGGCGGCCGGCATCCCGTTCAGGGTGCCGCCCGACCACCTGCTTCCCGAGCGGCTCGGCGCGGTGCTGGCGGTCGTCTACCTGATCTTCAACGAGGGCTACGGGGGCGACGCGCAGCTGAGCGAGGAGGCCCTGCGGGTGGGCCGTGCCCTGGCCGAGCTGATGCCCGACGAGCCGGAGGCTCATGGGTTGCTGGCCCTCATGCTGTTGCACGACGCACGGCGAGCCTCGCGCTTCAGCGGCGAGGAGCTCGTCCTGCTGGCCGACCAGGACAGCTCGGCCTGGGACGGCGCGAAGATCACCGAGGGCCGCGCCGCCCTGGACCGCGGCCTGGCCCTGCGGGGCCGCGGGCCCTACGTGCTGCAGGCTGCGATCGCCTCCCTGCATGCCTCAGAGCCGCGCGACTGGCCGCAGATCGCGGCACTGTACGGCGAGCTGGCGCGCGCTACCGGGTCACCCGTGGTGGAGCTCAGCCGCGCGGTGGCCGTGGCCGAGGCCGAGGGCCCGGAAGCGGGGCTGGCCATCGCCGATGCACTCGAGCTCGGCGACTACCGCTACCTGCACGCGACCCGCGGCGAGCTGCTCAGGCGGCTCGGCCGCACCGAGGAGGCGCGGGTGGCGCTCACACGCGCGTTCGAGCTGGCCGACGACGACGCCGAGCGCCGCCTACTGGAGCGCAAGCTGACGGAGGTGCGCTAACCCGTGGGGCTGACGAAGGGCGCCGGCTGGGAATCGGCGTGGCGCGAAGAGAGGCCGGCGGCGCGCAGTTCCGCTCCCCGACCCCGCCGTGCATGGGCCGATAGCGCGCACTCGTGGCGACCGAACTCGTCAGCCGCCTGACGACCCGTTCGGACGCGTGCGCAGCGTTCGCTCCAGCGGAGGTCACCGCGGTGAGAGCTGTCGAGCGAGCGCCTCTACAGGCCTTCAGGTTGCGTGCGCCCCTCGCCGTAGTCCGGGATCTGCTGGACGGCCCAGCCATTGCCGTCCGGATCGCTGAAGAACACGAACCGGCCCCAGGGGAAGTCCTGGATCTCCGAGGCCTCGAGGCCGCGTGCCGACAGTTCCTTGCGGGCGACCTCGATGTCGTGGGCGACAAGCTGGAGCCCTTCCAGCGTGCCCGGCTCGACCTCGGTGATGCCCTCGCCGATCGAGATCGAGCAAGCGGACCCTGGAGGCGTCAATTGCACGAACCGCAACCCGTCCCGGACGGTGACGTCGTTGTCCACGTTGAAGCCGACCTGCTCGGCGTAAAAGGCCTTGGCCCGATCAACGTCGCTCACCGGAACCGCGATCAGCTCGAGCTTCAGGTCCATCGCCCCGGCCACCATATACGCCTCCGCCAATGCCTCATAACATCGCTTATGTGAACCTGAGCGCGTGGATCAGCGCCCCACCCGCCAGGTCCCCACGTCGGGGGCATAGCCGCTGGAGGGCGTGAAGCGCACCCGCTCCGGCTTTTCTCCCCGAGGCACCGGAATCACGGTGCAGCCCTGGACCGACTCTCCTGGCGACAGGTTGAGGTCGCCACTCCGCAGCGGCGGACAGGCGTCGAGCTCGGAGAAGTCGGCCTCGTAGCGGCCCCCGCCGGTCAGGACGCGTAGGCCGTTGGCGGCGCTGTCGGTGTAGGTACCGGGGCCCTCTCCCTGAAAGCGCGCCCGCACCCCGACCCAGCGGGTTCCACGCTTGGGGCCACGGAAGTAGTCGCCGCGCGGCACCGGGTCCTCGACGCCCAGGACCGTCACCCGCATCCGCTGGCCGTCCTGGTTTCGCAGGGTGACGGTCTCGCCAAGGCCGACCGGGGGCAGGCGGTTGCTCGCAGGCTCCTCGTACTTCGGCGTCGCGGGAGCCCTTCGCGCCTGCGAGGGACGCCTCGCGATTTCGTCCTCCGAGGAGACGACGACGGCGACCAGGGCCGCGCCGCCCGCGAGCAGCAGGATCACGAGCGCGGCCCCAGCAGCCACGGCCACAGGCGGCGCTTGCCGGCCGCCGAGCCGCCGGTCGCGGTGGCGGCGGTGTGCTCGGTCCACCGGCCCCCGTCCCACCAGCGGCTGCTGCCGGGGCGCCAGGGATCCTCGTACCAACCCGGCGGCCAGCTCATGCCTGATCTCTATCTGATCGAATCGTGTCGATCCAGGCCCGGTTCGATCGACGCACCTATATGACCAAGCTCACGCTCGACATCACCACTTCTCTCGACGGCTACGTGGCCGGCCCCGACCCCGGCCCGGACCATCCGCTGGGCCGGGGCGGCGAGCGACTGCACCAGTGGGTCTACGGCCTCAAGAGCTGGCGTGAGCCCCACGGCAAGGAGGGCGGCTCCGAGGGCCCGGACTCCGACATTCTCGCCGAGGCGACAGCCGCTGTGGGCGCCTCGATCATGGGCCGCGGCATGTTCGGCGGGGGTCCTGGCCCCTGGGACGAGTCCTGGCGCGGCTGGTGGGGCGACGAGCCGCCTTTCGGTTACCCGGTGTTCGTCCTCACCCACCACCCGCGCGAGCCGCTCGAGATGGAGGGCGGCACGACGTTCACCTTCGTGTCCGAGGGCATCGACTCGGCGCTGGAGCAGGCCCGCGCGGCGGCCGGCGAGAAGGACGTGGCCATAGCCGGCGGGGCCCAGGCTGCCCAGCAGTATCTCGCGGCGGGGCTGCTGGACGAGCTCCAGCTGCACGTTGCTCCCGTGCTGCTGGGCGACGGCGTCCGCCTGTTCGATGGGACCGGCAGCGGCCAGATCGAGCTCGAGCCGGTGCGAGTCGTGGACTCGCCCGCCGTCACGCATCTCAAGTACCGCGTGGTGCGCTAGCCGCGCGCCATGCGTAGGCCCGGCCGGCCCGGGGTACGGCCCAGGAAGACCAACCCTTAGGGAGGCGGGAGTGGCCACGTTCGACGAGTTGATGGTGCAGGGCGACCCCGGGTCGCTCGAGGACGAGAGCAAGGCGCGAGACCTCAAGCTGAGCGATCCGCAAAAGCTCTACGACCTCTGGGAGCGCCAGCAGTGGCAGGTACAGGAGCTCGATTTCGAGCAGGACAAGGAGGACTGGGCGAACCTCAGCGAGCAGGAGAAGGACCAGGTGGTCTGGCTGCTCTCGTCGTTCTTCATCGGGGAGGAGCGGGTGACGACCCAGTTCTCGGGCCTGGTGATGGCCTACGAGGACGAGGACGAGGAGGCCTTCCTCACGACCCAGCAGGTCGATGAGGCGAGGCACATGAAGTTCTTCGACCGCTTCTATCGCGAGGTAGCCGGCTTCGAACAGGACGCATTCGACGACCGTCTACAGCGCGTCCGGCAGGAGCTGAACGAGGCCTTCGTGGAGCTCTTCGACACCGCGCTCGTCGAAGCCGGCCGGCGCCTGATCTCCGACCCTGGCGACCGCGAGGCCAAGGTCGAGTTCGTGACCATCTACCACATGATCATCGAAGGCTCGCTGGCCCTCACCGGGCAGAACTTCATCACCGAGTACTTCGAGAACGAGCGCATCCTTCCCGGCTTTGTCGAGGGTTTCGGGAACGTGGCCCGCGACGAGCACCGCCACGTGGCGTACGGGACCTGGTACCTGCAGCAGGCTGTTCGCGGTGACGAGTCCGTGGGCCGTGTGATGCGCGACAAGCTGCTGGAGCTCCTTCCCACCGCCGCGGGGGTCCTCGTGCCGCCCGGCGAGGATCCGGAGAGCGACTGGGAGCTGTTGGGCTACACCTCCCAGCAGGTCAACGAGTTCGCCTTCAAGTCGCTCTCACGGCGCCTGTCGGCGATCGGCGTGCCGCTGCAGACCGAGGGCGAGCCGGCCCCGGCCTAGGCGCGCGTCACGGCCGCAGTTCTGGCGTGGCCGGGGCTGCTAGGCGAACAGCCTCCCGAGGCGCTCCAGCCGCTCGTCCCACTCGCCGCCGACGGTGGCCAGCCACGACGCGGCCTCGCCCAGGGGGCCCGGCTTCAGCTCGTAGACGGTCTCCCGCCCGCGGCGGGCCGAGCGCACCAGCTCGGCTCGTTGGAGGGCCGCCAGGTGCTTGGCCACCGCCTGACGGGTCATCGGCAGATCGGCGGCCAGCGACGTCGCCGTGGCGCCACGGCCCGATGCGAGGGTCTGCACCACCCGCCGACGCGTGTCGTGGGCCAGCGCCGCGAAGACCGGCCCGACCGCGTCGCTCACGCCAGGGTGAGCGCGCAGGCCGAGGCCAGCGCGGTCAGGCGCGGGCCCCAGTCGGAGACCGGGAGCGCGGCGGTCTCGACGACCCGGACGCGCGTGCGGCCGTCGCTCACGGCGTCGACGCTCAGCTCGACGCTGCTGTCGGCCCAGGTGAATGCGAGTCGGCGGCCCTCCTCCAGCTCGTCGACTGTGTCCCAGCGCTCCTCGCCGTCCTCGCTGCGCACGTACAGCTCGCCGCCCACCTCGGCCTCGAGCTCGACCTCCGGCGCCAGCCACTCGCTCAGCAGGACCTCGTCGGTGAGCGCCCGCCAGACGTCCTCCGGCTCGGCTGCCACAGTGATCTCGCGTTCAACCTTGTTCACGTCCGCCCTCCTGTAATGTGCAACCGAATAGTTGCACATGAAAGGCGAGAGGAGAAGTCCCGAATGCCACTGGTACCCACCGTCGTCGAGCAGAGCGCCCGTGGCGAGCGCTCCTACGACATCTACTCCCGGCTGCTGGGCGAGCGGATCATCTTCCTCGGCCAGGAGGTCGACGACCAGATCGCCAACCTGATCGTGGCCCAGCTGCTGCACCTGCAGGCGGAGGACCCCGACAAGGACATCTCCCTCTACATCAACTCACCCGGCGGCTCTATCTCCGCCGGCATGGCGATCTACGACACGATGCAGTACATCAAGCCGCAGGTCCAGACGATGTGCTTCGGTATGGCCATGTCGATGGGCTCGCTCTTGCTGGTGGGCGGTGCCAAGGGCAAGCGCATGGCGTTGCCCAACAGCCGCATCCTGATCCATCAACCGTCGGCCGGATTCGAGGGCCAGGCAGCGGACATCGAGATCCACGCCCGCGAGATCTTGGCCACGCGCGAGCGGGTCGACGAGATCTATGCGGAGAACACCGGGCTCACCGTGGAGCAGGTGCACGAGGACATGGAGCGCGACCGCTTCTTCACCGCCGAACAGGCGCAGGAGTACGGCCTGATCGACCGCGTGATCGAGACTGCAGAGTTCAGCCGGGAGAAGCCCGGCTTCAAGAACGGCGGTTAGCCGCCCTGCGACCCGCCGGGGTTGCGCGGGACAAGGCGCACTGACGGTGGGGCGGCAGTTGTCTCAGTCCTCGTCGTAGAGCGCCTCGAAGCGGTCGCGGTGGTTCTCGTACACCGCGTTGCGCTTCACCTTCAGCGTCGGCGTGATCTCGCCGTCGTCCTGTGACAGGTCGTGCTCGAGGATCGTGAACTTCTTGACCTGCTCGATCTTGGCGAAGTTCCCGTTCGCCTCCTCGATGGCCTTCCAGATCTCCTCGCGCACCTCGTCGGACTGGGCCATCGTCTCGGGGTCGTCGTCGACGCCGGCGCGTGAGGCCAGCTCGGAACGCTCGTCCTCGTCGATGGTGACGAGGGCGACCAGGTAGTTCTTGTCGTCCCCGTAGACGACGGCCTGCGAGATCCAGCGGTTGTCGGTGATCTCGTTCTCGATGCGGGCTGCGGGTATGTTCTTGCCGCTCGAGGTGACCACGATGTCCTTCGTGCGGCCGGTGATGGTCAGGAAGCCGTCGTCGTCGATCGAGCCCACGTCGCCGGAGCTGAACCAGCCGTCGGAGTCGAGGTCCTCCTCGGTGGCCTCCTCGTTGCGGTAGTAGCCGTGGAAGACGTTGGGCCCGCGGATGAGCACCTCGCCGCCGGGGTCCTCGCCCTCCTCCCCTTCGTCGTCCTCGTCCCCGTCGCGCTCGGCGATCTTGAGGTCCACCCCGGGCAGCGCCTTGCCCTGGGTGCCGAACTTGAAGTCGTCGGGCAGGTTGACCGTGGCGCCGCCGGAGGTTTCGGTCAGCCCGTACCCTTCCAGGACCAGCACGCCGCAGGCGTCGAAGAACTCGAGCATCTCCTTGGCCACCGGCGCGGCGCCGGTCAGGGCCAGCTCCAGGCGCCCCCCGAACAGGTCGCGCACGGTGGAGAAGATCTGCTTGTCCGCCAGCTGGAATTCGGCCTTGAGCACCGGGCCGAGGCTCTCGCCCTTGCGCTCCCGCTCGCGCGCCTTGCGGCCCACCTCGACCGCCTTGGAGAAGACCTTGCCCTTGATCCCGCCCTCGGCCTTGGCCGCTGCCTCGTTGTAGATCTTCTCGAAGATGCGCGGCACCGCGGCCAGGTGCGTCGGCCTGACCTCCTTGAGGTCTTCGAGCAGCTTGTCCTTGTCGCGCTGCCAGAAGGCCAGCGTCGCGCCGGTGTGAAGCGCCGCCAGCTCGATCAGGCGCGTGAGCACGTGCGAGAGCGGCAGGAAGGCATAGAAGACGGCGTCCTCGCCGATGTCGATGCTCTCGTCGAGCATTTCCAGCCCCGTGCGGAAGTTCCCGTGCGTGAGCATGCACCCCTTGGGGGCGCCCGTGGTACCCGAGGTGTAGACGAGCGTGAAGAGGTCGTCGGCCCCGATGTCCTGCACGCGGGAGTCGAGCTCCGAGTCATCTACCCCCTCCCCCTTCTCGACCAGCTCGTCGAGGCCGATCGCGTCGTCGTCGGAGCCCTCGAAGAGGACGAGCTGCTCGAGCTCGGACAGCTCGCCGCGGACCTCCTTGACCTTTTCGAGCAGGTCTTCGTTCTCGCAGAAGCAGAGCTTGGAGCGCGAGTTGTCCAGTACGTGCCGGGCCTCCTCCGCCGAGCCCGTGTGGTAGATCGTGGCCACCACGGCGCCGGCGCAGGCGGCGCCCATGTCGGCCTCCACCCACTCGGGGCGGGTGTCGGAGAAGATGGCCACGGCGCCGCCCTTGTCCACCCCCATGGCCATGAGCCCCTTGGCGATCGAGCGGGCGCGGCCGCCCAGGTCGGAGTACGAGGACTCGACCCAGTCGCCGCCGTCCTTGTGCTTGAGAGCGGTGTTGTCGCCAAAACGCTCGGCGCCGCCGAGCACCAGGTCGGCCATCGTGCCTGTCGTCTCCTGCGTGCTCATCCGAACAGGGGGAAGCGCCGCCGCCGGGCGAGCTCGTCCATCCCGCGCTGGATGCTCTCGCGCACCTCGTCGTACTTGCGCTCGACGTAGTCGTCGTCCTTGGCCTTCGCCGGGTCC
>DATHAQ010000022.1:0-7109 GCA_035296565.1 Thermoleophilaceae bacterium
GACCTGCTGAGGGTCGAGCCGAGCGAGCTGCCGGGCCTCGCCGTGCTCGGCGTGCTGGGTCTCGCCGCGGTTCACGCGACCTTCTTCGTGGCGATCGACCGGCTCGAGATCGGCCCGGCGGTGACCATCCAGTACCTTGCGCCGCTCGGCCTGCTCGTCTGGCTCGCGCTCTTCCACGGGCGGCGGCTCCCGCGGAGCCTCTGGGGCGCGGTGGCGCTGTCGCTGGTCGGCTGCTTCTTCGTGGTGCGCGCCTACGACGCCGGCGCGCTGGACGCGTGGGGTGTGGTGGCGGCCTTCGCGGCGATGCTGACCTTCGGCATCTACATGGTGGGCTCGGAGCGGCAGGGCCGCCGGCACGAGCCCGTGACGACGCTGTTCTGGGCGTTCGCGTTCGCGAGCCTGTTCTGGGCACTCGTGACGCCCTGGTGGTCGTTCCCATTCGACGGCCTCGCCTCCACCCGGAACGCACTGCTGGCGGCGGCCATCGTGGTAGGAGGCACGCTCGTGCCCTTCATCCTGATGGTCGCGGCGCTGCGCCACATCGCCGCCCCGAGGGCTGCGGTGGTCGCCACGCTCGAGCCGGTCCTGGCAGCGGTCTTCGCCTGGCTGATCCATGACGAGGCGCTCGCCGCGGTGCAGATCGGGGGTGGCATGGCGGTCCTCGCGGCGGTGGCCTGGGTGCAATCGCGGCGGCCCGATCACGAGGCGGAGGCGGCGCCGGAGAGCTCGCTGACGGCGAGATTTTCTCCTCGTTAAGCACGCACCGCTCGGGCCTCAGTGGCCTCGCACGTGATTAGGATGCCGCGCAGGTTGGAGCCACTCCATAGGAGGGACGTTTTGCGAGTACGTTGGCTGGCACTTTTCGCCTGCCTGCTCGGCGCCTTCGCCCTGGGCATGACCGCCTGCGGCGACGACGACGACGATGGCGGCGGCGGCGGAGGAGCTGAAGGCGGCGGCGGAGGGACGGCAAACGTCTACTCATCGCTCCCGCTTCAGGGCGCCTCCAGGCCGCAGACCACCGCAATGGTCGATGGCATCAAGCTTGCCCTCGAGCAGGCCGGTGGCAAGGCGGGCGACACCACGATTAAGTACACATCGCTCGATGACTCGACCGCGCAGGCCGGCACCTGGACGCCGGAGGCCACAGGGGCCAACGCGCGCAAGGTCGCGGGTGATGACTCGGCCATCGCCTACATCGGCGAGTTCAACTCAGGGGCGAGCGCCGTCTCGATCCCGATCCTGAACGAGGTGCCGATCGCCCAGATCAGCCCGGCGAACACCGCCGTGGGCCTGACCTCGGACGAGCCGGGCGCCGACAAGGGCGAGCCCGAGAAGTACTACCCGACGGGAGAGCGCCACTACCTGCGCATCGTCCCGAAGGACACCATCCAGGGCGCCGCCCTGGCGACGGTCATGAAGAAGGACGGCTGCAAGACGGTGTACATCCTCAACGACAAGGAGGTGTACGGCGCAGGCCTGTCGCGGAACATCGAGAGCTCTGCCAAGGAGCAGGGTCTCGAGGTCGCGGGCAACGAGGGCATTGACCCGAAGGCCCCGAACTTCCGCTCCCAGGCGGCCACGATCCAGGACGCTGGCGCGGACTGCTTCGTGTTCTCTGGCATCACCGCCAACGGCGCGGTCCAGCTGTACAAGGACGTGGCCGCCGCGGTGCCGGACGCCAAGCTCTACGGGCCTGACGGCGTGGCCGAGTCCGGCTTCTCCGACCCCAAGGAGGGCGGCATCCCGGGCGACGTCGCGAGCAGGGTCAAGGTCACGGTGGCGACGCTGTCGCCGGACCAGTACCCGCCGGAGGGCCAGAAGTTCTTCGACGACTTCTCGGCCAAGTACGGCGAGGACAACCCCGATCCGTACGCCATCTACGGGTACGAGGCCATGAGGCTGGTCCTCGATACCTGCAAGGAGCTCGGGTCGGACTGCACCGATCGTCAGAAGATGATCGATGCGCTGTTCGCAACCAAGGGTCGTGAGTCGGTGCTCGGCACCTACGACATCGACGAGAACGGTGACACGACGCTGACCGACTACGGCGTCTACTCGATCGATGGCGGCGAGCTGAAGTTCGACGAGACGGTGAAGGCCGAGGCCGGCTGATCCTCACGTCGCAGTGATGCGGTAAGGGGGGCGGGCCCTATCGGTCCGCCCCCCGTCCGTGATAGAAGTCGCAGCGAGGGGATCTTGGAGGCAAGCACCGAAGCAGCCCGTGGGCCGGTCCGGGCCAACACCTGGGACCGCGTCCAGAAGTACATCGGCCAGTACGGCCTCATTGCCGTCCTCCTGATCATGCCCGTCGCGTTCGGGCTCCATGACCTGGCCGCGGACGGCAATCTGACCCGGCTGGGGAACAACCTGGTCGCCGGTCTGTCGAACGGCGCAATCTGGGCACTGATCGCCCTCGGCTACACGCTCGTCTACGGAATCATCGAGCTGATCAACTTCGCCCACGGCGAGGTCTTCATGATCGGCTCGCTCGTCACGGCGGCGTGGTTCTGGGGAGTCATCGGCCTCACGGAGGAGACGGCGATCCTCGGCCTCATCGTCGGGCTGCTCGCCTCGCTGGTGGTCGCCATGCTCACCAGCGGGGCCCTGAACGTGATGATCGAAAGGGTGGCCTATCGGCCGCTGAGATCGGCACCCAAGCTGGCGCCGCTGATCACCGCGGTCGGCATGTCGTTCATCCTGCAGAACGTCGGCATCCTCTGGATCGGTGGCTCGCAGGAGGGTGTGGCCCAGCTTGTCGACCCGCAGAAGGAACTCTTCTCGATCGGCGGGGTGGTCATCCACCAAGGTGACGTGCTGGCGATCGCGGTCACGATCCCGCTGGTCCTGCTGCTGACCACGTTCATCAACCGGAGCCGCATGGGCCGCGCCATGCGCGCCACCGCCCAGGACCCAGAGGCCGCCCGGCTGATGGGGATCAACGTCGATACGACGATCTCGCTGACCTTCCTGGCCGGCGGGCTGATGGCCGGAGCGGCCGGGCTCGTATACGCGCTCTACCAGACGACGATCTGGTACTTCCAGGGCTTCCAGGCCGGTCTGATTGCCTTCACTGCGGCCGTCATGGGCGGCATCGGCAACCTCCAGGGGGCCGTGCTCGGCGGCTTCATCATCGGGATCATCCAACAGACCTCCGACAACCGGATCGGCGGCCAGTGGACGCCCGCGATCGTCTTCGCCTATCTGGTCCTGATCATGGTCTTCCGGCCCCAGGGACTCCTGGGCGAGGAGACGAGGGAAGCCGGCTAGCCGATGCCCCGGCCGAAGACCGACCAGAAGACCCTGCTGAACGCGGCGGTTGCCGTCCCGCTGGTCGTGATCTTCGCGTCCCAGCTGCTCGACATGAGCATGGGAATGGCCCTGATTCTCGGCGTGCTGATCCTCCTGCGGATGCTGTTCGCCGACGACCGCCGCATCACGATCGCGGTGATGGTCGGAATCCTGATCTGGGCCATCTATCTTCCCCTCGCTCACGAGGAGAACAGCGAGTTCCTCGGGATCGCGGTGCTGATCCTGGCCTACTCCGTGATGGCGCTCGGCCTGAACATCATCGTAGGGTACGCGGGGCTGCTCGACCTCGGCTACGTGGCCTTCTTCGCGCTCGGGGCGCTCACGGCCGGCTGGTTCATGTCCGGCTTCTACGCCGAGGCCGGCGAGGGCGGCAACGGAATCCACTTCCTCGTCTCGTCGCCGGCGGCGGACCTGCCGGGCATCCACCTGAACTTCATCCTCGTGGCGATCCTGGCGATCATCATCTGCGCGATCGCCGGCATGCTGATCGGCCTGCCGACGCTGCGCCTGCGTGGCGACTACATCGCCATCGTGACGCTCGCGTTCGGCGAGATCATCGGCCGCATCGTCATCAACGGCGACGAGCTTCACTACAAGGACGTGCCGCTGCTCGGCGGCCCGCTCGAGGAGCTGTTCGGCACGGGGGCGAACTTCTCCAACGGCAGGCAGGGCATCACGCCGATCGACAAGGTCGACTTCCCGGGAATTGAGCCGTTCAAGTCGCTCGACCTGCGCCCGTGGTTCTGGACCGCGCTCGTCCTGGTACTGCTGGTGTTGTTCGTGAACTACCGCCTGCGCGACTCCCGTCTGGGCCGCGCCTGGATCGCGCTGCGCGAGGACGAGGTGGCCGCCGCGTCCATGGGCGTTCCGCTCGTCAAGACGAAGCTGCTCGCCTACGGCACCGGCGCCGCGTTCGGCGGGATGGCGGGGGTCTTCCTCGCCTCGCTGCTGAACACCGTGAACGCCGACCAGTTCCAGTTCTTCTTCTCGATCTTCATCCTCGCCATGGTCATCCTCGGGGGTCTCGGGTCGATCGAGGGCGTCCTGATCGGCGCCGCGGCGCTGGTCTACATCAACTTCAAGCTCATTCCGGACGCGAACGCGAAGCCGCGCGAGTGGTTCGACCTCGACCTGGACCTCTCCGAGCTGTCGTCGGCGATCTATGGCTTCCTGCTGGTGATGATGATGATCCTGAGACCCGAGGGCCTGCTCCCGGAGCGAAGACGCAGGCTCGAGCTGGTCGAGGGCGTGGGCGTGGGAGCCACGACCGGCGTCGGCGGACCGGAGACTGACGTGTACGAGGCGCGCGCATGAGCGCGATCGAGGACACCGGCGATACGGCAGCCCGGCCGCCGAGCGCGGACGGCGACGCGATCCTGTCGACTACGGGCATCACAAAGGTCTTCGGCGGCCTCGTGGCGGTCGAGGACGTGTCGTTCGAGATCCCGCGCGGGCGGATCGTCTCGATCATCGGCCCGAATGGGGCCGGCAAGACCACCTTCTTCAACATGCTCACCGGTCTCTACAAGCCCACCTTCGGGCGTGTCGTGTTCGACGGCCGCAACATCACCGGCCGCCGGCCGGATCGGATCATGGCCCTGGGGATGGCGAGGACGTTCCAGAACATCCGCCTGTTCGCGACGATGAGCGCGCTCGAGAATGTGATGGTCGGCCAGCACGCCCGCATGAAGGCTGGACTTTTCGGGTCGATCGTGCGCACGCCGGGCGTGCGCAAGGAGGAGGCGCGCGTGATTGAGAAGGCGCGCGAGGAGCTCCGCTACGTGGGGCTGAAGGACGACGTCCACGACCAGATGTCGATCAACCTGTCCTACGGTGACCAGCGCCGGCTGGAGATTGCCCGCGCGCTCTCGTCCGACCCCAAGGTGCTGCTGCTCGACGAGCCGACGGCCGGCATGAACCCGCAGGAGTCGAAGGAGCTCACCGACTTCATGCGCCGGCTGCGGGACGAGCGCGGCCTCAGCATCCTCCTCATCGAGCACGACATGCAGGTGGTGATGGAGGCCTCCGAGTACATCACCGTGCTCGACCACGGGACAAAGATCGCAGAGGGCTCGCCGCAGGAGGTGCGGCAGAACGCGCGGGTGATCGAGGCCTACCTCGGCAAGCAGGCGGAGTCGAGCTGATGGCGCTGCTCGAGGTCAAGGACGTCCACACGTTCTACGGGAACATCGAGGCGCTCAAGGGGATCTCGATCGAGGTCGAGGAGGGCGAGTGCGTCACGCTGATCGGCTCGAACGGGGCCGGCAAGTCCACGACGCTGCGCTCGATCTCGGGCCTCACCCCGCCGCGCCAGGGCTCGATCCGCTTCCAGGACCGCGAGATCACGGAAACCCCGCCTCAGGAGATCGTCTCCATGGGCGTGGCCCACGCGCCCGAGGGACGGCACGTGTTCTCGCGCATGACCGTGTACGAGAACCTGATGCTGGGCGCGTACCTGCGCCGCGACGAGGCCGGGATCAAGGAGGACCTCGACCGCGTCTTCTCGCTGTTCCCGCGCCTCAAGGAGCGCGAGCGCCAGAAGGGCGGCACGATGTCGGGCGGCGAGCAGCAGATGCTCGCGATCGGCCGGGCACTGATGGCGCAGCCGACCCTGCTGCTCCTCGACGAGCCGTCGATGGGCATCGCACCCATCCTGGTCGAGCGCATCTACGAGACGATCGCCGAGATCAACAAGCAGGGCACGACGATCCTGCTGGTGGAGCAGAACGCGAACTTCGCGCTCGACGTATCCAAGCGGGCCTACGTGCTCGAGACCGGAGCGGTGACGCTGGCCGATCAGTCCGCCGCCCTGCGGGAGAACCCCGAGGTTCAGAAGGCGTACCTGGGAGCGTGAGCTGATGTTGCTGGCAGTCATCGGAACCGCGGCGCTCTGGCTCACATTCGTCTGGCTCGGATCGGCGATCATCGCGTCGCTGCTCTCGGAGGTGAAGGGCTACGGAGAGAAGTTGGGCCTGGTGACAGGCATTGTTTTCAGCGTGCTGGGCGCGTTCATCTGGGCGGTGTGGCCGCCGCGCGAGATTTCGCGCTGGAAGCTGCACGAGGGCCTGAGCGGGCCGGCGAGAACCACGCTCATCGTCGTCGAGGTGCTCCTGCTGGCTGCCTCGGTCTACTTCGTGACGTCGATCGACGCGAGCAGCGGGGGCCGCATCGGACTGGCCGCCGTGGCGCTGATGGTGATAGTCATCGCGGCCGCGCTGATCTACACCATCGACATCCAGCGCGCCACCGGCGGCAAGACCATGGCCGAGCTGCGCACCGAGCGCCAAGCGATGAGCTCGCCCGGCGAGTCCTCCTAGCGCCCGGTTGCGTCGCGCAGAGCCGGCTGCAGCTCGGCCCACCTGAATACGTAGCCGAGCCGCTCGAGTCGTGCGGGCACAGCGCGCTGGCCGGTGATCACAATCTCAGCCATCTCGCCGTAGAGGGTCTTCACGGCGAGCGCGGGGACGGGCGCGAATGCAGGGCGGCGCAGCACACGCCCCAGCGTCTTCGACAGCTCCCCATTGGTCACGGGCTCTGGCGCGGTCACGTTCATCGGCCCGCTCATCTGCTCGTTCTCGAGCGCGAAGATGGTGGCGCCCACCACATCGTCGAGATGTACCCAGGGCACGTACTGACGCCCACCGGCGACCGGGCCGCCGATGCCCGCCTTGAAGAAGGGCAGCATCTTCTCGAGTGCTCCGCCTGATTCGGAGAGCACCACTCCGGTCCGGTTGAGCACCACCCGAACGCCCAGCGCCTCCGCGCGGCACGCCTCCGCCTCCCAGTCGGCGCTCAGCTGC
>DATHAQ010000023.1:0-11545 GCA_035296565.1 Thermoleophilaceae bacterium
GCAGCGCGCGCAGGCGTGCGCTTTCCCAAGCGCTACTGGCTCTATCGCGGCGTCTGGTCGGCAGCGGAGCTCGAGCAGGCGGTCGAGTCCTACCGCGCCGAGGCGACAGGACCGAGCCGTGGACTGAGCCATGCGGCGTAGTTGACGCCGGCGTCTGAACCCCAGCCCCCGCAACAACAACGGGGACGCGGCGGAAGCACGCCCCCGTTGCCTTGCGCGTTGCTGGGACTCCACCCGACGGAAGCAGTCCCTTCCTCCCTATACCCGAATCGGTTTGGGAAACCACAATTCCCGATATGTACGAAGGAGCGGACCCCGGCGGGGGAATGAGGTAAACCCCGCGCCGGGGCCTACAGGGTGAGCGCCAGCTCGCCCCAGTCCGCTTGGGCGGACGCTCGAGCCTAACCCCGGCTCTTGGGAACCCACCACGGGTGACGTGGCCCTTCTTCGTTCAAGCGGCTGAACGGCAAGGGGCAGCCGGTTAAGACGGCGTGCGGCGGGACCCTGGGTAGCGACCCGCGGCCAACCGGGGTCCTGAACCCTGACAACAACGGGGACGCGAACAGCACGCCCCCGTTGCCTGCTTGGCGTAGCCCTCCCCCAACAAGGAGGAGGTAGACCGCTCTACCCGGATCGGTTGGGGATACACCCAGTTTCGTGTTTGGCTGCCCCTTTCGGGGGGAACCAGCCCATCTGAGGAGAGCCCAACACCCGCCGCGCTGTCTCCTTTTGCTTCCCGGGGGCAGTCCAGCGGGTCCTCTAGTCCGCCGGCGGGCCAGCCCGGGGACTGGACTGTGAGCGAGGCGCCCACATGGGCGCCTCGTTTGCTGGGGGACGATCGGGGGCACGACCCGCGCGTCAACCGCCGGTGGGTTTAGCCTTCCGATCGCAATGCGGCGAAGGCAGATCGGAGTCGTGGTCGCAGTCGTGGGAGTCGTGGCGGTCCTGGTCGCCGTGCTCGCTGACCCGCTCGGTATCGGGGCGAAAGAGGGAACGTTCGGCTGGAAGCAGCTCGTGCTGCTCGGCATCGGGCTCTTCGCGATCATCTGGGGGGCCGTGATGGCTCGAATCGACAGCGACAGCGAGAGCGAGAGCCCACCCGCCGAGGAGTAGGTCCCCCGGCACAGGCGTATGAGCCCGTCGCCGGCACGCTTCGAGATCGTGCACCGGCCCGCCGAGCGGGACCCTCATGCGCTGGCTGCAGGAGCTGGAGGCCCGGCTAGGGCAGGCGCCCGAACCAGCGCAAGGACATCGACCCGCCGAGCAGTAGCAGCAGCCCGGCGGCGCCGGCGAAGGCGCCGGTGACCTCGCGCTTCTGCTTCTTGCGGCCGACCTCCTTGCCCAGGCGCTCGTAGATCTCGTTCAGCTTGAGATCGTCGGCGGTCTCGTAGTAGCGCCCGCCGGTGGTGTCGGCGATCTGCCGCATCGTCTGGCGGTCGGGAGGGACCGGGCGGCGCACGGTCTCTCCGTCGGAGGTGCGCACGCGGATCGAGCCCTTGGCCGTGCCCAGGGCCACGGCGTAGACGGGTATGCCGGTGCGCGCCGCCCGCTCGGCGACCGGGCCCGGCCGCTGGCCCTCGGTAGCCGCGCCGTCGGACAGGAGCACCAGCGCCGCCGGGGCCGGCTTGCGTCCCCGGCGCGTCCTTGCGCGGTCGAGCAGGTCGAGCGAGAGGGAGAAGGCGTCGCCCGTCGCGGTCCCGCCGCTCGAGCGCAGGCGCCGCAGCGTCTCGAGCACCCCTTCACGCTCGGTCGTGGGCGCCTCGATGCTGCGCACGCGGTGGTTGAAGGTGACCGTCCCCACGCGCAGTTCGTCGGGTACCTGGTCGATGAAGTCGAGCGCCGCCCGGCGGGCGGCGGCGAGCCGTGTGGGCGTGACGTCGTGGGCCTCCATCGAGCCCGAGATGTCGGTGGCCAGCATCACGGACGCCCGCGAGTCCGGCACCGAGACCGTCGCCTCGGGGCGGGCCAGGGCGATCGCCAGCGCGGTGAAGGCGATCCCGTAGAGCACGATCGGCGCGTGGCGCCGCCAGCCGGGGCGCGAGGGGGCGACGGAGTCGAGCAGCCTGGGATTGGCGAACGCCGCGGCGGCGCGCCGGCGCCGGCGGTCGAGGAGCAGGTAGGCCCCCACCGCCAGCGGCACCAGCAGCAGCGCCAGCAGCCAGACGGGCGAGGCGAAGCTCACGGGGAGGACCGCTCGGGCCGCCGGCCGAGGGTCACCTCGGTCGAGCGCTCGCGCCCGTCGCGCTCGTACTCGACCTTCACCCGCTCGCCCGGCCGGCGCCGGGCGATGGCAGCGGCCACGTCCTCGGGCTCGCGCACCGGGCGCCCACCGACCGAGGTGATCTTGTCGCCCGGCTGCAGCCCGGCCTGCGCGGCGGGGCCGCTCGTCTCGGCCTCGCGCACCTCGGCCCCCTCCGAGGCGGGGGCGGTGGTGAGTCCCAGGTAGGGCCGCTGGATGTTCTGTCCGCGCGACAGCCTCGGCACGACCTGCTGCACGGCGCTGGAGGGAACGGCGAAGCCGATGCCGAGGTTGCCCTGCGCCCCCGCGGTGGCGATCTGGGAGTTGACGCCGATCACGCGCCCGCGGGCGTCCACCAGGGGGCCGCCGGAGTTGCCCGGGTTGATCGGAGCGTCGGTCTGGATGACCTCGTCGATCTGGTAGCCGTTGGGCGCCTTGATCTCTCGGCCCAGGCCCGACACGATCCCCGCGGTCGCCGTGCGGTCCAGGCCGAAGGGGTGGCCCACCGCCACCACCTCGTCTCCGACGGAGACCTTGCCGGAGTCAGCCAGGCGCAGGGCCCGGAGCGGGCCGGCGCGGCGGGGGTCGACCTTGAGCACGGCGAGATCGCTCGAGCCATCGGTGCCCAGTACGCGCGCGGAGACCTGGCGGCCGGCGTCGCCGAAGCGCACCCGGACCTGGCGCGAGGAGCCCACGACGTGGGCGTTGGTCACCAGCGTCCCGTTGCGGTCGAGCACGAAGCCGGTACCCGAGCCGCGCCCCGACCGCACCGACACCACGCCGTCGGCCACGGCCGCGTAGACCTTGCCCGCGATGGTGCGCGGAGCCGAGCCGCCGCTGACCAGCGGGGTCGTGCCGTTCTCGGGGTCCTCTGTCGAGCCGCCGCCCAGCAGCAGGCCCAGGGTCACGCCGACCACGACGAGCAGGGCACCGAGCCCGGCGCCGACTAGCAGCGCCCGGCGCCCCGAGGGGCGCTTGCCCGGCGGTGGGGCCGCGGGCGGCTCGGGTTCCGGGCGCGCCGGCGGCCGCGGCGCCGCCCACCCCTCCAGCTCGCTCTGCGGGCGGTCCCCGGTCCAGAGTCTGCGCTCCTGCCTCACGGGAGCCTCCCGAAACGGTGCAGGCCGCTGCCAGCTGCGCCCGCGAGCAGGAGCATCCCGCCGGCCGCGAACCAGGGGGTGATCTCGCGCCGCTTGCGCTTGGTGCCGAGGCTGCGCCCGAGCCGCTCGTAGACCGTGCTCAGCTCCTCGGCCTGGTCGACGGCGAAGGCCTTGCCCCCCGATTCGCGCGCGATGCGGCGCATCGTCGCCGGGTCGGGCGGGACGTTGAGGCGCTGGCCGTAGGGGCCGACGGTCACCACCCCCTCGTTGGTGCCCAGCGACGCGGTGTAGATCGGGATGCGGCGGCGCCTCGCCTCACGGGCGACCTCGACCGGGTCGCGACCGAGCGTGGTCTTGCCGTCCGAGAGCAGGACGATGGCCGAGGGCGGGTGCTTCTTACCCTCCTTGCGCTCCTCGTCGAAGAGGTCGAGGGCGTCGGCCAGGCCCTCGCCGGTGGCGGTGCCGCCGTCGGCCACGAGGTCGCCGATCAGGGTCTCGACGCCCTCGCGATCCTGGCTGGGCCGCTGGGCCGAGACCACGGCGCTGGAGAAGCTGACGGCGCCGACGCGCAGGTCCTCGGGGACGCCGGCCAGGAAGGTGCGGGCCGCCTTCTGGGCGGCGGCGAGGCGGCTGGGGTCCACGTCGGTGGCCCGCATGGAGCCCGAGACGTCGGTCACCAGCACCACCGCCGCCTGCTCCTCGGCCACGGCCACGGTGGCTTCTGGTCGGGCGAGCGCAACGGCCAGGACGGCAAGGGCCGCCGCGAACAGCGCCGCCGGCAGGTGGCGCCGCCAGAAGGGCGTGGTGCCAGCCAGCTCGACCAGTGCCGGCACGCCAGGGTGGCGGACGGCGAAGCTGTGCCGCCGGCGCTGGGCGAGCGCGTAGGCGGCCAGCGCCAGCGGGATCGCCAGCAGCGCCAGCAGGTAGACCGGGGACTCGAAGTTCACGCCAGCCCGCGGCCCAGTGCGTCAAGCCAGGGTGCGTCGGTGGACAGCTCGACATGTCGCGCCGTGCCGTGGCGCAGCGCCGCGCGGACCTCCTCGCGCCGCTCGCGCTCGCGCTGCTCGTAGCGCCGCCGCAGGCGCGAGTCGCGCGTGTCGACCTCGACGCGGCGCCCCGTCTCGGGATCGATCAGCGCCAGGCGGCCGACGTCCGGCAGGGCCGCCTCGCGCGGGTCGCCGATCTCAACGGCGAGCAGCGAGTGGCGCTGGCCCAGCGCACGCAGCGCCGTGCGCCAGGTGACCGGCCCGCGGAAGTCCGAGATCACGATCACCAGGCCTGGCGCGCTGGTCAGGCGGCCCAGGCGGCCCAGGGCGGTGGAGAGGCCGGCCTCGTCGCCGTGCCCGTCGTCGGCGACGCCCTCGGCGAGCACGCGCTCGAGGCCCGCAGCCGCGCCGCGGCCGCTGCGCGGCGCCAGGAGCCGGTTCGAAGGGCCGCCGCAGGTCAGCAGGGCTACCCGGCCGCCGCGCCGGGTGGCGAGGCGGCCCAGAACTCGAATCACCCCCTCGGCCACGTCCCACTTCAGGCGCTCGGCGGTGCCGAAGGCCATCGACGGGGAGACGTCGAGGACCAGCCACGTGGTCATGAGGCGCTCGGGCACCTGCAGCCGCACGTGCGGGACGCCGGTGCGAGCGCTGGCCGCGGGGTCCAGGCGACGCACGTCGTCGCCCGGCGCGTACGGGCGCAGCTGGGCCAGCTCGGTGCCGACGCCGACGCCCGGCGAGCGGTGATCGCCGGGGTGGAGGCCGCCGGCGCGACGCGAGAGCTGAAAGTCCAGCGCCTCCACCAGGCGGCCGGCGATGGGCCCCGGGCCCTGGCGGGCAGCGGGGATCCCCATGGCCACCGGCGCGCTCACGCCGCGCTGCCCCCTCCGGCGACCGGCGGCGGGTACTCACCGGGCGGCTGCTGCTGCTGCGCCGGCGGCTGCTGCGGCTGGGAATATTGCGGCGGCGCGTAGCCCTGCGAGGGCGGCCCGCTGGGTGGCGGCATGGAGTGCACCGGCGCGGCGTCGGGCGAGGGCACGGCCTCCAGCACCCGGCCCAGCACGTGGTCGGCGCTCACGCCCTCGCTGAGGGCGTCGTAGGAGAGCACCAGTCGGTGGCGCAGGACGTCGAGCGTCAGGTCGCGCACGTCCGTGCTGATCACATGGCGCCGGCCGCGCAGCAGGGCGAGGGCGCGCGCGGACTGGATCAGGCCGATCGGGCCACGAGGGCTGGCGCCGTAGTCGACGTAGCCGGCCACGTCGCCCAGGCCGTAGGCGTGCGGGTTGCGGGTGGCGTCGGCCAGCCGGACGGCGTGGGCCACGATCCCGCCGTCGACGTAGACCTCGTCCACCTCGCGACGGAAGGCGAGGAGGTCATCGCCCGTCAGGCGCTCGATCACCTCGACAGGCGGGTCGAGCGAGCGGCCCACCACGGTCGACTCCTCGGCGGGCGTCGGATAGTCGATGAGGATCTTCATCAGGAAGCGGTCGGTCTGGGCCTCCGGGAGCGGGTAGGTGCCCTCCGACTCGATCGGGTTCTGAGTGGCGAGCACGAGGTAGGGCTCGGGGACCGGGAAGGTCTGGCCGGCGATCGTGACCTGGTGCTCCTCCATGACCTCGAGCAGGGCGGACTGGACCTTGGCCGGCGCGCGGTTGATCTCGTCCGCCAGCAGGAAGTTGCAGACCACGGGCCCGAGCTCGACGTCGAACGTGCCCGACCCCGGACGCAGGACGCGCGTCCCGACGAGGTCGGCGGGCACCAGGTCGGGTGTGAACTGCACGCGCTGGAACGAGCCGCCGACCACCCCGGCGAGCGTCTTGACGGTCAGCGTCTTGGCCAGCCCCGGCACGCCCTCGAGCAGCACGTGGCCGCCGGTGAGCAGCGCGACGAGCACCCGCTCCAGCATCGCGTCCTGGCCCACCACGACACGCTTGATCTCGTAGAGGGCCGCCTCGAGCCCTTCGCGCGTGGTCGTCATCCGTTCCTCCTCGCCTGGGTTCAAGGCGATGGACGGTACGCCCCTATTCCAAGAAGGTCTAAAACTCTGGCTGCGCTGGGCGCGTCAGCGCTCGTCGGCGTCCATGGCGGTGGTGCGCGTGGTCATCACCGCGGCCCCGCCGCCGGCCATCACGCGGCGGGTCAGCCGCGGCAGCACCACCCGCGCCGCGGCGGCGAGGCCGTAGGGCTTGGGCACGTAGAGCTCGGGTCTGCGCCCCACTCCCGCCTCGAAGACGGCCTCGGCCCCCTTCGCGGGGGTGGAGACCGCCCAGCGCGTCAGCCAGCGGCCGGTCAGCTCCTTTTGGGGAAAGCCCTCAGTGGAGATGAAGCCGGGCAGCACCAGCCCCACGTGCACGCCGTTCGGGCGCTCTTCGGCGAACAGCGCATCGCTCCAGCCGGCCAGGGCGAACTTGCTGGCCGAGTACGCGCCGGTGCCGCCGCGGGCCACGCGGCCCGCGGTGCTGGCCACGTTGACGATCGCGCTGGGCGTCGAAGCGCGGAGCAGTGGCAGCAGGGCCTCGGTGAGGCGCACCACCGCGTCGAAGTTGACCTCCATGTGGCGGCGCACGTTCTCGTAGCCGCCGTCGGCGAACTTCGCCCGCCAGGACGCGCCGGCGTTGTTCACCAGCAGCGTGAGGCGCCCGTAGGTTTCCTCCACGCGCGCGCGCACGCGCCCGGGCGCGTCTTCGTCGGTGAGGTCGGCGGCCACCCAGGTGGCCTCGCAGGGCAGCTCCCCGGCAAGCGCGCTCAGGCGCTCCTCGCGCCGGGCGACGAGGATCAGCTTGGCTCCCGGCTCGGTCGCGAGGCGCCGCGCCGTGGCCTCGCCGATGCCGCTGGAGGCGCCGGTGACCACGGCCACCATGTCTGGGCTGGCGTCGCTTTCGATGCAGCGGATGGTTCCACACCGGCTAGCCGCCGGGCACCTCGGCACCGGAGGGCATCCCGGCGGCCAGGTAGTGCTCGTAGTGCGCGCGCCACTCGTCGGTCGGCTCGGTGCCCGGGGCCTCGGCGTCGCCGTTGGCGACCATCTGCTCGAGGCGGTCGAGGCAGACGTGCCAGCCCGCGGCCGAGCGCGCGGCCTCGTCGCCCCGAGTCAGCAGGTGGGTGAGCCGTAGGCGGCAGCCCGAACCGTCGGCCTCGAGCTCGAAGCGCAGCTCGTCCTCACCCCACAGGAACGCGAACAGCCGCGGCGGGTCGAGCTCGGTGACCCTGCCGGTCATCTCCTCCTCGCCGTCGGGGAAGGCGAACGCAATCGTCCCGCCCTCACGCAGGTCCAGCTCGACCCTGGCCGGGAACCAGTGAGCGAGCCGGGCCGGGTCGGTCACCGCCTCCCAGACCTCCTCGATCGCGTGGTCGAGCCTGCGCTCGAAGCGCACGGCAGGCTTGCCGTCGAGGGTCACGTAGGTGCCGTCGGTCACTGGTCCTCCTTGGGGTCGCTCTCGTCCAGGTGCTGCTCCAAGGCGTCGAAGCTCTGGGTCCACAGGCGCCGGTAGGGCTCGAGCCAGGCGTCGATCTCGGCGATCGGGCGGGGCTCGAGCGCGTACACGCGGCGCTGTGCCTCGCGGCGGACCGACACGAGGCCGGCCTCACGCAGCACCCTGAGGTGCTTGGAGGTGCTCGGCTGGCTGAGCCGCGTGCGCCCGACCAGCTCGCCGACCGCCCGCGGCCCCTCCAGCAGGAACGCGAGCAAGGCGCGGCGGTGGGGGTCCCCGAGTGCGGCCCAGACTGCGCTCATGGGTGTACATGCCCATTACGGCATATAGTAGTCGCGGAGCTTGTCCGCCGTCGCCGGCAGTGGTACCTTGCGCCCGGCGCGAGTCCCGCGCCCAACCCCCGGTTCCGGTGCTCACGCCACCGGCCCAGCGGGGGCAAAGGGGGCCAGAGCTCTCGGGACGCCGGTCATGTGGATGCCCTTTCCGGTGGGGCGCCCGAGCGTGAGTCGCGGTGTCGCCGCCACGAGAGGAGCACAGATGACCAGGCAGAGCTCGTTCAAGCGCATCGTCCGGACCCGCATGGAGAAGACGGGCGAGAGCTACACCGCGGCGCGTGCCGCACTGCTGACGGCGCCCAAGGGGTCCTCGAACCTGTTGGCCACTTCGGAGGAGAAGATCCGCCGTCGCACCGGCCGCGGCTGGGAGGAGTGGTTCGACGCCCTCGACGAGTGGGGCGCCGCGGACCGCACCCATCGCGAGGCCGCCCGCTGGCTGGCCGAACAGCAGGGCCTCGACCCGCTGTCGTGGAACGTCCAGGCTGTGGTCTCCAGCTACGAGCGCGTGCGCGGCGGCCGCCGGGTCGGCGAGCACGAGGGCGGCTTCACGGTCACCGCCTCGCGGACCGTGGCCGTCCCGGTGGAGCGGCTCTACGACGCCTTCGTCGAGCTGCCCGAGGACTCGCTTCGCGAGCGCACCGCCACGCGTCCGAAGTCGGCGCGCTTCGACTGGGACGCCGACGGAAGCCGCGTGCACGTCGCCTTCGAGTCCAAGGGCGCCGGCAAGAGCAGGCTGGCCCTGTCGCACGAGCGCCTGGCCGGGCCGGACGAGGCCGAGCGGATGAAGGCCTTCTGGCGCCGGCGGGTGACGGGCCTGAAGGAGGAGCTGGAGCGATGAGCGCCCTCGAGATCACAGCGATCGGAACCGTCATCGTCCCGGTGGCCGACCAGGACCGTGCGCTCGAGTTCTGGACCGGGCTGGGCTTCGAGACCCGCATCGACGGCGCGTTCGGCGACGGCCAGCGCTGGCTCGAGGTGGCCCCGGCCGGGGCGGCGACCAGCATCGCGCTCGTCGCGGCGCCCGAGGAAGCGGGCACCGGGACCGAGGTCAGCTTCGCGACGGCCGACGCGGCGGCCGATCACGCCCGGGTGCGGGCGCGAGGCGTGGATGCCGACGAGCAGCTCATCGACATGGGGGAGTACGTGCCGCCGATGTTCACCCTTCGCGATCCCGACGGGAACCGCTTCCGGGTGGTGGAGCGTCAGACGGAGGGCGCCACGACCTAGCGCCCGACCCGACGCAACGCCACGCCACACGACCGGGGCCGGGGGCCGGACACGCACATCCGCCTCGGGAAGTTCGTCAGCCGGCTGACGAATTCCGTGGAAGGGTCCGCCCATGCCGGCCGGGAGTCGAGGAGCCAGAAGCGAAGCGAGCCCGGAAGGGGAGGACGGGCCTCGGACGGCCCCGACGTGTTGCGCACCGCCCTCTCAGCGGTTAGCGTCGCCGCACACTTCGATCAAGGGGGCAGCGAGTGGCGGACCTAGCGGCCAAGAGCTTCGATTCACCGGACGAGACCCGGCCGTTCGAGGGAAACGGCGAAGTACGAATCGTCAACGTCGGTGACGAGACCGTCGGGCGCGGCACCTTCGAGCCTGGCTGGCGGTGGTCGGAGAACGTCAAGCCGATCGCTGGGACCGACTCCTGCCAGACCTATCACCTGGGCTATGTGCTCTCGGGTCGGATGAAGGTCTTCATGGACGACGGCACCGAGCAGGAGGTCGAGCCCGGGAACGTCTTCGTCATTCCGCCGGGGCACGACGCCGAGGTCGTCGGTGACGAGCCTTGTGAGACGTTGGAGTTCGGCCAGGCGAGCGAGTACGCGAAGCGCCATTAGGCACGCCCGGCGGCCGTAGGGCCGGAAACTCCGCGCGCCCGTTTCCCCCCTTTGCCGGCGACGCGCATGGCGCGTAGCCCCAACCCGGGTTAGGCTCGGGCGTCCGCTCCAAGCGGGCCGGGGCAATCTGGCTCTGCCCTGTAGGCCCCCGGCGGGTTGGCTCCGCGCCCCCCGTCGGGGCCTCTCTTCGGATGCCTCGTATCGCTCTCTCAAGCTCTAGCTGAGGCTCAGGGGTCAGCTTGCGCGGGGTGTCGTACCCAAGCACGTTACGTCCTTACCCCAAGTGGGAAGCGTCCAGAGTAATTGGGGCACGGGCGACGGACGGATACCGGAGCACCGGGCCGCGAACGTCTAAGGAAGGGCAGGTAAAAATAAGGCAGCTTCGATCGAAGCTGGTGGCCAGTGGGCTGGCCGGCGCTGTGGTGATGGTGCTGGCGCTCGCTGCGCCTGCCGCCGGGGCACCGGGAGGCAACGGCAAGGCCAACGGACAGGGTGGGGGGCAAACCAGCCGAACCCACACATCTACTCGGGAACCGGTAACCCGACCCAGGGCTTGCCGTCGGGCAACGGGGCGAGACAGAACAACAACGGGAATCGGCCGGCCGCCGGGACCGTCGGGATGGCCGACGACAAGTTCCCGCCGGGCCAGGCCGGCTCACCAGCCGGTAGCGACCGCAACAACGGCTACGAGTGCGACGGCAACCAGGGCATCGGGCAGATGAACCCCGCGCACTCCGGTTGCGCCCAGTCCACGGTCAACCCGCCTGGAACCAACCCGCCTGGCGTCAACCCGCCTGGGACCAACCCGCCCGGAACCAACCCGCCTGGCACTGCAGGCAATCCGCCCGGAGGCGGAGTCTCCCCTGCGGAGGAGCAGGGCAACGCAGCGGACCGGACAGTGCTGCGTAGCTCGCCGGACTCGGTCGGCAACCGCGCCGTGCCGGTGGCGAACGTGTCGGGCAAGGAAGGAGAGCAGCAGTCCAAGGCAGGCCGCAAGGAGGCCGGGCACGGGCTGCCGTTCACCGGCAGCGAGCCTCTGGCCATAGCGTTGCTGGGTCTGCTGACGCTGGGCGTGGCCGGCGGTCTCGGCCGGGCCCTGCGAACCCGCCCGGTGACCTAGCCGGCGCCGGGGGATAGCGGACGTCCCCAGTTCACTCGGGAAGCGCCGGCCCCAATTGGGGCGGGCGCCCATCCCGACGAGGCTGTCGCCGCGCTGCCTCACCGAGGGGGCCAGCGTGACTCCAGGGGACTCGCGATGCGCCCAGGGAGACTCGAACTCTTGGGGCGCCTGTGTCGGCTAGTCCCAACCTAGTTTTGAAATGGGACTGTTTGCAGGCTACTTCGACCGTCTTCGATGTTCGCGGTGACGGCTCGTGACGCCCTGTTCTCGCGCGTTCGTTAGCAATCCGTTAGCAAGCGTCAGCCCTCTGCGCGGCCCGGAGGATCGGTCGGACGAGCAACCCCTCACCGTTTACTCGGGAACCTCAACCTCAAAGCCGGCGACGCGCCACCGTTGGCCGTCGTGCCTCATGCGGAAACCCATGCCGTGACGGGGCTCTGTCTGCGCCATGATCTCTCCGCCTTCGGCAGTCTCGACCAGCACGGCAATCTCCTCTCCGGGT
>DATHAQ010000024.1:0-31648 GCA_035296565.1 Thermoleophilaceae bacterium
CGGCGGCTGCGACCTGACCGAGGTCGCCCGCGAGCACGGGACGCCCGCCTACGTGTACGCCGAGGAGGACATCCGCGCCCGCGCCCGCGCCTACCGCGAGGCCTTCGCGACGCGGACCGACCGCTTCGAGATCGTCTACGCCAGCAAGGCGGCGCCGATCACCGCGATCTACCGGCTGCTGGCCGACGAGGGACTTTCGTGCGACGTCGCCTCCGGCGGCGAGCTCCACCTGGCGCTGGCCGGCGGGTTCGCGCCCGAGCAGCTGTACATGCACGGCAACAACAAGACCGAGGCCGAGCTGGGCTACGCCGTGGAGCAACGCGTGGGCACCATCGTCGCCGACTCCTTCGACGAGATCGAGCGCCTGCGCCGGATCGCGCCCGGCCAGCAGGTGATGCTGCGCGTGACGCCCGGCATCAAGCCGCAGACCCACGAGAAGATCGCGACGGGGCAGGAGGACTCGAAGTTCGGCTTTGGGCTGGACGACGTCCCGCGCGCGGTCGAGGCCTGCGACGCCGCGGGGCTGACGCTGCGCGGCCTGCACGCCCACATCGGCTCGCAGATCTACGAGCTGTCGGTCCTCGAGCGGCTGGCCGAGGTGCTGGGGGGCATGGGCGACTACCCGCTGCTGAACCTGGGCGGCGGGCTGGCCATCGCCTACACGGCCGACGACCGGCCACCCTCGGTCGACGGGTACGCCGAGGCCCTGCTGGCGCGGGTGCCCGAGGGCGTAACGGTGCTCTGCGAGCCCGGCCGCTCGCTGGTGGGCAACGCCGGCGTCACGATCTACACCGTCGGCACGGTGAAGCGCATTCCGGACGTGCGCACCTACGTCGCGGTGGACGGCGGCATGAGCGACAACCTGCGGCCCATGCTCTACGCCGCGCGCTACGAGGCGCAGATCGCCGACCGCTTCGGCGGCTCGGACCTCTGCACGGTCGCCGGCATGCACTGCGAGTCGGGCGACATCCTCATACGCGACGCCAAGCTGGAGAGCCCTCGGCCAGGTGACGTCCTGGTCGTCCCGGCCACCGGCGCCTACGGCCACGCCATGGCCAACAACTACAACGCCATCCCGCGCCCCCCGGTGATCATGTGCCGCGACGGGCACGCCCGGGTCGCGGTGCGCCGCGAGACCTACGAAGATCTGACACTGCGTGACCGCTGATCCGCGGGACCGGAGCGCAGCGGGAGCGCCGGCCGCGCGTGCACCGGATCCATCGATATTTCGCGTCGGCCTCCTGGGGCACGGCACGGTCGGCAGCGCCTTCCACGAGCTTCTCGAGCAACGGGCTGAGGCGATCGCGGCCGAGGTCGGCCTCCGCCCGGAGATCTCCGGCGTACTGACCCGCAGCCGCGGGGACTTCGACGACATCCTGGCCCGCAGCGACCTGGTCGTGGAGCTGATGGGCGGCACCGAGCCCGCCCGCGAGTACGTGCTGCGTGCGATGGGGAAGGGCCGGCACGTGGTGACGGCCAACAAGCAGCTCCTGTCGCAGTTCGGCGAGGAGCTCTACGACGCCGCGCGGGACAACGGCGTGCAGCTGCGTTTCGAGGCGGCGGTGGCGGGCGTGGTGCCGGCCATCCGGGTGATGGCCGAGACGCTGGCCGCCGCGCACATCGAGCGCGTGCACGGGATCGTCAACGGCACCACCAACTTCATCCTGAGCGAGATGGCCCGCACGGGCGCGTCGTACGAGGACTGCCTGCGCGAGGCCCAGGACCTGGGCTACGCGGAGTCCGACCCGACCGAGGACGTGAGCGGCAGGGACGCGGCGGCCAAGATGGCGATCCTGGCCCGGCTGGCCTTCGGCGCCGCGGTGCACCTGAACCAGGTGCCCTACGAGGGGATCGAGCACCTGACCGCCGAGGACATCGCCTACGCGAAGGAGCTCGGCCTGTCGCTGAAGCTGGTGGGCACCGCGGAGCGCATCGGCGAGGGCATCGCCGTGGACGTGCACCCGGTCTTCCTCTACGGCGACCACCCGCTGGCCTCGGTGAACGGGGCGTTCAACGCTGTGACCATCGAGTCTCCGGCCATCACCGAGATCACCCTGAGCGGCCCGGGCGCCGGCGGCTCGCAGACGGCCTCCGCGGTCCTGGGCGACGTGGTCTCGGCGATGATCCCGCCGCCCTCGACGATCCCTGCCGCCGTCGACCTGCCCCTCCTGGAGGAGACCGAGTCCTCCTTCTACATGCACCTCGAGGTGGCCGACCGCCCCGGCGTGCTGGCCCAGGTCGCGGAGATCCTGGGCCTTCAGGGGGTGTCGGTGCGCTCGGTGGTCCAGCGCGGCATCGGCGACGACGCCCGGCTGGTGATGGTGATGCACCCCGTGCCCGAGTCGCGCTTCCGGGCGGCGGTGGACATGATCAACCGGCTCGACTTCGTGCGCTCGGCGCCGCGGGTCATCCGCGTGCTCGAAGAGTCGTTCGAGCCGTGAGGCCTGCGTGAGCCTCTGGCGCTACGCCGACCGGCTGCCGGTCGAGCCCCTGGTGACGCTCGACGAGGGCGACACGCCGCTGGTCCCGGCGCCCCACTTGTCCCAGCTCACCGGCTGCGAGGTGTGGCTGAAGGTGGAAGGCGCCAACCCGACCGGCTCGTTCAAGGATCGCGGCATGACCGTGGCCGCCTCGGCCGCCGTGAAGGAGGGGGCCGAGGTCGTGGTGTGTGCCTCCACGGGCAACACCGCGGCGAGCGCCGCCGCCTACGCCGCCCGGGCCGGGCTGCGCGGCGCCGTGATAGTTCCGGAGGGCAAGATCGCCACCGGCAAGCTGGCCCAGGCGCTCATGCACGGCGCCCGCGTGGTAGCCCTGCGCGGCAACTTCGACGAGGCGCTGGCGGTGGTCCGCAAGCTGGCCTCGGCGCACCCGGTCTCACTGGTCAACTCGGTCAACGAGTTCCGCATCGAGGGTCAGAAGACCGCGGCCTTCGAGGTGGTGGACGCCTTCGGCGGGGAGGCGCCGGACGTCCTGTGCATCCCGGTCGGCAACGCGGGCAACGTCACCGCGTGGTGGCGCGGGTTCAGCGAGGTCGAAGCGCTGCCCCAGCTGCACGGCTACCAGGCCGAGGGCGCCGCGCCGCTGGTGCACGGCTCTCCCGTGGCCCAGCCGGAGACGGTTGCCTCTGCGATCCGCATCGGCAACCCCGCCCGCTGGGAGGACGCCATGGGCGCCTTCACCGCCTCCCGCGGCGCGGTGCGCGCAGTCTCCGACGCCGAGATCCTCGAGGCCTACACGCTGCTCGGCGCACGCGAAGGCGTGTTCTGCGAGCCCGCCTCGGCCGCGTCGGTGGCGGGGCTGCTCAAGCACGGCGCCCAGGGCCGGGTGGTCTGCGTGCTCACCGGCCACGGGCTCAAGGACCCGCAGACGGCCATGAACAGCGCGTCTTCGGTGGTGCCCTGCGAGCCCGATCAGGCGGCGGTCGAGCAGGCGGTGCTCGGATGAGGCGCCGACGGGTGGTGAGCGTGCCCGCCTCGACGGCGAACCTGGGCCCCGGCTACGACGTCCTCGCGGCCGCGCTGGACCTCTCGCTCGAGCTGGAGGTGGAGGAGACCGGCGAGTTCTTCGTCCACTGCGAGACGCCCGGCATCCCCTGCGACCGCACCAACCTCTGCGTGCGCGCTTTCGAGAGGCTCCACCCCGCCGACGGGCTGACCTTTCAGATCCGCTCGGAGATCCCGGTGGGCGCGGGCCTGGGCTCGAGCGCGGCCGCGACCGTGGCGGGATTGGCCGCCGCCGACCACATGTACGAGCTCGACGCGTCCGTGTTCGAGATGGCCCGCGAGCTCGAGGGGCACCCGGACAACGCCGCCGCCGCGCTGCTCGGCGGCTTCGTGATCTGCGACAGCGAGGGCGTGACCCGGCTCGACCCGCCGCAGGGCCTGGAGGGCCTGCTGGCCATACCGCCCGACCCGGTGCCCACCGCGCAGGCGCGGGCGGCGCTGCCGGCCGAGTTGCCGATGGGTGACGCCGTGCACAACGTGGCCCGTGCGTCGCTGCTGGTACTGGGTCTCGCACGCGACGACTTCTCGCTCATCGGCCGCGGCTTGTCCGACCGCATCCATCAGCCGCGCCGCGCGGCCCTCTATCCGCGCTCGATGGAGCTGCTGGAGCGCGCGGCCGACCTCGGGGCGGTCGGGGCGAGCATCTCGGGCGCCGGCCCGAGCGTGCTCTACTGGGCCCACTGGCAGCAGACCGGCGCCCTGATGGAGGCCCTGCGCGCCGAGGCGCCCGACTGCCAGATCCGCAGGGTCCAGTTCAGCCCGGGCGGCGCCGACGTGAGCGAGCTGTAAGCCGCACGCCGGCAGGCGCGGATCGCGCACGCCCCTCGAAAATCGCTCAGGCGACCGGGCAGTTGTCCGACAGGCGGGCGTGCGAAGCCGGTGGGCGCCGCGCTCCCGGCGGCTGAGAGAAGGCTTACCCTGGCCCACCCATGAGCGACGAGGTCAAGGCGGCAGGCGGCGTCCCCGTGCGGGACGGGCTGGTGGTGGTGGTGCACCGCCCCAAGTACGACGACTGGACCCTGCCCAAGGGCAAGCTCGACCCCGGCGAGAGCTTCGAGGAGGCAGCCATCCGCGAGGTCGAGGAGGAGACGAGCCTCCGCTGTCGCCTCGGGCCCGAGCTGAGCCCGACCCGCTACCGCGACAACAAGGACCGCCCGAAGATCGTGCGCTGGTGGGCGATGGAGATCGCCGAGGAGGTGCCCTTCGAGCCCAACGACGAGGTGGACCAGCTGCGCTGGCTCGAGCCCGACGGGGCCGCGGCCAAGCTGAGCTACGAGCGCGACCGCTCGCTCGTCGGGGAGGCGGTCAGCGCGCTGAGCGACGCCGGTTGAGCGCGATCAGCGCCCCGCACAGCAGGCCCAGGACCAGGGCGGGCAGCACGCCTGCCAGCACACCCGGCGGGCCGATCGCGGCCCAGACGATCACGGCCAGGGCCGCGACCACCAGGATCATCGCTTCGCCGCGGGAGAGCCGTCCCCAGAACTCGCGCACGCGGCGAGCCTAGACGCGTCATCCCGCCCGGCCGACCTCGCACATCGGGCCGGCGCCTCAGGCGAGGGACGGGCGGCGGTCGGCCCACGGACGCGCCGCCTCCAGCTGCGAGGACAGCGAGAGCAGCACGGCCTCGCCGGCGGGCGGGCCGGCCAGCTGCACCGCGGTGGGCAGGCCGTCCTCGCCGTGGAAGAGCGGCAGCGAGACCGCCGGCTGGCCGCTGATGTTGAACAGTGCGGTGTGCGGCGTGAACTCGCCCGAGAGCCTGAAGGCCGCGGCGGGATCGTCGCTTTCGGTGTCGAGCTCACCGATGCGCAGGGGCCGCCGCGCGAGCGCGGGGAGAAGGAGCACGTCGTGGGCCGCCCACAGGGTGCTGATGATCGAGCGCGCCCAGCCCTGTAGCTCGCCCACGGCCAGCGCGAAGTCGATCGCGCTCAGCGAGCGGCCCTGCTCATAGAGCCACCACGTCAGGCGCTCGACGAGCTCGGGCGCGGGCTCGCGGCCGGTCGCCTGGGCGCCGCGAACGACGCCCACGCCGATGTTGACCGCCCACAGCTTCGTGAACGTCGGGAGCAGGTCGCCGCCCACCCACGGCGGGTCGACCTCCTCCACGGAGTGCCCCAGCGAGGCGAGCAGCTCGGCCGCCTCGCGCACGCCGCGCTCGCTCTCGCGGTCGAGCGGAGTGTCGATGGGGCCGTCGAGGGCCACCCCTATGCGCAGCTCTCCGGGATCGCGCCGCGCCGAGTCGGCGAACGGCTCGGATGGCGGCGGCGCCCAGTTCGCGTCTCCCGGCTCGTAGCCGGCCAGCACGTCGAGGGCCGCGGCGGTGTCGGCCACGGTCCGCGTCAGCACCCCGTCCTGTACCAGCAACGACTCACCCAGGATCGGGCCCGAGGACACCCGCCCGCGGCTCGGCTTGAGCCCGACGAGCCCGCAGCAGGCCGCGGGAATCCGCAGCGAGCCGCCGCCATCGGAGCCGTGGCCGATCGAGAAGGCGCCCCCCGCCACGGCGGCGGCCGCGCCCCCGCTCGAGCCGCCGGGGGTGCGCTCGGGGTCCCAGGGGTTGCGGGTGGGCCCGTACCGGCGCCCCTCGGTTACGTTGACGATCCCCAGCTCGGGAACCGTGGTCTGGCCGATCGACACCAGACCCGACTCCTCCAGGCGGCGCAGCGCGTGGGAGTGGAAGCCGGGAGCGAAGTCGGCGAAGAGGTCCGACCCCATGCTCAAGGTGTGGTGCTTGGAGGCGGTGATGTCCTTCACCGCGCTGGGCACCCCGGCGAACGGGCGCGGGTCGCCGGCCTTGAGCTCCGACGCCGCCTCGAGCGCGCGCTCGCCGTCGATCGACACGAAGCAGTTCAGCCGCTCCTGGAGCTCCTCGGCGCACCGCAGGGAGGCCTCGACCAGCTCGCGCGAGGACACCTCGCCGTCGCGCACGAGGCGGGCCTGCTCGAGGGCCGGCTCCGCCAGGGGGTCGCTCAAGCGGGGACCAGCTCGTCGCGCAGCGTCCGGACGCGCTCGCGCTCCTCGCCCATGTCGAGCCGCTCCAGCAGCTCGACGGCGAGGTCCACGTAGTCGGCTCCCAGCTCGGGCCGGTAGTCCAGGATCGACACGCCGCGCTCGGAGGATTCGGCGTAGCGCACCGAGCGACGCACCACGCTGCCGAAGACCTTGCTGCCGAAGCGCTCGCTCAGCTGCTGGTGGGCCTCGCGCGCGTGGACCGTACGCATGTCGGCCAGGTTCAGCACCACGCCGAGCCACTCCAGGTCGGGGTGCAGTGACTCCTTGGCCAGCTCCACCACTTCCAGCGCCTGCTCGACCCCCTGGAGCGAGAAGTACTCGGCCTCGGAGGAGATCAGCGCGTAGTCCGCGGCCACCAGGGCGTTCACGGTGAGCAGCCCCAGGGCCGGCGGGCAGTCGATCAGCACCAGGTCGTGGCGGCGCTTGACGTCGCGCAGCGCCCGACGCAGGGTCATCTCGCGGCCCATCTTGCCCGCCAGGACGAGCTCCGCCTCGGCGAGTCCGAGGTTGGCCGGGAGGATCCCGCCGTGGATGGCATCCGCCGCCTTGGCCCGCCCGGCGAGCACGTCGGCGACCGTGGGATCGGCGTCGGCGGGGACGTCGAAGTAGTCGGAGAGGTTGCCCTGAGGGTCGAGGTCGACGCAGAGGACATCGAGCCCGACCCGCCTCAACACGTCGGCCAGCGTGCGGACCGTCGTGGTCTTGCCGGTCCCGCCCTTCTGGGACATCACAGTCACGGTGGAGGACATCAGCCGCAACCGTATTGCAGCCCGGGGTAAAGTCTCTGTCTCCCCGTCCCGTCGCACGCCCGCTCGGAGAAGGCGTGGTACCCCGAGGAGAACCTCAACGCCGTGAAGCCGTCCGCCGGTCTCCATGACCCGCAGTTCGAGCACGATGCCTGCGGCGTCGCGTTCGTCGCGCGCCTGGGGCGCCCGGCCTCGCACGAGGTCCTGCAGCGCGGGTTGCTCGCTCTGGAGCGTCTGGAGCACCGCGGCGCCGAGGGCGCCGACGCCGACACGGGCGACGGCGCAGGCATCCTCATCCAGCTTCCGCACGAGTTCTTCGCCGCCGAGTCGGGCGTGGAGCTGCCCGAGCCGGGCCGCTACGGCGTGGCCATGTGTTTCCTGCCCCAGCGCGAGGCCGAGCGCGAGCACGCGATCAGGCTGATCGAGCGCAACGTCGAGGCCGAGGGCCAACGGGTCCTGGGCTGGCGCGACGTGCCGGTGGTCAAGAGCGAGTGCGGCCGCGTCGCCGGCGAGGCCGCCCCCTACATCGCCGAGCTGTTCGTGGGCGCGGCCGACGAGCTGCCCGACCAGGATGCGTTCGAGCGCAAGCTCTACGTGATCCGCCAGGTGGTCGACCACTCCGGGCTGGACGGGCTGAACCTGGCCAGCTTCTCGAGCCGCACCGTGGTCTACAAGGGAATGCTCTCTGCGCCGCAGCTGCCGCGCTACTACCCCGATCTGCGCGACGAGCGCTTCAAGAGCGCGCTGGCGCTGGTCCACTCGCGCTTCTCCACCAACACCTTCCCGAGCTGGGAGCTCGCGCACCCGTACCGGATGCTCGCTCACAACGGCGAGATCAACACGCTGCGCGGCAACCGCAACTGGATGCAGGCGCGCGAGATGCAGCTCGCCTCGCCCCTGTTCGGCGACGACCTCCAGAAGCTGCTGCCGCTGCTGTCCGACGACATCTCCGACTCGGCGTCCCTGGACCGGGTGATGGAGCTGCTGGTCATGGGCGGGCGCTCGCCGGCCCATGCGATCTCGATGATGATCCCCGAGGCCTACTCCGGCCGCCCTGAGCTGCACCAGCGGGTGCGCGACTTCTACGCCTACCACTCGTCGCTGATCGAGCCGTGGGACGGTCCGGCGGCCGTGGCCTTCTCGGACGGCCGCGTGATCGGCGCCACGCTGGATCGCAACGGCCTGCGCCCCGGCCGCTGGCTGGTGACCCGCGACGGCTGGGTGGCATTGGCCTCGGAAACAGGCGTGCTCGACGTGGAAGCCGAGGACGTGCAGGCCAAGGGCCGGCTGCGCCCCGGCAAGCTGTTCCTGGTCGACGTCGAGAACGGCCGCGTGCTGTCCGACGGGGCGGTCAAGCGCAGCCTGGCCGAGCGCCGGCCGTACGGCCAGTGGCTCGACGACCGGGTCGTCCACCTCGAGGACCTGCCGCCCAAGACGCCCCGCGTCCCGCGCGTCGAGCCCCTTCGGGCCAAGCAGCTGGCCTTCGGCTGGAGCGAGGAGGACCTGCGGGTGCTGCTCGCACCCATGGCCCATGCCGCTGCCGAGCCCACCGCCTCGATGGGCAACGACGCCTCGCTGGCCGCGCTCTCCGACCGCCGGCCGCCGCTGTTCTCCTACTTCAAGCAGCTGTTCGCGCAGGTCACCAACCCGGCGGTCGACCCGATCCGCGAGTCCGTGGTCATGAGCCTCCAGGCCACCATCGGCCCCGAGGTCAACCTGCTCGACGAGACCTCCGAGCACTGCCATCAGCTGGTGATGCCTCAGCCGCTGCTGTTCAACAACGAGTGCGAGCGGCTGCGCCAGGTCGATCACTCCGTCTTCGAGGCGCGCACCATCGACATGACCTGGCCCGTCGAGGAGGGCCCGGACGGCATGGAACGCCGCCTGGACGAGATCTGCCAGCAGGCCTCCGAGCTGGTGGCCGGCGGCGTGAACATCATCATCCTGTCCGACCGCAACCTGGGGGCCGAGCGGGCGCCGATCCCGTCGCTGCTGGTCACCGCGGCCGTGCACCACCACCTGGTCCGCGAGGGCACGCGCCTGAAGATCGGCCTGGTGGTCGAGACCGGAGAGGCGCGCGAGGTCCACCACATCGCCTGCCTGATCGCCTACGGGGCCTCGGCGGTGAACCCGTACGTGATGTTCGAGTCCCTCACCGGGCTGCACCGCGACGGGATGCTGCCCGAGGACATGACCAACGACGAGGCCCATCGGCGGGTGGTCAGGGCGATCGGCAAGGGCCTGCTGAAAATCCTCTCCAAGATGGGGATCTCGACCATCCGCTCCTACTGCGGGGCACAGATCTTCGAGGCCGTCGGCGTCGACAAGGCCGTCGTGGACCGGCACTTCACGGGCACGACTTCGCGCGTGGGCGGTGTCGGACTGGACCACCTCGCGCGCGAGGCGCTGGACCGCCACTCCCGTGCCTACCCGGCGGCCGAGTCGCAGCTGCTTCCCTCGGGCGGCATCTACGCCTGGCGGCGCGATGGTGAGTTCCACGGCTGGAACCCGGAGACGGTCGCGACGCTCCAGCACGCCGCGCGAGGCGACAATGGCAACTCCGCCGCGGACTACGAGCGCTTCGCCCGCTACGTCAACGAGGACGCGGTGCGCAAGTCCGCGCTGCGCGGGCTGCTGCGCTACTCCGACGACGTCGAGCCGATCGAGATCGACGATGTGGAGCCGGCAAAGGAGATCGTCAAGCGCTTCAAGTCCGGCGGGATGTCGCTGGGTGCGCTCTCACCGGAGGCTCACGAGATACTCGCGGTGGGCATGAACCGCCTCGGCGGCAAGTCGAACACCGGCGAGGGCGGGGAGGATCGCGCGCGCTTCTTCGACGAGCGGCGCTCCTCGATCAAGCAGGTGGCCTCGGGCCGCTTCGGCGTCACGATCGACTACCTCGTCAACTCCGACGAGCTCCAGATCAAGGTGGCCCAGGGCGCCAAGCCCGGGGAGGGCGGCCAGCTCCCCGGCCACAAGGTCGACGGCTACATCGCCGGCCTGCGCTACTCCACGCCGGGCGTCGGGCTCATCTCCCCGCCGCCGCACCATGACATCTACTCCATCGAGGACCTCAAACAGCTGATCTACGACCTGCGCTGCGGTAACCCGCGCGCGCGCATCTCGGTGAAGCTCGTGAGCGAGGTCGGCGTCGGCACGGTCGCGGCCGGCGTGGCGAAGGCCAACGCCGACCACGTGGTGATAGCCGGGCACGACGGCGGCACGGGCGCCTCGCCCGCCGCCTCCATTCAGCACGCCGGCGTGCCGTGGGAGATCGGCCTGGCCGAGACTCAGCAGACCCTGCTGGACAACGACCTGCGCTCGCGCATCGTGGTTGAGGTAGACGGCCAGATGCGCACCGGCCGCGACATGGTGGTGGGCGCGATCCTAGGCGCCGACGAGTTCGGCTTCTCGACCGCCCCGTTGATCGCGCTGGGCTGCATCATGATGCGCGTCTGCCACCTCAACACCTGCCCGGTCGGGGTGGCGACGCAGGACCCCGTGCTGCGCGCGAAGTTCGCCGGCCAGCCGGAGCACGTCGTCAACTACCTGTTCATGGTGGCCGAGGAGGCCCGGGCGATCATGGCCCGCCTCGGCGTCCGCACGGTCGACGAGCTGATCGGCCGCACCGACCTGCTGGTGCAGGACGAGGACATCGACCACTGGAAGGCCTCTTCGCTCGACCTGAGCGCCCTGCTGGTAGAGCCCGCCCGCCCGGCTCTCAATGCGCCGCGGCACTTCACCACTCCGCCTGATCCCGTGCTTCACGACTCGATAGACGTCGACCTGCTGCAGCGCTGCCGGCCCGCCATCGAGCGTGGCGAGCGAGTGGCGCTCGAGATCCCGATCGCGAACAAGAACCGAGCCGTCGGCGGCCTGCTGTCGAGCGAGATCGCCCGCATCCACGGCACGGAGGGCCTGCCCGAGGGCTCGATCGAGGTCGAGCTGCGCGGCTCCGCCGGCCAGAGCTTCGGAGCCTGGCTGGCGCCGGGCGTCTGCCTCTCGCTCGAAGGCGACGCCAACGACTACATCGGCAAGGGCCTGTCCGGAGGCACGCTGATCGTGCGCCCCCACCGCGGCGCCACCTACCCCGCCGAGGACAACGTCGTGATCGGCAACGTGGCGCTCTACGGCGCAACCCAGGGCCGCGCCTTCTTCCGCGGCTTGGCCGGCGAGCGTTTCGCCGTGCGCAACTCCGGCGCGGTCACCGTGGTCGAGGGCATCGGCGACCACGGGTGCGAGTACATGACCGGCGGCCGCGTCGTGGTGCTCGGCCCCACCGGCATCAACTTCGCCGCGGGGATGAGCGGCGGCATCGCCTACGTCCTGGACGACGACGGCGGCTTCCGGGGGCGCTGCAACACCGAGATGGTTCGCTTCGCCGAGATCTCCGAGGCCGAGTCCAAGGAGCTGCTCGCCCTGATCGAGGAGCACCGCGACCGCACCGGCTCGCCCGTGGCCGAGGGGCTGGTCGGCGACTGGGCCGACGCGGTCGGCCGCTTCGTGAAGGTGCTCCCCTTCGACTACGAGCGCGCGCTGGCCGAGGAGGCGCGCCAGGAGGCCACCGCCGTTCCCGCAGTGGGGGCCTGACGCCATATGGCAGACCCCAAGGGCTTTCTGAAGGTCGAGCGCGTCGGCCCGCGCAAGCGGGACCCGCGCGAGCGCATCCACGACTACCACCAGTACTTCGCGTTCCCCGAGGAGCAGACCCTTCGCGACCAGGGCGGGCGCTGCATGAGCTGCGGCATTCCGTTCTGCCACGAGGGCTGCCCGCTCGGCAACCTCATCCCCGAGTGGAACGACCTGGTCCACCAGGGGCGCTGGCGCGCGGCTCTGAACCGGCTGCACGCCACCAACAACTTCCCCGAGTTCACCGGCCTGATTTGCCCGGCGCCGTGCGAGTCGGCATGCGTGCTGGACATCAACGACGACCCGGTGACGATCGAGCAGATCGAGGGCTCGATCGCCGAGCGCGGGTGGGCGGAGGGATGGATCGTCCCCGAGCCGCCCGACGAGCGCTCGGGTAAGACGGTCGCGGTCGTCGGCTCGGGCCCGGCGGGCATGGCGGTGGCCGCGGAGCTGAACAGGTTCGGCCACAGGGTCACGGTGTTCGAGCGCGACGAGGCGGTCGGCGGGCTCATGCGCTACGGCGTGCCCGACGCCAAGCTCGAGAAGTGGATCATCGACCGCCGGGCCGGCCTGTTGGCTGCCGAAGGCATCGAGTTCGTCACCGGCGTGGACGTCGGCACGGACGTGACCACCGAGCAGCTGCGCGCCCGGCACGACGCCGTGGTCATCGCGATCGGCTCGCGCGTGCACCGCGACCTCGAGGCCCCCGGGCGCGAGCTCGGCGGCGTGCACTTCGCGATGGACTACCTCTACCAGCGCAACCGCTGCGTGGCGGCCGGCGAGGGCCGCCCGGCGCGCCAGACGCCCCCCGACCAGGTGATCAGCGCCGAGGGCAGGCGCGTGGTGGTCGTAGGCGGCGGCGACACCGGCATGGACTGCATCTCCAACGCCCTGCGCGAGGGCGCGACGAGCGCGCGCATACTCGACGTCTACCCCGAGCTCCCCGCGCAGGGCCGCCCGCCCGGCACGCCGTGGCCGCTTCCGCCCAAGCGCACCACCATGACCTACGCGCTCGAGGAAGGCGGCGAGCGCCAGTTCGGCTCGCAGGTCACCGAGCTCGTGGGCGGCGAGGACGGCTGCGTGATCACGGTGCGCGCGCGGCAGGTGTCCGGCACCTCCTCGCGCGACGTGGAGCCCGTGCCCGGCAGCGACTGGGAGGAGCCCGCGGACCTGGTGCTCATCGCGATCGGCTTCACCGGCCCCGAGACCCACGGGCCGATCGAGGACCTGGAGCTGGCCACAGACAGGCGCGGCAACGTCAAGGCCGGCGTCTACGAGACCTCCGAGGACGGCGTGTTCGCCTGCGGCGACGCCCGCATCGGCCAGTCGCTGGTGGTGACGGCGATCGCCGAGGGCCGCAAGTGCGCCCGGATGGTCGACCGCCACCTGGGCGGCTCGGGCGAGGTGCGCCGCGTCACCAGCGAGACCATGTTCGCCATCGAGGACGGGGACGAGCACTCGCTGCGCCACCAGGCGGAGACCGCCGGCGCGGTCACCGTGGGTGACGCCTTCTGGTCGGGCCCGCGCGACGAGGGATAGCCGGCGCGGGGCCACGTAGGAATTGATCGACCTCGCGGCCGTTACACGACGCGGGGGCTCGAGAAATTCCTCAGCGCGCTGACGGATTTCTGGAAGCGGTGCCGGGCGCGCCAGCCGCCCGGCGCGAGCGTGCGCCACCCAAGATCCTGTTCGACACGCCATCGGTCGACGCCAAGCGGGGCGCGGAGCCCGACAAGGAGGCGGCGGCCAAGCTTGCGCTGAAGGAGCTGATCTTTCGGGGCGCGGCGGGTAGCGCCGCTAGGTTCGCCGCATGGAGACCGCACAGTGGCCGCTCACGGCCGCCTCGACCCAGCTGCTGCTCTCGCTACCGCCGGCCGGGATGAAGGGAAGACAGGCGCCCGCGCCGGGCGAGTCCTTCAAGCTCGGGCTAAAGGAGCTGCTCGTGCGCGGCGCCTTCTGCATAGAGGTCTCGGAGGTGTCGCCGGCGTGGGGCAAGCCGTGGGTGGTGCTGCACCCCGCCGGCCCCGTGCCGCTGCCCGATGCGCTGGCCGCGCTGGACGGCTGGCTGCGGCCCTGGACCCCCTCGAACCTCTCCGAGGTCATCACCGCGGCCCGCCGCTACAACCCGCAGTTGATGAACCAGGTCAGGGAGTGGTTCCTGTGGGAGTTGGCTCAGCGCGGCCTCATCGAGCGCTACGACTACAAGACGCTGGGGCTCTTCTCGCAGCTGGTCATCCGCCGCACGCCCACCGGCGACACGTGGGCGGCCACGGCGCAGCAGCACGGCCAGCGACTGCAGACGCTGCCGTGGGAGGCCGAGTCGGACCCCAACTCGGCGGCTGCCGCGGCCGCGGCGGCGGGCGCCCTTGCGCTCATGGTCCCGGCCTCCATGTCCGCCCTGGCCAAGCTGCACCGCCGCAGGCGCCATTTCGGCGGCGACCTCGACGACGACTTCGTCTACCTGGCCGACGACGGCATGGCCTTCGACCCCTTCGGCGGCACCGCCGACATGTTCGACTCGGCCGTGGGCGGCGACGTCGATGCGCTCGACGCCGGCGGCAGCGCCGTCGACAGCGCGCTGGACTCCGTGGCGAGCTCGGTCGACTCGGCCGTGGACTCGGGGGTCGACGCCGGCGGGGGAGGCGACGGCGGAGGCGGCGGGGACGGCGGCGACGGCGGTGACGGCGGAGGGGGCGACGGCGGCGGAGGCGGCGACGGCGGCGGAGGAGGCGGCGACTAGCGCGCCGCGAGCATCGCGTCGATGTAGGGGCCGAGGATCTCGGCAATGCCGTCGGCGGTCTCCTGCGGCGTCCCGGAGGGCAGGGCCGCGTAGCTGATGGCCAGCCGTATCAGGCCGTCGGCCAGGAAGTGGGTCTCCGGGCCCGGCAGGCCCGGCCAGGTCTCGGCGATCACGCGGGCCAGCCCGGCCGTCACCCCGCCCAGGACCGGACCGCCCCGGACGGTGACCAGCGCGAGCAGCTCATCGCCGTCCTGCGACGAGGCGATCGTTCGCACCAGCGGGTGGCTGGCCGCGGCGGAGAGGAAGACATGGATGGCGGCCGACAGCGCCGCGCGCGGGTCCTGCTCGTTGCTGCGGACCGCCTCCTCCACCACCACGAGGAAGCGGTCGGCTTCACGGATCACGTAGGCCTGCGAGAGGCCGTCGCGGCCGCCGAAGGTGTTGTAGACCGTCTGGCGGCTCACCCCGGCGCGCTCGGCCACCTCGCCCATGGTCACCTCGGCCCAGGGGCGGTCGGCCAGCAGCTCGTGCACTGCGTCGAGCACGGTGTCGCGCAGGAGCGTCTTCGAGGCCTCCGCGAAGCGCGCAGTCACGGCCGAGAGGGTCGAGCGTCGGTGCTCGGCCGGCCGACGCCCGGCCTCCGCTCCGGCGCTCGGGGCCAGGTCAGCCCACCTGCTCGAAGTCCTCGCCCGCGCGCACGCCGCAGTCCGGGCAGCCCCAGTCGCCGGGCACGTCGCTCATCGGCGTGCCCGGCGGGAAGCCCTCGCGGGGCTCGCCGGCGCTCTCGTCGTACTCGTAGCCGCACCCGGGGCAACGATAGGTGGCCATCAGGAGCCCGCCCCGTACTTGGCGAGTAGCCGTTCGCGCTTGCGCGGCAGGAGGTTGGCCCGAGTCACGTCGCCGTCGTAGTGGGCCAGCACCTTCGGGTCCATCACTCGGCGCCAAACCGGCGTCAGGTACGCGAACAGGATCATCGTCGCGTAGCCCGAGGGCAGCTCCGGCAGATCGTCGTAGTGGCGCAGCGCCTGGTAGCGGCGTACCGGATTGGCATGGTGGTCGGAGTGGCGCTGCAGGTGGTAGAGGAAGACGTTGCTCGCCACGTTGTCGCTGTTCCAGGAGTGCTCGGGGCGGCAGAGCTCGTAGCGCCCGGAGCCGTCGTCGCGCTTTTGGCGCAGCAGCCCGTAGTGCTCCAGGTAGTTCACCGCCTCCAACAGCGAGAAGCCGACCACGGCCTGGATCAGAAGCCAGGGCAGCACGTCGAGGCCGAAGGCCGCGGTCAGCGCCCCGAACAGCACGACGGTCATCGCCCAGGCGTTCAGCACGTCGTTGTGGACGGAGATGAAGGGCTTGCCCATGCGGTCGAGCCGCTCCTTCTCCAGGTGCAGGGCCGACTTGAGGCTGCCCCAGACCGTGCGCGGCAGGAACTCGTAGAGGCTCTCGCCCAGCCTCGAGCTGGCCGGGTCCTCAGGGGTGGCCACCCGCACGTGGTGACCGCGGTTGTGCTCGATGAAGAAGTGGCCGTAGGCGCTCTGGGCCAGCGCGACCTTCGACAGCCAGCGCTCGTGCTGCTGGCGCTTGTGGCCGAGCTCGTGCGCGGTGTTGATCGCGATGCCGCCGACCATCGCCACAGAGAGGGCGAGCCCGAGCTTCTCTGCGACCCCGAGGTCGCCGTGGAGCCACATCCAGCAGGCGAAGACCAGCGACGCGTACTGCAGCGGGATGAACAGGTAGGTGCACCAGCGGTAGTAGCGGTCCTGCTCGAGCCACTTGACCGCGCTGTCCGGCGGGTTCGCCGAGTCCTTGCCGATGAGCACGTCCACGAAGGGGACGACCCCGAACACGAAGAGCGGGCCGAACCACCACATCACACCCAGGCCGGTCGCTTCGGCCAGCCCCCAGCCGATGAAGGGGATGAGAGGCACTATCAGCCCCAGCAGCCACAGGTAGCGCTTGGGGTCGGTCCAGCTCGCCGAGAGCGGCCCCTCGACCGCCGGGGCGGTTGCAGAAGTCATGTGCGGGACACCTCCTGACGTGTTGACACGTACCGGCCAGCCATCCAGTTGCTTGACAGCATAGGCATGTATGTCAAACAGCGTCAAGAGTTACTTCGGCGCTCTGCGCGCCCCGGAAGGGCGCCAGGCGCTCAGCCTCCGCGGCGAGCTCCTCCTGCGGGATCTCGCCGAGGGACTCGACCGCGACCACCAGCCGCTTGCCCTTCTTCGCCGGGCGCCACAGGCCGGCGACCTCGCCGCCGGCGAGCACCACGCCCGGCCCTCCGAGCGCTTTCCAGATTCGCTTTCGCAATGCGGCCGCGGGTACCAGCAGGTAGCGGTCGCGGGCGGCGTTGAGCGGATCGAGGTTCGGGAGCAGGCGGACGCCGCTCGCGGGCGGGGGGTCGGCGAGCGCGGGGCCGTCCTCGGCGAGGGCCCAGGCCTTCGCTCCGTCGACCTCGACGTCCATGTGGTCACCGCTGCGCTTCAACAGGGCCTCGGCGTGGGAGGTCGCCAAACCGGCCCACTCGGCCAGCAGCTTCGGCCGCGAGGGGCCGTAGATACCCAGGAAGCGGCGGGCCAGCTCGGCGCCCGCGTCGGCGAGCGGGGGCGCCTTCGGGGGCAGCCCGAAGACCGCGCTGCGCCCCTCGCGCCCGACGATCGCCAGCACGCCGCGGATCCCTGTCGCACGCCAGAGCGACGGGTGCACGTGGTGGCTCTCGCAACCGCGGCACCACCACAGCAGCTCCGGGGGGAGCCGCTCGCGAAGCGCCTGATGGAAGTCGTCGCGCGGGAGCGGCCCCTCGCGCAGGCTGGCCTCGACCGCAGCGCTCACGCGGTCGAGCGCCTCCAGCGCGGCGATGCCGTTAAGCGCCTTCCAGGCGTTGCCGATCACCGCCCTGGCCGCCTCCTCGTCGGGCGGATCCAGCCCGGTGGTGAACAGCCCCAGGTCCCGCTCGGCCACGGCCAGGGGAGCGCCGCGGACGCTCGGCACAAGCACCAGCTCCTCGAGCGCCTCGGGCGCGACGCTCGCCCGCGCGGCCAGCGCCAGCGCAGCGGTTCCCGGAGGCGTGTCCTGCAGCCCGACCACGGCGGCGGCCTGTGCCCCGTCGGCGCCAAGACGCTCGGCCAGGTGGTGGCGCGCGAGGCGAAAGCCGATCACCTGTTGCCGCGTGACGCGCACCTTGCGGATGATGCTGCGCTCGGAGGCCGAACGCGGTCAGCCGCTCCAAGCTAGCCTTCATCGGTCATGTCGGAGGGGGATGGAGACCAGCAGCAGGCACCGGCCGCGGGGCGCGTGTCGCTGCTGGCCGAGGACTCCCACGACCGCGAGCTCGTCTTCGACTTCGGCTTCGACGAGGAGCTCAACGCGGCGGTCAAGCAGCTGCCGCGCCGCTGGTTCGACTGGCGGCGAAGGCACTGGCGCGTCCCCGCTGACCCGCGCCTCGCCAAGGAGGTCGAGGAGCTGCTGGCCCGCTTCGGCGAGCTCCAGCCCTCGCCCGACGTGCTCGCGTGGCTGAGCGACTCCGACCGCTGGCGGGCGCTGGTCTCCGTTGTCGTGTACGAGGGCCGCGGCGCTTTTGCGCTGCGCACGCTCTCCGGCGAGGCCCCCGACGACCTCGACGGCGTGGTGGAGATCACCGAGGGCCGGCTGGTCTGGCCCTTCACCGCCGCGGCCGCCTCGCGGCTGGTCCAGCTGGAGGGCGTCCAGCTGGACGACGTCGCCTCCGCCTGCGTGCGCACGCTGCGCCGCGGCGGCACGCCGGCTCCGGCCGAGCTGGCCCTGGAGATCGGGGAGGAGGGCGAGCCCGAGGTGGTCATCTACACCGTGTGGGATCCCGCGCTGGCCCGCGACTTTCGCCGCCTGCCCGAGGCGCACCTGGTGGACCGCAGCGGCCGCTTCTACAACCGCTCGGCCGCCACCGGCGTCGCCGTGCCCGCCGACGCCGCGCTGGCGCGGGACATGGCCGGCTTCCTCGAAGAGCATCCCGCCGTGGCCGTCGACGAGTCGCTGCGGGAAGTCCTGGACGAGCTGGTCGGAGAACACGACCGGGCCGAGACGACGGTCCGACTCTCCTACGCCGAGGACGCGGAGCTGCCCGCCCTGTCGCTGGGCGGCGAGCTGCACCCGTTCCAGCGCGCGGGCGTGCGCTACGCGTTGCAGCGCCGGCGAACGTTCATCGCCGACGAGCAGGGCCTGGGCAAGACCATCCAGGCGCTGGCCGCCATGGAAGCGGCGGACGCCTTCCCCGCGGCGGTGATCTGCCCCGCGAGCGTGAAGCTCAACTGGCAGCGCGAGACGGAGACCTGGCTCGCCCAGCGCAGCGTCGCGGTCGTAGACGGGCGGACCTCCGCCGGCTGGCCGGTCGAGGCCGACGACGCCGAGCTGGTCGTCCTCAACTACGACATCCTCGAGGCGCACCTCGACAAGCTGCTGGCCCGTGGGCTGCGTGCGCTGGTCCTGGACGAGTCGCACTACGTCAAGAACGCCCGCGCTCAGCGCACGAAGGCGACGATCGAGCTGGCGGCCCGGCTGCCCGACGACGCGCTGCGCCTGGCCCTGACCGGGACGCCGGTGCTCAACCGCCCCGAGGAGCTCGTCTCTCAGCTGCGGGCCATCGGCCGCCTGGCGGACTTCGGCAGCGGCGCGCGGCTGTCGCGGCGCTTCCGGGACGCCGGCAGCGACGACCGCCTGCACTGGAACCTGCGCGCGAACTGCTACGTGCGGCGCACGAAGGAGCAGGTGCTGCCCCAGCTGCCGTCCAAGCGCCACGACACCGTGCCGGTGCCGCTGTCCAACGAGGAGGAGTACCGCCTGGCCGAGCAGGACGTGATCGCCTGGCTGCAGACGCTCCCGCTCGATCTCAAGGCGCTGGACGCCAAGGTCGCGGCGGCGCTGCGCTCCGAGCAGCTCGTCCGCCTGAACAACCTGCGCCAGCTCGCCGCCGCGGGCAAGCTGCCGACCGCGCTGAGCTGGGTCTCCGACTTCCTCGAGTCGGGTGAGCCGCTCGTGGTCTTCGCCGAGCACGTGGCCATCCAGCGCGCGGTGCTGGAGCACTTCCCGGGCTCCGCGCACATCCTGGGCGCGGACTCCAGCACCCGCCGCCAGGCGGCCGTCGACCGCTTCCAGGCCCAGGACGGGCCCCAGCTGATCGTGTGCTCGCTGAAGGCCGCCTCGCAGGGCATCACGCTCACGCGCGCGTCGAACGTGGCCTTCCTGGAGCTCGACTGGACGCCGGCCCGCCACGACCAGGCCGAGGACCGCCTGCACCGCATCGGCCAGGAGAGCGCGGTGACCGCCTGGTACCTGCTCGCGCTCGACACGATCGACGCCGCGATGGGCGACGTGCTGGACCGCAAGCGCGCCGTGATAAACGCGGTGACCGACGGCAGGGTCCAGGCCGACGAGTCGGTCGTGGACGCGGTGGTGCGCGACCTGCGCGGCCGGGAGCCCGGCGACATGCGGGTGGTGGCCTGACAAGCGGCCCCCGGGCCGACCGCGCCGTAGTCCTTCGGGGACCCGAGCCGGGCGACCTCGGCTGGGTCGTCGAGCGCCACGGCGTCTTGTACGCGCACGAGTACGGCTGGGACGAGCGCTTCGAGGGCCTGGTTGCGGAAGTGGTAGGCGACTACGCCGCTCGTACCGACCGCAGGCGCAACGCCGCCTGGATCGCCGAGGTCGACGGGCGCCGGGCGGGCTCGGTCTTCCTGGTCGAGGACGGCTCCGAGACGGCGCGGCTGCGGCTGCTGCTCGTCGAGCCCGACGCCCGCGGGGCGGGCCTCGGCCGCCGGCTGGTGGAGGAGGCCGTTCGCTTCGCCCGTGGTGCCGGCTACAGCGAGGTCGTGCTCTGGACCAACGACGTTCTCGCCTCGGCGCGGCCGATCTACGAGTCGGCGGGCTTCAGGCTCGTCGCCGAGGAGCCGCACTCGCGCTTCGGGCCGGAGGTCGTCGGGCAGGACTGGACGCTCGCGCTGGGCGTATAGTCAGCTCCCCACTTTCGTCGCGCGCCCGGTCGGAGAAGGCGCGGACCGCGAGGAGAGATCCCTTTGGAGCACCGTTACTCGCCCACGAGGGCCTTTGGCCCGAAGCGGGCTCCGCAGCAGGCAGACAGCCGCGACGCGTGCGCGCTGTACGCCTGGATCGCCAAGGACGCCCAGCCGGCGCACGAGCCGATCCCCGGCGCCGTCGAGGCGCTGGAGCGGATGGTCCACCGCGCGGGCTCGGTGGACGGCGAAGGCGACGGCTGCGGGGTCCTACTCGACATCCCGCGCGAGCTGTGGAGCGAGGAGGTGCGGCGTGGCGGCCACGCTTCCAAGCTGGCGCTCGACCCGAACTTCACCGTCCTGCACGCCTTCATCCCGCGCACGGCGGCACCCGAGGAGCTCAAGGGCCGTGCTCGCGAGCTGCTGAGCAAGTCGGGGCTGCGCATCCTAGCCGAGCGCCACGACGTGGTCGAGTCCAGCGCGCTCGGTCCCACCGCCCGCGAGGAGGAGCCGCGCTTCTGGCAGCTCGGCGGCGTGATCGACGACCCGCGCCTGACCTTCGAGCTCACCATCCGGCTCGAGTCCGAGCTGGATCTCCACGTGGCGAGCTGCTCGACGGACACCGTGGTCTACAAGGCGATGGGTGGTCCGCTGGCGCTCGGCGGCTACTTCCCCGACCTGCTCGACCCGCGCACGAAGACCACGGCGGTCTTCGGGCACAACCGCTACTCGACGAACACCTGGCCGGCGCTGAAGCGCGTGCAGCCCTTCGGCGTCCTGGGCCACAATGGCGAGATCAACACCATCGCCCGGCTGCGCCAGGAGGCCAAGATGATCGGCGTGCCGCTGGGAGAGGGCACCTCGGACTCCGAGGACCTCAACCGCACCGTCGAGTCGCTGATCGCCCGCGGCGGCCTGACGCTGGTCGAGGCGCTCGAGCTGACGCTGCCGCCGATCGTCAACGAGATAAAGGGGATGCCCGAGGAGCTGCGCGGCTTCTACATGTACCTGCGCCAGGCCTTCGGCCCCTTCGCCCAGGGGCCGGTCGCCTTGGTCTCGCGCCACGGCGACGAGTGCGTGTTCGCCGTCGACGCGCTCGGCCTGCGGCCGCTGTGGCACGTCGAGACCCCCGAGGCGCACGTCTTCTCGAGCGAGTCCGGCGTGGTCGCGGTGGCCGACACCGTGGGCGAGCCCAAGCCGCTGGCGCCCGGCGAGAAGCTGATGGTCAGGATCGAGCGCGGCAAGGGTGAGTCGCGCCTGGTCGACCACCACCGGCTGCAGCGGCTGTGCTGTGAGCGCTGGCGCGAGCGCACCGGCGGCGGCGCCCACGACGTCGGCTTCCAGCGCGCGCTGCCGGTCGGCGGACCGCTGGAGGGCGCGGAGATCCCCGGCTATTCCAGCGCCGGCCCTGCCGAGCCGGTGCGGGTCGAGTCGCGGGTCCTGGGCGGCTTCGGCTGGCAGCGCGAGGACATGCGCCTGGTCCAGCAGATGGCCAACACGGGCGCCGAGCCGATCAGCTCACTGGGTTACGACGGCCCGCTCGCCGCCCTGTCGCCCGAGCGCCAGAACCTGGCCGACTTCTTCAAGGAGTCCGTGGCCGTGGTCACCAACCCGGCCATCGACCGCGAGCGGGAGGTCGAGCACTTCTCCTGCCGCGCGGTGATGGGCCCGCGCCCCGGCCTGCACACGGTCCCCGACGACGTCTACACCGTCGAGACCGCCTTCCCGGTGATCCTCGGCGGTCACCACGAGCTGGCGCCGCTCAGCGACGAGGCCTACCGCAAGATCGCGCGTGAGCACAAGACCTACCTGCTCGAGGATCTGTGGGAGGAGTTCCGCGGGCGGGCGAAGGTGCTCGACTGCGCGTGCCTGGACTCGGAGTCCACCAGCGGCGTCGCGGAGCGCCTCAAGCACGAGGCGACCGGAGCGGTGCGCGACGGCGCGCGCCTGTTGGTGCTCGACGACCGCACCGCCTACGACGGCGGGCGGCGCTACCTCGACCCGCACCTGGCGCTGGCGGCGGTGGACCTCGCGCTGCGCGAGCACTGGACGGCCAGCGACGAGCCCAACCTGCGCCGGCGCTGCGGCCTGGTCCTCAGGTCATCCGCCGTCCGCAACGTGCACGACGTTGTGCTCGCGATGGGCCTCGGCGCGGACGGGGTGTGCCCGTACACGATGATCGAGGTGGCGCTGCTCGACGACTACGCGGCGGCCATCGACAACCTGGCCACCGCGCTGCGCAAGGGGATCGAGAAGGTGATCTCCACGATCGGGATCCACGAGTCGCGCGGCTACGCGCGGCTGTTCTCTTCGATCGGCTTGAAGCCCGAGATCACCAAGGTCTTCGGCACGGTCGGCTACGCCGGCTCGCGCCAGGGCGGCACCGGCTTGGGTCAGCTCGACCTCGACGGCGACCAGCGCCAGCGCGTCCTGGCCGGCGAAGAGGACTCCAAGCCGGCGAAGACGTTCCGTTTCTACCCCAAGGTCTACAAGGCCGCAGTGTCCGCGGCGGCGGGCATTGGCGACTACTCGGCCTACTCCGAGCGCGTGCGCGGCCTCGAGCTCGAGCAGCCGGTTGCCATTCGCCACCTGCTCGACCTGGAGTCCGACCGCGAGCCGCTCCCGGCCGAGGCCGCCGACCCCGGCGTGGGCCTGCACTCCTACCCGATCTTCATCGCGCCGATGAGCTTCGGGTCGCAGGGCGAGACCGCCTACCGCGCCTACGCCGAGGCCGCCAAGCGGGCCAACGTGATCGCCATGAACGGGGAGGGCGGCGAGCTCCCCGACCTCTACGGCCGCTACCCGCAATGGCGCGGGCAGCAAGTCTCCGGCGGGCGCTTCGGGGTCACCGGCGAGATGCTCAACTCTTCCTACCTCGTCGAGATCAAGATCGGGCAGGGGGCCAAGCCCGGCGAGGGCGGCAACCTGCCGGGGAGGAAGGTCACCGCGGCGATCGCGCGTGCCCGCAACGGCGCCGGCGCCGTCGACCTCATCTCACCGTCGAGCAACCACGACGTCAACTCGATCGAGGACCTGGCGGAGCTCGTCGACGAGCTCAAGACGGCCAATCCCGACGCGCGCGTCTCGGTGCGGGTTCCGGTGGTCCCGAACATCGGCACGATCGCGGTCGGCATCGCCAAGGCGGGCGCCGACATGATCACGCTGAGCGGCTTCGACGGCGGCACCGGCGCCGCCCGGACCCACGCCCTGCGCCACGTCGGCCTGCCCGCCGACATCGGCACGCGGGCGGCGCACCTGGCTCTGATGGAGGCGGGCGTCCGCAACCGCGTGGAGATCTGGGCCGACGGCGGCCTGCGCCACGCCCACGACATCGTGAAGCTGCACTGCCTGGGCGCCAACCGCGTCGGCTTCGGCACCCTCGCGATGGTCGCGCTCGGCTGCACGATTTGCCGCGGCTGCCAGCTCGATACCTGCCATGTCGGCATCGCCACCCAGATCGCCGACCGCCAGGAAGCCGAGCTCAAGGGCCTGAAGAAGTTCGCCCCGCAGGAGCTCGAGACCGCCTCGGCCAACTGCGCGCGCTTCTTCACGGCGATGGGCGAGGAGGTGCGGGAGCTGACCGCGGCGCTGGGCTTTGAGCGCACGCAGGACCTCGTCGGCCGCTCCGACGTGCTGATCCAGGCCCGCGGCACCGACCGTCTCGATGCCTCCGACCTCATCAAGGCGCCCGAGGAGAAGCTCGACCTCGAGCCGCTGGACATGCCCCAGCCGCCGGACGAGCGCCGGGCCCCCGGCCTCGTGCTCAGCCGCCCGCTGGGGATGCGCCCCAAGGACCCCGAGGCCGACCGCGCGCAGGGCGCGCAGGCGGCGGGCGAGCTGGCGCGGCAGCGCATCGCCGGCACCGGCCCCGAAGCGACCGAGGACACGCTCACCGAGCTGCGGCTCGAGGAGGGCGCGGTGGGCGGCCAGGGGCTGGCGGCCTTCAATGTGCACGGGGCCGACGTGACCGTGGAGGGGGGTGCCCAGGACGGCGCGGCGAAGGCCATGCTGGGCGGCAAGGTCGCGGTGATGAAGGGGACCAACCGGCTGGGGCAGAGGGTCAACGGCTCGGTCGGCAAGGCATTCGCCTACGGCGCCCAGAAGGGGCGCCTCTACGTGCAGGGCGACGCCGACTCGCGCTTCGGCATCCGCCTCAGCGGCGCCGACGTCGTGGTGGGCGGCGAGCCCGGCGAGCCACTGGACGACTCCCGCGGCTGCCTCGCCGACCGCGCGAACCTGAAGGGGTTCGCCTTCGAGTACATGACCGGCGGCCGCGCGGTGGTGATGGGCGACCCCGGGCCCTGGATGTGCGCCGGCCAGACCGGTGGCCGCGTCTACCTGCGCGTCAACCACGAGTGGCACCTCGACCGAGCGGCGCTCGAGCGCCGCAAGGGCCGGGGCGCGAAGGCCGCCATCTGCGAGCTCGACGCCCAGGGAATGCTCGATGTGCAGGAGCTGTTGGGACGCTACGCCGCCGAGCTCGAGGCCACCGGCCAGCCCGAGGAGGCCGAGCGGATCAACCACCTGGCGGCCGAGCCGCGCTCCCATTTCCTCATGAGCGTGCCCGAGGCCGAGCACACGGACCCCTCCGTGTCCACGGAGTAGCCCGGGCCCGGGCCGCGAGGAGACCAAGAAGGACGACGAGCCCGACTCGGGGCCGCTGGCCTTCACCGGCCTGGACGTATGGCAGCTGGTGCTCCTGGGCATCGTGCTGCTGGCCGGCGGGCTCGGCGCCCGACGCCTGCTCGCCAACTGAGCCGGTCTAGACCGTGCAGCGCGGCGGGCGCTCGGTGGCGCGCGTGATGCGGTAGAGCCCCCAGTCGCCCCGGCGGCCGATCAGCTGGATGCGGGCCCGCCACGGCTTGGGGAAGGGCTCTTCGCCGAGCGGCGCGAGCATCACCACGGGACCGCGCGCCTGGCCGTCGATCGCCTTCCAGGGCAGCACGCGGCGCACGTCCGTGAGGTGCTCGCCCATCGTGAAGGCCATCGCCCCCTCGTTCCAGTGGAGGTCGGCGCGCAGGATCGGGTCCCCGCAGCGGTTGAGCGCCGCGGTGCCGAACGCCGAAACCGCGTGCCGGAGGCTGCGCTGGAGGAGCGCGCGGTCATGGGCGCCGGAGGCGGTGTCGGGGACGGTAGGCAGCTGGAAGATGGCCAGCGCCACAACAGCGGCCGCGGCCAGGACGGCGGCGGCGCGGCCCTCGCGTCGGAGCACCGCCCGGACCGCGGCTGCGGCACCGGCGCCGGCAGCGGCACACAGGACCCCCACGGGGGGCTCGAAGAAGCGCGCGGAGACGGGATAGCCGACGAGCGAGAGCAGGCACAGGTAGCCGATGAACCCCACGCAGCCGCCAACCACCACCTGCAGAGCCCGGTCGCGCGGGCGCAGCGCCAGGCCGAGCAGCGCGAGCACCGGCACGGCGGGCATGGAGCCACTGAAGAGCTCGCCGAGCATGTCGCCCACGTTCACCTTGCGGATGTCGGCGTTGGAGGCGGCCTCGCCGCTTCCGTGCACGGGGTCGCCCGAGCCCCAGAAGTCCCCGCCGAACCACAGGATCGGGATGGGAAGCAGCACGAGCGCGATGCGGCGCGAGCTCAGCGCCCCGGTCCACCAGGTCCAGAGCGAGTAGATCGCGATGACCGCCCACAGCTCGGGCCGCCCGAGGCCACTGAGCATGAGGAGGGCCAGGGGCAGGGTGCGTCGCCCGGCCAGGTGGGCGAGAACCGCGCCGGCGATGAGCCCGAGCAGCAGCGGCTCGGAGTAGCCGTGAAGCACCGAGCGCAGCCATCCGGGGGTCACCACGAGCGCGAGCGCGGCCACGACGCCGGCCGTCACGGTGACCGCCCGGCGTCGGTCGCCGGCCAGTCGCACGGCGAGGATCACGATCAGGGCCAGGCCCAGGAGGCCGCCGGCGCGAGCCACCACGAGCCAGGCCTCGGGCAGCGAGTCTCCGAACACGGCGAGCGGCGTGGTCACCAGCACCGGAAGTGGCTTCCACGAAGGGGAGCCGCCCGCGGAGGTGTCCAGGTCGAGGTGCGCCACCTCGCGCCCCCACACGATCCAGCCCCACGGATCGGTCGTGGGCACCGACGGGGTCAGGAGCGAGAGGAGCGCGAGCGCAAAGCAGGCCAGCACGAGGCCGGCCGCCCAGGGGCGGAGGGCGTTGGCCGAGCTCACGGCGCTGGATTGTGGCGGAGGGCGGCGGAAGCGTCCGCCGCGCGGCCTAGCCGACCGGTGTGGCGGAGCGCTCCCTGACGACGGTCAGGAAGTAGAGCCTGAAGCGGCCGATGGCGATCTCGTCACCGTCGGTGAGTTTGGCGAGGTCGACCCTCGTGCCGTTGCAGAACACGCCGTTGAGGCTGCGGTCGTCGAGCACGCGCGCCTGCGTCTCGTCGCGGAACAGCAGGGCGTGGCGGCGCGAGACGGTCGGGTCGTCGAAGCGCACGTCTGCCGCGAGGCTGCGCCCGACGCGCGTCCACCCCTCCTGGAGGGGCACGACGTGCACGCGCTCGTCGTCCTCGTAGGCGAGGTAGTCCCCGGGAATGGCCAGGGCCTCACGGGCCTCCTCCAGCCACTGCGGGCTCTCGCCGGTCGGCTGGCCCTGGCCCGGCGCTTGAGCCGGGCCGAACAGCGACGCGCGGGTGAAGCGAGCGTGCCCGCAACTCGGGCATTCGGGGACGGCGTCTCGCTCGTGGAGCGCGACGCCGAAGCCGCAACGCCCACAGCGAAATGAGCCGGCCCCGGCAAGGGTTCCGGCAGAAAAAGCTTCCATGAGACATCTCTCCTCAGACGAACTGGCGTACTGGTTGTACCTGATTTGGACGGTTCGACACAAGGGGGGGCACTGGCAGGATCGTCCGCTGTGACCGCGAAGATCACTCTCAGTGCCCGATCTCGCCACACAAATGCTGCACCGGAGCCTCGGCGCGCTGAAGCCCGCGGCCACCCACTGCGGTGGCTGCCGGCGCACTCCACTGCCCGGCGAGCGCCTGCACGAGCTCGAGGAGGGGCGCCATCTGTGCGACCTCTGCTTCGGCTCGCTGCCGGAGGACCGTCGTCACGCCGTGGAGAGCCGCCGGGTGGGCGCCAGCGAGCGTCGTCTTCGGACAGCCCCGAAGGCCGCGTAACCCCGTAGAGTCCGCCGCCCAGTGCGGCAGGTCACGGTCAGCGCCTTCATCTCCGCTCCCCGCGAGCAGGTCTACGACTTCGTGGCCGACCTCAGCGGGCGTCCCGCGTACACCGACCACTACCTCAAGGACTACCGGCTCGCGCGCGCGAACGCGGTCGGCAAGGGGGCCGCCGCGCGCTTCCAGCTGCGCACCCCGCTGGCCCGCGAGCGCGGCGAGATCGCCATAAAGGAGGCCGACCGGCCACGGCGCATCCTCGAGGAGGGCCGTATCGGGCGCTTCGGTCGCTCGAAGCTGCTTGCGCTCTACGAGTTCACCCCCGAGGCGGGGGGCACGCGCGTGGAGCTCACCACCCTGAGCGACCCCGGCGCACTGGCCGACCGCCTCAAGCAGGCGGGGGTGCACCGCTGGATGCGCCGCCAGACCAAGACGGCCCTGCAGCGCCTGCGCATGATCTTCGAGGACCCCCCGAAGGGACAGCTCGCGCGGGCCAGCGTGGCGGGCTACGACGCGTACAAGTCACCCCGCTTCGGCACCCCCGCCGGAAGCGACCCCTCCCGCCCCGGGCAGAGCCCCGCCGGCGGGTAGAGTTCCGCCGCGGATGGCCCGCCTGCGCCGCGTCCTGACCGCCCTCTGCATTGCCGCCCTATGCCTCGGAGCCGCCGCCTGCGGCAAGGAGAACGACGAGTCGATCCAGGGTGTCGGGACCCCCGGCGAAGCCTTTCGCGAGGGCCTCGCCGAGGAGATGAACGGCCTTACGTACAACGTCTTCATCACCCGCCAGCTCAACACGAGGATCCCGCCCGACTCGGCGTTCTACCGCGGCCCGGACCCGGGAAAGAAGGACACCCTCTACGGCGTCTTCGTGCAGGTCTGCAACGAGGGCAAGAAGGCCGAGGAGGCGGTGAAGCCCGACAAGTTCGTGATCAAGGACGCCCAGGAGAACGAGTTCCGGCCCCTGACCCTCCCGCGTGACAACGTTTTCGCGTACAAGGCGCGCCCGGTCAATCCGAAGGAGTGCATCCCCCTCGCCGGCTCAGTAGCCCAGCAGAACTCGGCCGCCGGCGCGCTGCTCGTCTACAAGATCCCGATCGACAACCTCGAGTACCGCCCGCTCGAGCTCGAGATCGAGGGCGGCTTCGATGTCAGGCGTCGAGCGCCGGACAAGCTGCGCTACGAGCTGGACTTCTAGTCAGCCGCCGCGTTTCAGGCCGGCCTGCAGAACCTCCTTGGCGACCGGCGCCGCGCTCTGCCCGCCCGCTCCGGCCTTGACCAGGAGCACGCCGACCGCCAGCCGGGGCCGGCTCGCCGGGGCGAATGCCGTGAACCAGGCATCGGTGTTCGACGCGTCGCTGCCCTGGGCCCCCGGGCCGCGCGTGTCGCCCAGCTCGGCCGTACCGGTCTTGCCCGCCACCTGAGCCTCGGGGATCGCGGCCGCGGTGCCGGTGCCGTAGCGCACCACGTCGAGCATGTAGGTGCGGATCAAGCGAGCGACCTTGCCGCTGGTCACGCGCCGCCGCGGCGAGGCGGCGCCGGCCTTCAGGGAGGGCTCGGCCATGACCCCGCCCGTGGCGATGGCCTGCGCGACCGAGGCCATGCGGAACGGCGTGGCCAGCACCTTGCCCTGCCCGATGGCCGAGGACCCGAGCTCGATCGGCGTCTTTATCTCGCGAGCGGGCGGGATTGTGGAGGGCAGCTCGCCGTCCACCGAGGGCTTGGCGTTCCATCCGTAGCGCTCGGCGGTGGCCACGAGCCGCTTGGCGCCCACGCGCACGCCCAGGGGCGCAAACACGGAGTTGCACGAGTGGGCGAAGCTCTCGCGGAAGGTGCCGCCGCAGGACTCGCCGTTGGCGTTCTCCAGGCGGGTGCCGTCGATCGTGGCCGCGGTCTCCACCGGGTAGCGCTTGCGAGTGCGGGTGAGCTTGGCCTCCAGGGCTGCGGTTGTCGTGATGATCTTGAAGGTCGAGCCGGGGGGCTGGGGGGCCGAGAAGGCCACGCCGGCCAGCGCGCGGACCTCGCCGTTGCGGGCGTCGAGCGCCGCGACGCCTCCGAAGCGCGAGCCCAGCGCGGCCACCGCAGCGAGCTGCAGGCGGCTGTCGATCGTGCTGCGCACCGTCTCGCCGGGCTTGGGCTCCGAGCGGGCGAGCACGCGCCTTCCGGCCAGCAGCTCGCCGCCGGGCGTCCCTGCCAGCTCGCGCTCGAAGGCGCGCTCCAGGCCCGTCGTGCCCACCACGGCGCGCGGCGGCAGGCCGCGCTCGCGTGCCAGCCGCCGTCCCTGGGGAGTGTCGGGGCGCCCCAGCGTGCCCGCAATGGAGCCGCCGGCGCCGTCCGGCGAGCTCCGCGCCCCCGCCGGGCCGCGGGCCAGCACCTTGCCGTCGCGGGAGAGGATCGTTGCCCGCCGCGGCAGCCGGGTGCGGCGCTCGAGCCGCTCGCCGCCGCGCAGGCCGGGGAAGGCCAGCGCGGGGCTCCACTCGACCAGGTCGTCGTTCACCGGCACTGCGACGTCGCCACGAATCACGCCGAACGAGCGGGTCCGGACGCGCACAGGCACCAGGGCCGCGCCATCGCGCTCGGACTCGGGCTTGCCCGTGGCGAAGCTGGTGGCGGTGGCGGTGTCGGCGGCCTGCGCCAGCGCCTGCCTGACCTCCGCCTCGCTGTAGCGCCGGCGGGCCTGGGGGGTGAACAGCGCGCGCATCGCCTTGACGTCGCCCCGCTGCCAGGCTTCGGCGTAGTCGCCCCCGATGCGCTCGACGGACGAGGCGGCCGAGGCGCCGACGATGACGCCGATGAGCAGTGCGACGGCCGCCACCCCCGCGATGGGGACGGCCCGGTGGGTAAGGCGGCGCTGGCGCTCGCCGGCTCGATCGGTCGGGAAGAGGGAAGTCAAGGGCGCGCGCTCGGTGCCCCAGGGTAACCCGAGGGGGCGCTAGCTTCCGCGGTCGGGTGACCTGGGTCGACTGGATCATCGTCGTCTTTGCGCTGGCCATGGCGGTCTGGGGGTACGCGCAGGGCCTGATCGTCGGCGCGCTCTCGCTCGCGGGGTTCGTCGTTGGCGGCTTCCTCGGCTCCCGGGTGGCCCCGATGCTCTTGTCGGAGGGCTCGCGCTCGCCCTATGCGCCGCTGTTCGCGCTCATGGGGGCGCTGCTGGTGGGCGGGGTGCTGGCCGCGGCTCTCGAGGTGCTCGGCTTCCGCTTGCGCGGGCGGCTGGGCGAGGGCCTGGGTGCCTTGGACGGGGTCGGGGGTGCCCTGCTGGTCGGCGCCATCGGGCTCGGGCTGGTCTGGGTGGCCGGAGCCGTGGCCCTGCATACCCCCGGGGTGCGCGAGCTGCGGGAGCCCATCCAGCGCTCGGCGATACTCCAGCGCCTCAACGCCGCCCTGCCGCCCAGCGGGCCGCTGCTGAAGACGCTCGCGCGCTTCGATCCCTTCCCGGGCATCCGCGGCCCTCAGCCCGAGGTGGGCGCGCCGGACCCGGCCATCGCCGACGATCCGCAGGTACGCGCCGCTCGGGCCGGCGTGGTCCGGGTGCTGGGCACCGCGTGCGGCCTCGGGGTGCAGGGCAGCGGCTGGGTCGCCGGCAACGGCCTGGTGGTGACCAATGCTCACGTGGTGGCCGGCCAGGATGACACGACGGTGCAGATCGCAGGGGAGGGCGAGCGCCTCGATGCCACGGCCGTCCACTTCGACGCTCGCAACGACCTCGCGGTCCTCCGGGTGCCGGCCACCAGCGGCCTGCCGGCGCTGGGAGTGAACGCCGGTGCCCGGCCGGGCGCGGGCGCGGCCATCTTGGGCTTCCCCGGGAACGGCGACTACACCGTCGCCGCGGGGCGCCTAGGCGAGACGCGCAGCTTCCGCACCCAGGACGCCTACGGGCGCGGCCCGATCAACCGGCGGATCACGCTGATTCGCGGCCGGGTGCGCTCG
>DATHAQ010000025.1:0-37545 GCA_035296565.1 Thermoleophilaceae bacterium
CTCCTCGAGCACCGCGCGCCGGCTGAGCACGACGTTGTTGCGGGAGCGATTGAGCTCGATGACCTTGCATTCGATCTTCGTGCTCATGAACTCATCGAGGTTCTGGACGCGGCGGATGTCGACCAGCGAGGCGGGCAGGAAGCCGCGCACCCCGAGGTCGATGATCAGGCCGCCCTTGACGACCTCGATGACCGTGCCCTCCACCGGCTCACCGGACTCGGCGGCCGCCTCGATGCGCCGCCACGCCTTCTCGAAGCGGGCGCGCTTCTTGGAGAGCACGAGCCGGCCGTCCTGGTCCTCCTTGGTGAGTACGAGGGCGTCGACCTCCTCGCCCAGCTCGACCTCCTCGGCGGGGTCGACGGACTTGCGGATCGACAGCTCGTTGGAGGGGATGACCCCCTCCGACTTGTAGCCGATGTCCACCAGGACCTCGTCCTGGTCGATTCGGACGACCGCACCGCTGACCACGTCGCCCTCGTCGAAGGCGACGATGGTGGCGTCGTAGTTGGGGACGATCTCGCCGTCCACCTCGATGAGAAGGCCGTCCGAGCCCTCTACGGGCTTCGGCGGTGTGAGCGTTTCTGCCTCTGGCACTGCGCGCAGAGCCTAGCGACCCGAGCGCACTCGGCCCAAGGTAGTCTCGCCCGCATGCAGCGACGCACCAAGCGCGGCTCGGCCCGCACGGCGCTCGAGGGCGACTACGACGTACTGATCTGCGGCGCCAGCTTCGCAGGCCTGGCCGTGGCGCGCGAGTTGGGCGGCACCGGCGCGCGCGTTCTGATGATCGACCGCTACGAGGTTGGCGAGCGCCAGACCTCGGCCTGCGGCATCCCCACCGGATGGCTGGAGGCGCTGGGGCTCATGGCCTCGCACCGCCAGACGTTCTCCGAGCTGGTGGTCAACACCCCGCACGGCACCACCCGGCTCGACCTTCCCTTCACCTTCTCCACCTTCGCCTACCCAGCCCTCTGCACGGAGCTGTTCGAGCAGTCGGACTGCGACTTCGAGACCGCGAAGGTCGACGGCCGCACGGGCGACACCGTCCACACCGACCGTGGCGATCTGACCGCCCCGCTGATCGTGGACGCGCTGGGCTGGCGCCGGGTCCTCGGCTCGGGCTATCAGCCGCCCGACGCGCCCCTGTCGCGCGGCCTGGAGGTCCACCCTCACGGGCAGGGCGCGGACCTGGAGATCTGGGTGGACCGCAAGTACGTCCCCGCCGGCTACGGCTGGAGCTTCCCGGCGCGCGACGAGCTGCGCATCGGGGTCGGCTCCTTCGACCCCCGCTTTCACGTCAAGGACAACACCGTGAAGCTGGCCGAGGACCTCGAGTCCGACGCTGTGCGCTACCAGGGCAACTGGATTCCGCACAAGATCCGGCCGGCAGTCGAGGACGGCGTCTTCTTCACCGGCGACTCCGCGGGCCATTGCATCCCGCTCACCGCCGAGGGCATCCGCACCGCGCTCTACTTCGGCCTGGCCTGCGGCCGCGAGCTGCGCGACGTGGTCGAGGGCCGTCAGACCCACGCCGAGGCCCTCTCGCGCTACAGCGCGTTCAGCGACTCACACGCGTGGAAGTTCCGCTGGATGCTCCGCATGCAGGACGTACTGCCCAGGATCCCGCCCCGGTTGCTGCAGGCCAAGATCCGCGGTCTGGGGCTGCGTGCTCTTACCCACTGGTCCTTCGGCCACTACCTCGAGATCGCGCACCACCGGCTGGTAGAGGAGGGCCCGCCCCCGAGGGCCCGGCGCACGATTCCCCAGACCGCAGCGGCCTAGCCGGCGCTCCTGACCTAGAACCCCCGCCGTTCGCGGTCGGCGCGTGTGAGCATGCCCGTGTCGGCCCGCGAGCGCTGGTAGGCGGCCGCAAGCCACGCGACCACCAGGACCAGCGCGATGATCGTGAACACGATCGAGTCGCCGAACGGATCGACCGCGCCTACCAGGGCTACCGCGAAGTAGAGGACCGCCAGCCCGAGGCCCAGGGTGAGTGCTGCCGCGAGCACGTCGAGCGGCGCCCGGCCGCTTCGCACCACGGGGGCCTCCTCGAACCCTCCTGGGCGCCCTTCCATCGGCCCTGGATCTGCTCCTTCGCCTTGGCGCATGAGAAGCGCGAATGCTACTCCCGTACGACGAGGATTGTGCCCACGGCGAGCAGACCCACCCCCAGCACGCGCAGCGGCGTGAGCCCACGTTGCTCGAGCCCGAACGCGCCGACGCGGTCGAGGAAGACCGACATCGCCAACTGGCCGGCGATGGTCGCGGCGGTGACCCCGCCGGCGCCGAGGGTCTGCACGGCGATCAGGGCGGTGGTGACGTAGATCGCGCCCAGCACGCCACCGAGCAGGTAGTACCAGGACAGCCCGCTGATCTCTCCGACCCTCCCGTAGCCGCCGGCGAACAGGAGCGTGATGGCGACCAGCGCCGCGGTGCCGATGGCGAACGAGATCGACGCGGCGGGAATGCTGCCCACCGCCCTGCCGAGGCCGGCGTTGATCGGCGCCTGCAGCGCGATGAAGCCGCCGGCGAACACGGTCGCCAGGACGACGATCGGGGTCTTGTCCATCCGCACTAGTACCGCCGGAGCGCAGCCCGGGCGCCGGCCGGGCGAGCACCGCCGGTCGAGGATCTGTACCGAAGGAGCGCAGCCCGGGCGTCGGCCGGGCAAACACCGCCGGTCGGGAGTCTCACTTGGCCTCCAGCCAGTCGCGGCCGCTCGCGACGTCGACCTCGAGCGGCGGATCGAGCTCGAAGGCACCCGCCATCTCCCGCCGGACGATCTCCGCGGCCCGCTCGGCCTCGGCCTCGGGCGCCTCGAACAACAGCTCGTCGTGGATCTGCAGCACGAGCCTGGTCTCCAGCCCGGCGTCGCGCAGCTCGTTGCGACAGGAGACCATCGCCACCTTGATGATGTCGGCCGCGGTGCCCTGGATGACCATGTTCACCGCCAGCCGCTCCCCCAACAGGCGGGTCTGCCGCTGGCGGGCGCGCAGCTCGGGGATGCGCCGGATGCGGCCGAACAGCGTGGTGACGTGCCCATGCTCCTTGGCGTGCTCGATCGTGCCGTCGATGAACTCGCGGACCTTGAGAAAGCGCTCGAGGTAGGCGTCGATGAATTCTCCCGCCTCCTCCTGCGAGATCCCTAGGCGGTCGGCCAGCCCGTAGGCCGACAGCCCGTAGACGATCCCGTAGTTGACCATCTTGGCCTTGGAGCGGGTACCGGGGTCGGGCTTGCCGCCCAGGATCTGCTCGGCGGTGGCGGCGTGCACGTCCTCGCCGCGGCGGAAGATTTCCTTCAGCACGGGCTCGCCGGCGATGTGGGCCAGGATGCGCAGCTCCACCTGCGAGTAGTCCGCGGAGATCAGGCGGTTGCCCTCCTCGGCCACGAAGCAGGCACGGATCTCGCGCCCGCGCTCGGTGCGGATCGGGATGTTCTGCAGGTTGGGATCGGTGCTCGACAGCCGGCCGGTGGTGGCCGCGGCCTGGTTGAAGGTCGTCCGCAGCCGTCCGTCGGAGTCCACCAGCTCCGGAAAGGCGTCCAGGTAGGTCGACTTCAGCTTGGTGAGCTCGCGCCAGGACTCGATCTTGGGGACGATCTCGTGCTCGCCGCGGATGGCCTGGAGCACGCGGGCGTCGGTGGAGAAGCCGGTCTTGCCCCGCCGCTTCTTGGACAGGCCGAGCTTGTTGAACAGCACCTCGGCCAGCTGCTGCGGCGAGCCGATGGTGAACTCCTCGCCGGCCAGCATCCAGACGTCGCGCTCGAGCGCGTTGGCCTCGTCCTCGACGCGCTTGGCGATGGTCCGCACGGTGTCCACGTCGAGCTTCACGCCCGCGCGCTCCATCTCCACCAGCACGTCGACCAGCGGCAACTCGATCTCGTGCAGCAGCCGGGTGAGGCCGTCGGCCTCCAGGCGCTCGCGCTGGCGCTCGGCGAGGATGCGTGTGACGACCGCGTCCGCAGCGAGGCCGTCCCCGCCCTCCACGTCCGCCCCTATCCCCTCGTCGCTCGCCAGCTCGTCGAGGGGGTAGCCGCGGCGCGCAGGGTCGATGAGATAGGCGGCCAGCATCGTGTCGTGCTCCAGCGCGACGTGGCCCTCGAAGCGCTCGGAGGAGGCGGTGGTCTTCCAGTCGTGCGCGACCACGGGCCGGTCCCCCACGGCGAGCGCCACGGCGTCGAGCGTCTCCGCCTGGCCGACCATCACCTCGTCGCCGCCGGCGAACGCGGCGAAGCTGAGCGGCTCGGCGTCGTCGGCCGGCAGGAGCTGGCCCTCCGGCGGCTCCTCGGGCGCCGCGCGGGCCGCCGCGAGCGTGAACAGCTCTCCCTCGGTTGCGAGGGCCGCGGGGGCCACCTCGCGGGCGCGCACGGCGAACTGCTCGGTGGGGCGCTCGCGCGGCGCGGCCTCCTCTTCGTCGCCGAGCGCCTCCTCCAGGCGCCGCAGCGGGTCACGAAGCTCGAACTCGCGGAACACCTCCCGCAGCCGCGAGCGGTCGGGCTCGCGCGCGAGTGACTCGTCGAGGTCCAGGTCTACCTCGACCGTCCGCACCGCGGTGGCAAGCTGCTTGGAGACCCGCGCATCCTCCGCGTGCTGGGTCAGGTTCTCCTTGCGCTTGGCGCCGGAGATCGAGTCGACGTTCGACAGGACGCCTTCAAGGTCGCCGTACTCCTGCAGCAGCTGGGAGGCGGTCTTCTCGCCGATGCCCGGGACGCCGGGGATGTTGTCCGAGGTGTCCCCCTTCAGTCCTGTGAAGTCCGGCACCAGCTCGGGCGCGATGCCGTAGCGGTCGACCACGGCGTCGCGGTCGTAGACCTTGGTCTCGGTTATGCCCCGGCTGGTGGCCATCACGCGGACGCCCGGCTCGATCAGCTGGAAGAGGTCACGGTCGCCGGTGACCACCATCACGTCGATGTCCTGCTCGCGCGCGCGGGTGGCAAGAGAGGCGATCACGTCGTCTGCCTCGAAGCCGTCCACCTTCACGTTCGTGTAGCCGAAGGCGTCGACCAGCGGCTGGAGATGGGGCCACTGCTCGGAGAGCAGGTCGGGCTTGGTCGAGCGCTGGGCCTTGTACTCGGGGTAGACCTCCTTGCGGCCCGACATGCCCGCGTCCCACACCACCAGCGTGGGCTGCTGGCCGTGCTCGGTGAGGATCTTCACCAGCATCGAGGCGAAGCCGAAGATCGCGTTGGTCGGCTGCCCCTTCGACGTGGAGATCGTCTCTGGCAGGGCGAAGAAGGCGCGGTAGACGAGGCTGTTCCCGTCGATGAGGAAGAGCTCGCGGCGGTCAGCGTCTGTCACCGCCTCATCGTAGGCGCCGGAGGAGCGCAGCCCGAGCGTTGGTCGGGTGAGCACCGGACCCTTTCGTCCCCGTCGATAGTTTCCGAGACGTGGCCACCACCTCCGCCCAGTTCTCGCTGACCATCCGGGTCGAGCTGCCCCAGGAGCGTGGATCGCTGTCGAAGGTCACCTCGGCGATCACCCGCACCGGCGGGGCCATCGTGGCCGTGGACACCGTCGAGGCCACCGGCGGGGGCACCCTGCGCGAGATCACGGTCGAGTGCCACTCGATCGAGCACCGCGGCCAGGTCATCACCGCGGTCCAGGACATCCGCGACGTGCGCGTGGTCGAGATCACCGACCGCACCTTCGAGCTGCATCGCGGCGGGAAGATCCACACGGCCCTGGCCACTCCGCTGAAGACGCGCGACGACCTGTCGATGGCCTACACGCCAGGCGTGGCCCGGGTCTGCTCGGCGATCGCCGAGAACCGCCAGAAGGCCTTCAAGTACACGATCAAGGCCAATACGGTGGCAGTGGTCTCCGACGGCACCGCCGTCCTGGGTCTGGGCGACATCGGCGCGGAGGCCGCCATGCCGGTGATGGAGGGCAAGGCGATGCTGTTCAAGGAGTTCGCCGACGTCGACGCCTTCCCGATCTGCCTGAACACGAAGGACCCCGACGAGATCGTCGAGACGGTGATCCGCATGTCGCCGACCTTCGGCGGCATCAACCTCGAGGACATCTCCTCTCCGCGCTGCTTCGAGATCGAGCAACGGCTGGTGGAGGCGCTCGACATCCCGGTCTTCCACGACGACCAGCACGGCACGGCGATCGTGGTGCTCGCCGCGCTCATAAACGCCTGCCGGCTCACCGAACGCCGGATGGAGGACCTCAACGCGGTGATGGTGGGCGCCGGCGCCGCCGGCGTGGCCGTGGCCAAGATCTGCCTCGACGCCGGCCTGGGCGGGCTGGTGGCGTGCGACCGCTACGGCGCCATCCACCCCGGGCGCGAGGACTACGACGCCGGCTCGATGAACGCGCCCAAGCGCTGGCTGGCCGAGAACACCAACGACAACGGCCGCTCGGGCTCCCCCCGGGACGTGCTCGAGGGCACCGACCTGTTCGTCGGCCTGAGCGGGCCCGGCATCATCGACGCCAAGGACCTGGCCCTGATGAACCCCGAGCCGTTCGTGTTCGCCATGGCCAACCCCAACCCGGAGGTCCATCCCGAGGAGGCCGCCGCCTACGCGCGCGTGATGGCCACCGGCCGCTCGGACTACCCGAACCAGATCAACAACGTGCTGGCCTTCCCCGGCGTCTTCCGGGGCGCGCTCGACTCCCGCGCGACCGCCATCACCGACGCGATGAAGATCGCCGCGGCGGAGGGAATAGCCAGCGCGGTGGCCGACGAGGAGCTCGACGAGGAGTACATCGTGCCGAGCGTGTTCAACCGCGATGTGAGCCAGGCGGTGGCCCGGGCCGTAGCCGAAGAGGCCGAGCGCGAGTTCGAGCCCGTCGTCGACTGAGGAGGCACAGCACATGAAGGTCACGGTCACTGGCGCGACCGGGAACGTGGGCCGTCCGCTGGTCGCAGCACTGCGGGAGAAGGGCCACGAGGTCACGGCCCTCTCGCGCGACGCCGACAGCGGCAGCCGCAAGCTGGGCTCGGCGGTGACGGTGCTCGGATGGCCTGCCCCCAAGGAGGCCCCGCCCCCTCCAGAGGCGATCGAGGGCCAGGACGCGGTGATCCACCTGCTGGGCGAGCCGATCGACCAGCGCTGGACGGACGAGGTCAAGCGCGAGCTGCGCGACTCGCGGGTGCTTTCCACTCGACAGGTGGTCGAGGGGCTGAAGGCCGCCGAGGCGCGTCCCGGGGTGCTGGTCTCCCAGTCGGCCAGCGGCTACTACGGCAACCGCGGCGACGAGGAGCTCACCGAGTCCTCCTCGGCCGGCGACGACTTCCTGGCCGACCTGGTCGTCGAGTGGGAGGCGGAGGCCGACCAGGCTCGGGAGCTGAACGTGCGGGTGGTCACCACCCGCACGGGCGTGGTGCTCTCGCGCGAGGGCGGCGCGCTGGAGAAGATGCTCCCCTTCTTCAAGCTCGGCATCGGCGGCCCGGTCGCCGGGGGCGGCCAGTACGTCCCCTGGGTGCATCTCGACGACGTGACCGGCTCACTGGTCGCGGTGATGCAGGACGAGGCGGCCAGCGGCCCGGTGAACGTTTCGGCCCCGGCACCCGCCACCAACAAAGAGCTGTCCAAGACGCTCGGGCGCGTGCTGCGGCGCCCGGCGCTCGCCCCGGTCCCGGGCTTGGCGGTCAAGACCCTCTACGGCGAGATGGGGCACATCGTCATCACCGGCCAGCGCATGCTTCCCAAGCGCCTGGAGGAGCTGGGCTACACGTTCGCTCAGCCCGAGCTGGAGTCGGCGCTGCGCTCGGCGATCGGGGCGCGCTAGTCGCCGGCGGCCGGGGCGCGCTTGCCGCGGTAGCCGATGATCAGCTCGAACAGGCCGAACAGCAACGAGAGCAGCACGCCGAAGAAGGCCACCACCACGAGGACTATCCGCACCAGGTCAGCGACCAGGTCGGGCAGCGTGATCAGCGCGACGATCATGAGGATCAGCGTGTAGAGAGCGGCCAGCACGCCGACGCCGAACGCGATGTCCAGCGCCCGCTCGCGGCCGCGCTCGTCCCCCCGGGAGCCGAGCACCCCGGACACGATGTACACGACCGCGTAGGCCACCCCGAGCAGCAGCAGAGGGAGGAAGAAGGCGGTGGAGTTGCCGTCAGGCGGCATCAGTCGCTGTCCTCTCCCCGCCGTTCCTCCAGCGCGGCCCGGGCCTCGGCCGCCGTCTTCCCGCCGCTGCCGAACGCGCCCTGGAGCTTCCACCGCGAATCCGCCTTGGCAGGCCAGAGCAGCCAGGCGATGATCGAGACGAAGGGCAGGATGAGCGCCGACGCCAGGCCCGCCCGCTCCGTGAAGCCCTTGCGGTCCGCCAGGTAGGTGCAGATGACGGCCCCGATCAGCCACAGGTAGAGCAGGTAGAGCGCCTTGGCCCCGAGCAGTGCGATGACGGTGGTCATGCGCCCAGGTAGGCCTTCTGGACCTCGGGGTTGTCGCGCAGCGCCTCGGAGCGGTCGGTGAGCGCCACGTTGCCGGTCTCCAGCACGTAACCGCGCGTGGAGACCTCCAGTGCGAAGTTCGCGTTCTGTTCCACCAGCAGGATCGTGGTGCCCTGCCGGTTGATCTCGGCCACCGTCTCGTAGATGCGCTCCACGAGCACCGGGGCCAGCCCCATCGACGGTTCGTCGAGCAGCAGCAGCTTGGGCTCTGCCATCAGCGCCCGGCCGATCGCGAGCATCTGCTGCTCGCCGCCGGACATCGTCCCCGCCTTCTGGCTCTCGCGCTCCTTGAGGCGCGGGAAGAGGTCGAAGACGCGGTCGAGGTCCTCCACGATCCTGCCGTCGCGGCGTAGGAACGCGCCCAGTTCGAGGTTCTCGCGCACGGTCATGCGCTGGAAGCAGTGGCGCCCCTCCGGCGACTGCGAGATCCCCAGCCGCACGATGTCCTGCGGCGCGGTCTCGCCGATCTGCTCGCCGTCGAAGACGATCGAGCCTGCACGAGGGGCTGTCAGCCCGGAGATCGATCGGAGCGTCGTGGACTTGCCGGCGCCATTGGAGCCGATCAGGGTGACCACCTCGCCCTCCTCCACTGTGAGCGAGACCCCCTTGAGCGCCTCGATGTTCCCGTAGAAGGTGTGGATGTCGTCGACTTCGAGCAGCGCCATCAGTCGTCGCCCCGCTTGCCGAGGTAGGCCTCCACGACGCGCTCGTCGGCCCGGATCTCCACGGGGTCGCCCTCGGCGATCTTCTCACCGTGGTCGAGCACGGTGATGCGCTCGGAGACACCCATCACCACCTTCATGTCGTGCTCGATGAGCAGGATGGTCAGGTCGCGCTCTGATCGCAGACGGTCCATGAACTCGGTCAGGCGCGCGGACTCGTTGGGGTTCATGCCCGCGGTCGGCTCGTCGAGCAACAGCAGCGCCGGGTCGGAGGCGAGTGCGCGGGCGATCTCCAACCGCCGCTGGTCGCCGTAGGAGAGGTTCGCTGCGACCTGGTCGAGCTCGCTCTCCCTCAGGCCCACGTACAGGAGGGCCTCGCGGGCCTTTTCGCGCACCGCGCGCTCCTCCTTGCGAACGCTGGGGGTGCGCAGGACGGAGCCGAAGATCCCGGCGCGCATGCGGGCGTGCTGGCCCACCATCACGTTCTCGACGGCGGACATCGTCGGGAACAGCCGGATGTTCTGGAACGTCCGCGCCACGCCCAGCGCGGTGATCTTGTCCGGCCGCATGCCGGTGATGTCCTTGTCCGCGAAGGAGATGGTCCCGAGGGTGGGCTTGTACAGCCCGGTGAGCATGTTGAAGAAGGTGGTCTTCCCCGCCCCGTTGGGGCCGATGATCGAGACGATCGAGCGCTGGGGGACGCTGAAACTGACGTCGTTGACCGCCACCAGCCCGCCGAAGGCCTTTACGACGTGATCGGTCGCGAGCAGCGCCGGCGGTGCGCCGTTGCCGTCGCTCATGCGCGCGCCTCGTACAGCGTCTCATCGGTGCCGGTGACCTCGGCGAACTCGAGCTTGCGTCTTCGCTCGGGTATGAGGCCCTGCGGCCTCAGCACCATCATGAGCACGAGGATGAAGCCGAAGACCCCGAACGAGACCTGGCTGAAGGTGAAGTCCAGGCCCAGCGAGTCGAGCACGCTGCGCACCGCTCCGCCGTCGAGCACGTCTGGGATCACGAACACGTTCATGGCGGCCACCAGCACCGCTCCCAGCACCACTCCCCAGATCGACCCGAGGCCGCCGAGGATGACCATGGCCAGGATGAAGATCGAGAACCCGAACTGGAACTGGTTGGCGTTCACGCTCTGGAGGTACGGCCCCAGGAAGGCGCCTGAGATCCCCCCGAAGGCTCCCCCCGTCGCGTAGGCCAGCAGCTTGGTGCGCACCAGTGGCACGCCCATGCTGGCCGCGGCGACCTCGTCCTCGCGCAGCGCGATCCAGGCCCGGCCCAGGCGGGAGTCGCGCAGGCGGAAGTTCACGAACAGCACCACCAGCGCGAGCGCGAGCACGGTCCAGAAGTACGGTCTCAGGTTGGTGGCCTGATCGAACTCCTCTAGGAAGGGGAGGTCGATCTGGTCGATAGGGGAGATCGACTGGCGGCCGTTCGTGAGCTTGTTGTTGGCGAACGGAGTCAGCTCGTCGCCGTTCTGGGCCACGCGACCGATGATCTCCCCGAAGGCGAGGGTCACGATCGCGATGTAGTCCCCGCGCAGGCGCAGCGTGGGCAGGCCGATGATCGCCCCGGCGATGGCGCAGATCAGGATCGCGCCGATCACCAAAAGCAGGAAGTTGAAGTGGATCCCCGCGAGGCTCTGCGGGAACTCGCCCACCCCGATGTGGATGCCGGGGCTGCTGGCCTTCGAGTTCACGTCCGAGAAGTGGTCGGAGGCCCACCAGCCGGTGACCAGCAGGCCGAACGCGTAGAAGGCCACGAACCCCAGGTCGAGCAGGCCCGCGAAGCCGACGACGAGGTTCAGGCCCAGGGCCATGACCACGTACGCCAACACCAGGATCGAGTCGTCCATGATCGAGTCCAGCGGACCGACGAAGAACGGGAACAGCGCAGCGGCGAGGATCACCGTGCCCGCGAGCAGGGGATTCGCCCACTTGGAGGTGCGCAGCTCCCGCAGCCCGCTCAACCTGCCTCCCGCGTCTCCTCGCCGATCAGCCCCTGCGGCCGGAAGACCATGATCAACACGAGGTAGCCGAACACGAACGCCGGGGTCCACTCGTTGCCGATTCGGTTGTCGAAGATGCCCTGGATGACGCCGATGATCAGACCGCCGATCACCGCGCCGCGGATGTTCCCGATCCCGCCCATGACCGCGGCGGTAAAGGCGAGCAGGCCGGCCTGGAAGCCCTGGAAGTACCAGACCTGGGTGTTGTAGAGGGTGTTGATCAGACCGGCAGCGCCCGCCAGCAGGCCACCGAGCAGGAAGGTGAGCGAGATGGTGGTGTCCACGTTGATGCCCATCAGACGAGCGGCCTCGGGGTCTTGGGCGGTCGCGCGCATGGCCTTCCCCAGCCGGCTGCGGCCGATGAACGCGGTGAGGAGGACGACAAGCGGCACTGTCGCAACCACCGCAAGCAGGTCGCCACGGGAGATCGACAGGCCGAAGACGTTGAACAGCTCGGACTGCGAGCCGAGCAGGTCGGGCACGCTCTTCTGCGAGGCGCCCAGCCACAGGATGCCGACGTTCTGGAGGATGAAGGAGAAGCCGACCGCGGTTATCAGCGGCGCCAGCTTCGGCGCGTTGCGCAACGGCCGGTAGGCCACGCGTTCGATCATCGTGTTGAGGCTGCCGCTGGCCAGAGCGGAGATGATGAGGATCACCAGCAACCCGACGATCAGCCCGAAGGCGCCGGTCTCGGGGGTGAGCCCCAATGTGCCGTAGAGCCCGAACGCGACGAAGCCCCCGATCATGAAGATCTCGCCGTGGGCGAAGTTGATCAGCTCGATGATCCCGTAGACCAGCGTGTAGCCGAGGGCGACTAGCGCGATGATCGCGCCGTTGGAGAGGCCCTCCACGACGTTGTTGCCGAGCCGCGTGAGGTTGCCGTCGTCCCGGAGGTCGATCACGGCGTAGATGATCGGGACCACCGCGAGCATGGCGACGAGTCCGTACTTCGAAAGCAACTCCCGGGCAGCGTCCGAGCGCCGCGCGGCCGGCCGGTCGATGGTGGCGCTTGCCGCTTCCACTCGCTGGGCGGGAGCCTATGAGCGAACGGGGACGGACTCTCTCGAGCCCGTCCCCGTCCGTCTCGTCAGACGGTGCCTACTTGGCGGCCTCCTGACCCTTGATCACCTTCGTGAACGTCGGCTCTCCGTCCTTGATGGAGTAGAGGCCGTAGTCGGTCAGCGACGTGTCTCCGTTCTTGTCGATGGTGTAGGTGCCCAGCACGCTGTCGCGGTCCTTGGTGTTGTTGACCAGCTGCTTCGCGACCGCTGCGCGGTCGTTGGCCTGACCGCCAACGGCCTTCAGCGTGGCCAGAGCGAGGCTCATCGTCTCGTAGCCGTAGATGGCGTACGGGTCCGGCGACTTGTCGTTGTAGGTCGCGTCGAAGTCCTCGAAGAACTTGACCGCCTTGACGACCTTGCGATCCCTGAACTCTTCGAGGCCCAACGTGGCCACTGTGACCTGGGTCCTGTTGCCTACTTCAGTGGGGATGCCGCCCTTCTTCGGGTCGGTGAATGACGCCTCGGCCACGCCGTCGGGGCCATAGAGCTTCGCCGTCTTGTTCGCGGCGGCCACGTCCTTGAACACCTGGACGTAGTTCTCACCGGTCACGCCGGAGCCCACGAAGCAGTCGGCCTTCACCTTTGCGGCCAGAGAGCGGTAGTTCGGCGCGTTCTTGTCCGTGCCGTCGTTGCCCTCGACCGTGATCCCCTGCTCCTTGGCGGAGGACTCGATGTTCTTCGCGAGTCCGGCGCCGTAGGTCGTCTTGTCGTTGAAGATGTGGAGGCTCTTGCAGCCGTCCTCCTTCATCGTCGTGACGAGGGCCGCACCCTGGATGTCGTCCTTGGGGACCACCCGAGCGTAGGTGCGGGTCTTCTTCGGGTAGTACTTCTGTGGCTCGCCCGGCTCTGTGCCCGGCGGCTGCGCCACGGTCAGCCCCACGTAGGTGTTCGACGGGCTGATCTGGGGGATGCCGGCCTTGTTCAGGATCGGGATCGAGACCTTGGATCCCCCGGAGTTGAACTCCCCGAGGTAGAAGATCGTCGTCTTGTCCTGGACGGCCTTGCGGGCGTTCTGCGCGGTCTGGCCCTCGTCCGCGGTACCGGGGTTCTGAGCGGTGGAGTCGTCCAGCGAGATGTACTTGAGGTTGAACTTGCCCACCTTGTTGCCGGCCTGCTTGAGCGCCAGCTTCTCACCGTTGATGACCGCCTCCGACTGCTCCTTGGAGGTTCCCTGAAGGGGCAGGCTCGAGTAGATCGTCAGGTTGTTGCCCTGAACGGTCGTACCGCCGCCGCCTCCTCCGCCGCCGCCGTCGTCATCACTGCCGCAGGCGCTGGCGCCCAGGGCAAGGAGTCCGAGGAGACAGCCCAGCACTGTCAACCTGATTCGCAACTTTCCCTCCTAGCTCGTTCCTGCTGGGACAACCGGGCATCCTATTCCGTTCGTCCGCGCCAGGAGTAGATTGGCCCGGTGCGAGTCGGAGTCCTGACTGGCGGCGGCGACTGCCCGGGGCTCAACGCCGCCATCCGCGCCATCGTCCGCAAGGGGGTCGACCACCACGGCCACGCGCTGGTGGGCTTCCGCGACGGCTGGCGGGGGCCGTTGGAGAACCAGCACGTGGAGCTCAACATCGAGTCCACGCGCGGCATCCTGCCCCGCGGAGGGACCATCCTCGGCACCTCGCTCACCAACCCGTTCAAGCGCGACGACGGGCCGGAGCGCGTCAAGGCCAATCTCGCCGGCCTGCACGTGAACGGGCTGATCGCGATCGGCGGGGAGGACACCCTGGGCGCGGCGGCACGCCTTCACGACGAGCACGACGTTCCCGTGGTCGGGGTGCCCAAGACGATCGACAACGACCTGGGCGCGACCGACCGCACCTTCGGCTTCGACACCGCGTTGCACGTGGCCACCGAGGCCATCGACCGCCTCCACACCACCGCCGAGAGCCACAACCGGGTGATGGTCGTGGAGGTCATGGGCCGCCACGCGGGCTGGATCGCCCTGCACTCGGGCCTGGCGGGGGGCGCCGACGTGATCCTCATTCCCGAGCGCCCCTTCGACGTAGACGAGGTCTGCCGGCTGATCTCACGCCGGCACTCGCGCGGGCGGTCGTTCTCGATCGTCGTCGTGGCCGAGGGAGCGCTGCCGCGGGAGGGGACGATGGACACGGCCAGCGCCGGCACCGACGAGTTCGGCCACGAGCGCCTGGGCGGCATCGGCCAGCGCCTCGAGCGCGAGATCGAGGCGCGGACGGGCTACGAGACCCGGGCCACGGTGCTGGGCCACACCCAGCGCGGCGGCACCCCGACCGCCTTCGACCGCGTCCTGGCCACCCGCGTCGGGATCGCGGCCATCGACGCGGTCAGCGAGGGCCGCTGGGGCATGATGGCCGCTCTGCGCGGCAACGCCGTGGAGATGGTGCCCATCCGCGACGCGGTGGCCGAGCTGCGCACGGTCCCCGACCGCGACTTCGACGTGGCCGAGACCTTCTTCGGCTGAGCGGGTTGCGACGCAGCTGAGGGGCTTCCGGCCCGCTCAGGAGCCGGGCGCCGCCGGCGGCCCGAGGCGGTCGCCGGCGTCCACGCGGTCACGCCCCAGCCACTGGTTCAGGTAGGGAAGCGTGATCCGCACGGCGGCGGCCGCGACCACCATGAGGACGGTCAGCAGGAAGACGTCGAAGGCCTTCAGCCCGAAGGCCCAGCCGGCCACCCATATGACGAGTCCGACGGTGAAGGTGATCAGGACGATCACCGCGAGCCCCGCCTGTCGGCGACCGTGCGCTTGACCTTGTTGACGGCGTTGAACGCCGTCTTGAGCGCCTTCTCGGGGCCGGAGTCCTGGGGCGGCAGCAGCCCCAGCTGGCGCATGAAGGCCGCGCCGTCGTAGTAGGCGGTGTTCTTGAGGATGCGGTCGTCCTCGATGTCCAGGAGGTCCAGGCCCCGCAGCTCCAGGCGGCCGCCGGTGGCCTCGACGCCCTCGAAGGGGGCGCCGGTGAAGGTCCCCACCGTGCGCCACTCGACCGCGGCCTGGCGATCGGAGGCGACCACGTTGTGCACGGTGGTCTCGGCGTCTGGGAGCGCGGCGAACAGCCTGGCGAAGAACTCGCGCACCTCGCCGGGGCCGCGCATCACCCGGAGCGGGACGATGTCCTCCACCCCGTCCTCGCTCCAGCAGGCGGCCATGGCGTCCGGGTCGCGCGCCTGGAGCGCGGCGAAGTAGCGCCGGGCGGTCTCCTCGACCTGCTTGCGCTTGGGGGGCTTGCGCCTGGGCTTCGCGGTGGTCTCGGCCTCCACTGCGGCGAGCATACTCAGGCCAGCGCGCTCGCTAGCTCGCTCACCAGGTCGCGGACGGCCTCGGCGCCGCCCTCCTCGGCGGCCCGGACCACCCGGCTGCCGACGATCACCCCGTCGGCCAGCTCGCTCACCGCGCGCGCCTGCTCGGGGCGCGAGATCCCGAAGCCCACGGCCACGGGCAGCTCGGTCGCCGCCCGAACGCCGGCCACCGTCTGCGCCAGGCCGGGCGGGAGCTCGGCGCGCTCGCCCGTGGTGCCCGTGAGCGAGACCGCGTAGACGAAGCCGCGAGCGTCGGCGCCTACCTCCTCCACGCGCCCGGAGGTCGACGTCGGGGCCACCAGCGGAGCCAGGGCCAGCCCCTCGGCGTCGCAGGCCTCGCGCACCGGGGCCGCCTCGTCGTGCGGAAGGTCGGGCACGATGAGGCCCGCCGCGCCGGCTGCGGCAGCGCGCTGGGCGTAGAGCTCGGGCCCGGCGGCGGCCACCACGTTTGCGTAGACCATCAGCACCACCGGCAGCTGCTCCCCCACCGACCGGCAGACGTCGAGGGCCCGCATGGGGGTCGCGCCGGCCTCGAGCGCCGCCGTGCCCGCGGCCTGGATCACCGGGCCGTCGGCCAGGGGGTCGGAGAAGGGCACTCCCAGCTCGATCAGGTCGGCGCCGGCGTCGACCGCCGCTTTGACCGCCTCGATCGAGGCCTCGTGGCTCGGAAACCCCGACATCAGGTACGGCATCAGGGCCGCGGACCTGCCATGGCCGGCGAACGCCTGCGCTATCCGCTCGCGGCCGGTCACTCCGAGAGCGAGAGGACCTCGGCGAGATCCTTGTCGCCGCGACCCGACAGGGTCAGCAGCTCGAGCCCGCCGGACCCGGGCTGGGACAGCAGCCAGGCGATCGCATGGGCGGGCTCCAGCGCGGGCAGGATGCCCTCGAGCTCCGCGGTGCGCCGAAAGGCAGCGAGCGCGGCGGCATCCTCGACCGCGACATACCGGACGCGCTCCTCGTCGCGCAGGAAGGCGTGCTCGGGGCCCGAGCCCGGATAGTCGAGGCCCGCGGAGACCGAGTGAGCCTCGAGGATCTGTCCCTGTTCGTCCTGCAGCACCGCGGACAGGGCCCCGTGCAGGATCCCCCGCGCCCCGGTGGCCAGCGGCGCCGAGTGCCGGCGCCCCTGAAGCCCCTCGCCCGCGGCCTCGACGCCGATCAGCTCCACCTGCTCGTCGTCCAGGAAGGCGGTAAAGGTGCCGATGGCGTTCGAGCCCCCGCCCACGCAGGCGATCACCCGGTCGGGCAGGCGGCCGCACAGCTCTAGCACCTGGGCCCGGGCCTCGTCACCGATCACGCGCTGCAGGTCGCGCACCAGCGCCGGGTAGGGGGCCGGCCCCACCGCCGAGCCGATGACGTAGTGGGTGGTGGCGACGTTGGCCACCCAGTCCCGGATCGCGGCGCTGACCGCTTCCTTGAGGGTGCGCGCGCCCGCGTCCACCGGAGCGACCTCTGCCCCCAGCAGCTTCATGCGCTCGACGTTGGTCCGCTGACGGCGCATGTCCTCGGTCCCCATGTAGACCACACACTCCAGGTCGAGCAGGGCGCACGCGGTGGCGCTGGCGACACCGTGCTGGCCCGCCCCGGTCTCGGCGATGACGCGGCTCTTGCCCATGCGCCGGGCCAGCAGGACCTGGCCGAGGGCGTTGGTGACCTTGTGCGCGCCGGTGTGCAGCAGATCCTCGCGCTTGAGCAGCACGGTGGCGCCGACCTCCTCGCTCAGCCGCGGGGCACGGTAGAGGGGGGTCGGGCGGCCGGCGTAGTCGCTCAGGAGGGTGTCGAGCTCGGCCTTGAACTGCGGGTCGGTGCGCGCGGCGGCCCACTCGCGCTCCAGCTCGTCGAGCGCCGGGATCAGCGTCTCGGGGACGTAGCGCCCGCCGTAGGGGCCGAAGCGCCGCTCGACGGCGGCGCTCATAGGGGGGCCGAGCGGCGCTGCTCGGCCGGCGCTCCGGCGCTCGCCGCGACCGGAGAGGAGTCGCCCGCCTCGACCGCCCGGAAGAAGGCCTTCAGCCGGGCGGAGTCCTTCACGCCGGGCGAGGCCTCGGTGCCGCTGGCCGAGTCCACGGCGAAGGGGCGGACCGCGGCGATCGCCTCACCCACGTTGTCGGGGTCCAGGCCGCCCGAGAGCACCAGCGGCGCCGGCCCGCGGTGGCGCCGCGCCAGCTCCCAGTTGAAGCTCTGCCCCGTGCCGCCGCGGCGGCCCTCGACGTGGGCGTCGAGCATGTGGAAGTCGGTGGGGAAAGCGCGCAGGCCTTCGACCGAGGCCGCGTCGCGCACACTCACGGCCTTCATCACCCGGCAGCCGGTGCGCCGGGCCGCCTCGCGGCAGTAGGCCGGGCCCTCGTCGCCGTGCAGCTGGAGCAGGGTCAGCGCGCAGCGGTCGGCCAGGGCGGCGACCTCGTCCAGGGTCGCGTTCACGAACACCCCGGTCAGCTCGGCCTCGCGCTTCAGCGTCTGGCCGATCTCCTCGGCCGCCTCGGGGGGACACGAGCGCGGGCTCTGCGGCCAGAAGATCATGCCCAGCGCCCACGCGCCGAGCCGCACCGCCTCCTCGGCGTCCTCGCGCCGCGTTATGCCACAGACCTTGACCTGGGTCACGGTCTGAGGGTACGCCGGACGAGCGCCGGCGCGCTACGGAACGGGAAGCGGGCCGTTGTCGTCCTGCTGTGAGCTCTGGCTGCTGAGCTGCGCGGGGCGCTTGGCCAGCTTGACGGTCGCAGTCTTTCGCTCGCGCCCGCGGAAGTACTCGACGGTCACGCTCTCGCCCGGCCTGCGCCCCTCGACGGCAGCCGCGACGTCGTCGGGGTCGTTGACCTCCTTGCCGTCGACCTCGACCAGAAGGTCGCCGCCCGCGCGGATGCCCTCGCTGGTGGGCGTGCGCCCGCCGCGCAGCCTGGCCTTGTCGGCGGGCCCGCCGGGCGCCACGGTCTGCAGGAGGGCGCCCTGCTTGACCGGCAGCTTGAGGTCGGACGCGATGGCCTCGGTGACCGGCGCCATCTCAACGCCGAGGTAGGCGCGCTCGATGCGCTCACCCTCCTCGAGGCGCGGCAGGAGCTTCTTCGCCGTGTCGATCGGGACCGCGAAGCCGATGCCGACCGAGCCGCTGCCCCCCGAGCCGGTGGCGATCTGCGAGTTGATGCCGATCACCCGGCCGGCGGCGTCGAGCAGCGGACCGCCCGAGTTGCCGGGGTTGATGGAGGCGTCGGTCTGGATGACGTTGGAGATCTGGAAGCCGTTGGGTGCCTCGATCTGGCGCTGCTTGGCCGAGACGATCCCGGTGGTCACCGTCCGGGAGAGCCCGAAGGGGTTGCCGATGGCGATCGTGGGGTCGCCGACCCTCACGTCGTTGGAGTCGCCGAGCGGAAGCGGCTGGAGGTTGTCCGCCTCTGAGGGGTCGATCTTCAGCACCGCGAGGTCGGTCGACGGGTCGCGCCCGCGGACCTTGGCGTCGATGCGCGCGCCCTTCTCGTCGAAGCGCATGCTCACGCTGTCTGCGCCCTCGACCACATGGGCGTTGGTCAGCACGGTGCCCTGCCGGTCCACGACGAAGCCCGAACCGGTGGCCGTGCCCTCGCCGCCGTCCCCGAAGGGGGAATCGCTCTCGCGCTGGACGCCGCGCGCCTCGATGAAGACTACCCCCCGGCCCTCCTCGCGGTAGATGTCGGAGACCGTGCGGCCCTCACCCTGCTCCGCGGAGCCACCTTGGTCGATGGGCTGCTGGCGCACGACCTCTCGGGTCTTGCCCGTCTCGATCACCCCGGTGGCGATCAGCACCGCGCCCACCGCGAGCACTACCAGGCCGCCGAGGACGCCCGAGAGGATGGAACCAGCGCGTGTCACAGGGGTCGGAGTGTGCCCACTGCCCCGAAAGCCGGACTAAATGCGTGGGCCGCCGGGTGGAATCAGCCGCAAGGCGAGGAGCCGTCGACGCAGCGCGCGGCCGCCGAGCTCTCGCCTCAGGGCCCGCCGGGCAGCGGCGCTGGGCAGGTCGCCTCCCGATGCACCGAAGCGGGTCGCCCGCAGTCGCTCGGCGTAGCGGGCGGCCGCCGGCTTGGCCGCCGCCCTGAGCCGGTGCTCCACCGTCGTAAGCGTCGCGCCTGGGCCCAGCGACACGCCCAGCCGGGGCAGGGCGCGGGCCAGCTCGCGCGCGCGGGCCTCGGCCGCGTCGCCTCCCTCGAGGCTGCCCGCCGCCCGCAGCCGGCGGCCCACGAGCAGGCCGCCCGCCCCGAGAGCCAGGGCGGCGAGCCCGATCAGCAGCGAGGCCAGCCCCGAGCCGCCCTCGCCGCCGCCCGCCGGAGCGGCCGGGTCCCCGGAGCGATCGGCCCGCGGGGCCCTGCCGCCGGCGCCCGAGGCCGACCCGGCGTCGCGCTCGCCGCCCAGGTCGAAGCCCGCGACCTGGGACTGGGCGGGCGCGACCGGCGGCGTCGGGTCGAACGTGACCCAGCCGATCCCCGCGAAGTAGACCTCGACCCAGGAGTGCGCATCGAGGTCGCGGATTCGGTACTCGTCGCGCTTCTCGGCGTCGCGGACGCCGGGCGAGAACCCGGACACCACCCGCGCGGGGATCCCCGACATGCGCAACATGAGGGCCATCGCGCCCGAGAAGTGCTGGCAGTAGCCCCGCTTGTCCCGGAACAGGAACGCCTCAAGCGGGAAGCGGCGCGCGGGCGGACCCTCGTCGTAGCGCATGTTGCGCTCCAGGTAGCGCTCGACTGCCCGTACGCCGCTGAAGACGGTGGGGGCGCTCGCGGTCAGGCGGCGGGCCAGACGGTAGGTGCGCCGGTAGGGCGACTCCGACAGCTCACGCTCGGCTCCGCGCGAGCCGGCCCCACCCGGCAGGCCGCGCGGCGGGACGAAGACCGGGCGGGAGGCGCCCGGCCCGGGAGCGGCTGTGGCCGGCAGCGTGACGCCGGTGTAGCGCGCAGCCACCGAGAAGTAGCTTGACCCGGGCCCCTCGCGGCCGGGCTCGGCCGCCCGCATCTCCGCCGGACGCGGCTCGGGGACGTAGGCGCGGACGCTGTAGCTCTCGCCCTTCTCCAGCGGCTCCCCGAGCTTGTCGATTGTCCCGTCGGCACTTGGCGTCACCGGGTCGGCCCCGTTGACCGAAAGAGGCGTGCCGGTGCTGACGACGAAGTCGCTGCGCAGCGCCCGCACGGTCACGCGCAGGCTTCGCTCCCAGCGATTGGGAGTGAGCATCGGTAGCTCTCCCCCCGGCCGGCCGTCGCCGCCGGCCGCCGAGCGCACCCAGCGCCGGCCGTCGAAGCGGTCGAGCGTCTCGGCCTTGAGGTACGTGGGCTTGCGGGTGTCGACGTTCAGCAGCGTCTTGCCGTCACGGGGCCAGTTCATCGGCCCGTAGGAGTGGTTCCAGTCGAAAGCCACGTCGGCCTCGCTGCCGAACCAGCTCCAGGAGCGGTAGTCCCACCACGGCGAGTCGGCGTCCAGGCCGGCGGAGAGCGGTAGCGACAGGAAGCCGACCACCAGCACCGTCGCCGCGCCGGCGACCGTCTCGGGGGGCGGCAGGCGCGGCAGCCACAGCCACGCCGCCACCAGCAGGAACAGGGTTATGCCGCGCAGCAGCGGACGGCCGAGGTCGTGCTCGGTCGCGGCCGTGCCGTAGAGCACGAGCAGCGAGACCAGCGCGAGGGCCCGCAGCAGGCCGCCCTGGCGGCGGGCGGGCCAGAAGGCCAGGACGGCGGCGACCCCCCCGAGCAGGGGGGCGCCCAGCAGCACCACGAGCCGCACCGCCCCGTCGCCGCCCGAGTAGGGCCAGGCGACGGTGTGGATCGCCGACAGTCCGCGGTCGAGCAGCTCGGCCAGGTCGTCCCAGTTGCCGGGCCACAGCAGGCGGGCCGCCAGCCCGGTGATGACCATGCCCCCGGCGAGCGTCAGCAGTGAGACGCCGGCGCACGCGACCGTGCGCGCCTGCCGGCCCATGGGCGCGCGGCCGAGCCAGGCGAGGGCGAGCCCTCCCGAGGTGAGCCAAGCGACCAGGGCCGCGAGGCGCAGCGCGGGCGGGCCGGACACGAACGTGACCCAGTGGCCGGCTGCAAACGCAAGCAGCGCCGCGAACACGGCGACCCGTATCCCGAGGGCGTCTGGGCGTCGCGTGGGCTCGACCGGCGCAGGCGGGGCGGCGGGTGCCGCCGGCGGGGCCGACGGGGGCGGCGCGGTGGCGGCGCTCACGCCGCGCTCCTCCGGGCCGGGCCCCCGGCCCGCGACGAGCGGCCCACCGGCTGGCCCGAGCAACCCGCCACGGTGAAGGAGACCGGAAGCGAGCGCAACGGGTGGGGACCCACCAGGACGCGGCCGCCGGCGGGGGCGCGAAGCAGTGCGGACGGGGAGCGCGACAGGTCGGCGCCGGTGACCCAGAAGATGGCCCCGCTGCGGGGCGCGGTGCCGAGCGCCGGAATCCCGGCGCTGGGCTCCACCACGGCCAGCCCGGCGTGCACCGCTGGCCAGGCCATGAGGTCGGATGCGACCTGGGTGGCGCGGCGGTCCCCGGGCAGGAGCACCCCGACCCCGCCGAGGCGGGCCAGGTGCACGCAGAGGGAGGCAGCAGCCCGGACGGCGGCGTCGAGCGACTCGTCGCTCGCCGGGTGCCGGGCGTCGAGCACCACGAGCGGCGAGGACTCCGACTCGGCCACCAGACGCCGCTCGAGCATCTCGCCGGTGCGCGCGAAGGCGGGCCAATGGATGCGCGACGCCGAGGCGCCGGGCCGGTAGGGCCGCAGGCCGTCGAGGTCCAGCTCGGCCTCGGCGCCGGGGAGCCGCCCCGCTGCGGCCCGGCCGCCGTGCCCGGCGAGCGATCCCACCCCGGCATGCCCGCCGCCGCCACTGGCGGCGACCGGCTCCACGGCCGGAAGCACCAGCACCTCCTCGCCGCCGGGTCCAGCGACCCGGCGCTCGCACAGGCGCAGCGGGTCGCGGATCACGAGCTCGGACGACTCCAGCGCCCTGCGGCCGCGCCGGGAGAAGCGCACGTTGATCCGCACCGCCTGCGAGCGCCGCCCGCCGATGGGCACCGGCCAGCCCAGCAGCGGCTCGAGCAGCTCGCCCCCGGGCGCAGGCAGCACGCCGGTGCGGACTCGCAGCCGCAGCGGCCAGGGCTGCTCCTCGACGACACTGGTGGGCCCCGGCGCCCGCTCGACAGCCGCGCTGCGAGCGGCCAGCCGCACCCACGCGACGGCGCCCGCGGAGAGCAGCAGCAGCGCGATTCCGGCCGGGTAGAGCGAGGCGGAGTCGAAGACCGCCCCGGCCATGACCAGCGCCGCGCCAAGCGCCGCGGCGGCCCCGGCCCTGGGCACGGCGCCGACCCCCTGCCTCACAAGGCGGGGACCTTCTCGAGGGCGTCGTGGACCACGGCGCCGCGCTCGTCGCCGACGGCGTCGGGGGCCAGCAAGAGCCGGTGGGTCAGCACCGCGGGGGCCAGCTCCTGCACGTCGTCGGGCAGCGCGTGGTTGCGCCCGCTGAGCGCGGCCAGCGCCTTGGCGGCGCGGAACAGCATCAGCCCCGCACGCGGGGAAGCACCCAGCTCCACCCGCGGGTCCGCGCGGGTTTCTTCGAGCACGGCCACGACGTAGCGGCGCAGCGCCTCGCTGCCGTGCACGGCCGCCGCGGCGGCCTGGCCGGCCAGCACCTCGCCGACGTCGGCCACCGCCTCCAGGTCCTCGACGCGGTCGCTGGCCGCGTGCTCGGCCAGCATCTGGGTCTCGTCGTCGGCCGACGGGTAGCCGAGCGAGACGCGGACCATGAAGCGGTCGAGCTGGGCCTCGGGCAGCGGATAGGTGCCCTCGTACTCGATCGGGTTCTGGGTCGCCAGCACGATGAACGGCCGCGCGAGCTGATGGGTGTGCTTGTCCACGCTCACGTGGAGCTCCTGCATGCACTCGAGCAGGCCCGACTGGGTCTTGGGCGAGGCGCGGTTGATCTCGTCGACCAGCACGACGTTGGCGAACACCGGCCCGGGGCGAAACTCGAAGCGGTTCTCGCGCTGGTTGAAGACGTTGGTGCCCATCATGTCGGCGGGCAGGAGGTCGGCCGTGCACTGCACGCGTGCGTACTCCGCTTCGATGGACGCCGCAAGCGCCCGCGCGAGGGCGGTCTTGCCGACGCCGGGGTAGTCCTCGATGAGGACATGGCCCTCCGAGAAGAGGCTCACCAGGACGTCGCGGACGACCTGGGCGGGCACCTTCACCGCCCGGTTGACGTTCGCCGCCAGGCGTGCTCCGAGCTCGGCGACAGCAGGAGGATCGAGCTCGGGCAGCGTCGCCATCGCCTCAGGGATGGTATCCGGGGGGTGTGCCGCCGGAGGCGGCTGTAGGGGCGCGAAGCTCCCATGAGGGAAGCCCCGGCAGCCCAAATAGCTAGGCGGGGCCTTGCTCCTCGTCCCCGGCGAGCTCCCGGGTGGCCGCCTCGGGGTCCTCCGCACGCATCAGGGTCTCCCCCACCAGCACGGCGTCGACCCCGACCTGCTCCAGCTCCTCGACGAGGACCCGGGTGGAGATTCCCGACTCGGAGACGACCGTCTTGCCGGCGGGCACGTCGGTCAGCAGCTCGAAGGTGCGCTGGACGTCGACGCTGAAGTCCTCGAGGTCGCGGTTGTTGATTCCGATCACGTCGGCGTCGAGCTCCAGGGCCACCTCCAGCTCCTCGTCGCGGTGGATCTCGACCAGGACGTCGAGGTCCAGCTCGCGCGCCAGATCCATGAGGCGGCCGAGCTCGTTCTCCCGCGCCGAGCCGATCACGACCAGCACCGCGTCCGCGCCGGCGGCCTTGGCCTCGAACAGCTGGTAGGGATCGACGGTGAAGTCCTTGCGCAGGATCGGCAGGTCGCTGACCGCGCGCGCCTCGCGCAGGTCTTCGAGCGAGCCGCCGAAGTTCTCCTCCTCGGTGAGCACAGAGAGGGCCGCTGCCCCGCCGCGCTCGTAGGCCTTCACCACCTCGGCGAGGCCGGAGCCCTCGCGGATCGTGCCGGCCGAGGGCGAGCGGCGCTTGTGCTCGGCGATCACCGAGGTGCCGGGGCGCGACAGGGCCTCGGCGAACGGGCGCCCGTCCTCGCGCCCGACGGCCAGCCGCTCCAGCTGCTCCAGCGCGACCTCGCCCTTGCGGCGCTCCAGCGACCGGCGGGTGGCAGCCACAAGCTCCTCGAGGCGGACGCTCACGGGACCCTCCGGGTGCGCTCGACGAAGCGCTTCAGAACGTCCCTGGCCGCGCCCCCGTCGATCGATTCCTCGGCCCGGCGGGCGCCCGTCTCGAGGTCGGGCGCCGCGCCGGCGGCGTAGATCGCCGCGCCGGCGTTCATCACCGTGAGCGAGCGCTCGGTGCCCTGCGTGCCGTCCAGGACCGAGCGCAGTACGGTCGCGTTCTCGTCTGGCGTGCCCGCGCCGACCGCGCCGTCCGCGGCGCGCACCAGCCCCACGTCCTCAGGCGTGACCACGTAGCTGCGCAGTGAGCCGGCGTCGACCTCCACCACGCGTGTCTCACCCGAGGCGCTGAACTCGTCGAAGCCGTCCTCGCTGGAGACCACCAGCGCCCGCTCGGTGCCCAGCTCGCCCAGCGCCCCGGCCACGGTTTCCAGGAAACGGGGCTCGGAGACCCCGATCACCTGGCGCCGCGCGCCCGCCGGGTTGGTCAGCGGCCCCAGCAGGTTGAAGGCCGTGCGTACCGCCAGCTCACGGCGCACGGGGACCACGTGCTTCATCGCGCCGTGGTGGGCTGGGGCGAACATGAAGCCGAACCCCACCTCCTTCACACAGGCGGCGACCTCGTCGGGCGGGGGGTCGATGCGCGCGCCCAGCGCCTCGAGCACGTCGGCCGAGCCGCACTGGCTGGTGTTCGAGCGCCCGCCGTGCTTGGCCACGCGGCAGCCCGCGCCGGCGGCCACGAAGGCGGCCGTGGTCGAGACGTTGAAGGTCGAGCGCCCCCCGCCGGTCCCGGCGGTGTCGACGATGTCGCCGTTCACGCGCACCGGCACCGCCAGCTCGCGCATGGTGCGCGCCAGGCCCGCCACCTCGGCGACGGTCTCGCCCTTGGCGCGCAGCGCGATGAGGAAGGCCGCCGTCTGCACCTCGGAAGCCCGGCCCTCCATGATCTCGCGAAGCACCGCGGCGGCCTGGTCGACGCTGAGGTCTTGCCCGTCGGCCACTTTGTCGATGGCTTCGGTGAGCACCGGTTCAGGCATCCAGGAAGTTCCTCAGCAGCTTCTTGCCCTCCTCGGTCAAGACCGACTCCGGGTGGAACTGGACGCCCTCGGCCGGCAGTTCGTTGTGGCGCAGGCCCATGATCACCTCTCCCGCGCGCGCGGCGACCTGAAGGGCGTCGGACAGGGCAGGGTCCACCACCAGCGAGTGATAGCGACCGGCCTCGAACGGCGAGTCGAGGCCGCGGTAGACGGTTCGGCCGTCGTGGTCCACGGAGGCCGTCTTCCCGTGCACCGGCCGGCCACGCACCACCGAGCCGCCGAAGGCCACGGCCAGGGCCTGGTGGCCGAGGCAGACGCCCAGTACCGGGGTGCCATCGCCGGCGAAGCGGCGGATGGCGTCCACCGAGGTGCCGGCCTCGGCGGGGGTGCACGGGCCGGGCGAGACCACCAGACGGTCGGGGCCGTGGGCGGCCAGCTCGTCCACGGACTCGGCGTCGTTGCGCACGACCAGCGGCTCGGCGCCCAGCTCGCCCAGGTACTGGACGAGGTTGAACGTGAACGAGTCGTAGTTGTCGAGGACGAGCACCTTCACGCCCACTCCTCCTGCTCCGCTGCCAGGCGCACGGCGTCCATCACCGCGCCCGCCTTGGCCTCGCTCTCGGCCACCTCGTAGCCGGCGTCGGAGTCGGCCACGATGCCGCCGCCGGCCTGGAGGTGGATGCGGCCGTCCTTGATCAGCGCCGAGCGGATGTAGATACAGGTGTCGAGCTCGCCGGTGTGGGAGAGGTAGCCGATCGCCCCGCCGTAGGGGCCGCGGGAGACCGGCTCCAGCTCGTCGATGATCTGCATCGCCCGGATCTTGGGCGCGCCGGAGAGCGTCCCGGCGGGCAGCGACGCGCGTAGGGCGTCCAAAGCGCCGACCCCCTCGCGCAGGGTGCCGGACACCGACGAGACGATGTGCATGACGTGCGAGTAGGTCTCGACGACCATCAGCTCGTCGACGCTCACGGTGCCGTACTCGCACACGCGCCCGAGGTCGTTGCGCCCCAGGTCGACCAGCATCACGTGCTCGGCGCGCTCCTTCTCGTCGGCCAGCAGCTCGCGGCCGCGCGCGAGGTCGTCCTCGGCGGTGGCGGCACGGGGGCGGGTGCCGGCGATCGGCCGCTGGGCCACCCGGCGGCCCTCCACCTTGACCAGCGACTCCGGGGAGGCCCCGGCGATCTCGAAGTCCTCGAAGTCCAGGAAGTACATGTAGGGACTCGGGTTGATGGCCCGCAGCCCGCGGTAGACGGAGAACGCCTCGACCGAGGCCTCGGCGCTCCAGCGCTGGCTCGGGACCACCTGGTAGACATCGCCCGCGCGGATGTACTCCTTCGAGCGCTCGACCGCCTCCGCGTAGCCGTCGGGGCCCAGGTTCGAGCGCCACTCCGGCGCCTCGACGCGTGCCGCCCGGACCCGGGGCACCGGCCCCGCCAGCCGCTCGCGCACCTCGGCCACCGCCTCGGCCGCGCGCGCATAGCCCTGCTCCAGCTCCGCGGCCGCCACGTTGGCGATGACGGTCACCTCGTGGCGGAGGTGGTCGAAGGCCACGAGCAGGTCGGCGATCATGACCGCGAGCTCGGGCACGTCGAGCTCGTCGGCGTTGCCCTCCCCCACGCTGGGCTCGAAGCTGCGGACGAGGTCGTAGCCGAACATTCCCACCGCCCCGCCGGCAAGCGGCGGAAGGCCCTGCACGGGCGCCAGCTTCAGCCGGACCAGCTCCTCCTCGACGGCCGCGTAGGGATCGCCCCCGTCTTCCCGGCTCCAGCGGATGACGGCCCGAGGGCGGAAGCCGAGGAACGACCAGCGACCGAAGCGCTGCCCCTGCTCGGCGGACTCGAGCAGGAACGACGGGCCCTCTCCGCGCAGCTTGAGGTAGGCCGACACCGGCGTCTCGCAGTCGGCGATGAAGGTGTGACGCAGCGGGACCAGGTCGCCCTGACCGGCCAGCTCGCGCGCCTCGGCGAGCGTCGGGGTGAGCTCGAGCTCAGCGACGACGCTCATTGAGAACCCGCAGCGCGTCGGCCACAGCCAGGTCGCGCGAGGCCAGCAGCACGGACAGGTGGTAGAGCACGTCGGCGGCCTCCTCGGCAACGCGCTCGTCCGACTCCTCGGCCGCCGCGCGCGAGACCTCCTCGGCCTCCTCGCGGACCTTCTCCCCCACGTGCGGGGGGTCGGCCAGCAGACGGGCCGTGTAGCTCTCCTGCGCCGAGGCGTCGCGCCGCTGGTCGATCACCCGCTCCAGCGTGGGTAGCGCCTCGTGCACGGCGGGCTCCATGTCGCCGCGATAGAAGCAGGAGCGCTCGCCGGTGTGGCACGCGGGCCCCGAGGGATCGACAAGCGCGACCAGGGCGTCCCCGTCGCAGTCGATGCGCAGCCCCTTCAGCCGCTGAACGTTGCCCGAGGTCTCGCCCTTGTGCCACAGCTCGCCGCGCGAGCGGCTCCAGAAGTGCATCTCGCCGGTCTCGCGCGTGCGCGCGAGCGACTCCTCGTTCACGTAGGCGAGGGTGAGCACCTCCCCGGTCCGCCAGTCCTGCACCACGCAGGGCACGAGCCCCTGTTCGTCGAAGGCGATGTCCACCCCTTCGAGTTTCGCAGCGCCAGGGGACCCGCCGGTCAGTCGAGGCCCAGCCTGTCCAGCAGGCCCTCGTCCCGGCGCCAGCCCCGGCGTACCCGCACGCTGAGGTCCAGGTGCACGCGGCGGCCCAGGGCGGACTCGATCTCCTCGCGTGCCGCGGTCCCCACCGCGCGGACCATGGACCCGCGCTTGCCGATCAGGATCGCCTTCTGGGACTCGGACTCGGTCCACACCCGGGCCTCGATCACGAGCAGCCCGTCCTCGCGCTCGCTGATCTCGTCCACCTCCACCTCGACGGCATGGGGCACCTCCTCGCGCGTGCGGCGCAGGACCTGCTCGCGCACCAGCTCGGCGAGGCGCACCCGCTCGGGGAGGTCGCTGCGATCCTCGGGCGGGTAGAGGAACGGGCTCTCCGGCATGAGCGAGGCCAGGTGCTCGGCCAGGGCGGGAACCCCCTGGCCGGTCTTGGCGCTGACCGGGAAGATCTCACCGTTGAGCCCGAGCGCCGCGGCCGCCTCGAGCGCCTGGAGCGTCTCCGCGCGGGTAAGGCGGTCGACCTTGTTGACCGCGATCACCGGCTCGACGCCCGCCTTGGCGATGGCGCGCGCAATGTAGCTGTCGCCCGGGCCCGTCCTCTGTTCGCCGTTGAGCACGAAAAGAGCGGCGTCGGCGTCGCTCAGCGCTCGCTCGACCTGGCGCTGCATGCGCTCGGTCAGGACGTCGCGCGGGCGCTGGACCCCCGGCAGGTCGACCAGCACCAGCTGCCAGTCCGGCGAGGTGGCCACGCCGCGGATCTCGCGGCGGGTGGTCTGCGGCTTGTCGGAGACGATCGCCACCTTGTCGCCCACCATCGCGTTGACCAGCGTCGACTTGCCGGCGTTGGGCCGGCCGGCCAGCGCCACGAAGCCTGCGCGGGTACGCGAGAGGGGTGAACGCGGAGCGCTCACCCCGTACCGAGGGCGGTCAGAACCTTGGCCTGGAGCTCGAGCATCTCGCCCGAGTCGGACTCGTGGTCCATGCCGCACAGGTGCAGCACGCCGTGAACGGTCGCCTCGGTCAGGTCCTCGGTGTGCTCGGGGCAGATCACCACGTCGCCGAGCTCGGGCGGCCCCAGGTCGATGGGGAACGACAGGACGTCGGTCGGGGCGTCGCGGCCGCGGTGCTCGCGGTTGAGCTCGCGGATGCGGTCGGGGTCGACCAGCGCGATCGCCAGGTGCCCCTCGGCCACGCCGGCTGCTCCGAGCGCCGCCATCGCCGGCCCGCGCAGATCCTCGGGCGCGTCTATGAGCTCGAGCTCGATCAGCGGGCCTGGCGCAGGCCGGGGGCCTGGCTCTGCGCGTAGGCGTCGTAGGCCGCGACGATGCGCTGCACCAGCTTGTGGCGCACCACGTCCTCGCCGCCGAAGCGCACGAACTCGATGCCCTCGACCGTCTCGAGGATGTCTCCGATCACCACCAGGCCCGAGCGCTGGTCGCGAGGCAGGTCCATCTGCGTGACGTCGCCGGTGACCACCATCTTCGAATTGAACCCGAGCCGGGTGAGGAACATCTTCATCTGCTCGGGGCTGGTGTTTTGGGCCTCGTCGAGGATCACGAAGGCGTCGTTGAGGCTGCGGCCGCGCATGAAGGCCAGCGGGGCCACCTCGATCACGCCGCGCTCCAGGTGCTGGTTGACGCGCTCGGGCTCGAGCATCGCGTAGAGGGCGTCGAACAGCGGGCGCAGGTAGGGGTCGACCTTCTGCATCAGGTCGCCGGGCAAGAAGCCGAGCCGCTCGCCGGCCTCGACCGCCGGGCGCGTGAGCACGATCCGGTTGACCTCGCGCCGCGACAGCGCGGCCACCGCCATCGCCACCGCCAGGAACGATTTGCCGGTGCCCGCGGGGCCGATTCCCACCGTGACCGTGTTCCCGCGGATGGCGTCCACGTAGCGCTTCTGGTTGACCGTCTTGGGCGCGACACGCAGCGAGCGATGGCGCCACACGACGTCCTCGAGGATGCGGCCCGGGCTCTCGTGACGATCCAGCGCGCCGGCCACGGCCTCGATCGTGCCCGGCGCAATCTCGTGGCCCTGCCGCACCAGGTCGGAGATCTCGCGCACCACCTCGGCGCCGGCCTCGACCGCCGAATCCTCGCCGTCGAGCGTGAGCACGTTGCCGCGCAGGAAGACCTCGCAGCCGAGGTGCTCCTCCAGCGTCTTCATCACAACGTCCCCGGGCCCGGCCAGCTCGGTGGCGACCTCATCGGAGAGCTCCAGCTGCGTGCGCACTACTGCTGCAGACGCTCCTTGACCGCGGCGCTCACGCGCTTGCCGTCGGCGCGCCCCCCGACCTTGGGCATCACCGTGCCCATCACCTGGCCCATGTCCGCCGGCGAGGTGGCGCCGGTATGCGCGACCGCGTCGTCGACGAGCGCGGCCAACTCGTCCTCGCCGAGCTGTGCGGGCAGGTAGGGCTCGATCAGCTCGACCTCGCGGCGCTCGCCCTCGGCCAGGTCGCCGCGGCCGGCCTTCTCGTAGGCCTCGGCGGCCTCGACGCGCCGCTTGCGCTCGCGCTGCAGCACCGCGATCTCGTCCGAGGCGCCCTCCTTCTCCGCCTTCTGGAGCTCGGACACGATCAGGCGCAGCGCGCCCGCGCGTTCGCGGTCGCCGGCCTTCAGGGCGGCGGCTGCGTCATCCTGCACCTGTTGGAGAACGGCCACGAACAGAGTGTAGGTGCACCGATCCGGGTCGCCACCTTCGATTGCTACGGCACCCTCGTCGACTGGGAGGGCGGCGTCGCGGCGTTCCTGTACGACCTCGCGCGCCGCTGCGGCGACAGCGATCCCGAGCCGGGGAGGGTCCTGCGTGAGCACTGGGAGGAGCTGCAGTTCGAGCGGCTGCGGCCCTACCGGCCTTACCGCGAGGTGCTGTCCGACAGCCTCTCGGAGTGGGCGGGCCAGCGCGGACACCGCTGGAACGAGCACCACGGGCACGAGCTGTGCGACAGCATGCGCTCCTGGCAGCCCTTCCCCGACACGGTCCCCGCCCTGAAGAAGGTCAAGGAGGCCGGCATCGGGGTGGTGATCATCTCCAACACCGACCGCGCGATCATGAGCCATACGCTGCGCCAGCTCGACGGGATCGAGTTCGACGAGGTCGTCGTGGCCGAGGACGTCAAGGAGTACAAGCCCGGTCTCGCCCCCTTTCGCCGCGCGCTCGACCTGATCAGGGTGCCGCCCAGCCGGGTGCTCCACGTCGCCTTTGGGTTCAAGTACGACATCGGCCCCGCCCAGAAGCTCGGGATGCAGACGGCCTGGGTGAACCGCCACCTCGAGCCGGCGCCCGGCAACGGGCGCCCCGATCACGAGTGGCGCGACCTGTGGGGCCTCGCCGACCTGGCCGAGCGGCAGGCCGACCCGCCGTCGGCGTAGGCGCAATCAGGTGAGCGATGGCGGCCTCATCCTGGCGGCCGGCGTCATGCTGGCCGCCGGCATCGGCGCGGCGCTGGCCGCCGGGCGCCTGCGGGTCCCGGGCCTGGTGCTGTTCCTGGGCCTGGGCATGCTGCTGGGCTCCGACGGCCTCGGCCTGATCCACTTCGGCGGCAACGACGCCGACGTAGAGCTCGCGCGCACGATCGGGATCATCGCGCTGGCCCTGATCCTGTTCGAGGGCGGCCTGGTGGCCGGCTGGGACGACATCCGCAGCGTGGTGGCGCCGAGCCTGTCCCTGGCGACGATCGGAACGATCGTCACGGCGGTTCTCACCGGGATCGCCGCCCACCTGCTGCTGGGCCTCAGCTGGCTCGAGGGATTCCTGCTGGGCTCGATCGTGGCCGGTACCGACAGCGCCGCGATCTTCTCGGTGCTGCGCGGCTCGAGCCTCAAACGGCGCCTCGCGCGCACGCTGGAGGCCGAGTCGGGGCTCAACGACCCCGTCGCGGTGATCCTGGTGCTCGGGTTCATCGAGTGGATCCAGGAGCCCGACTTCGGGCTCGTCGACCTGGTCGCGCTCGGCGTCATTCAGCTGCCGATCGGCGCCGTGGTCGGCGCAGGTGTGGGGATCGCCGCCATCGCCGCCTTCAGGCGTGTCTCCTTCGCGACCTCGGGCCTCTATCCGGTCGCGTCCATCGCGACCGCCGGCATCGCCTTCGGGCTCGCCGACGTGCTGCACGGCTCGGGGTTCCTGGCCGTCTACCTGGCCGGGCTGGTCATGGGGAGCGCGCGGATCCCCGGCAAGCGCACGGTCGAGGACTTCCACGCGGGGGTGGCCTGGGTCGCCCAGATCGCCCTGTTCCTGACGCTCGGGCTGCTCGTCTTCCCCAGGGAGCTCGGCGACGTCGCGGTCGACGGGTTGATCCTCACCGCGGTGCTGCTCCTGGTGGCGCGGCCGATTGCGGCCTTCATCGCCACGCGCGTTGGGCGCTTCCCGCCCCGCGACGTGGCGCTCATCAGCTGGGCGGGGCTACGCGGCGCGCTGCCGGTGGTGTTCGCCACCTTCCCGGTCATCGAGGGCATCCCGGAGGCCGGCCGCTTTCTCAACCTCGTCTTCTTCGTGGTCCTGATCTCCGCGCTGCTGCAGGGGGCGACGTTCGAGCCGCTGGCCCGCGCGCTGGGGGTCACGAGCGCCGAACCCGCGCTGTCGCGACCGCTGGTCGAGGTGGGGATGATCCAGGAGCTGGGCGCCGAGGTGCTCGAGTTCCCGGTGGGTGCGAACGACGCCATCGTGGGCCGGGTGGTCAACGAGCTGGGGTTGCCCCGGGACGCGCTGGTCAACGTCCTCGTCCGCGATGGGGAGGCGCTGCTGCCGCGTGGCTCGACCCAGATCGAGTCCGGCGACCGCCTGCACATCCTCGTTCGCCAGAAGGTGCGCGACGATGTGGAGGGCCTGTTCGACCGCTGGCGCGAGGGCCCGATAGCCGTCCCGGCGCCGGTGCTGTCGGGAGTTCGCGCGCACCGCGCCGTTTTCAGCGTGCTGCCCTGGCCCGAGGCCGCCGGTGACCCGGGGGCTCCGGAGAAGGTCGAGGGCGCCACGGTGGGCCGCAAGCTGCGCACCCGGCGGGGCGCGCCCGGGTCGCTGGTCCAGCTCGAGGACGGGCGCTACGCGGTCACCGGTGACGGCATCGTGGCGGTGGGCGGCCCGCGCCAGGTGTTCCGCTACTGCCGCGAGCGCATCTCGCGCGCCCAGAGTGCGGAGTCGCGCGCGTGGTGGCAAGAGGTCGCCGGTGTGCTGTCGCAGCGGGCGCTGGGCTAGCTAGGCGCTCAGGGCCAGCGCGGCCCAGCCCCTGTCGGCCAGCCGGGCGCGGGGCCGCAGCGGCGCGAACGCCGCCGCGACCTCATCGGCTTCGTGCTCCAAGAGGCCGGACACGACCAGCTCGGTCGGCGCTCGAGCCATGCGCGCCGCGACCTCCAGGAGCAGAGGGCGGGTCAGGTTGGCGGCCATCACCTCGGCCGCGGGCGCGGGCTCGCGGCGGAGATCCCAGCGCTCGACGCGCTCGAGCGTCACGCCGTTGGCAGCGGCGTTCTCGGCGGTGGCCTCGACCGCCGCCCGTTCGTGGTCTACGGCGATGACCGGGCCGAAGCCGAGCTTCGCCGCCGCGATAGCCAGTACGCCGGAGCCGCAGCCCAGGTCGGCGAACGAGCCCTGCGGATCCAGATCCAACAGGAGCTCCAGCGACAGCCGGGTGGTGGGGTGCGCGCCTGTGCCGAACGCCTGGCCCGGGTCCACGCAGAGGTCGATCATGCCGTCCTCGGCCGGCGGGGGCGACCACGGTGGGCGCACCCACAGGCGCCCGCCCACCAACACCGGCTCGTGGAAGCACCGCCAGCGCTCGGCCCAGTCGCCGGCAACCTCCGTGCCGCTGACCGTCACGAGCACGCCGCCCACCTCGGCCTCGCCCTCCGCCAGGGCCGGCAGCTCGCCGGGCGCGCCATAGACGGCGTACTCGACCCCACTCGGCAGGTCGACCTGCTCGACTCCGCCGGGCGCCAGCTCCAGCAAGGCGGCCAAGACCTCTTCCGCCGCCTCGGCCGGCGCGCGGACGGCCAGCCGGATGATCGCGGAGCCTGCGGTGCTCGGCCCACCGGCGCTCGGCCTGGGCTCCTCGCCTGTCAGCGCAGCGCCCGGCGCACGCGCGAGAACAGCGACTCGTCCTCGGGCGGCTGGAGGTTCTCCTCGCTCAGGCTGCCGCGCAGCTCCTCCAGGAGCTCGCGCTGGCGCGGTTCGAGGTTGCGCGGAACGACCACGTTGAGGACGACCTGCTGGTCGCCCTTGCGGCCCCGTCCCACCGCCGGCATGCCCCGGCCGCGCAGGGTCACGATCGTTCCTGGCTGGGTCCCGGGCTCGACCTCGAGCTCCTCGTCGCCGTCCAGGGTGGGCACGGTGACGGTGGCCCCCAGCGCCGCGGCCGGCGCCGGCACGTCAACGAGCGTGATCAGGTCGTTGCCCTCGCGCAGGAAGCGCTCGTCGGCGGTCACGCGGACGACCACGTAGAGGTCGCCCGCCGCCCCGCCGCGCTCGCCGGCGTGGCCGCGCCCGCCGAGGCGGATGCGCTGCTCGTCGGCGATCCCCGGCGGTATGTCGACGCTCAGGGTGCGGCGCTGGGCCTTGCGGCCGCGGCCACCGCACTCCGTGCACGGGGTCCGCGCGACCTTCCCGTCGCCACTGCAGACGTCGCAGGCGGTGGCGCGCACCAGCTGCCCGAACGCCGTCTGGGACACCGCGCGCAGCTGCCCGCTTCCGCCGCAGCGCTCGCAGGTCTCGATCGGCGTGCCGGGCTCGGCCCCGTTGCCCTGGCAGCGCTCGCAGGCCCCGACAAGCTCGTAGGTGACCTCGACGTCGGTGCCGCGGGCCGCCTCCTCGAGCGAGAGCTCGACCTCGACCGCCGTGTCGCCGCCTTGCACGCGGCTGCCGCGAGCGCCGGCGCCGCCGAAGGGGTCGCCGCCGAAGAAGGCGTCGAAGATGTCCGCGAACGAGCCGAAGCCGTGGGCCTGTGAGGAGTAGCCCTGCGACTGCAGCCCCTCGTGGCCGTAGCGGTCATAGATGCGACGCCGCTCGGGGTCGGAGAGGATCTCGTAGGCCTCGGCGGCCTCCTTGAAGTGCTCCTCGGCGTTCGGGTCGTCGGTGTTGACGTCCGGGTGCAAGGTGCGGGCCAGGCCGCGGAAGGTCTTCTTGATCTCTCGCTCGGGGGCGTCGCGCGCCACGCCGAGCACCTCGTAGGGGTCGCGCTTCACTCGGCGTAGACCTCCTCGACGAAGCGCGAGAGCTCCGCGGCGGCGTGGCGCACCGCGCCGATCGCCGAGCCGTAGTCCATGCGCGTCGGCCCGATGACGCTGACCGCGCCGAGGTTACGACGAGCGATTCCGTAGTTGGCCGCCACCATCGAGAGCGACTGCAGCTCGGGGGCACGGTTCTCGCGGCCGATGCGCAGGTAGACGCTGGGCTCGGTCAGCGAGTCGCGCAGCACCGTCAACAGCGCCACGCGGTGCTCCAGGGCGCCCAGCAAGTCGGCGAGCTGGGACAGCTCCTGCACGCGGTGCTCGGTCAGCAGCCGGGCCGTGCCGTCTACGAACAGGGTGTCCGCAGCAGACTCCTCGAGCTCGAGGAAGGCAGGAGCCAGTGTGGCGAGGAACTCGCGCTCGGAGCCGGGCAGGTCGGGATCGTTGAGCCGGGAGTGCATGCGCCGGCCGCCGACCTCGACGCCGCCCAGGGCCTCGTTGAGGTAGCTGACCGCCCAGTCCACGAGGCCGGGGTCGACGGGCGAGTCGTAGGAGACCACGCGCTTGGTCACCCCACCCGTTGACGTGATGATCACGACCATCGCGACCTGGGGCTGCAGGAGGAGGACCTCCACGCGCTTGACGGTGGCCGTCTCGATCGGCGGCGCGGAGACCAGGGCCAACAGGTTCGTCACCTGCGAGAGCTGCTCGGTCGTGGAGCGCATCGCCTCGTCGACTTCGCGACGGGCGTCGCGCAGCTCGACGACAGGCCGCGGTGCGGGCAGGCCGTTCTCGATCAGGTCGTCGACGTAGCGGCGGTAGCCGACGTCGGTGGGCACCCGGCCGGCCGAGGTGTACGGGTGGGCCAGCAGGCCCGCCTCCTCGAGGCGAGCGAGCTCGTAGCGGACCGTCGAGGAGCCCCAGGGGATCTCGTCCAGCGCGGAGAGCGCCTTCGAACCCACGGGCTGGTCGGAGTCCACGTGGACCTCGACGACCTTGCGCAGGATGAAGCTCTGACGGGGCGTTACCTCCACGCCCACTAAGGCTATTTGGGGGGCGCCGAGCCCGGCGGGAAGACGGACGACCCCCCCTATCAGGAAGGCTGCAGCTCGGCTTCCGCGTTGCGGATGATCTTGTTCATCTCCTGGGTGGCCTCGGTGTCGACGATCACCGTGCCGTCGCTCTCCTCGCGAACCCTCCCGGTCACCTTGATCTCCGACTCGGGCACGCCCATGCCGCGGAACTGCACCTTCAGGCGCCGCAGCGAGCGTGGGTCGCCGCCAGCCGCGGCGGCGTTGGCGCGCGCCACCTGGGCCATCGAGTAGAGGCCGTGGAGGATGTTGCGGGGCAGGCCGACCTGCTGGGCGAACTCGTTGTCGATGTGGATCGGGTTGAAGTCGCCCGACGCCCCGGCATAGCGGTGCGGCAGGTACTTGTCGGGCGTGACCGCCAGCTCGGGGATCTCGTCGCCCTGCTTCACCTCAGACCCCTCTCACGATGTTGGTCCACGTGCCGCGGACGACCTCGTCGCCGTCCTGGTTCTTGGACACCGACTCGAAGACGTAGAAGCCCTTGCCGTCCTGCTCGGAGATGTCGGCCACCTCGGCCGTGGTGGTGATGGTGTCCCCGGCGCAGACCGGCTCGCCCCAGGAGAACTCCTGGCCTCCGTGCACCATCGCCATCAGGTTGATCCCCACCTCGGGGTCGGTGATCGCCGGGCCCATCGCGCCCGCCGAGTAGACCACGGCGAACATCGGCGGCGCGGGGATGTCCCGGAAGCCGGCCTCCTTTGCCTTGTCGCGCTCGAAGTAGACGGGGTTGTCCTCGCATACCGCGCGTGCGTACTCGGCGATCTTCTCCTTGCCCACCTCGTACTCGAAGGGGGGGAACGACTTTCCCTTCGCGCTGTCGTCCACCGGCATGGATCGGGCAGTCTATGAGCCGATGAAGGTGGGCCGCCGCGAGGTCAGGATCTCCAGCTCGGACAAGGTGCTGTTCCCGCAGACCGGGTTGACCAAGGCCGGCCTGGCCGATTACTACGCGGCGGTCGCGGAGCTTGCCCTTCCCCACCTTCGCGACCGCCCGCTGAACCTCAACGTCTACCCGCGGGGCATCGAGGACAAGGGCTTCTTCCAGCAGCACGCGTCCGACCACTTCCCCGACTGGGTCGACCGCGTGGAGGTG
>DATHAQ010000026.1:0-2040 GCA_035296565.1 Thermoleophilaceae bacterium
GAGCACCTTGTCGCCGACCCCGCCGACGAGCACAGGCGGGTGTGGCTTCTGCACCGGCTTCGGCCACGACGAGATCGGGTCGAAGTCCACGAAGCGACCGTGGTACTCGGCCTGCTCCTGGGTCCAGATGGCCTTCATCGCCTCTACCCGCTCCCGCATCACGGACCAGCGCCTGCGCGGATCGGTGCCGTGATTCCGCATCTCCTCCTTGTTCCAACCCGCGCCTACGCCAAAGAAAACGCGACCGCCGGACACGTGGTCGAGCGTGGCCACCTCCTTGGCCGTCACGATCGGGTCGCGTTCCGTAACGAGGCAGACCCCCGTGCCCACCTTCAGGCGCTCGGTCGCGGTCGCCGCGGCGCTGAGTCCCACGAACGGGTCGACCGTGTGGCTGTACTCGCGGGGGAGCTCCGCACCGCCGGGATAGGGGGTGTCGCGGCTCGTCGGGATGTGCGTGTGCTCCGCCAAGAACAGCGACTCGAAGTCGCGCTCCTCGGCCAATGCCGCGAGCCGCGCCGGCTGGATCGAGTAGTCGGTGAGCAGGATTGCGAGCCCTAGCTCCATCGCAGCGGCAGCCGCTCCAGTCCGTAGATGCCGTGGATCGAGCCGAGCTGCGGCTCGTCGTCGAGCGCCAGGCCAGGCATGCGCCCGGGCAGGAACGAGAGCGCCTCCTGGAGCTCGGCGCGCGCGAGGTTCGCCCCGAGGCAGTAGTGGATGCCGGCACCGAACGTGAGCGGCTTGGCTTCGCCGCGATCGGCGGTGATGTCGAACGCCTCGGCGTCGCCGTCGACTCCGTCGCGATTGCCTGCGAACGAGCACACCATCACGATGCTGTCGGCGGGGAACGTGACGCCCCGGTACTCCACCTCCTCGTGAAGCAGGCGCGCGGTGAAGGGCGTGATCGGCTCGAAGCGGAGCAGCTCCTCGACCGCGGCGGGCGCGAGTTCGGGGCGCTCGGCGAGCAGCTCCCACTGGTCCGGGTGCTCCGCGAACACGCGCAGGCCATGGGCGAGCTGTGACTGCGTGGTGTCCACCCCACCCACCAGCACGTTGAGCACGAGGTTCATACACTCCGCGTCGTCGAGGCGGTCGCCCTCGTGCGACGCGACGATCAGCGTGGAGATCAGGTCCTCGCCCGGGTCGTCCTTGCGGCGCTCGATCAGGGCTCCGGCCCACTCGTAGAACTCCTCGCAGGCCCGCTCTATCGCCTCGCGCCCGTTCATCAGGCTGGGTGGGTCGAACTGGCGCTGGATCAGGTTCGACCACTCGTGCAGCTTCGGCGCGTCCCCCAGCGGGGCGCCCATCACCGTGGCGATCGTGAGCGACGGGTAGGGCTTGGCGAAGTCGGCCACGAACTCGCACCGGCCGCTCCCCTCGAGCGGCTCCCAGAGCTGCGTGAGGAACTCCCGCATGGCGGGCCGCCAGCGCTCCGTGGCGCGCGGCGTGAAGGCCGGGTTCACCAGGTTGCGCAGGCGCCGGTGCCCGTCCCCGTTGATGTGAAGGATGTTGCGGCGCATCTGCTCGAGCAGCGGCCCCTCCTCGACTCCGAACATCTCCGCGATGCGCAGTCCAGGAAAGGTGGCGCTCTTCGTGCGGAGGAAGAACGTGGCGGCATCGCGATCAAGCACGAAGTAACCGAGCGGCGAGGTGGCGAGCCAGGTCTCGGCGCGGAGCTTGTCCATCCTCTCGTGGAAGCGCTGGCCCTTGAGGTCTGGCGCGAAATAGTCGAGTTCGACCACAAAGCGGACGTTACCCTTCAAAGCACCATGAGCTTCCTCTTCCGCGACAAGACCGCGATACCGGAGCCGGCCGACGCCCTCCCCGGCCGCGACGCCCGCCCATTCCGCGTGCCCGACACCCACTTCGTGCTCGGGACGCCGCTCGAGCCGCCCTTCCCCGCGGGCGTTGAGACGGCAATCTTCGGCATGGGCTGCTTCTGGGGGGCCGAGCGCGGCTTCTGGCAGGCGCCCGGCGTCTACACGACGGCGGCGGGGTACGCGGGCGGCTACACGCGGAACCCGACCTACGAGGAGGTCTGCA
>DATHAQ010000027.1:0-68102 GCA_035296565.1 Thermoleophilaceae bacterium
ACGAGGTGGTGCTGCGCTACCACGGAGCGGACCTGCACCCCGGCAGCGCGGGGGAGGCCGCCTCGGCGGGACCGCTGGTCCTGGGCCGCGAGACGGCCAACCGCCCGGTCTCCTTCGTCCCGCCCAGCAGGGCGCGCTCCCTCTGCGGCCAGCGGCTGGACTGGGTCGAGGCGGTCGAGCGCTGACCAGCCCCAGGCCCGCCCGCAGCTATCCTCGGACGGCGCCCGAGCCCCCCGACTCAGACCCCCTGGAGCGTCCCCTGAACCCATGGCCGTAGCCGAGAGCCAGTACAGCGACAAGACCGACGAGCAGAAGGCGATCACCGACATGGTGCGCCAGTTCGTCGACGAGCAGGTCATCCCCATCGCCGAGGAGCACGACCACGAGGACAAGTTCCCGGACGCGGTGGTCGAGCAGATGAAGGAGCTCGGGCTGTTCGGCGTGACCATCCCCGAGGAGTACGGCGGGATGGGCCTCGACCTCACCACCTACGCGATGATCGTCGAGGAGCTCTCGCGGGGCTGGATCTCGGTCTCGGGCATCGTCAACACCCACTTCATCGGCTACTACCTGCTGATGAAGTTCGGCTCCGAGGAGCAGAAGCAGGAGTTCCTGCCGCGCATGGCCACCGGCGAGATCCGGGCCGCGTTCTCGCTCTCCGAGCCCGAGGTCGGATCCGACGTCCAGGGCATCAAGGGCAGCGCCAAGCAGGTCGACGGCGGCTGGGAGCTCAACGGGCAGAAGATGTGGGTCACCAACGGCCTGCGCTCCGGCCTGGTCTTCGTGCTGATGAAGACCGACCCGCAGGCCGACCCGCCCTACAAGGGCATGACCTGCTTCATCACCGAGAAGGAACCCGGCGCGTCGGAGAACTCGGGCGACTTCGCCGGCCTGACCATCCCGCCCCAGATCAAGAAGATGGGCTACAAGGGCGTCGAGTCCACCGAGCTGGTCTACGACGGCTACAGGTGCTCCAACGACCGCGTGCTCGGGGGCGAGGAGGGCGTCGGCCAGGGCTTCGTCCAGATGATGGACGCGCTCGAGGTCGGCCGGGTCAACGTGGCCGCGCGCGGCGTGGGCATCGCCCAGCGCGCGCTGGAGCTGGCCCTGCGCTACTCGCAGGAGCGAAAGACCTTCGGCAAGCCGATATCGGCCCACCAGGCGATCCAGTTCAAGCTCGCCGACATGGGCACCAAGGTCGAGGCCGCCCGGCTGCTGACGCTCAAGGCCGCTCGCATGAAGGACTCGGGCGAGCGCTCGGACATAGAGGCCGGAATGGCCAAGCTGTTCGCGTCGGAGACCGGCAAGGAGGTCGTCGAGGAGGCCTTCCGCATCCACGGCGGCTACGGCTACTCCAAGGAGTACGAGATCGAGCGGCTCTACCGCGACGCGCCGCTGCTGCTGATCGGCGAGGGCACCTCGGAGATCCAGCGCATGGTCATCGGCAAGAAGCTGCTTCAGCGCAACAAGATCTGATTCGCGCCTTCCGCCCGGAAGGACCCGCACAGCTAGAGTCGGCGGCCCATGGCCGCCAGCGACACGAAGGTACTTATCGCCAAGGTTCTGGAGAACCTGGCGCTTGAGGTGCCCGCGCTCGCGCAGCTGACGCTGGTGATGAAGGTCGAGCTCCCCACCCACGGTGGCGATGCCCCGATCTGGCGCGTGGAGGTGCCCGGTCCGAAGATCGACCGCGACCCCGCGGCCGACGCCCGCGTGCAGGTGGAGGTGCACCGGCCGAAGTTCAACGAGCTGGCGGAGGACGGCCGGCTGAGCCAGTGGGTCCGCGCCTACGAACGCGGCTACGTGAAGGTGACGGGCGAGCCGGGCGTGATCAAGCTGCTGGGAAACGTCATCCAGCGCCAGCGCGCCCGCGGCCCGGCCTGAACCGCGGCCCGGCCTGATCGCTCCGCGGCTGCCGGTCTACCCCTGCTCCCTCGGACACCAGTAGGTGGTGCGCCCGCCCACCGACTCGCGCTCCAGCGGCGCCCCGCAGCGCGGGCAGTCGCCCCCGCGCCGGCGGGCGGGGATCAGGTCGCCGGTGTGGACGCCGCCGCGGCGGATGGCCCGGCGCGTGGCCGCGCGCAGCTCCCGTCGCAGCTGGTCGAGCTCCACCTCGCTCAAGTCGCCGGCCGGACGCAGGGGGGAGAGGCCTGCGCGCCACAGCGCCTCGTCGGCCAGCAGGTTGCCCACGCCGGAGATCACCGACTGGTCCATGATGCGCGCCTTCACGGGTGCCGAGCCGCGGCCGACGCGCGTGCGAAACACGTTGCGACCGACCTCGGCGGCATCGGGGCCGAGCGTGCTCAGGTCCGGTTCGAGCACGGCGCGGCCCAAACGCCGCTTGTCGCGCAGCGTGAGGCGACCCCCGTCGGCGAACTCGATCGTGAAGCGGTCCCAGCCGTTGGCGGCCGGCTCTCCGTCGACCACGATGCGTCCTGCCATGCCCAGGTGCAGGCCGAGGACCGGGCCGCGGTCGCTCTCCACCCACATCGCCTTGCCGCACCGGTGGGCCTCGGTGAGCCTGGCCCCGCGCAGGGCCGCGTCCAGCTCGCCGGGCGCATGCGGGCGGCAGACCCAGGTGTCGCCGTCGTCCACCCGCGCTATCTCGCGCCCGAGCGCTCGCTTCTCGATGCTCGCGCGGGCGCGCTCGACCTCGGGTAGCTCGGGCATGCCCTGACCGTACGTACCCCTTGGCCTGCTGGCTCAGTGGTCGATCTCGAGCCAGACCTCGTTGGAGTCGTCGACGCGGCGGATGCCCCAGCGGTCGGCCAGGCGGTTGACGATCACCAGGCCCCAGCCCCCGACCTGGCCGGCCATCCTCGGCCGCCCATTCCAGCCGAACTCGCCGCCCTGGCTGCGGACCACCACCCTCACGGTCCCGGCGAGCGGGACGATCTCGAGCCTGATCGGCTGGCCCCCGTGGCGCATGGCGTTGGACACCACTTCGGTGGTGACAAGGGCTAGGCCCTCGCGCGTGGAGGAGGGCAGGTGGCTGTCGATCCCGCCCAGGAAGTCCCGCACGAGGGGCAGGGGCAGCCCGGGCGGGACGTCCAGGGTGTGCGTTTGGTCGGTCAAGGCCCCTGCCCCTTGAAGAGCGGCCGTATGGCTAGTCCCCGTTTTGGGGTAGCCCGGAACCCTCCCAGCGCTGGTTCCAGCCCCACATGACCGGCACCTCACGCTCGTAGCCGAGGCTGCTCAGCGTCGCGGTCTCCAGCGCGAACAGCCCCCCGCCTTCGGGGGCGAGGCCCAGCCAGCGCGCGGCCAGCGCTCGCAGCACGTGCCCGTGCCCGAACAGGGCGGCGTCGACGCCGCCCTCGCACAGCTCGTCGATCAGGCGGCCGACCCGCTCGGCCACCTCGGCCGGCGTCTCGCCGCCGGGACAGCCGTCGCGCCACAGGTACCAGTCGGGCCGCTCGGCGCGGATCTGGGCCGTTGTGGCGCCCTCGTACTCGCCGTAGTCGAACTCGAGCAGCTCGTCCCGACGCTCGGCGTGCTCGAAGCCGGCCAGACGGGCCGTCTCCACCGAGCGCGACAGCGGGCTGGTGTAGGCCTTCTCGACCGGACGGTCGGCGAACAGCCGCCGCAGCGCCTCGGCCTGCCGGTGCCCGTTGTCGGTCAGGGGGATGTCGGTGCGGCCGGTGTGCTGCTTGGAGAGACTCCACTCCGTCTCGCCGTGGCGAGCGAGGTAGACCTTCACGCGGCTATCGCTCGAGCGCGGTGCCGTCGTACAGCTTGAGCACGCGCACGGCGCCGGCCGGCGCCGCGTTCACGCACAGCTCGCAGAGCACGCACTCGTCGAGGTTCTTCTCCACGATCTCCGTGCGGCCGTCGCGCGCGGCGAAGATGTCGACCGGGCACGCGTCCTCCAGCTTCTGGGCCAGCTCCGCGTTGTCGCGGGTCTCGGGGGTGAGCTCGACGTCGATGAACGTTCCGGCCATCAGGCGGTCACCCCGATCCGGTTCTTGACGAGCTCGGGGATCTCGGAGATCTCCTCGGCCACCTGGATGCCCGCCTCGCCGAGGCGCGCGATCTTCTCGGACGCGGTGTCCTCCTTGCCCTCCACGATCGTGCCCGCGTGGCCGAAGCTCATGCCCGGCATCTCGTCCATGAAGCGGCCGGCCATGAAGGCGACGATGGGCAGGCGGCTGTCGTTCTCCTTGACCCACGCGGCCAGCTCGGCCTCCATTCGGCCTCCCGGCTCGGTGTAGATGACGATCGCCTGCGTCTGCTCGTCGGCCTCGAACAGCGGCATCAGCTCGGCGTAGGAGGAGCCGATGATCGCGTCGCCGCCGATGGAGACCGCCGTGGACTGGCCGAGCCCGGCGGCGGTGAGCGTGGAGGACATCTCGGTCGTCATGCCGCCGCTGCGGGAGATGACCCCGACAGGGCCGGGGGTGTAGGCCTTGGCGGCATCCTTGGCGGGGCCGCCGATCCCGCCCATCTTGATCACGTCGGGCACGATCACGCCGAGGCAGTTGGGGCCGATGATGCGGGCGCCCTTCTCGTTCGCGCGCTCGACCATCTGCGCCACGTCCGAGCGCGGGATGCGCTCGGTCACGATCACGATCAGCTTGACGTCGTGCTCGATGGCCTCCAGCACGGCGTCCTTGGTGAAGGCGGGCGGGACGGTGACGACCGAGCCGTCGATCGGCCCGCCGTGGTGCTCGACGGCCTGGGCGACGGTGTCGAACACCGGCACGCCGTGGACCTCGCGGCCCAGGCGGCCCGGGGTCACGCCGCCCACGACCTTGGCGCCCGTGCCGTAGTCGAGGCACTCGCGCGTGAGGTTCACGGCCTCGCGGCCGGTGATCCCCTGGACGATGAACGTCGTCTCGGAATCGAGCAGGATGCTCACGCGGGCTCGCTCTCCGCGCCGACCTCGCTCGTCGTCTGGCGCATCTCGGAGGGGTCGGCGCCGCCGTCGGCCGAGCCCTGGATCTTCTCCACCGCGCGCCGCGCCGCCTCGTGCATGGACACCGAGCGGTCGGTGTACTCGACGCCGTACTTGTCGAGGATCTTGAAGCCCTCCTCCTCCCAGGCGCCGGGGATGCGGAAGATCGCGATCTTCTCCGCCGGGTCGTGGCCCAGCTCCAGACAGGCCTTGACCACGCCGCGGGCGACGATGTCGACGCGGGTGTTGGAGACGATCGACATCATCACCGCGATCTTGTCCACGCCGGGCTTCTCGAGCACCAGCCTGGCCAGGCCGGCCGCCTTGCGGACGGAGGGGTTGCCGCCGATCTCGCAGTAGTTGGCCGGGTCGCCGCCGTGGGCGCGGACCGCGTCGAAGAGCGTGAGCGAGCCGCCGCCGGCGCCGATCACCAGGCCGAGGTTGCCATCGAACTCGGTGACGTTGCCGGCCACGCCGCGGTGGTCCATCCCGTCGACCTCCTCGCCGGCCAGCTCGAACTCGGTGGGCTCGCGGGCCTGGCGAGTCTCCTCGTCGCCGATGCCGAGGTCCTCCAGCAGCTGCTGCTGGCGCGGGCGGGCCTCGTTCTCCATGTCCATGTGGGCGTCCAGGGCCACGAAACGGCCGTCGGCGAGCTCGCCCAGCGGGTTGATCTCGGCCAGGGTCATGTCGCGCTCGAGGAAGAGCTTCGCCAGCCGCGTGAGGATCGGCGTGAGGCGCTGGAGCGGGCGCCCGCTGACGCCGATCGAGGCGATGACCTCCTTGGCCTGGAAGTCGCTGAAGGGACGCAGCGTCGAGAAGTGGGCACGGCCGACGTGGTCGGGGTGCTGCTCGGCGACCTCCTCGATGTCGATGCCGCCCATGTCGGAGAAGAGCAGGACCGGCTGCTTGCGGATCCCGTCCCAGACAACCCCCGCGTAGTACTCCTGCTTGACCTCCGCGCGGGTGTCCACCAGCACGCCGCGGGGCTGGTGGCCGTTGATCTCCAGGTTCAGCACCTTCTCGGCGTGCTGGGCGGCCTCGTCGGCCGTGTCGGCGAACTGAACGCCGCCGGCCTTCATGCGGCCGCCCGTCAGGACCTGGGACTTGATGACCGTGGGGCCGCCGATTCGCTCGGCGATCGGCCTCGCCTGGTCGGCGGACGTGGCGAAGCCGAAGTCGGTCGTCGGGATGCCCGCCTGCTTGACGATCTCACGGGCCTCGTACTCGAAGAACCTCATAGGCGGGCGGGAACCCTATCGACGGCCGGACGTGTCGATGGTCGAGCTCGGGAACAGGCCCTGGGGCCCGGAGAATTCGTCAGCCGGCTGACGAATTCTCCGAAAGGGGGACGGCCTCCACGTGCGCCCCGGAGACGTCCGGGCTCAGCGGCAGGCGGCGCTGCCCGAGTCTTGCGTCGCACCCGACTCGTTCACAAAGCCCCAGCTGTAGCTCCCCGAGTCGAGCCGCAGGCGCAGGAGCCCGAAGTTGAGGAAGTCGCGGCTCTGGCTGGTGGCGTATACGCCGGCCGGGAGGATGGGGTGATGCTCCTCGCCGCCGGTGCCCACGACGATCTCGCGGAGCCCGGCGGCGCTGGACGTGCCGGTCTCGGTCATGGGCGCGAAGCGCTCGTACGTATGCGAGTGGCCGGTCAGCACCAGCTCGGCCCCCGCCTCCCGCAGCGCCTTCCACAGGGGCGCAACGCGCGGCTCTTCACCGAGGTGGGCGCCCGAGTCGGGGTCGGTGACGCTGGAGAACAGCGGGTGGTGCCACATCGCCGCGGTGCAGCGGGTGGGATGGGCGGCCAGGTCGGAGCGCAACCAGGTCTCCTGCTCGGAACCGGCGGCGCAGCTCACGAAGTCGCAGTTCGAGTTCAGGGCGACCACGTGCCAGCCGCCGACGTCGAAGCTGTAGTAGCCCTCCGCGCGGTCGCCCGCCGGGCCGTTCTGGTTGCCGGCCCCGTTGAAGTAGTCGAAGTAGCCCTTCGCGCCACCGGCCGGGTCCAGGTACTCGTGGTTGCCGGGCACGGGCCGGGTGATCGACCTGAAGGCGCCGAAGTCGATGTTCCAGGAGCCCGCGAACTGCGCCGCCGTGCCCTGCTCGTACTGCAGGTCGCCGAGGGCCAGGAAGCGCGCGGCCCCGGGCACCAGCCGCGCCACGTGGCGCTGGCGGCAGCGGAACAGCGTGCCCTCGCCGCCGTTGTACTCGGGGTCCGAGGCGTCGCAGGCCACGTCGCCGACGGCCGCCACCAGCGTGCCGGTGGGGCCGGCCGGCGGCGAGGGGGAGGAGGCGGGCGGAGCGGGGAGCGCCGGCGGGCTGGGGATCGCCGGGGCGGCGACCAGGATCCTGCGCGAGCTGGCGCGGCAGTTGTTGCGCTCGCGGCGCTCCCTGACCCGGCGCCGGGCGTCGGCGCAGGCGAGGACCCAGTAGCGGCCGGGGGCCAGGCCGGCGGGGACCCGTACCCGAGTCGACCGTGTCGAGCTGCGCCTCGGGCGCAGGCGGCCGACCCGCCTGCCCCCGCGCAGGGCCGTGTCGCGCCCGCGGCGGCGGTCCTTCGAGAGCAGGAAGCGCATCGAGAACGCCCCGCTTCGCGCCCGGCCGACATTTCGCACGCGGTCGCGCACCCGGAACAGCGCCCCGGGGGCAACCTGCGAGCTCAGCGCCCGCACCGAGGTGGGCGCGAGGTCGGGCAGCGGCCGGGCGGCAGCCTGGGCCGGGGCGCCCAGCAGGGCCGCGGCGATGCCGAGGCTGAGGAGCGCCGGTCTCAGCCGCTGCTCGGCAGGGAGGACGGCTGTGCGGGCGACTCGGTCGGCAGCGTGCCGCCGTGGTCACCGCTGCCGTTCAGGTCGTAGGCCTCGGCCAGCTCGGGGTCCTTCTCGGCCAGCAGCTCGGCCAGGGTGACCATCACCTTGCACTGCTTCCAGGTGGCGTCATCCTGCATCTTACCGTCGATCATGTGCACTCCGGCGCCGTCGGGGATGGCCTCGATCACCTTCTTGGCGAACTTGACCTCCTCGGGGTCCGGGGAGAACACCTTCTTGGCGATGTCGATCTGGGCGGGATGCAGCGACCACGCGCCGACGCAGCCCAGCAGGAAGGCCGAGCGGAACTGGGTCTCGCAGCCCTCGGTGTCCTTGATGTCGCCGTAGGGGCCGTAGAAGGGCAGGATCCCCGCGGCGGTGCAGGCGTCGACCATGCGCGCGATCGAGTAGTGCCAGGGATCCTGCTGGAAGGAGTGGCGGGGCGAGTCCTCGCCGCCGGTCTCGGGATCCTCGATGACCCGGTAGCCGGGGTGGCCGCCGCCCACGCGCGTGGTCTTCATCCGGCGCGAGGCGGCGAGGTCGGCCGGACCGAAGCTCATGCCCTGCAGGCGCGGCGATGCGGTGGCGATCTCCTCGAGGTTGGCCACACCGAGCGCTGTCTCGAGGATGGCGTGGATCAGGAGCGGCTTCTGGATGCCGTTGCGCGACTCGAGCTGAGCGAGCAGGCGGTCCACGTAGTGGATGTCCCACGGCCCCTCGACCTTGGGGACCATGATCACGTCGAGCTGGTCACCGATCTCGCCGACCAGCGTGGTCAGGTCGTCGAGCACCCACGGCGAGTCGAGCGCGTTGACGCGGGTCCACAGCGCGGTCTGGCCGAGGTCGGTCTCCCTGCCGGCCTTCACGAGCCCGGCCCGCGCGGCCTCCTTGCGGTCGACCGGGATGGCGTCCTCGAGGTTGCCCAGCAGGATGTCGGTCTTCTGGGCGATGTCGCCGGCCTTGGCGACCATCTTCTCGTTGGAGAAGTCGAGGAAGTGGATCATCCTCGAGGGCGTGAACGGGATCTCCGCCTGCGGCGTGGGCGCGCCCTGGCAGAGCGGCTTGAAGAAGTCTCTGGGGTTGCGCATCAGGGGCTCAGGCTAGCGTCGGACGCTCGTCGCTAGATTCGACGCGCTCATGGATACCGATCAAGCAACGCGCGAGGCTTCAGGAGCTCGCCAGTACGGCCGTTACCTCGAGGAGTTCGAGGTCGGCGCCGTCTACGAGCACTGGCCCGCCAAGACGGTGACCGAGGCCGACGACCACATGTTCTGCCTTCTCACCATGAACCACCACCCGCTGCACATCAACGACGTGTACGCGTCGCAGTCGCAGCAGGGCCGTAACGTCGTCGTGGGCCCGCTGGTGTACTCGCTGGCGCTGGGGATGTCGGTCGGCGACGTGTCGGGCAAGGCGATCGCCAACCTGGCCACCGAGGAGCACAAGCACCCCGCTCCGGTCTTCCACGGGGACACGCTGTTCTGCGAGTCCGAGGTGCTCGAGGTCACGCCTTCGCGCTCCAAGCAGGACCGTGGCGTGGTCAAGGTGCACACGCGCGTGCTCAACCAGGACGGGACGCTCGTGGCCGAGTTCAAGCGCGCGGTGCTGGTGCCGCGCAAGCAGCCCGGCAACGGCGAGACGCCGCCCGCGGAGGGCGCGGTCGAGTAGAGCCGGGCGCGGTAGGCACCGGCTGGCATCTGCCCGCTAGGCTCGCCGCGTGCTGGGGAAGGTCGTGTACTGGCTCGCGGTCCTGGTCGTGTCCCTCGCCCTGGTCGTCGCACTCGTCCTGTTCTTCGAGTCGCGCGACCAGTCCGAGATCGACGACAGCGGGGCCACGATCGAGAGGGTCTAGGTCACCCTCGGGGCCTCTCGGCGTTCGAAGCGCGCGAAGACGACGATCCGCTGCGCCGCGCTGTAGAGGGGGTGGCAGGCGCTGAGGATGAGGCGGTCGTAGCCCACCCTTTTCTTCACCGACAGGTCCGTCGGGTCCACGATCCGCGTCCTCTCGACGCTGTAGATGAAGCGCCCGTCGACCGTGTCGACGATGATCTCGTCGCCGCGCTCGAGCTTGTCGATCGGGCGGAAGGGCGCGCCGTGGGTGGTGCGGTGGCCCGCGATGCCCACCGTGCCGCTCTGGCCGGGGAGCGGGGTGTCGTCGTAGTGCCCCGGCCCCTTGCGCAGGTCGCCGGTGTCGGTGCCCTCCACCACCAGGTATGACTTGTCGAGCGTCGGCAGGGTGATCTTGCCGATGGCGTCGCCGGGGAGGGGCTTGCCGTCGCGGACCCGCTCGGGGGAGTCCGCCAGCGCCGCTTCCAGCGCGTTCTGGCGCACGAGCGACGTCACGTACGAGATGGGCTCCTGCCAGGCCAGCGTGGCCCCGGCATCGGCGATCAGCAGCACCCCGCTCACCGTGAGGACCGAGGCCACGAAGCGCAGGAATGAGCGCATTGAAGTCTGAGTCTAAGTGCTCGGTCGGTAGCCTTACCGCCGCCCTAGCCCACGACCGAGGAGCCCATGCCGAGCAATACCACCGCCGCCCCGGCGACCTCCCACGCCAAGCTGCGCGCGTGGGTTGACGAGGTGACGGAGCTGGCCCAGCCCGATGCCGTTCACTGGTGCGACGGCTCCGCTGAGGAGTACGACGAGCTCTGCGCCGAGCTGGTCGAGGCCGGCACCTTCGAGAAGCTCTCGGACGCCAAGCGCCCGAACTCCTACCTCGCGCGCTCGGATCCCGGCGACGTGGCCCGGGTCGAGGACCGCACCTTCATCTGCTCCGAGGACGAGGCCGACGCCGGGCCGACCAACAACTGGCGCGAACCCGAGGAGATGCGCGCGACCCTTCGCGACCTCTTCAGCGGCTGCATGCAGGGCCGGACCCTCTACGTGGTCCCCTTCTCCATGGGTCCCCTGGGATCGCCGATCGCCCACGTGGGCGTCCAGCTCACCGACTCGGCCTACGTCGCGGTCTCGATGCGGATCATGACCCGCATGGGCAAGGCTGCCCTCGACGTGCTGGGCGAGGATGGCGACTACGTGCCCTGCCTGCACTCGGTCGGCGCGCCGAACGACAACTCGTCCTGGCCCTGCAACGCCGACAACAAGTACATCGTGCACTTCCCCGAGACCCGCGAGATCTGGTCCTTCGGCTCGGGTTACGGCGGCAACGCCCTGCTGGGCAAGAAGTGCTTCGCGCTGCGGATCGCCTCGGCCATGGCGCGCGACGAGGGCTGGCTCGCCGAGCACATGCTGATCCTCAAGCTGACCTCGCCCGAGGGCGAGGTCAAGCACGTGGCCGGCGCCTTCCCCTCGGCCTGCGGCAAGACCAACCTGGCCATGCTCATCCCCACGCTCGAGGGCTGGGAGGTCGAGACGGTCGGCGACGACATCGCCTGGATGAAGTTCGCCGACGACGGCCGGCTGCACGCGATCAATCCCGAGTACGGCTTCTTCGGGGTCGCGCCGGGAACAAGCGAGAAGACCAACCCGAACGCCATGGCCACCGTGCGCGAGAACTCGATCTTCACCAACTGCGCGAAGACCGACGGCGGCGACGTCTGGTGGGAGGGCATGACCGACGAGGCCCCCTCGCACCTGACCGACTGGCACGGCAACGACTGGACGCCGGACGCCGACAAGCCCGCCGCCCACCCGAACGCCCGCTTCACCACGCCGGCGGGCCAGTGCCCGTCGATCGCCGACGACTGGGAAGACCCGGCCGGCGTGCCGATCGACGCCTTCCTGTTCGGCGGGCGCCGGGCCACCGTGGTGCCGTTGGTCTCTGAGGCCAGCTCGTGGGAGCACGGCGTCTTCCTGGGCTCGATCATGGGCTCGGAGAAGACGGCGGCCGCCGCCGGCGAGGTCGGGGCCCTGCGCTTCGACCCGATGGCGATGCTGCCCTTCTGCGGCTACCACATGGCCGACTACTTCTCGCACTGGCTGCAGATCGGCAGGCGCGAGGGCGCGGTTCTGCCGAAGATCTTCATGGTCAACTGGTTCCGCAAGGACGACGACGGCAAGTTCCTGTGGCCGGGCTTCGGCGAGAACTCGCGCGTGCTGGCCTACATCTTCCGCCGCTGCGACGACGCCGTCGAGGCGGTCGAGACGCCCATCGGCCTGGTGCCCAAGTCAGGGTCGCTCGACCTCGAGGGGCTCGACATCTCCGACGAGGCGATGGAGGAGCTGCTGCGCGTGGAGCCCGAGGACTGGAAGGCCCAGCTCTCGCAGGTGCGCGAGCACTTCGCCCAGTTCGGCAACAAGCTGCCGGACGAGCTGCGCTCGCAGCTGGAGGCGCTCGAAGGGAAGCTCTAGTGGGCCTCTGAGGCGCCGCTGGCCGGGGGCCGCGACTCCTCGGCCAGCGAGGTGATCGTCAGGTCGCCGCGCGAGGCGTTCTCGAGCACCTCGCTGGCCTCTTCGGCCGAGCGCGAGTAGAGCTCGACGAGCATGTGGATCACGATCGTGCCGTCGTCCTCGTGCTTGTGGAAGCGCACGTGGGTGAAGAACTCGCGCGTGCCGTGATCGCCGAAGGCGGCGAAGGCGAGGTGGTCGGCGGCCTCGGGGCCCGAGCAGGACTCGACCTGGTCGGAGTCCACCCCCACGGTGCAGGAGGCCACCCAGGGAGTGCCGGTGACCATGCGCTCCCAGCGGCCCTCCACGGCCTCGATGCGGCTGATCCGGCGCCCGTCCTCGTCGTAGGAGACGAGGTTGAGGTGGGGCTGGTCGTGGAGGCAGTCGAGGCACTGCACGACGGCCTCCTGGACCTCCTCGACGGGGTCCACCGCCTCGCCGGTGCCCGGGTCGACCTTGAGGATTCCCTCGTAATGCAGCTGAACCTCGAGGTTCTGAGACCAGCAGCGGTAGCAGCGCAGCCAGCTCGAGCGCGTGCCCACCGAATCCTGTGCGGAACCCTCCATGTGCCTTCATTATCCTCGCAGGGGGTGAACGCGAGCAGCGGGAAGCCGGTCCTGTTCGTGGACGTCGACGGGGTCATCAGCCTCTTCGGCTTCGACCCCGGAGCCTCCGAGTTGCCCGGCCCCTTTCACTGGATAGACGGTGTCGCCCACTGCATTCCGGCCGCCGGCGGCGAGCGGCTGAGGCGCCTCGCCGACCGCTACGAGCTGGTCTGGGCCACGGGCTGGGAGGAGAAGGCCAACGAGTACCTGCCCCACATCCTGGGTCTCCGCGAGCGCGACCTGCCCTGCCTCAGGTTCGACGGCCGGGCGGTGTTCGGCACCGCGCACTGGAAGCTCGGGGCGATCGAGGAGTATGCGGGCGGCCGCCCCGCCGCCTGGATCGACGACAGCCTCGACGACTCCTGCCGCGACTGGGCCACGAGCCGCAGCGCGCCCACGCTGCTGGTGGAGACCGCCTCGCACGAGGGCCTGACCGACGAGCAGGTGCAGCGGCTGCTCGAGTGGGCCGAAGAAGTGGCGCCTCAAGCCGCCGCGTAGTGCGGTCGCTGCGGGCGGCCCCGCTGCTGGCGCTCGCCCTCGCGAGCTGCTCGCTCGGCGGCGGCGAGGACGCCCCACACCCGGTCGCCGGCGCGCCGCGCGAGGTCGCCCGCGTGGTCACCGAGCTGGACGCCGCCACCCGCCGGGGCCAGTACCGGCGGATCTGCGACGAGCTGTTCACCCCATCGGCCCGCCGGCGGGCAGGCGGCAAGGACTGCGCCTCGCTGCTGCGTTCCACGGCGCGCGAGCTGCGGGATCCGAGCATCGAGCTGGTCTCCATCCACGTCACGTCCAAGCAGGCGCTCGCCCGAGTTCGCACCCGCGCGGCGGGCCAGGCGCCGATCCTCGACCAGCTGGTGCTGCGTCGCCAGGGCGGGAGCTACCGCATCGAGGCACTCGGTTGATCGGGGCGGTGCTCGCGGGGGGCGCCGGCCGGCGGCTGGGCCGCGGCTCCAAGGCGGCGGTGGAGGTGCGAGGGCGCGCGCTGATCAGCTGGCCGCTGGCGGCGCTGGGGGCCGTCTGCGATCGCGTGGCGGTGGTCTGCAAGCCCGGCACCGAGCTGCCCGAGCTCGAAGGCCCCGCCGAGCGCTGGGACGAGCCCGAATATCCCCGCCACCCGCTCGTGGGAATCGCGCACGCGCTCGAGCGGGCGGGCGAGCCGGTGCTGGTGTGCGCCGCCGACATGGCCTGGGTGACCGCCGACGCCTGCCGCTCGCTCGTCGACGCGGCGGGGGCCGGGGGAGGCGCTCCCGCCGTGGCGGTGGCCGGGGGCGTGCTACAGCCGGTGTTCGCCGTCTACTCGCCGGTTGCCCTGGACACCTTCCGGGCGGCCGAGTCCGACGCCGCGCTGACGGCCACGGTGGAGTCGCTCGATCCAGTCCGGGTGGCGCTGCCGCCGCCGTTGGTGCGCAGCGTCAATACGCCGGAGGACCTCGCGGACCTAGAGTCCGGCGCGTGAGGATGAGAGCCGCGGTGCTCGAGGAGTTCGGGCAGCCGCTCACGGTGCAGGAGCTCGATCTGGCCGAGCCGCGCGAGGGCGAGGTGCTGGTGCGCCTGGAGGCCTGCGGCGTCTGCCACACCGACCTCTACACCGCCTCGGGCGCCGATCCCTCCGGGTACGCGCCGGCGGTGCTGGGCCACGAGGGCTGCGGCATCGTCGAGAAGGTGGGGGAGGGCGTGGGGGACGTCGCCGAGGGGGACCGCGTGGTCACGCTGTTCTCGCCCCAGTGCCGCAGGTGCATCCACTGCCTGAGTCCGCGCACCAATTTGTGCCTGGCCATCCGGGAGGAGCAGAACAGGGGCCACCTGCCCGACGGCACCGTGCGCCTCTCGCGCGACGGGGAGCCGATCCGTCACTTCATGGGCACTTCCACCTTCGCGGAGTACACCGTCATGCCGGAGATCGCCCTGGCCAAGGTCGACCCCGAGGCCATGCCCGACCGCGCCGCCCTGTTTGCCTGCGGGCTGTCCACCGGCCTGGGCGCCGCGATGTTCACCGCCGCAGTAGGACCGGGCTCGACCTGCGTGGTCTTCGGCGCAGGGATGGTGGGACTGGGCGCGGTGGCGGGCTGCCGGCTGCAGGGCGCCGAGCGCATCGTCTGCGTGGATCTCTCCGAGGAGCGGCTTTCCCTGGCCCGGGGCCAGGGCGCGACCGACGTGTTGGCCGGCGGCCCCGAGGCCGTCGACCAGATCCTGGAGATGACCGGCGGCTTCGGCGCCGACTACACGTTCGAGGCCACCGGCAACGTCGCGGTCATGCGCCAGGCCGTGGAGGCCGCGCGCATGGGCTGGGGCCTGTGCACGGTGGCTGGCGTGGCCGGCAAGGGGGAGACGCTCGACGTGGTGCCCCGCCTGCTCATCACCGGGCGCCGGATCGCGGGCTCCTCCTTCGGCGGGGTCAAGGGCCGAGACCAGGTGCCGCAGCTGGTCCGCCGCTACCTGGACGGGGACATCGACGTGGATCCCTTCGTCTCCCACCGGGTACGGCTGGACGACGTCAACCACGCCTTCGAGCTGATGGAGGCCCAGGACGGGATAAGGAGCGTGATCGAGTTCTCATGATCATCCAACGGGTCGAGCACCCCGACTGGCTCTCCAATGCCTACCTCGTCGTGGACGAGCCCGGCGGCCACGGCGTGCTCGTGGACGGCAACGGCGTGATCGAGCCGCTGCTGGAGCGCGTCGAGCGCGAGGGCACCGAGATCACCCATGTCCTGGTCACCCACCACCACGCAGACCACGTGGTGGACGTGGAGGAGACCGCGGAGCGCTTCGGCGTGCCGGTCCTCCGCCACCCCGACCTGGAGCGGGTGACCTCCGGCAGCCTGGAGATCGAGGCCATCCCCACGCCCGGCCACTGCGCCGACCACCTCGCCCTGCTCTTCAGCGGCACCGACTGCATCACCGCCGACGTGCTGTTCAAGGGCACCGTGGGCGGCACGCGCGCCCCGGGCCACACCACCTTCGAGGACCTCAAGAGCTCGATCATGGACCGGCTGATGACGCTACCCGGCGAGACGCGCCTGCACCCCGGCCACCGCCAGCCCACGACCGTGGCCGAGGAGTGGGAGAACAACCCGTTCATCCGCGTCTGGCGGGGGCTGGACGAGGAGAGCAGCGACCGCTGCCGGGTGGCGGGCGAGGAGGCGACGCTGGTGCTCTGGGCCCCCGACTACGATGGCGGGAACAAGGCCTGGGTGCGCTTCGAGTCCGGCGAAGACGCCGTGGTGGGGGGCTCGCAGGTGGAACGGGACGTCTGACCGCGGGGGGCGCGGCGCGCGCGCCCTCCGAGAGATTCCTCAGCGCCCTGAGGAATTCTCCAGAGGGGAAACGTGCATCACGCCCGCAGGAGGACGTAGACGAGCCCGATTGCGAAGGCGATCTGACCGACCCCCAGAGCGGTCCCGAGGTTGGCCGCACCCACGAGCAGGGCCACCCCCGTAGCCAGTGCGGTCAGCCCGACGAGGGCGACGGCCTGCGCGGCGAACCTCACCGCTGACGCTCGGAGAGGCGGGCGACCAGAGCGGCGACGGACGCGGAGGGGTCCTCCTGCGCGAGCAGGTCCTCGGCCTCCCGGCGCCCTCCGAGCGAGCGCAGCGCCGCCTCGCCGTGCTCGACCACCAGCTCGCGAACGGCGGCCTGGCGCCGGGCCCGCAGGCGCGAGGCGGCCACGTCCAGCCCGGCGCGGTGCTCGTCGAGGGCCGCGGCCAGCTTGTCGATCCCCTCGGGCGGGGGCAGCGAGGAGACCGCGACCACCGGCGTCCCGCGGGCGCCGAGCGAGACCAGCGCCTGCGCGAGGTCGCGGCGGGCAGTGAGCGCGACCTCGCCGAGGTCCGCCTTGGTCACCACGAGCACGTGGGGGACCTCCATGATCCCCGCCTTGAGGAACTGAAGGGTGTCGCCCGAGCCGGGCTGGACCACCAGCGCGACGGTGTCGGCCACCTCTTCCACGTCGGTCTCCGACTGGCCTACCCCGACGGTCTCCACGACCACCACGTCGTAGGCGGCGGCCAGGGCGTCGGTGGCCTCGCGGGTGGGCGCGGCGAGGCCCCCCAGGCGCCCCCCGGCGGCGGTGGAGCGGATGAGGACGCCGTCGTCGCGCGGGTCGTGGTCGATGCGGGCGCGGTCGCCGAGCAGCGAGCCGCCGGAGCGCTTGCTCGAGGGGTCAACGGCGAGCACCGCCACGGTGCGGCCCTGCGCTCGCCAGTGGGCGACCAGGGCCGACAGCAGCGACGACTTGCCCGCGCCGGGAGGCCCGGTGACGCCGATGAGGTGGGCCGGCGCCTCGCCGCCCAGCGCGGCGGGGGAGAGCTCGGCCAGCAGGCGGGCGGTCCGCTCCCGGGCGCCGGGCGAGCGATCCTCGATCAGGTTCAGGGCCGCCGGTGCGGCGGAGCGATCGCCCTCGCGCAGCCGCCTCCCGAGCTCCTCGGCCTCCACGCGGGGTGACGCTAGCGCGACGCCGGCGGGCGGGTTATCGTGCGCGCCATGATCCGCAAGCGCCTCACCTACGCCAACGTAACCGCCACCCTCGCGCTGTTTCTGGCGCTGGGAGGCAGCTCCTATGCGCTCACGGTGGGCTCGGGCTCCATCCGCAACAACAGCATCCGCAGCGTCGACGTGCGCAACGGCCAGCTGCGCGACCGCGACATGAAGCGCGGCAGCCTTGGCGGGCGGGCGATCAAGGAGAGCTCGCTGGGCACGGTGAACGCCGCGCGCACGGTGAACGGCACGATCACGGTGAGGGCGCAGGGCAACGGCTTCGCCCGGGCCGACTGCCCCGGCAGCTACCGCGTGCTCAGCGGCGGGGGCTTTGCGAGCCAGGTCTTGCGCGAGAGCAGGCCCGATCCGGGCACCGAGGGTGGCGCGACCTCACCATCGTGGCGTGCCGCGGGCACTGGCTTGGTGCGCGCCTACGCGATCTGCGTAGCCGAGTGATGCTCGGCCACTAGCTCCACGATGTCTCCCATGATGCGGGAGACCTCGAAGTCCTTCGGGGTGTAGACCCGGGCGACGCCGGCGTCGAGCAGGGCACGCTCGTCGGCGGGCGGAATGATGCCGCCCACGACCACCGGTACGTTGGCGCCGGCCTGCTCGAGCTGGCTGAGGACGTCGGGAATCAGCTCGGCGTGCGAGCCGGAGAGGATCGACAGGCCCACCACGTGCACGCCCTCCTGGACGGCGGTGGCGGCGATGCGCGACGGCGTGAGGCGGATGCCCTCGTAGACCACGTCCATGCCCGCGTCGCGGGCGCGGACGGCGATCTGCTCGGCGCCGTTTGAGTGCCCGTCCAGGCCCGGCTTGCCGACGAGGATCTTCACGCGCCGCCCCAGCGCCTCGGACACGCGCTCGACGCGATCGCGCAGCTCGGTCAGCGCCTCGTCCTCCGGCGCGGCGGCGGCCTCGCCGACGCCCGTGGGGGCGCGGTAGTCGCCGAAGCTCTCGCGTAGCGCGCCGGCCCACTCGCCGGTGGTGACTCCGGCCCGGGCGCAGGCCAGCGTGGCCGGCATCACGTTCACCGACTCGTCGGCGGCCGCGGCGCGCAGCTCGGACAACGCGCGCTCGACCTCGGCGTCGTCGCGCTGCTCGCGCCAGCCCTTGACTGCCTCGATCGAGTTGCGCTCGACCGCCGGGTCCACGCGCAGGATGCCGCCGTCCTCGCCCTTCTGCAGCGGCGAGGGCTCGTGCTCTGTGTAGACGTTCTGGCCCACCACCTTGTGCTCGCCGCGTTCGATGGCGCCCACGCGCGCGCGGTGGGACTCCACCAGCTGGGTCTTCATGTAGGGCACCGCGTCCACGGCCCCGCCGTGCTCGGCGACCACGGCCATCTCCACCCGAGCGCCCTCGCTCAGCTCTTCGACCAGGCCATCCATCACGTGGGAGCCCTCGAAGATGTCGGGGTAGTCGAGCAGGTCGGTCTCGTAGGCCAGGATCTGCTGGATGCGCAGCGACCACTGCTGGTCCCAGGGCCGCGGGAGGCCCAGCGCCTCGTTCCAGGCCGGCAGCTGAAGGGCGCGGGCGCGGGCGTCGCGGCCGACGGTGACCCCCAGGGCCTCGAGCGCGATGCGGATGATGTTGTTCTCGGGCTGGGACTCGGTGAGCCCCAGCGAGTTGACCTGCACGCCGTAGCGCATGCGCAGGTACTTGGGGTCCTCGACCCCGTAGCGCTCGCGGCCCAGCTCCTCCCACAGCCGGCCCATGGCGCGCAGCTTGGCGTGCTCCTCGATGAAGCGGATGCCCGCGTTGACGAAGAAGGAGATCCGCCCGAACACCCGGGGGAAGGCCTCCTCCGGCACGCGCGGGCGGACCTTGTCGAGCACGGCCTGCGCGGTGGAGAGCGCGTAGGCGATCTCCTGCACCGGCGTGGCCCCGGCCTCCTGCAGGTGGTAGGAGCAGATGTTGACCGGGTTCCACTTCGGCACCTCGTCGACGGTGAAGGCGATCGTGTCGGCGATCAGCCGCATCGAGGGCTCGGGCGGGAAGGCGTAGGTCCCGCGGGAGAGGAACTCCTTGATGATGTCGTTCTGCGTGGTGCCCTGGAGCGCGTCGCGGGCCACGCCGTTCTCCTCCGCCGTGGCCATGTACAGCGCCAGCAGCCAGGCCGCCGTGGCGTTGATGGTCATCGACGTGTTCATCTCGTCGAGCGGGATGCCGTCGAGCAGCGTGTGCATGTCGCCCTTGTGGGCGATCGAGACGCCGACCTTGCCGACCTCGCCCTTGGAGAGCTCGTGGTCGGGGTCGTAGCCCGTCTGCGTCGGGAGGTCGAAGGCCACCGACAGGCCGGTCTGGCCCTTGGCCAGATTCTTGCGGTAGAGCTCGTTGGAGTCCTTCGCAGCGGAGTGCCCCGCGTAGGTGCGCATCACCCACGGCCGGTCCGGTTGGGGCAGACGGTGCTCAGCCACGGCCGACCATTCTACGTCCCGGAGAGCTCGCGGAGCCATGCCTGGCTCATGCGCCCTCACGCGCGCGCTCGCGCAGCGGCTCCACCCGGTCGGCCACGAAGCCCAATCCCAGCTCGGAGGCGGTGGCCAGCGCGTCCTCGGCGAGCCCGGCGGCGCGCTGACGGTCGCCGGGCTCACCGCGGTCGAGCAGCACGCGCGCCAGGTCCACCTGCGCGTGTGCCGCCCAGGGGCGGGCGCCCCAGCGCGAGTTGTCGGCCACCGCGACCTCCAGCCGCTCTACCGCGGCGTCGGCCCGGCCGACGGCGGCCTCGGCCAGCCCGAGGTAGCGCGAGGCCGAGCCGATGGAGATGGTCGCCACGCGCCCCAGCACCACCTGGCGCTCGGCGTAGGGCAGCAGCTGGTCGCGCAGGTCCGCGGCGACCTCGGTGTGGCCGATCTTCGCCGCGCAGTCCGCCGCGCGGGAGGCGGCCAGCAGCCAGTGGCTGTCCCGCCGCTGCCCGGCGAAGCCGGCCGCGGCGGCCACGTCGAGCTCGCGCCGCGCCTCGGCCGCGCGGCCCTGCTCGGCGAGCAGCAGCGCGAGCGTGCAGCGCCAGCCGGCCAACGTCGGGTAGCGCTCGACGAAGGCCCGCAGCGGAACCTCGATCTCGTCGAGGCGTCCCTGCAGGTAGCGCTGAGTGCTCGTCTGGATCGCGTGCGTGTGGCGGGCGTTGCGCTCGTCCGCCTGCAGGCCGGCCGCCAGCGCGGCCTCCGCGAGCCGCCCCGCTTCGTCCAGCCGCCCCGCCATCAGCGCGCGCAGGGAGCGCAGCGTGTCCACGTGCCACAGGAACCGCGGCTGATGTAAATAGCGCGCCCGCGAGCGCAGCGACTCCAGGTGGGCGTCGGCCTCCGCGACCTCGCCGCACTCCAGCAGACAGGTGACGAGGAAGGCCCCGTCGCGCAGCGCCGTCTCGCGGTCACCCGCCCGCTCCGCGAGCTCCTGCGCGCGGCGCGAGGCGGCCAGGCGCTCGTCGAGATTGTCCGGGGCCCAGGTCGCCGCCAGGCGGGCGTCGAGCACGGAGGCCAGCGCCCCCGGATCGCCGATTCGCTCCGCCATGTCGACCGCCTCCCCGCTGAGGGCGTCCGCTCGCTCGTCGGAGGGCGCGTAGTAGAGCTCGGTCGACAGGCGCGCCAGCACCGCGGCCCTCAGAAGCGTGTCCTCGGGGCCGAGGGCGGCCAGCGCGTCCTCGAGCACGGCGACCACCTGCTCGTCCACCACGCCGCTGGTCCAGTAGCGCCCCGCGTAGCCCAGCGCGGCCTGGGCCTGGCGCTCGGGCTGGCCGAGCCGCGCCGACAGCTCCGCGGCCTCGAGGAAGCCGGCGCGGGCCGCGACCGGGTCTCCGGCCTTGCGCAGGGCGGCGCCGAGCTCCAGCAGCAGGTCTCGCCTGCGGGCGGGTTCGGTGCCCGCGGCCCGCAGCTCGAGGGCCGCGAGCGCGCGGCGGTAGAGGCGGGCGGCCTCCTCGTAGGCCAGCAGGCTCATCGAGCGGTCGCCGGCCCGGGCGGCCAGGTCGATCCCGCGCTCGGGCGGCACGGCCGGCACGGCCTCCAGCCAGTGGTGGGCCAACTCGGCCAGGCGGGGCTCGGGGTCGTCGGCGTACAGGCGCTCCAGCGCCTCGGCGCAGCGCCTGTGCGTCTCGGCCCGCTCGCGCGCGCTCAGCCCCTCCAGCAGCACCTCGCGGAACAGCGCGTGGACGAAGCGCATCCTGCCCGGGACGCCCGCGCTCGCCACAACGCGCCGCCTGAACGCCTCCTGCAGCAGCTCGAAGATTCCCTCGCCGCCCTTCGCTCCCTCCAGCGCCGGCAGCGTGAACTCCTTGCCGAGCACCGCGGCCGTGGCCAGCACGCTCAGGGACTCGGCACTGAGCGGCTCCAGGCGGCGGCGGACCGCGTCGCGGACACCGGCCGGCAGGGGCACGCCCTCGCGCAGGCTCTCGGGATGGTCGAGCCGCCCCTCGGCGTGGAGCAGGCGCACCACCTCGCCCAGGAAGAACGGGTTGCCCTCGGTCACCTCGTGCAGGGCCTCGGTGATCCGCGGGTCCTGTGCCGCTCCGGTGCTGCGGTGGATCAGGGTCTCCACCTCCGGGGCGTCCAGGCCCGCAACCCACAGCGGCGTCGCCTCGCGCGCGATGCGCGAGACCACGTCCCGGGTGTCGGGCTCCAGCTCCTCGGGACGCATCGTCACCAGCACCACGACGGGCAGCCGGCGCAGGTCGCGCGCCAGGAACTCCAGGAGCAGGAGGGAGGGGACGTCGGCCGCGTGGAGGTCGTCCAGGACGATCAGCATCGGCCGCTCGGCGGCCCGCTTTTCGATCAAGCCGGTGAACGCGTCGAAGAGCGCGAAGCGCGCGTCCTCGGTCTCCTCGCCGCCCAGCGGCTCGGAGTCCAGCGGCCCGAGCCCCTCGACCGCCCCGGGCTCGGCGCGCTGCATGGCACGCACCACTTGGGTCCAGGGCCAGTAGGCGGGCGCCCCACCGCCTTCCCAGCAGCGCCCCCAGTAGGTCGCCAGCCCGGCCTCCTCGGCCAGCTCCCCGGCCGCGTCGGCCAGCCGCGTCTTGCCCACCCCGGGCTCGCCGGAGAGGATCCACAGCGAGCCGCGGCCCGAGGCGGCCCGGCCAACGGCGTGCCGCAGCTCGCCGAGCTCGTGCTCGCGGCCGACGAAATCGGAGGAGGAGGGCGGCGCGGGCACGGCATCGGCCACCGGGCGACCCAGGCGCTCGGAGCGAAGCGAGTAGAGCGACCAGCGCCCGGGCACCCCCTTCAGCGTGTGAGTCCGGTGCTCGGCCAGCTCGAAGTCCTCGGCGGGCAGCAGGTCGCGGACGGGCGCCGAGACGAGCACCTCGCCGGCCCGGGCCAGCCCGCTGATCCGGGCCGCCACGTGCACGGCCATCCCGGTCAGCGTGGACTCGGAGTGCTCGACCTCGCCCAGGTGCAGCCCTGCCCGCAGCTCGATCCCCAGGGTGCGTACGGAGGCGATGGCCTGCTCGGCGCAGCGCACGCCGCCCCCCGGAGAGGCGAAGGTGAAGAACAGGCCGTCGCCGGCCCGGCTGACCAGCTCGCCGCCCTGGGCCGAGGCGAGGTCGAAGACCAGCGCGTCGTGGCGGTCGAGCAGGTCGCGCCAGCCGCTGTCCTGGAGCCTTGCGATGTGCTCGGTGGACCCGACGATGTCGGTGAAGAGCAGGGTCTTTACCGCGCGTCCGGGGCGCGCCTGAGGACCTGCTCCCTGCTTTTGCGCCGGCACGTTCGCGACCTCGCGCGGAGCTTATCCCGAGCGGCAGCTGGGAACCTTAAAGCTGTGCCGACGAGAGCCATCGACCTCATGCATCAGGGCAAGGATCGCGTCATCTGCGCGTACGAGCTCAGCGACGGCCTGATCGTCGATCCGGGCCCCTCCAGCTGCCTGGACGCCCTACTCGAGGGGCTGGGAGACGTCCAGCCACGCGCGCTGATGCTCACTCACATCCACCTCGACCACGCCGGGGCCTCGGGCACGCTCGCGGCCCGCTTCCCGGAAATGCAGGTGTTCGTGCACGAGGTGGGAGCACCGCACCTGGTGGACCCGTCCAAGCTGCTGGAGAGCGCCTCGCGCCTCTACGGTGACGCGATGGACCGTCTGTGGGGGGAGGTCGAGCCGGTTCCCGAGGACCGCATCCACGTGCTCAAGGGCGGCGAGAGCGTGGAGGGGCTGCTGGTGGCGGCCACGCCCGGGCACGCCTGGCACCACGTTTCCTACCTGTCCGCGGAGGGCGACGCGTTCGTCGGGGATGTCGCCGGGGTCCGCATTCCCCCGCATCAGCACACGCTGGCGCCCACGCCGCCGCCCGAGATCGACCTCGAGGCATGGCTCGACTCCCTGCACACCGTCGCCGCGTGGGACCCCGCCGCCCTGTGCCTGACCCACTTCGGGCGCGTGACCGACGTCGAGGACCAGCTGCACCGCGTGCGCACCTCCCTGCTGGACAACGCCGACCTGGTGCGCCGCGAGGGGGAGGAGGCCTTCATCCGAGATGTCGACGCCGCCTCGGCTGCCGCAACCGACGAGGTCGCCGCCGAGCGCCTGCGCCAGGCCGCCCCCACCGATCAGCTCTACATGGGCCTGGAGCGCTACTGGCGAAAGCGCGCCGAGAGCGAGTCCGCGGCGTGAGCACGGAGGTCATCGAGGTCCCGAAGGTCGAGGAGCCGGGCGAAGGGACCGGCGGCGAGTGGCGCGTGATCGTGCTCAACGACGACCACAACACCTTCGACGGCGTGGCCGCGGCGCTGGCCAGGATCATCCCCGGGGTCAGCCTCGACCAGGGCTACGCGATCGCCGACACGATCCACAACAGCGGCCAGGCCATCGTCTGGTCGGGCCCCAAGGAGCCCGCGGAGCACTACTGGGAGCAGCTCAAGGACGCCGGCCTGACCATGGCCCCCCTGGAGCGAGGGTGATGCGGCTGGTCAAGCGCTCCCAGCTGGAGGCGTTCACCACCCTGGACGGCTCCGAGATCCGGGAGTACGAGCACACCGATGAGCAGAGCCTCGCCGAGGCGACGGTCCCCGCCCGCGGAGCCACTGCCCCGCACTTCCACCGCCGTACGGAGGAGCTCTACCTGTTCACCGCCGGCCGCGGCCGCATGCGGCTGGGGGAGGAGACCTTCGACGTGGCCGCGGGGGACTGCGTAACGATCCCGCCCGGCGCCGAGCACCAGTTGTGGAACGAGACCGAGGCGCCGCTCGTGCTGCTGTGCTGCTGCTCGCCGCCGTACTCGCACGACGACACCGTCCTGGTCTAAGGCACCAGGCACACCCGCCGGTTTGCTACGCCCTCATCCCAGTGGGCCGGTCCGGCCGCGGCGCGGCGTGCGACCGTGCTCGCGCCGCGCGATACGCGCCGCTTCGCGCTGCTCGCGCGTGCCCGCTCGCGCCTCCGCGACCTCGCGCGGAAGGGCCCGGGCGAAGACCTCCTCGCTGAAGCGCTGGGCATTGGCCACGCAGTCCCGCGGGTCGACGGCGGCGTCGTCGAAGGAGGCGACCGTTGCCGCCAGATCCTCCGGGCCGCCCTCCGAGAACGCGCCGGTCACGCCCTCCTTGACGGTCTCGAGCGCGCCGCCGCGGCGCACGGCGATGACCGGCCGCCCGGCGGCCTGGGCCTCGACGGCCGCAATGCCGAACTCCTCGGCCGCCGTGACCACCAGCGCGCGGCAGCTCTGCAGCAGGCGGGCGGCCTGCGGGTCGCTGACGCGGCCGGTGAAGGTGATCGTCGGCCCGGCCAAGCGCCGCAGGTGGCGGCCGTCGGGGCCGTCGCCGACGACGACGAGCGGCTTGCGCAGCCGGTTGAACGCGCGCACGGCGTCCTCTATGTGCTTGTGGGGCATCAGCTCGCTCAGCACCAGGTAGTAGTCGCGGACCGGCCCGGGCTCGAAGCGGTGCGTCTGGACGGGTGGGTGGACGACGGTGGCGTCGCGGCCGAAGTAGGTGCCGATGCGCGCCTTCGTGGTCCTCGATATGGCGAGGTAGCGGTCGACGCGCTGGGCGGCGATCCAGTCCCACTGGCGCCAGCGCCGGAACAGGCTGCTCAGGACGGCCCTGCTGACGGGCTCGCGACGAGAGGCCAGCGTCCGGTCGCGGTCGTTCCAGGCGTAGCGGAACGGGTTGTAGCAGTAGCACACGTGCACCGCGCCCTCGGCCGGCAGCACGGCGTGGGCCCAGGCGCTCGAGCTCGAGAGCACGAGGTCGTAGCCCGTCAGGTCGAAGGACTCGATCGCCGCGGGGTAGAAGGGCAGCAGGGCGCGGAAGGTCCGCGAGCTGGGCCGAGCCTTCTGCAGGAAGCTGGTGTGGACGTTCCGGTTGGCGAAGCGGCCCTCGGTGCCCTCCTCGTCGTAGACCGCCGTGAAGACGTCGGCGTTCGGGTACAGGTCGCAGATCGCACGGAAGACCCGCTCGGCGCCGCGCAGGTCGAGCAGGAAGTCGTGGACTAGGGCGACCCGCCCGGATACAGCTCCCTCCATGGATTACGAAGGATACGTTCCGCCACGGGTGTTCTCGCCGATTGGAGAAGGATTACCGGTCCTGCTGCTAGAAATCCCGTCTATGCGGACTCCCCGCTTGGCCCTCTTCGCCGTCCTCGCTCTCGTGGCGATGCCTTCGTCGGCGCTCGCTCAGAGCGCGGGGGACGACCAGTACTCGAACCCCGTGCCCCAGACCGAGGCGCCGTCCTCGAACGGCTCGGGCGGCGGCTCGGGCAGCAGCGGGTCGGGCAGCAGCGGCTCGGGCTCCGGCAGCGGCGCCGGGGCCGGGGCCCAGGCCGGGGCAGGCACCACGGCCGGCACCTCCTCCTCGGGGCAGACCTCCCCGCAAAGCTCCACGTCGGACAGCAGCGGCAGCACGAGCAGCGAGAGTGGCTCGAACGATTCGGGCGAGACGCTGCCCCGAACCGGCCTGCCGATCGGCGTGCTGGCGGCGCTGGGGTTGCTCTTGACCGTCTCGGGCCGGCGCCTGCGGCGCGCCAGCGAGGAGCGGGCGCCCGATCCCTACGCCGAGCGGGAGCCGGACGTCCCGGCCTCGTCGCCCGTCGCGCGCGCCCGCCGGCGCTCTGACTGACCGAGCCGCTATCGCGATAAACGGCCGCGCCGCCCGCCGGGCCCAGGTCGGCGGCGTGGAGCGCGTGGCCCGCGAGCTGGCCACGCGGCTGCCGCGGCTGCGACCGGGTGGCTACCGCGTGCTGGCGCCCCCGCCGGCGCTCGCCCACCGGGCCGGCCACCTGTGGGAGCAGGCCGCCCTGCCGGCGGCCGCGCGCCGCTTCGCGCTGCTGCTCTCGCCGGCCAACACAGCCCCCCTGGCGGCGCCCAACAACGCGGTCTGCGCATTCGACGCGGCTGCGGTGCGCCATCCCGAGTGGTACGGGCGGGGCTACGCGCGCTGGCAGGCGACGCTGCTGCCGCGCCTCGCCCGGCGGGCGCGGTTGCTCGTCGCGGCCTCCACATTCGGGCGCGGGGAGCTGATCGAGGTCCTCGGCGCTGCGCCTGAGCGCGTGGCGGTGGTCCCGCTGGGGGTCGACGAGCGCTTCCGCCCCGACGCCGACCCAGAGCCCGCACGACGCGCACATCGTCTCGAGCGCCCGTACGTGCTGGCCGTGGGCACCCGCGTCGTTCGCAAGAACCTGGACGTGCTGCGCGAGGCCGAGGCCCGGCTCGACGCGCTGGGCGTGGAGCTGGTGGTGGCCGGGAGCGGGCGCGGCTATATGCGCGCCGAGGCCGAGCCGCCGGGCCGGCCGCTGGGCTACGTCGGCGAGGAGCAGCTTCCCGGCCTCTACGCGGGGGCACGCGCGGTTGTGGTGCCGTCCCGCTACGAGGGCTTCGGGCTGCCCTGCCTGGAGGCGATGGCCACCGGGACGCCGGTGGTGGCCGCCGCGGCCACGGCCCTGCCGGAAACCTGCGGCGGCGCGGCGCTGTTGGCCGATCCCGACGACCCCGCCGCGTTCGCCGATGCGCTCATGCGATTGATCGAGGACGAGCGCCTGCACGCCGAGCGGCGCGCGGCGGGGCTGAAGCGAGCGGCCGGTTTCAGCTGGGACAGGACCGCCCGTGAGCTCGACGGCGTGTTGATGGCGCAGCTGAACGCCGCACCTTCCGGGGGCCCTGCGGTATAGACAGAGCGTGAGGCGTCCTCTTCTCCTGCTCGTCGTGCTGGCCGCCGGGCTGGCAGGGCCGGTCGCCTCCGCCGACGCCCGGCGGGTGGTGCCGGGCGGCTTCTTCGGCACCGTCCTCGACGGCCCCATGCAGGAGTCGGGCTTCGGGCTCAGAGGGGAGACCGCCCAGATGTCGCGCAGCGGCGTGGAGTCCGTGCGCTTCTCGGCCTACTGGCACGTCGCCCAGCCGTACGCCTCGTTCGCCGCGGTCCCTGAGAACGAGCGCGGCCGCTACCGCAACGAGGGCGGTGTCCCCACCTACTGGTTCGACATCGACCGCATGGTCCGTGCCGCGGCTCAGCGTGGCCTGCGCTCCATGCCGACCATCCTCAACCCGCCCATCTGGGGCCGCCAGTACCGCGACCGCCGCGGATCTCCGCCGGTCCCCGAGTCCTATGCGCGCTTCGCCGCGCTGCTGGTGCGCCGCTACGGCCCGCGGGGCGCCTTCTGGGCCGAGAACCCGATCCTGCGCAAGGTCCCGGTGCGCGACTGGCAGTTGCTCAACGAGGTCAACCACACGTTCTACTGGAACGTTCCGGGCTCGGATCCGAACAACATCGACAACACCGCCTCCGCGCCGGGCTACGTCAATCTGCTGCGCGTCACGCGGGCGGCCATCAAGTCGGTCGACGGGCGGGCCCGCATCGTCCACGCGGGCACCGACAGCAAGGCCTGGCTCTACCTGCGGGCGATCTACCGCGCGGGCGGGCGGCGTCTGTTCGACGTCTTCGCGGTCCACCCGTTCACCGACACGCCCCACAACGTGATCACCATCCTGCGCTACGTGCGCCGGGCGATGAACCGCGCCGGCGACCGGCGCAAGCCCATGCTCGTCAGCGAGTGGTCATGGCCCTCGGCGCGCGGCCATGCCGCGGACCCCGGCCACCTCAGTCGCACCACCCGCGGCCAGGCCACCGCGATCACGCAGACCCAGAAGCTGTTCGTGCGCTGGCGCAGGCGCCTTCGGCTCAGCAACGCCTACTACTACAACTGGCTCTCCGAGCCGATCGCGGGCGTGCGGTTCACCTTCGCGGGACTGCGCTCATTGGACAGCAGGAACCGTGTCTCGCGCAAGCCTGCCCAGAGCGCCTACGCGCGCTCGTCGCTGGCCTACGAGGGCTGCCGGCGCAAGTCCAGCCGCTCGGCGACCCGCTGCCTCAGGCGCCGGCGCTGACCCCGGACGCCACGCCCTGCCCGACCGTGTAGTGAAAGGTGGGCTGCAGCGGGACCTGGTAGAGCCCCGCGGCCTCGGCACGGGCGGCGCCGATCTCGTCCGAGTACCAGTAGCGCTCCCACGACTCCTTGTCGGGGAAGACGGCGTGCTGGGTGAAGTCCAGCAGCCCGTCGGCGGCGCGGTAGAAGCCCCAGCTCGTGGCGCCGTAGTCCAGCGCCGCCTCGGCGGCGGGCAGCCAGGCGGCCTCGAACTTGTCGCCCCTGAGCGGGTTCGCCACCCAGCGGATCTCGACGAGGTAGGGGCCGGGGCGGGCGGGCATCAGCCGGCCTCGGCGTAGATCGCGCCCGGTCCGTCCTCGGTCTTGCCCTCGCCCTCCTTCTCGGCTCCCACGAGGATCGAGATCTTCCCGAGGTGCTGGTTCTCGCGCATGAGCTGGTGCGCCTCGGCGACGCCGTCGAAGCCCATCGTGCGCCAGAGCACCGGCTGGATGAGCCCGGACTCGATGAGCTCGTTGGCCTTCATGCACTCGTAGGCGTTGGCGAAGTGCGAGCCAAGGATCTCCTTCTGGCGCATCCACAGATAGCGGACGTCGAAGTCGAGGTTGTAGCCGGTGGTGCCGGCGCAGATGACCACCTTGCCGAAGGGCTTGACCACGAACACCGAGGTGGGGAAGGTGGCCTGGCCGACGTGCTCGAAGACGATGTCTGGCGAGTCGCCCAGGATCTCCTTGACGCGCTTGCCGAACTGGCGCGAGACCCCGAAGCGCTCCTTCTCCTCCTCGGGCGACTCGTTGCCGGTCCGCATCATGCCCTTGAACTCGGCGCGGTCGATGGCGTCCACGGCGCCGAGCTTCTTGACCAGCTCGGCCTTCTCGGGCGAGGAGACGACCCCGACGGCCTCGGCGCCCGCGGCCTTGCAGAGCTGGGTGGCGAACACGCCGAGCCCGCCGGCGGCGCCCCAGATGAGCACGCGGTGGCCGGCCTGGATCTCGCAGCGGTTGATCAGCATGCGGTAGGCGGTGAAGTAGACGAGGCCGTAAGAGGCGGCCTCCTCCCAGGTGAGGTTCCTGGCCTTGGGCAGCAGCTGCTGGGCCTGGACCTTGGTGAACTGGGCGAAGGAGCCCCAGGTCGTCTCGTAGCCCCAGATCTTCTGCGAGGGCGCGGCCATCGGGTCGAGGCCGTGAACCTCGGGGTCCTCGTATGAAGCCTGGTTGCAGTGGATCGTGACCTCGTCGCCGGGCTTCCAGCGCGTCACCCCGGGCCCGACCTTCCAGACGACGCCCGATGCGTCCGAGCCGCCGATGTGGTGGCCGTACTCGGGGTGGTCGCCGTAGCGCCAGACCCCGACGGGCTCCCCGAGGGCGGCCCAGACGTTGTTGTAGTTCACCCCGGCGGCCATGACGCGGACGATGACCTCGAAGGCGCCGGGCTCGGGCACCTCGATCTCCTCGAGCTGGAAGGCGTCGCGGGGCTCGCCCTCGCGCTCCTGGCGGATGACCCAGGCGGCCATGGTCTTCGGCAGCGTGCCGGGCTCCACGTCGAGCTCGGTCACGTTCTTGAGGTCAACGGCCATGTTTCTGACGGTCCTCCGCGAGTCGATTCTGGGGCCGCGAGAGCCTACCGACGTGCGCGAGGAGGGCTCAGGCCGGCAGCTCGGCAGCAGCCTCGCCGGCGTGTCGCTGGCTGCCCTTCCGGATGTGCGAGCCGGCGGGGCGGATGAGCAGCGCCGCGATCGCTACGCCGGCCACGGCGACGCCCATCGAGAGCAGCATGCCGTGCGAGAGGGCGTAGAGGAAGGCGTCCCGGCCGGCGCCCGCGACGCGCTGGGCGAGCGCGGGGTCCAGCCCCCGCACGGCGGCGCCGCCGCCCGAGGCGAGGTTCTCCACCATGGCCTCGCGCTGGCCCGGGCTCACCGGCAGGCCCGCGAGCTTGTCTTCCAGGCGAGCAGAGGCGAGGCTCTGGAACAGCGCGCCCAGCACCGCGATGCCGAAGGTCCCGCCGACCATGCGGCTCATGGACAGCATGCCCGAGGCCGCTCCCGCCTTCTCCGGAGCGACGGCGTTCATCGCCGCTGTTGACATCGGCGACATGGTCAGTCCGATGCCCAGCCCCATGACCATGAAGGCCGGCAGCAGCAGCCCGTAGCCCGAGGTCGCCGAGATGTGCGTCTGGATGAACAACGAGACGCCGAGCAGGGTGAGGCCGGCCACGATGAGCGGCCGCGGCCCGAAGCGGTCGGCCAGCCGCCCCGACACGGGGGCGGTGACGATGATGATCAGCGTCGCGGGAAGGAAGCGCACGCCGGCCTCGAGCGGGCTGTAGCCGAGCAGGTTCTGCATGTAGAGGGCGACGAAGAAGAAGACGGCGAGCATCGCGAACGAGATCACGAAGCCGACGAGGTTTGCGCCCAGGAAGGTGCGCGAGCGAAGCTGGTGGAAGTCGATCATCGGCGCCCGCACGCGGCGCTCGATCGCCGCGAAGCCCGCCAACCCCACGACGCTGGCCACGAGCAGCCCGACGATCTCGGGGGAGCCCCAGCCCCAGGCGTTGCCCTCCACAAGGGCGAGCACCAGCGAGGTCAGGCCGAGCGACAGCGCGGCGATGCCGGGCACGTCGACGGTGCGCGCCACGGTCTCGTCGCGCGACTCCCGCGCGGCGAACAGCGTCACGATCACGGCGCCGACGGCCACCGGGAGGTTGATGAAGAAGATCGCGCGCCAGGAGACGTGCTCGGTGAGCGCTCCGCCCACCACCGGGCCGATGGCCAGGGCGAGAGCGGACACGCCCGCCCAGGTCCCGATCGCCTTGCCGCGCTCCTCGGGCGGGAACGCGTTGGAGATGATCGACAGGGTGCCGGGCATCATGAACGCGGCACCGATCCCCTGGGCGGCCCGGCCCGCTACCAGCCAGGCCTGGTCCGGGGAGAGGCCGATCGCGGCGCTCGAGGCCGCGAAGACCACCACGCCGAACAGGAACATGCGCCGCCGGCCGAGGATGTCGCCGAGGCGGCCGCCGGTGACCAGCAGCACCGCGAAGGTCAGCGTGTAGGCGTTGACCGTCCACTCCAGCGAGGAGATCGAGGCGTCGAGGTCGCGCTGGATCGACGGCAGCGCCACGTTCACGACCGTGTTGTCGAGCATGATCATGAACAGCGCGAAGCACATCGCGCCGAGCGTCCACCAGCGGCGGTTGCCCTCGTTGAGACGGACCCGGCTCATGAGCGGCGGGCGAGCGGCTGCAGGCCCTGCATCAGGGTCTCGCGCTCATCGGGGTCGAGCTCCGACAGCAGCTCGCGCACGCCCGCGACGCGCAGCGCGTGGAGCTGGCGGAAGGTGCGCCGGCCCTGGGCGGTGAGGGCGACCAGCTTGCTGCGGCGGTCACGCGGGTCCTCCTGACGGCCCACGTCGCCGCGCTGCACCAGGCCGTCGACGGCGCGGCTCACGGCGGCGGGGGAGAGCCCGATGCGCTCGCTGAGGGAGCCGATCGAGTGAGGCTCGTCGAGCTCGTCGAGAGCGTTGAGGAGCTTGACCTGGGTGAAGCTCAGCCCCCGCTCCTCCACGGCGGCGAAGAAGTCGCGGCCCGTGTTGGCGACCAGGTGGCGCAGCACTGCGGCGACGGTGGCCGTCAGCTCTCCGAGGTCCGTGCCTTCCTTGTGCAGACTAGATGCTTGCACGCATGCAAATATAGCAGGGGGGGGTTCCCGCAGCCGTCCGAGCGGGCCGGAATCCGGGCCTCGGTGTGGCGAGCACGCGGTCCGAAAAATCCCTCAGGCGGCTGAGCGTTTCCTCAGCGGGCGTGCGCCATGCCGCCCGGCACGTGCGCCATGCCGCCCGGCATTAGGATCGCCGCGTGCCCGCCGCCACCCTCATCGGTGTCCCCGCCTCGCACCCCACGCTCGCCGCCGAGCTGATGCTGCGGCGTAAGGGCGTGGACTACCGGCGCTTCGACCTGGTGGCCGGTGTGCACCGGCCGCTCCTGCGCTTGCTGGGCTTCTCCGGCATCACCGTCCCCGCGCTCCGTCTCGACGACGGCGTGCACATCCAGGGCTCGCGCAGGCTTTCGCGCGCGCTCGACGTCCTTTACCCGGAGCGGCCGCTGTTTCCCCCCGACCGGCGCGAGGAGGTGGAGCGCGCGGAGCACTGGGGCGACCTGGTGCTGCAGGAGGTCCCGCGGCGCATCGCCTGGTGGGGGCTGCGGCGCCGCCCGACCGCGGTCGAGACCTTCCTGGTGGACGCGAAGACGGGCATCCCGCAGAGCCTGGCCGCGCCGCTCACCGGCCCGGTGGTGATCCTGGCCGGGCACCTCAACCGGGCCACCGACGAGGCCATCGAGCGTGACCTCGCCACGCTGCCGGGGCTGCTCGACCACGTCGATCGCCTGATCGGGGATGGGGTCATCGGCGGCGACGACCCCAACGCCGCGGACTTCCAGATAGCGCCGAGCGTGCGCCTGCTGATGAGCTTCGCCGACCTCCGGCCGGCCATCGAATCGCGGCCGGCGGGCGAGTTCGCCGTACGGGTCGTCCCACGATTCCCCGGCAACGTGCCGCCCGTGCTCCCGGCGGGCTCCCTGGCCGCGCCTCCCTGATCTTCATCCGTTCTGTCAGATCCCGGGCGTAGCTTTCGACAGCTACCCCATGGAAGCCGCAACCCCACTCCGCCGCCCCAGCGTCAGCACCGATGAGCGCAGCCTGCGCCTGAACGACCTGCTGGTCGAGGACGAGACCGTCGTGCGGGTAGTGCGCGAGCGCATCGAGGCGGGGGAGGACCCCGAGCGGGTCGTCCTCGACGCGATCGAGATCGGCGGACGCGTGCTCGACCGCGAGCACGCCGCCGCCAACGCCGAGTTCGTCAAGACGGAGTTCGAGCGCGCCTCGCGCAACGTCGAGGAGCAGTTCACCGAACGCGCCCGCCAGGTCGCCGAGCGTCTCGACGAGAAGGTCGACGAGGTCTTCGGCGAGGAGAACGGCCACCTGGCCAAGGAGCTCGAGAAGCTGTTCTCCGACGGCAGCTCGGCCTCCGTGCAGAACCGGGTGCGAGAGCTCGTGGGCGAGACCCTGGCGAAGTCGCGCGAGGACCTCGTGCGCCAGTTCTCCTCCAGCGACGGGTCCAACCCGCTCGCCGACTTCAAGGCCGGCACCGTCCGCGAGCTGCGCCAGGCGCACGTCACCCAGCAGGCGATGGTCGAGCGCATGGCCGAGCTGGAGAAGCAGCTCCAAGGCCTGCGCATCGAGCGCGAGGCCGAGCGGCAGGTCGCCGCCGAGCGCGAGCGCGGGACCGCCAAGGGCCGGACGTTCGAGGAGCAGGTGGCCGAGGCGGTCGACCTGATCGCCACGGTGCAGGGCGACTGCTCCGAGGCGGTCGGGGACCTGCCCGGGGCCACCGGCAAGACAGGGGACGTGGTGGTCGATCTCGCGGCCGCCGACGGCCCGGCGCGCGGGCGCCTGGTCTTCGAGGCCAAGGACAGCAAGCTGCCCCGGCCCGAGGCCATTCGCCAGCTCGATCGCGCCCTCGAGCAGCGCGACGCCGACTTCGCCGTGCTGGTCGTGCCCGACGACGACGAGGTGCCGGCGAGGATGCAGACGCTGCGGGAGTACAACGGCGACAAGCTGATCGTCACGCTGGACACCGAGGACGATGCCCACCTGGCGCTCGAGCTCGGCTATCGCCTCGCCCGTGCGCGCGTCCTGATGGACCGCGCCGGCGGTGACGGCATCGACGCGGGCGCCGTGCGCGGCAGCGTCGAGCGGGCACGGCAGGCGGTCGAGGACGTGCGCAAGGTCAAGAGCCAGCTCACCGGCGCGACCACGAACATCAGCAACGCGCGCGAGCTCGTCGAGGCGCTCGCCGACCGCGTGAAGGCCCACCTCGACGAGGTGGAGCAGCTGGTCTCAGCAGACGCGCCCGCGAAGGACGCGCCGACCGAGCCGCCGCAGACGACCCTTCTGTCCTAGACCGGGACTAGGGCACCTGGAGCTGGTCGTTCGAGTCGCCGCGGGATTCACCGACGTCCAGCTCGGCGGGCTGGATCTCCTGCACCACCGCCTGGGACGATCCCGCGCGCACCTCGTAGGTGCCCGTCGCGATGTTCGCCTGGATGGTCGCGGTGTCGAGTGGATTGATCGGCCCGACGCGCTCGCGCAGGCTCTCGCCCTCGAGCGTGACCGTGTGCGCTGCCTTGGTCTGGTTGGAGATCGTGAGCAGGACGGGCCCCGCGCCGAAGGAGTTGGGCGAGACGGTGACCTTGTCCTTCTGGATCACGCCCGTGAGCTCGAGCGCGCTGGCCGGCCGGGGCTTGTTCTCGAAGTCCTCGCTGCCGCAACTGACGAGCAGGGCTACGCAGAGCGTCCCGGCGACGAAGCTCGCAGCTCGTATCACGCGCGTATTCCTGATCGCCACAAACCCCATCCCACGCGGCGGAACCCTAACCGAACCACACCGACGAACGCCGCTGCAGCATGTCCTGCAAGCGGGCTTGGATCCGGCCGCGGACGTCGTCGGCGAGGGACTGGACGAGTGCCGGGTCGTCGGCGTCCTCGGGGCCGAGGTCGGACACGTCGATGGGCTCGAGGAACTCGATCCGGAACTTCGCGGGCAGGTACATGACCGCGGCGGCCAGGCCGAGGTGGGGAAAGGCGTGGTTGACCGGGAAGTAGGGAAGGCCGGTGAGCTGCTTGAGCAGCGGGACGTGCGCGAAGATCGGCATTGCCTCCTCGGCGCCCACCACCGCCACCGGCACGATCGGCACCTGCGCGCGGATGGCCGTGCGCACGAATCCGCCGCGGCCGAAGCGGCGGAGCTTGTAGCGCTGCCAGTAGAGCTTGCGCGTCGCCTTCACCCCTTCGGGAAAGACCAGCGCCAGACGCTCTTCGTCAGCCAGCAGGCGCTGTGCGTTCGCGGGGTGCGCGGCGACCAGGCCGATCTTGGCCGTCAGCGCGCTCACGCCGGGGTAGCCCTTGAACCAGTGCTCGCCCAGCATGTAGAGCGGGCGGGGGTGGGAGTGCTCGCGGCGGATGGCCTGCATGATCATCGGCGCGTCAGGAGGCAGCGCACCCGAGTGATTCGAGGTGAGCAGAGCACCCCCTTCAGACGGCACGTTCTCCACGCCCTCCGCGTCCACGCGGAACCAGACCCGGTAGTAGAAGTCGAGCAGCGGTTCGACCAGATCGAAGACGCGCTGCGAGCGGCCCCAGTCGTCGAGCTGGCGGCCGGTCTCCGCCGGCGGGATCAGCTCGCGTAGCTGGCGTGCGTCGACGTCGGCGCTCGGTCGCGGCTCGGTGGCCACGGGCATGTCGAGCTCACCTGCGCGTGGGTCGTACCCGCGCGGCTCGTGGCCGGCGCTGTCGCCGCCGAGCAGCGGGCTGCGCTCGCTGAGCCCTCGCCGGCTGGTGGGCCGCCGCGGTTTGTGCCTGGTGCGCTCCCCCGTCTTCACCGAGGGAGCTTATCCCCGCGTGCGGCGGCGGAACAAACGCTCAGCCGCGTTGGAAAGGGAGGTCGACGACCTCGGCGGTGGCGCCGTTCGCGCCCACGGCGACCGTGTCGCCCGGCGCGGCCTCGCGCCGTACGATGGCCAGGGCGACCGCCCCCAGGGTGGGCGACTCGCACGCCGTGCCGACTTGGCCGACCGCCCGCTCGCCGAGGGTCAGCGGGTCGCCGTGCTCCGCCGGCCGGGACAGCCGCAGCCCGCGCAGGTGGCGGTTCGGCTTGCCGCGCCAGTGCAGCCGCGCGACGGTCTCCTGGCCGACGTAGCAGCCCTTCTCGAAGTTGACGGCGCGTTCGTTGAGACCGGCCTCCTGCGGAATCGTGTCGGCGCCCATGTCGAGTCCCATGCGCGGCCGGCCCGACTCCACGCGCAGGCACTCGGCGGCCTGCTCGGACACCGCCTCCACGTCCAGCGCGTCGGCGAGGCCGGGCTCGCCGATCACGTCGACGCCCAGGTCGGTGGCCACGTACAGCCCGTGCTCGCCCTCGACGAAGGCGTGCTCGGCCTCGACCAGGTCAATCCCTAGGGCCTCGCGCGCCCGGGGCCCGATCAGGGAGACGATCGCCCGCTGGTCGGTCAGGTCCTCGTAGCTGACCTCGCGGCCGAGGCTGTACACCTCGCACGTGTGGCGCACGGGCGGGAGGCCGGCGGCCTCGGTGTCGATCCAAAGCCAGTCCTCGCCCCGCAGGATGCGCATGTCGGCACGCAGCTTGCCCTTGTGGTTGAGCAGGGCGGCGTAGAGGCCCTGGCCCGGCTCGAGCGCCTCGACATCGTTGGTCACCTGACCCTGCAGGAACTCGGCGGCCTCGGAGCCCCGGAGCAGGAGCTTGCCGCGCTCGGAGCGATCGACCAGCCCGACCGAGCGGGTCAGCAGCTCGTACTCGTCCACGGCGATCACAAGACCAGTGTAGTTTTAGCCGCGTCTAACTTCTGCTTCAATAGTCGCTCATGTCCAAGTTGTGGTCCAAAAAGCTCTCCCGGCGGCGGCTGCTCGGCAGCGCCGCGCTCGGCACCGCCGCACTGCCGGTGCTCCACGAGACGGTTCCGCACCAGTCGATCCACAACAGCCTTGCCGCGGCGACGGGGGGCGGCAACGGCGACCACGGCAGTGCGGACACCGCGCACAGGGGCGCCGGCCACCGCGGGACGATGGGCAAGGTCGATCACGCGGCGAACGGCTTCGACCCCACCGAGCTGCTGCGCGACTTCGACGAGGGGCGCGTGCGCAACGGGGTGCGCGAGTGGGAGATCGTGGCCGACGACAAGGAGATCGAGGTCGCGCCGGGCGTGAAGTACGCCGCCTGGACCTACAACGGCCGCGTCCCCGGCCCGACGCTGCGCGCCCGCGAGGGCGAGAGGCTGCGGATCAACTTCATCAACGCCTCCTCGCACCCGCACACCATGCACTTCCACGGCATCCACCGCGACGTGCACGACGGCATCCCCGGCATCGGCGCCGGGAACATCGCGCCAGGGAAGAGCACGACGTACGAGTTCGACGCCTCGCCCTTCGGCCTGCACCACTACCACTGCCACTCGACACCGCTGGCCGACCACATCGCCAAGGGCCTCTACGGCATGTTCATCGTCGACCCCAAGCGGGGGCGCCCCAAGGCTGACGAGCTCGCGATGGTGATGAACGGCTTCGACACGAACTTCGACCGCGAGAACGAGGTGTACGCGGTCAACACCGTCGCGTTCGAGTACGCCCGCAAGCCGATCCGCGTCAAGCGCGGCGAGCTGGTGCGGATCTACCTCCTGAACATCCTCGAGTTCGACCTCATGAACTCGTTCCACATCCACGCGAACTTCTTCGACGTCTTTCCGACGGGCACGTCGCTGGAGCCGACCGAGCTGACCGACACCGTCATCCAGGGCCAGGGGCAGCGGGCGATCCTCGAGTTGCGCTTCCCGTTCACCGGGAAGTACATGTTCCACGCCCACGTCTCGGAGTTCGCGGAGCTCGGCTGGATGGGGTTCTTCGAGGTCGTCTGAGTGGCGATGCCCGTCGCATCTCATCGTCCCCGGCCTGCTCGACCCTCGACCCTCGGACGGCCGTAGTGGAAGCTCGTAGCGCAGCGCCTCCTCGCGGCACCCGGCTCCCGGGCTGGCTCGCCGGCCTGCTGCCGCTGGCCCTGCTGGGCATCGCCATCGGGTTGTTCGTGGCTCTCGACGCGCCGGGGCTGGGCGAGCGGCGCGGCGTCCCCGTCGAGAAGCTGGCCGTGGAGCGGACCGTCCTGCGCCCGGGCGAGATCGATCTGCACGTGCGCAACGACGGCCCCGACCCGGTGGCCGTGCGGCAGGTGATCGTCAACGATGGCTTCGCGAGCTTCTCCCAGAGCAGCGACGACCTCGGGCGGCTCGGCCGCGACACCATCCGCGTGCAGTACCCGTGGGTCAAGGGCCAGGCCTACGAGCTCAAGCTGCTGACCGCGACCGGCGCCACCGTCGACCACACGATCGAGGCCGCCGCCGAGAGCCCCGAGGGCGGCGCGGGCTTTCTCGGGCTCATGGGCCTCATCGGCCTCTACGTGGGCGTGATCCCGGTGGCGATCGGAATGGTGTGGCTGCCCTGGCTGCGGACCATCGACCCGCGCTGGATCCAGTTCCTGATGGCGCTCACCGTCGGCCTGCTGGCGTTCCTGGGCATCGACGCGGTGCTCGAGGGCACCGAGCTCGCGGGCGAGGGCGCGCAGGCCTTCGGGGGCGCGGCCCTGGTGTTCGTGGGCGCCGTGGTCGCCTACCTCGCGCTCGCGGGGGTGGGGGCGTGGGTGTCCAACCGCCGGACGGAGGAAAGGCGGGCGGGCGCCGGCCCGTGGCGGCTCGCCTTCCTCGTGGCCCTCGGCATCGGCCTCCACAACCTGGGGGAGGGGTTGGCCATCGGCTCGGCCTACGCGGTGGGCTCGCTCGCGATCGGGGCCGCGCTGGTCGTCGGCTTCGCCCTGCACAACACGACCGAGGGGCTGGCCATCGTCGCGCCGGTGGCCAAGGGCGAGGAGGTGGGCGCGGCCACGCGGCTGCGGCGCCTCATCGGGCTCGGCGTGCTCGCGGGCGCCCCGGCCATCCTCGGCACCTTCATCGGCGCGTCGGCCTTCGACACGAGCCTGGCCGCCTTCATGTTCGGTCTCGGCGCCGGGGCGATCGCCCAGGTGATCGTCCAGATCGCCCCCGGCCTGCGCGACAGGGCCGGCCAGCTGCTCAACCCGCTCGCCGTCGCCGGCCTCCTGACCGGCCTCGCGCTGATGTACGTGACCGGCCTCCTGGTGTCGGTATGAGCGTCGATCCCGCCATCTCCCACGCCGTTCAGGACTACGCGAAGGGCATCTGGTCGCTGCAGCGCCGCAACGAGGGGCCGGTGTCCACCTCGGCGCTCGCCGACCGGCTGGCCGTCTCGCCGGCTTCGGCCAGCGCCATGCTCAAGCGCCTGGAGGAGCTCGGCCTGGTGCGGCGCGAGCCCTACCACGGCGTGCGCCTCTCGCGGGCCGGCGAGCGCGTCGCCCTGGAGGTGCTGCGCCACCACCGGCTGCTTGAGCTCTATCTGGCCGAGGCCCTGGGCATGCCCTGGGACCGCGTCCACGACGAGGCCGAGGTGCTCGAGCACGCGATCTCGCCGGAGCTGTCGGAGCTGATCGCCCAGAAGCTGGGGCACCCGACGGTCGACCCCCACGGCGATCCGATTCCGGGCCCCGACGGCGAGATCCAAGAGGGACCGACGCGTGCCCTCGGCGAGCTGGAGCCCGGGCAGCGGGGCGTCTTCTCGCGGGTGTCGGACTCCGACCCCGACATGCTGCGCTGGCTGGCCGACCGCGGCATCGAGCGCGGGGACGAGCTGGAGGTGGTCGAGCGCGAGCGGTTCGGCTCGGGCCTCACCGTCCGCGCCGGCGGCCGCGAGCACGCGCTGGGCGAGCGCCTGGCGAGCGCGATGCGCGTGGACTAGGCGCGCTCGCGGGTCACCGCGGGGCCATCCGCAGCGCGCCGTCGAGCCGGATTACCTCGCCGTTGAGCATCTCGTTCTCGACGATGTGAGCGGTCAGGGCGGCGAACTCCTCCGGGAGGCCGAGCCGCTGCGGGTTGGGCACGCTGGCACCCAGCGCCTCGCGCGCGTTCTCCGGCAGGGCCGCGAGCAAGGGCGTGTCGAACAGACCGGGCGCGATGGTCAGGGCGCGGATGCCGTCACCGGAGAGGTCGCGCGCGGCGGGCAGCGTCATCGAGACGATGCCGCCCTTGGAGGCCGCGTAGGCGATCTGGCCGATCTGACCGTCGTACGCGGCGATCGAGGCGGTGCTCACGCAGACGCCGCGCTGGCCCGAGCCGCGCGGCTCGTTGGAGCGCATCGCGTCCGCGGCCAGGCGCAGGAGGTTGAAGGAGCCGATCAGGTTGACCTTCACCACCTGCTGGAAGGCGCCCAGGTCGTGCGGGCCGTGCTTGCCCGCGGTCTTCTGGGCCCAGCCGATGCCCGCGCAGGCGACGCTCACGCGCAGCCCCTCGCCGCCGGCCGCGGCGGCCTCGGCCACGGCCGCCGCCACCTGCTCCTCGTCGCCGACGTCGGTGGAGACGAAGCTCGCGCCGTCGCCCAGGTCGGCGGCCAGGGCCTCGCCCTTCTCCTCGTTGAGGTCGGCGATGGTGACGGCCATGCCGTCGGCGTGCAGCCGGCGGGTCACGGCCTCGCCGAGCCCCGAGGCACCGCCGGAGACGATCGCGCTCACGCGCGGCAGCTTAGGCCAGGTAGGTTGCGCAGCGAGGGCACAACTAGGAGAGAGGAGCCCCATATGGCAGAGAGCGTGTACCGCGTCACCGAGGTGATCGGGGTCAGCACGGAGTCCTGGGAGTCGGCGGCCCGCAGCGCGGTCGAGATTGCCGCGAAGTCGGTGCGCGACCTGCGCATCGCGGAGGTCATCCGCCAGGACGTGACGATCGGCGAGGGCGGGGTGGCGAATTTCCGCATCCGGCTCGCCATCTCGTTCAAGTACGAGAGCGGGCAGTAGCGGGCTAGCGGCCGGGCGCGGCCGCCGCCAGCATCTCGTGCAGCCGCTCTTCCGGTAGGCCGAGCGGCAGCACGACGCTGAGGGCGTCCGCGCCGGCCTCGAGCCATTCGCCGACCAGGTCGGGGGCCTGGTCGTAGGTGCCCATCACGGTCACCTCGCGCGCCAGCGCCTCCGACGCCGCGGGCAGCCGTGGCGCTCCGCCGCCGGCGTTGGCCTCCAGCAGCGCGTCGACTTCGCGGGCGAAACCGAACGTATCCCGCAGCATGCGCGGGTAGATCGGGCCCATGCGCGTGAGGTAGGCGACGAGCCAGGCCGCCGCCGTCGCCCGAGCGGTCTCCTCATCCTCAGCGACGGCCAGCGGGACGCTCGCGGTCACCGCGGTGGGCGTGGGCGCCTCCGCCGCCGCCTCGCCCTCCGCGAGCAGCTCGCGCCCGACGGCCATGCGCGACCTCGCCCACAGGAAGGGCAGCCACTGGTCTGCCAGCTCCCCGGCGAGCCGCACCGAGCGCGGCGCCAGGGCGGCGAGCAGTATCGGGGTCGGCTTCTCCGGCGGAGTGCCGAGTCGCAGCGCTCTCACGTCGTCGCGCTCCAGCGGGGTACGGCCGCCCTCCAGCAACGCCCGCACGGCGACGAGCGTGCCGCGCATCTGCGCCACGGGCGAGGACCACGCCAGGCCGTGCAGGCCCTCGACCAGCGGCGGGCTGCTTGCCCCGAGGCCAAGCGCAAAGCGCCCGCCCGACGCCGACTGGAGGCTCGCGGCCGACATGGCGATCGACGCCGGAGTGCGGCTCCAGACCGACAGCACCGTGGTGGCCAGCCCGAGGCGTGTGGTGACCCCCGCGATCCGAGCCAGGAGCACGACGGCGTCGTGAGTCCAGCCCTCCGCGACCCCGAAGTCCGAGTATCCCAGCTCCTCGGCCCGAACGGCGAGCCGCACGGTGGCCTCGCCGTCCGTGTGGAAGGGCGTGATCCCCGCTCCGAGGTCCATTCCTCGGACCCTACCCCGGCGCCGGCGCGCGCCACCCCGGCACGCGGCCGCCCTTCCAAGAATCGCTCAGGCGCCTGAGGAGTTGTCCGGCCGGGAGCGCCGGTCCGCCCTCACCCGCCGCGGGCGATCCGCAGAGCGAGGCGGCCGTGCAGGGCCGCCGTCTCGTTCGCCGAGCGGGGCCCGGCCGGGTCGAACCAGTCGGCCACCCACACCGCCATGTTGAGGATGGCCATGCTGGCCGCCTCGACGGCGTCCTCGGATCCCAGCTCGGCGAAGGAGAAGCCGCCCTCGGCCTCGCCCTGGCGCAGGACGTCGGCGAACAGGGCGCGCACGCGCCGGCGGCGGCGCACCACGCTCTCGCGCTCGCCTTGGGGGAGGTACACGTAGTCGCGGTTCGCGACCCGCGTGGCGGAAGGCCGCTCGATGTGAAAGAGCGTGAAGGCCGAGGCCATCGCCTCGAGCTTGGCCTCTGCGCCGCCGCCGGCCTCGCGCAGCGCTCCGGCGAGCACGTCGTCGGCCAGGTCGTGGACGCGGTCCACGATCGCGAACAGCAGGTCGTCCTTGGATGCGTAGTGGTTGTAGAGGGCCCCGGGCGTCAGGCTGCAGTGCTCGGCCAGGTCGCGCACGCTCGTGCCGGTGTAGCCGCGGGCGTCGAACAGGGCGAGGCCCGCCTCGTGTATGCGCTCGCGGGTGTCCTCTGAGCGAACGTTCACCGCCATGACCGCCACCATACCGCTTGAGAAAGGGCTGCTTGCAAGCCGCCTGAACGATTGTTCATAATGCAAGCCATGGACTTCGACCTCTCCGACGACCACGAGCTGATACGCCGCACGGTCCGCGACTTCGCCGAGGGCGAGGTCGCGCCGGTGGCCGAGGAGCTGGATCGCACCAAGTCGGTCCCCTACGACCTGATCCGCCAGCTGGGCGAGCTGAACCTGATGGGCATCCCATTCCCCGAGGAGTACGGCGGCGCGGGCGGTGACACGCTGGCCTACACGCTGGCCGTCGAGGAGCTGACCCGCGTGGACTCCTCGGTGGCCATCACGCTCTGCGCGCACACATCGCTGGGCACCCAGCCGATCTACCTGTTCGGCTCCGAGGACCAGAAGCGGGAGTGGATGCCACAGCTGTGCAGCGGCAGCAAGCTCGGCGCCTTCGGGCTGACCGAGCCGGAGGCGGGGTCGGACGCCGGCAACACCAAGACGCGCGCCCGCCTCGAGGACGGCGAGTGGGTGATCGACGGCGCCAAGCAGTTCATCACCAACGCCGGCACCGACATCTCCGGGATGGTGGTCATCACCGCGCTCACCGGCGAGAAGGAGATCTCCAACCTGCTGGTGCCCAACGGGACGCCCGGGTACGAGGTCGGTGAGCCCTACCGCAAGATGGGCTGGAACGCCTCCGACACCAGGCCGCTTACCTTCGAGGGGGCGCGCGTGCCGGAGGAGAACCTCGTCGGGCCGCGCGGGCAGGGGTTCAGGCAATTCCTCCAGGTGCTGGCCATCGGTCGCATCGGCGTGGCCGCCATGGGTCTGGGCCTGGCCGAGGGCGCGCTGTCGCAGGCGCTCGCCTACGCGAAGGAGCGCAAGGCCTTCGGGCAGGCGATCTCCCGCTTCCAGGCGATCCAGACCAAGCTGGCCGACATGGCCACGGAGATCGAGGCCGCTCGCTTCCTCGTCTACAAGGCCGCCGTGCTCAAGGACCAGGGCCGGCCCTTCGACCTGATCGCCGCCCAGGCCAAGCTGAAGACCGGCCGGCTCGCGGTGCGCTGCGCCGAGGAGGCGGTTCAGATCCACGGCGGCTACGGCTACATCGAGGAGTACCCGGTCTGCCGCATGTACCGCGACGCAAAGATCCTCACCATCGGCGAGGGCACCGACGAGGTGCAGCAGATGGTCATCGCGCGAGCCCTCGGGGCGTAGGCGTGTTCTCCGCCGTACTCGTCGCCAACCGGGGCGAGATCGCGGTGCGCGTGATCCGCACGCTGCAGCGACTGGGCATCCGTTCGGTCGCGGTGTGCTCGGAGGCCGACGCCGGCGCGCCGCACGTTCGCATGGCCGACTCGGCGTTGACGATCGGCCCGGCGCCGGCGGCGGAGTCCTACTTGCGCACAGATGCGATCGTCGAGGCGGCGCGGCGGGCGGGCGCCGAGGCGATCCACCCCGGCTACGGCTTCCTGTCCGAGCGCGCATCCTTCGCGCGGGCGTGCGCCGGAGCGGGCCTGGTCTTCGTCGGGCCGCCGCCGGAGGCCACCGAGAAGCTGGGCGACAAGGTGGCCGCGAAGCTCCTGGCCGCCGACGCCGGCGTCCCCACCGTCCCGGGGATCGAGCGCCCGGGCCTGACCGACGAGGGGATCGTGTCGTGGGCGGCCGATGCTGAGGACCGCTTCCCGCTGATGGTCAAGGCGGCGGCCGGGGGCGGCGGACGCGGCATGCGCATCGTGCGCAGCGCCGGCGAGCTCCCGGACGCGCTGGCGGCGGCGCGGCGTGAGGCCAAGGCGGGCTTCGGCGACGACGCGCTGCTGGCCGAGCGCTACGTGGAGCGGGCGAGGCACGTAGAGGTGCAGCTGCTGGCCGACGCGCACGGCGCTGCGGTCCACCTGGGCGAGCGCGAGTGCAGCCTTCAGCGCCGCCACCAGAAGCTGATCGAGGAGTCCCCGTCGCCGGCGGTGTCGCCCGGTCTGCGCGAGCGCATGGGGCAGGCCGCCGTGGCTCTGGCGCGTTCGGCGGGCTACGAGGGCGCGGGGACGTGCGAGTTCCTGCTCGACGGCGAGGAGTTCTTCTTCCTCGAGCTCAACGCGCGCCTGCAGGTCGAGCACCCGGTGACCGAGCTGGTGTGCGGGCTCGACCTGGTCGAGGCGCAGCTGCGCATCGCTGCCGGGGAGCCGCTGTGGTTCACCCAGGAAGGCGTGTCGATGAACGGCCACGCGATCGAGGCGCGCGTGTGCGCGGAAGATGCCGAGCAGGGCTTTTTGCCCGGCGCCGGCCGGGTCGTGGCCCTCCACGAGCCCTCGGGCCCGGGCGTGCGCGTGGACAGCGGCATCGAGCGGGGCAGCGAGGTGACCACCCACTACGACTCGCTGCTCGCCAAGGTGATCGCCCACGCGCCCTCGCGCGAGCAGGCCCTCGACCGCCTCGATGCCGCCCTGTCCCACACGGCGGTCCTGGGGCCGCCGGTGAACATCGCCTTCCTGCGGCGCCTGCTGGCCGACGGCGACGTGCGGGCCGGCCACATGGACATCGGGCTGGTCGAGCGGCTGCCCCCTGCGCCGGGCGACCCGGAGGCCGACGAGCAGGCCGCCACCGTCGCGGCGCTCGCCCGCGGGCTGGAGCTGGGCTCGGGCGAGGGCGACCCCTGGGACTATCTCACCGCCTGGCGCATCGACGGCCCCGCGCCGCTGCGTTGGCGTTTCGAGCCCGAGGGAGGTGGCGAGGTCGTCGAGGTGGTCGGCGCCGAGCGCAGCGCGAGGGCCGAGCGCGCGGGGGAGGGCCGGCTCGCCGTCACGCTCGACGGCGAGCGGCGCACCTGGGCCTGCGCCCGCGACGGCGGGCTCACGCGGGTGGGCTTGGGCGGCCGGGCATGGAGCTTTCGCGAGGAGCGGGTGGCACTGCGCGGCGGCTCGGGAGGGAGCGGGGCGTCGCTGGAGGCGCCGATGCCCGGCAACGTGCTGGCGGTGAAGGTAGGGGAGGGGGACGAGGTGAACGAGGGCGACGTGCTGGTCGTGCTCGAGTCGATGAAGATGGAGCTCCAGGTGGTGTCGCCGGCCGACGGCGTGGTCGGGGAGCTCTCGGTCAGCGAGGGCGACCAGGTCACCCGCGGCGAGGCGCTGGTGGCCGTGGGGCCGGCGTCGTGAGCGTCGTCCTGAGCAGCCGGGCCCGTCCCGAGAGCGACCAGTTCGCCGCCAACCAGGCCGCGCACGCCGAGCTGGCGCGCGACCTGGGCGAGCAGCTCGAGCGCTCCCGGGCGGGCGGCGGGCCGAAGGCGGCGGATCGGCACGTCTCGCGCGGCAAGCTGCTGCCCCACGAGCGGGTGGAGCGACTCCTGGACTCCGGCTCGCCCTTCCTGGAGCTCTCGCCGCTGGCCGCGCACGGCCTCTACGACGACCAGGCGCCGGGCGCAGGCATCATCACCGGCATCGGCCGCGTCTCGGGCCGAGAGGTGGTCATCGTGGCCAACGACGCCACGGTCAAGGGCGGCACCTACTTCCCGATGACCGTCAAGAAGCACCTGCGCGCCCAGGAGATCGCGCTCGAGAACCGGCTGCCGTGCGTCTACCTCGTCGACTCCGGGGGTGCCTTCCTCCCGATGCAGGACGAGGTCTTCCCCGACAAGACGCACTTCGGCCGCATCTTCTTCAACCAGGCCACGATGTCCGCGGAGGGAATCCCGCAGGTCGCCGTGGTGATGGGCTCGTGCACGGCGGGGGGCGCCTACGTGCCCGCGATGAGCGATGAGACGGTGATCGTGCGCGAGCAGGGCACGATCTTCCTCGGGGGTCCGCCGCTGGTGAAGGCCGCGACCGGGGAGGAGGTGACGGCCGAGGAGCTGGGCGGGGGCGAGTTGCACAGCCGCCGCTCGGGTGTGACCGACCACCTGGCCGGCGACGACCTGGAGGCGCTGGAGACCGTGCGTTCGATCATCGCCACGCTCGGCCCGCGCGAGCCCGTCCCCTGGGAGCGGGCGCCGACCGAGCAGCCGGCGGTCGACCCCGCCGAGCTGACCGGCGCCGTGCCCACCGACACGCGCGCCCCGTACGACCCGCGTGAGCTGCTCGCCCGGATCGTGGACGGCTCGCGCTTTCACGAGTTCAAGGAGCTCTACGGCGAGACCCTGGTGTGCGGCTTCGCGCGCGTGCACGGCCACCCGGTCGGCGTGGTGGCCAACAACGGCGTCCTGTTCTCCGAGAGCGCGCTGAAGGCGGCGCACTTCATCGAGCTCTGCGACCAGCGCTCGGTGCCGCTGCTCTTCCTGCAGAACATCAGCGGGTTCATGGTGGGGCGGGACTACGAGGCGGGCGGCATCGCCCGCGACGGGGCGAAGATGGTGGCCGCGGTCTCCTGCGCGCGGGTGCCCAAGCTCACCGTGATCATCGGCGGCTCCTACGGCGCGGGCAACTACGGCATGTGCGGGCGCGCATACGGCCCGCGCTTCCTGTGGATGTGGCCCAATGCGCGCATCTCCGTCATGGGCGGCGAGCAGGCGGCCACGGTGCTCAGCACCGTGGCGTCCGACCGCGACCCCGAGGAGCTGGAGGCGCTCAAGGAGCGCACGCGCGCCAAGTACGAGAGCGAGGGCCACCCGTACCACTCCACCGCGAGGCTCTGGGACGACGGGGTCATCGAGCCCGGCTCGACGCGCGACGTGGTCGGCCTGGCCCTGTCGGCATGCGCCAACGCGCCGCTGGGACCGATCAGGCGCCCCGTGTACCGCATGTGAAAGCGCCGACCGGCGGTGCTCGGCCGGCCAACGCCCGGCCTGCGGTTACGGCGGTACGCTCTTCGGCCGATGGGGCTCGCCGAGGATTTCCAGGAGATCGTCGACACGCTCCCGCCCGACTGGACGTCGATGGAGCTCGACCTGCGGATCTTCGACGAGGAGCGCTACATCGAGGTGTCCTCCCTGATCGTGCAGGTCAACGCGATGCCGTACTCCGAGCACGACTGGCACTGGCGCCTACGCGTGGCGAGGGAGTTCGGCCACGCGGCCGCGCCCGAGACCGTGAGGGGCACCCTCGCGCTGCTGGACGAGCAGCACGTGCACGGCGAGCTCGCCTTCCGCGAGGCGCGCAGCGGGCGCATGGAGGTCACGCCGCTGTGGGGCCGCCCGGAGTCGGTGCGCCAGGAGTTCTACCGGCGCCGAGCCCAATGAGTGGATCGACCGGCGGTGCTCGGCCGGCCAACGCCCGACGGTATCGGGGACCGACCGGCGGTGCTCGGCCGGCCAACGCCCGGCCTGCGCTCCGGCGGTATCGGGGATCGACCGGCGGTGCTCGGCCAGCCAACGCCCGGCCTGCGCTCCGGCGGTAGCGGGCGGGCGTGAGGGTCGCCCTGCTTTGCCCCGAGCTGCTGTTCGGCTCGAAGATCGAGGGCGCGCTGCGCGCCGCCGGCCACGACGTCCAGCGCTGGGACGACCCTGATGCCGTGCGGGCGACCGCGGAGAAGGGCGACGTGCTGGTCGTCGACCTGACCGACCCCGACCTCGACGGCGCCTCGGCGGTCGAGCGGCTGCGCGAGCAGGGCGCGCTCGAGGGCGTGTGGACGCTCGGCTTCTACTCGCACGTGGACGTGGAGACCAAGAAGCGCGCCGAGGAAGCCGGCTTCGACCGCGTGGTCCCGCGCTCGCGCATGGCCCGCGAGGGGCCCGCGCTGGTAGAGGCGCTGGCCAGCGCCTAGCGAGGAGCGCAGGCAGAGCTTCGGTCGGCCGCGCACGGCAGCTCGATCACCTCACCAGGAACGTGCGCTCTACGTCGAGCCGGCGGTCGATCACGCCGAAGCGCAGGTCGAAGGCGGCGAGGCCCTCGAGCGCCCGGCGGTCGAAGCGCAGCGGCGGTCGCAGCGCGGGCGCGGTCGCCTCGAGTTGCTGGGCGGTCAGCTTCGGCTCCTGCCCCGAGCGCTCGGCGATCTCCCTGACAGCGGCCGGCCGGTCCGCCAGCGCGGCGGCCGCGCCCTGCTCGAGCGCGGTGACGGTCCGGGCCAGCAGCCGCGGGTCCCGCTCGACCGTCTCGCGTCGGGCGGCGAGCACCAACTCGGGGTAGCGCGGGGCGCCGTGCTCGGAGACGCGGAACTCGCGCGTACGGATCCCCGACCGTCGTAGTGCCACGCCCTCGGCGTTCCAGAAGGCTACGACGGCGTCCACGCGCTCGGAGATGAGGCTGCGCACAGCCGAGAAGCCGATCGTGACCTGCTTGGCGCGCCGCGGCCTGCCGCCGTCGTCGGAGACCACCGAGCGCAGCACGGCGACGTCGGAGGGCAGGCCGCTGAGCCCCACCCGGCGGCCCTCCAGGGCGCGCGGGCGGGCGATGCCCCGCCGCGCGATGACCGCGGCCAGCGGCTCCTTGACCACCGGCGCGACGCCCACCAGGTCCTGGCCGCGCTGGCGGGCCAAGGCCAGGTCGTGGATGTCCACCAGAGCGACGTCCACCCGCTTGGCGGTGAGGAGCTTGATCGAGTCGGTCGAGGCCGACGGCGCCCGGACCCGCAGCTTGATCCCCTGGCGGCGGTCGGCGCCCGTACGCGTCGCGGCGTACACCCCGGCATGGTTGGCGTTGGGCTGGAAGTCGAGCGCGAGGTCCACCTGGCGGGGTCCGAGCGTCTCCTCCTTCTCGCCGCACGCGCCCAGCAGCGCAGCCACGACCGCTCCGAGCAGCAGCAGCAGACGCCTCACGCGGCTGACTCTACGTACGCCGTCCCCGTCTACCTACGCCGCCCCCGGGATTACACTGCCGCCGTGGCCGAGCCCGACGCCACCCCGCCCGAGCGAGGGCCCGCCGCCTACGTCGCCGAGTTCATCGGCACCTTCGCGCTGACGTTCTTCATCTGTGCGGCAGTCTGCATCTTCGTCAGCCAGCGGTTCACGGACTTCGTACTCATCGGCCTGGTCCACGCCTTCGCCCTGTTCTTCCTCGTCCAGACCCTGTCCGCGGTCTCCGGGGCGCACGTCAACCCGGCGGTCACGGTGGCGCTCGCCGCCACCCGACAGATCAGGCCGCCGGACGCGGTGATCTACGTCGTGGCCCAGCTTGCCGGCGGCGTCGCTGCGGCACTGGTCGTCAAGGCCCTCTTCAGCGAGTTCGAGAATGCCACCACACAGAACCTCGGCGCGCCCGCCATCTCCGATCGGCTGGGGGGGAAGGTGGGGCTCGGGATGCTGGCCGAGTTCATCGGCACCTTCTTCCTGGTCTGGGCGATCGCCGGCGTGGCGGTCAACCCGCGCGCCCACAAGGACTGGGCGGCGCTCACCATCGGCTTCACGCTCGGTCTCGGCGCGCTGGTCTTCGCGCCCCTCACCGGCGCCGGGCTGAACCCGGCCCGCGCCTTCGGCCCGTCGCTGGTCGCCGGCGCCTTCGGCGGCGGCATCGACTTCCTCCTCGCCTACGTGCTGGCCCCGATCCTGGGCGGGCTCGCGGCGGCGTTCATCTACGTGACGCTGTTCATCGCGCCGGGCAAGAAGGAAGGCGGAGCCGAGCCCGTCGGGTAGCGGCGGAGCGCAGCCCGAGCGCCGGTCGGGCGAGCACCGCCCGCTCGTCCCAGTAGTAGCCTGGCGGGCGGATGCGGCGCGTCACCTTCTCGCGCAACTTCACGCTCTCCCTGTCGAGGACGTGCCGCTGCTACTGCAAGTACTGCGCGTTCGCGACGCACCGGGCGCACCTCTACTCGCCGGATGAGGTCAGGGCGTTGCTCGACGACGCCGAGCGCCGCGGGGCGAAGGAGCTGCTGGTGCTCACCGGCGAGGCGCCGGAGGTCAATCCCGAGGTGGCGCGCCGGCTGAGCGGCCTCGGCCACCCCGACTTCACCTCCTATGTCGCCTGGGCCTGCGAGCGCGCGCTCGAGCGGGGCATGCTGCCCCACACCAACCTGGGCGTGCTGGGCCGCGAAGACCTCGCTCGGCTGCGCGAGGTCACGGCCTCTCAGGGCCTGATGCTGGAGTCGGTCAACCCCGAGCTCGTGGTCCACCAGGGCTCGCCGACCAAGCACCCCGAGCGCCGGCTGGAGACCATCCGCGCGGCTGGCGCGCTGAGAGTCCCCTTCACGAGCGGGATCCTCGTCGGCATCGGCGAGTCGCCCGAGGAGCGCGTCGCCGCGCTGGAGGCGCTGGCGGAGGTGCACGCCGAGCACGGGCACCTGCAGGAGGTGATCCTCCAGAACTTCGTCCCCCATCCCCGCCTCTACGGCGCCGAGCCGGCCGAGATCGCCGACACCGCCCAGCGCGAGGGCGAGCGCGGCGAGGTGGCGCCCATGCCCGCCTGGGGCAGCGACGTGTCGCTGGACGAAATGCGGCTGCTGGTGCGCGAGTCCAAGCGGCTGATGCCCGACGTCGGCGTGCAGATCCCGCCCAACCTGTCGGACTGGTGGCTGCCGCTGGTGGAAGAGGGCGCCACCGATCTCGGTGGGCTGTCGGCCAACGGCGACCACATCTCGCCCGAGCATCCCTTCCCCTCTCCCCACCGCATGCGCAAGGAGCTCAAGCCGCGCGGCTACGCGCTGACCGAGCGCCTCTGCGTGTACCCGCAGTACATGGACTCCGGGTGGCTCGAGCAGGGCGTGCTCGACGTGGTCAAGGCCCGCTACTGGAGCTTCATCCCGCGCCGCGGCTCGGGCCGGCGCGAGGCTACGCCGGTGCGGCTGGACCTGGTGCCGCGGGCGATCGAGCGCGGCCGAGCGGGCGAGGCGCTAGGCGCCGAGGAGCTGGCGGCACTGTTCGCCGAGACGCGCCCCGAGGCGATCGAGGGCATGCGCCAGGCCGCGGACGAGCTGCGGGCCGAGCTGGCGGGCGACACGGTGACCTTCGTGGTCAACCGCAACATCAACGTCTCCAACGTGTGCGTGGTCGGCTGCGCGTTCTGCGGCTTTGGGCAGGGCCGGCGCTCGCCGGAGGCCTACGAGCACGGGCGCGAGGAGTTCGTGCGTCGCGTGGAGGAGGCGGTCGCCTTCGGCGCCACGGAGATCTGCATGCAGTCGGGCATCCACCCCGACTGGGAGCTCGACGACTACGCGGGCTGGCTGCGGCTGGCCAAGCACACGGCGCCGCAGCTGCACCTGCACGCGTTCTCGCCGATGGAGATCGACCACATGGCGCGCGAGCGCCCGCTCGACGAGGTCTTCGCCATCCTGCGCGAGGCGGGACTGGGCTCGACGCCGGGCACCGCCGCCGAGGTGCTGCACGACGGCGTGCGCGAGCGCATCTCGCCCAACAAGCTTCCGGTCGGCCGCTGGGTCGAGGTGATCGAGGCGTCCCACCGCGCGGGCCTACGCTCGACCTCGACGGTCATGTTCGGCCACATCGAGGAGCCGCACGAGCTGGCCGAGCACATGCGGGTCGTCCGCTCGCTGCAGGAGCGCACCGGCGGCATCACCGAGTTCGTGCCGCTCTCGTTCATCCCCTTCCACACGATGCTGGGGCGCACCCACGGCATCGAGGAGATCTCGCGCGAGGAGAACCTCAAGCACACCGCGGTGTTCCGCCTCGCGCTCGGTCGCTCGGTCACCAACCTGCAGGCGAGCTGGGTGAAGATGGGCCTCGACGCCGCCACCGAATCGCTGCGCTGGGGCGTGAACGACCTCGGCGGCACGCTGATGGAGGAGAACATCTCCCGCCTCGCCGGCTCCTACCACGGTGTGCGGCTCGAGCCCACGGACCTGATCGGCGCCGCCCACGCGGCGGGCCGCCCGGCGGCGGAGCGCGGCACGCTCTACGACATCCGCGCGCGCCACGACCTGCCGGTTGCCGCCTAGCCCGGGCGGCGCGAGCGGGACGCGCGTTCGCCGCTCAGGAAATTGTCAGCGAGCTGATGAACTGCGCGGGCGGGAGGCCGCGCCGTACGACACCCGCGCGCGCCACGACCTACGGGTCGCGCCTAGCCGAGAGCCGCGCGAGCGGGACGCGTGTTTGCGGCTCAAATAATTCGTCAGCGAGCTGATGGATCGCGCGGAGGGAGGGCGCGTGCTCCCGCCTGGCGCCACGCGCCCGGGCCTGCCACTCGGCCTGGGTGCCCGCGAGGCGCTCAGCTCAGCGGAACAGGTCCTTCTCGGCGGGGCGTCGCAGCGACGCGGCGCCGGGGCCGTCCTCCTCCGTGACCAGCCGCTCGAGCCCGCGGACCAACACGGCGGGCTCGCGGGCGTCCTTGCGCCGCGCCAGATCGGCGGCGGCCGCGACGGCGTCGGCCGTGGCCAGGGCCGTGGCACGCAGCTCGCGGCCATGGCAGTCCGCGCGGCCGCGCCAGTCGTCGAGCACCACGAGGCCGGCGGCCCCGACGGCGACGTCGACCTGACCCAGGCGCCACGCGCGCCCGAAGGAGTCGCTGATCACCACGGCGGGACGGCCCGGAAGCCGGGCGCGCAGCTCGCGGGCCGACCGGTCGGGGTCGGAGGGCAGCAGGATCGCGTGGTCCTCCGGGGCGTTGGACCGGTCGACGCCGGCGTTGGCGCAGATCAGCCCGTGGTGGGTCTCGCAGATCAGGACACCATGGTCGGCGCGCAGCAGGCTCGACGTCTCGTCGAGCACCACCTGGACGAGGCGGGGGTCCTTGTCGTACTCGAAGGCCAGCTCGCGCGCCCGCTTGCCGGGCTCGACGGACGCCAGCTCACGCACCCTTCCCTCGGCCTTGGAGACGACCTTGTGCGCGACCACCAGCACGTCGCCCGCGTGCAGCCCGACGCGCTCGGCCAGCAGCGGCGCCAGATCATCGCCCAGCCCGACCTCGGGCAGGCCGGGGACGGCGTGGACGCTGAAGTCGCTCAGGCGCTCGCCGGGGCCGGCGCGGGCAGCGCGCCCATGCGCCCGAGCTGGGAGAGCGCCCCGCGAGTCTGAGGCGCCAGCCCGCGCTGGCCCTCCAGGCGGCGGGTCACCTCGGCCAGGTCGCCGGGAGTGTCGACGTCGAGCGTCAGCGAGGGCAGCTCGTCGACCGAGAACTGGACGTCCGCCCCCTCGGCGCCCGAGACGTGGCGCGCGAAGCTCCCGGGGCCGAAGCACGGCGCGAAGGCGTCGGGCGGTGCGAGCAGGAGGGCGTTGGTGCCGGTGCCGTGGCGGTCCGGGACGATCGAGGCCCCCTCGCCCTCGCGCTGCAGCAGCTCCGAGATCTCGGCGGGGTCGAGCAGCGGGGTGTCGGCGGGCACGAGCAGCGCGCGGTCGAAGCCCCGGGCGAGGGCGTGGCGGACACCGATCTGGGCGGCGGCCGACTGGCCGTCCTCGGCGGGGTCGGGCAGTACTCGCACCCGCTCGGCGCGCGCCGCCCACTCGGCGCCGCGGTCGCCGGTCACGACGGCGACCTCATCGAGCTCCGGCACGTGGCGCAGCGCGGTGAGCACATCGGCGAACATCGCCTGGGCCAGGGCCCGGCGGGAGCCGCCGGCGAGCAGGTCGCCGAGACGCTGCTTGGCGGCGCCGAAGCTCTTGACGGGCAGGATGGCGAGGGTGCGCATCGGCCTGGGACCTCGCGGCGACTCTAGCGCGGGGCGGGCCGCTCAGCGGTCAAGGGAGGCCGCAAAGTCCAAGGTCTTCCGGGCTACCTCGGTCATCGAGGCCAGGTCGTCCATGCGTGTCTCGATCCTGAGCGAGGGCAGGCCCTGGACGGGCTCGTCGGCCACCACGCCGTCGATCAGCTCGCCGAAGACGTCGGCGACGCCCTGAGCGCTCTTCTGGATGCCGGCGTGGTCGCAGAACGCGGCGGTCTGGCCCTTGAGCACCTCGCCCCCGACGAACGGGCTCACGGCCACGACCGGTGCCGCGGTGGCCACCAGCGCCTCGTGCATGCCGGGCAGGGCGAGGATCGGCCCGATCGAGATCACGGGGTTCGAGGGCCCGATCACCACCGCCTCGGCCGAGGCGATCGCGTCGAGGACCTCCTCGGTGGGGCCCAGGGTGGACACCGCGGCCAGGTCGACGTCCTCCACCGGGCCGTCGCCCCGGTGGACGATCAGGAACTCCTGGAGGTCCCACCAGCGCCCGGCGGCCAGCACGCGCGTCGGGGCCGGAGCGTCGGTCATCGGCAGCACGCGCGACGTCACACCCATGGCCTCGACCACCCGCGCGTGCCCGTCGGTGAGCCGCCGGCCGCGGCGCAGCTCCTCGGTGCGGATCAGGCACATGGCCAGGTCGCGGTCACCGAGGCGGAACCAGGTCGGCCTCCCGGCCCGCTCCATGGCGGCCATGACCTCCCAGGTGTCGCCGCGCAGCCCGAAGCCGCGCTCGTCGATCTCGCCGGCCAGCCAGTAGGTGAGCAGGTCGGGGTCCGGGGCCACGTGAACGCCGTAGACCTCGGCGTCGTCCCCCGTGTTGGCGACCACCGCCAGCTCGGTGATCTCGGCCAGACCGCGCGCGAGCTTGGCGCCGCCCGTGCCTCCCGAGAGCAGCGTTACCAGAGCTGCTCCGGCAGGCCCGTGAGCTTGATGCCCGCGTGCACCTTGTGTCGCGAGTTGACCGAGATCAGCAGGGGTGTCAGGCCCTCTACCAGGCGGGCTGTCTCCAGGAGGCCGGCGTTCACCGGCCGTAGCCCCTCGATCCGTGCGATCAGCTCGGCGACGCGGCGCTTGTCGTCGCGCTTGTCACCGCAGATCAGCACGTCCTCGTCCAGCGAGGCGTCCAGGTCATTGAGCACGGGGGCGCTCACGGTGTGCAGCGCGCTGACCACCGTCACCCCGTCCGGCGCCATCTCCTGGGCCTGCTGAGCGGCGGAGCCCTGCGGCACGCCGAGCACGCGGGTGGCCTTGCCCGAGACCGCGGCGGCAAGGGGCACGGTTGCGTCCACCAGCAACTGGCCCGGCTCGAGTGCGTCCTTGAGGTTGGTGAGGTTCTCGGACTGGTTGCGGAAGGGGACGGTCAGGATGACGATCGGGCCCTGCCGGGCGGCGTCGGCGTTCTCCGTGCCCCGAGCCTCGCCGTGCTCGATCCGCCCGGCGGCCTCCTCGGCCCGTCCCGCGTCGCGCGAGCCGATGACCACCGGCACGCCGGCGCGCGCCCAGCGCGCCGCCAGGCCGATGCCCAGCGCGCCCGTGCCGCCGATGATCGGTACGGGCTCCAACTAGCCCTCGGCCCTGTACTCCTGCACGGCCCAGCTGTTGCCGTCGGGGTCATCGAAGAACACGAAGCGCGAGCCGGGCGTGCCCTCGGGGCCCATCTGCTGCACGTCGCTCACCTCGACCCCGGCTTCCGCCAGCTGTGCGCGCGCGGCGTCCACGTCCTCGACCACGAGCTGCACGCCCTTCAGCGAGCCGGGCTCGCCCGAGGGGAGGCCCTCGCCCATGACGATCGAGCAATCCGACCCGGGCGGGGTGAGCTGGACGACGCGCATGCCTTCGGTGGGCGACATGTCGTGGTCGAGGTTGAAGCCGGCCCGCTCGGAGTAGAAGTCGCGCGAGCGGTCGACGTCGGACACTGGCACCAGCACCACCTGCAGCTTGAAGTCCATGCGCGCGACCATACGCAGGTAGATTCCGCGGGCACGTGAGGCTCGAGGGGAAGACGGCGCTCGTGACCGGCGGCTCGGGCGGCATCGGCGCGGCCACCTGCCGCCGACTGGCCGCGGAGGGCGCCCGCGTGGCGGTCACCGACGTGAGCCGCGAGGCGGCCGGCGAGGTGGCCGGCGAGATCGACGGCCTCGCGCTCGAGCTCGACGTGCGCAGCGCCGAGTCGGTGGCCGCCGCCGTCGAGGCTGCCGAAGGGGAGCTCGGCCCGGTCGACGTGCTGGTCAACAACGCCGGCATCGAGGGGGAGGGGGGCTTCTTCGTCAACACCACCCCCGACCAGTGGGACCCGGTGCTGGAGATCGACCTCCGCGGCGTGATGCTGGTCACCCACGCGCTGGTGGGCGGCATGCAGGAGCGTGGCTACGGGCGGATCGTGAACGTCGCCTCCGAGGCGGGGCGCGTGGGCTCGCAGGTGGCGAGCGCCTACTCAGCCGCCAAGGCCGGGGTGATCGGGTTCACCAAGACGATCGCGCGCGAGTCGTCGCGCTACGGGGTCACCTGCAACGCGGTGGCGCCCGGACCGATCCGCACGCCGATGTTCGAGCGCCTGGGGGAGGGCGACGGCCTCAGCGCGCGCTTTGCGCGCGGGATGGTGGCCGCCACGGCTATGGGCCGGCCCGGAGAGCCCGACGAGGTGGCCGCGGCGATCGTGTTCCTCGCCTCCGACGACGCCTCGTTCGTCACCGGCGAGACGCTCGGGGTGAGCGGCGGCCTCGGCATGATGTAGGCATGGATCAGGTCAAGGTCCGCGAGGTCGGCCCGCGGGACGGCTTTCAAAACGAGCCCGAGGTCATCCCCACGGCCGAGAAGGTGCGGCTCGTGGAGATGCTGGCCCGTACCGGCCTGCGCCGGCTCGAGGTGACGAGCTTCGTGCACGCCGACGTGATCCCGCAGCTGGCCGACGGTGCGGAGGTGCTGGCGGCGGCCGACATCCCGGACGAGGTGGCGGTCTCGGTCCTGATCCCCAACGAGAAGGGCCTGGAGCGCGCGCTGGAGCAGCGCGACCGCTTCTCGGAGGTCAACCTGTTTCTCTCGGCGAGCGAGACCCACAACCGCAAGAACGTCAACCGCTCCGTCGAAGAGTCGCTGTCCGGTATCGAGCGGACCGTGGCGCGGGCTCGGGAGGAGGGGCTGCGCTGCGAGGGCGTGATCTCCGTCTCCTTCGGCTGCCCCTACGAGGGCGACGTCCCACCCGAGCGCGTGAAGTCCATCGCGCGCCGGCTGCTCGAGGCCGGCTGCGAGGAGGTGGGCTTCGGCGACACCACCGGCATGGCCAACCCCGCCCAGGTGCGCCGCTTCTTCGAGGAGGCCGACCTCGACGCCGAGCTCACGGCGCACTTCCACAACACCCGCGGGCAGGGGCTGGCCAACGTCCTGGCGGCGCTCGAGGCGGGCGTGCGCTCCTTCGAGAGCTCGTTCGGCGAGCTGGGAGGCTGTCCGGTCCCGCGCGGGGCCACCGGCAACATCGCCACCGAGGACCTGGTGTCGATGCTGCACGAGATGGGTCACCCGACGGGCGTCGACCTCGAGCGCCTGGTTGAGTGCGCCCGCGCGGCGCAGCAGGTCCTGGGCCGGCCGCTGGGAAGCCACGTGCTCACCGCCGGACCGGTCGACTGGCACCGGTGAGCGTGCCGGCTCGCGGCCCCGGGGCCTGTGTCGACGCCTGTGCCCGGCTTGCGGATAGGGTCGCGCACACATGGAGCTGACGAACTCGATCAGAGTCGGCGCTCTCGGCCGCGTCGGGGTGGGGGCGAGCCTGCTGGGCAAGCCCGACACCGCCTACGGCTGGATCGGCGGGGAGGCCGACGGCCGCGGCGCCCAGGTGCTCACGCGAGCGCTGGGGATCCGCGACCTGGTGATCGGCGCCGGGGTACTGGCCACGGCCAGGGACCCGCGGGCGCTGCGACCGTGGTTGCTGGCCGGCGTCGCGGCGGACGCCGTGGACTTCGCGGCCACGCTTGCGGGGCCCAGCGCGCCGGGGCGCAAGATCGTGCTCGGGGTGGCCGGATCCTCGACCCTGGCCGGGCTCTTCTACCTGCTTCGCGCCTAGAGCGCCTCGTACAGCTCCCACTCGTCCGGGACGCCCTTGAGCTGGTGGGCACCGCGCTCGGAGAACTCGAGCCCTGAGCCGGCGACCAGGTCCTTGACGGTCCGCGACACGAGCACCTGGCTCGGTCCAGCCAGCGCGCTCACCCGGGCGGCGATGTGCACTCCGATGCCGCCGATGTCGTCGCCGATGACCTCGATCTCGCCCGTGTGGAGACCGGCGCGCACGCGCACTCCCTGCCCGGCCGAGGATTCGACGATCGCGCGGGCGCAGCGGACAGCGCGCGCGGGGCCGTCGAAGGTGGCGAGGAAGCCGTCGCCGGTCGACTTCACCGCGCGCCCCCTGAAACGATCCAGCGCCTGCCTCACCGTCTCGTCGTGGCGGTCGAGCACCCCGTGCCAGCGCTTGTCGCCGAGCTCCGCGGCCGTGCGGGTGGAGCCCACGATGTCGGTGAACAGCACCGTCGCGAGCATCCGGTCGGGCTCGGGCTCGGCGCGCGTGCCCGTCAGGAACTCCTCGATCTCCCCGAGCGTCAGCTCGGGGTCCTGGTACCAGGGGATGTGATCGTCGCCGGGTATCTCCACGAGCTTGGCGTTGGGAAGGTGCTCCGCCAGCCAGCGGCTGTGGCGCACGTTGACCAGGCGGTCGTGACGGCGGTGGATGAGCAGCGTCGGTGTGTGGACGCTCGGGACCACGTCCCGGACGTCGGTGTCCAGAAACATCAGGGCCGCGGCCAGGAGCATCCCCGGGGAGATGCTCAGGCGCTCCAGCCGCGCGGTCCAGGCCCGCGTCTGGGGATCGTCCGCCTGGCTCGGCGCGGTCACCTCGAGCATCGCCCCCTCGCCCCAGTACGGCAGGAGCAGCTCCTGACCCGACTCGAGCAGCGCCTCGGCCGAGGACGCCCACGGGTAGTCCTTGGCCTCGGTGGACCTGGCCATTCCCCCGTAGAGCACGAGCGCCTGACAGCGGTCGGGATAGGTACCGGCGAACAGGATGCTCATGGGCACCCCCTCGGACACGCCGAGGAGGGCCGCCCGCTCCGAGCCGGCCGCGTCCATCACGGCCCGGACGTCGTCCATCCGCTGCTCCAGCGGCGGGGCCTCGGTCACCGGGTCGGACATGCCCGAGCCGCGCCGGTCGAAGAGGATCACGCGCGCGAAGGAGCCCAGGCGGCGGAACGCGGCCGCCCAGGCCTCGTGCTCCCAGAACAGCTCGAGGTGGCTCGCGAAGCCGGGCACGAGCACGAGATCGAGCTCCCCGTCGCCGAAGACCTGGTAGGCGATGTGGGTATCGCCGCTTCGGGCGTATCTCGTGTCAGGCGGTTGTGAGGCCGCCTTCATGCGACTAGCCCCGGAGCGCAGGCCCGGCGTCGGCCGGCCGAGCATCGCGGCTCGGTCCCGTCACCGTCCGGCGAACTCCGGGTCGCGCTTTTCCAGGAACGCGCGGGTGCCCTCGGCGAAGTCCTCGCTCGCGGCCAGCAGCTGCTGGGCGGTGACCTCCTGCTCGAGCGTCGCGGCCAGGGCCGGCTTGGCGGAGGCGTCCATGATCCGCTTGGCCAGGCCCACGGCCTGGGGCGCGGCGGCGAGCAGCTCGTTGGCGAAGGCCTCCGTGGTCCCCTCGAGGTCCTCGGCCGGCGCGATGCGGTTGGCAAAGCCGATGCGGTGGGCCTCGTGGCCGTCGATCACCTTGCCGGTCATGATCAGCTCCTTGGCTCGGCCCAACCCGACCACGGCAGGCAGCCGCGAGCAGCCGCCGACGTCGGGCAGGAGGCCCACCCGCACCTCCATGATCCCGGCCAGCGCGTCCTCGGCCATCAGCCGGAAGTCGGCGGCCAGCGCCAGCTCGAAGGCCCCGCCCAGGGCCGCCCCGTGGATCTGGCAAATCGTGGGCTTGGGCATCTCCTCGAGCAGGTTCCAGTAGTTGAGGATCGGCCGGCGGAAGGCACGCAGCTTCTCGGGCTCGTCGCTCAGGGTCTTGAGGTCCCCGAGGTCCATCCCCGACGAGAACATGGCCCCCTCGCCGCGAACGACGACGCAGCGGACCGAGTCGTCGGATGCGGCGGCCTCGAGGGCCGAGCCCAGCTCGAGCACCAGCTCGGCGTTCATCGCGTTGCGCTTCTCGGGGCGCTGGAGGATCACGTGGCGGACCGCCCCGCGGTCCTCGGTTCCGACTACGGGCATGTGGATAGGCTCCCCGCGCTCGATGACCAGAAAGTGGAGGCAAAGCTAGTGGAGATCAAGAAGGTGGGTGTCCTGGGCGCCGGGCTGATGGGCCACGGGATCGCCCAGGTGGCGGCGCAGTCCGGCTACGAGGTGGTCGTACGAGAGGTCGACGACGAGAAGCTGCAGAAGGGCTTCGGCCGCATCGAGAAGCAGCTCGCCCGCGCCGTCGAGAAGGGCCGCGCCGAGCAGTCCGAGGCCGATGCCGTCAAGGAGCGGATCCAGCCCACCACCGACTACTCCGACCTGGCGGACTGCGACCTGGTGATCGAGGCCATCACCGAGGACCTGGCGCTCAAGCTCGAGATGTGGCGTGAGGTGGACGGCGTCGTCAAGCCCGAGGCCGTGTTCGCCACCAACACCTCCTCGCTGCCGGTCATCGACCAGGCCGCGTCCACTTCGCGGCCCGACAAGTTCCTCGGCCTGCACTACTTCAACCCCGCTCAGGTCATGAAGCTGGTGGAGGTCGTCCGCGCGGTCACCACCTCGGACGAGGCCTTCGAGGTGGGCGTCGAGTTCGCCAAGGCCAACGACAAGCTCGGCATCCCCACGAAGGACAAGGCGGGCTTCATCGTCAACCGCCTGCTCGTGCCCTACATGCTCGACGCCATCCGCGCCTTCGAGGAGGGCGTGGGCTCGGTGTCGGAGATCGACGAGGCGATGAAGGCCGGCGCGGGACACCCGATGGGCCCCCTGACGCTCGCCGACTTCGTCGGGCTGGACACCATGGGCGCGATCTGCGGCGTCATGTACCAGGAGTTCGCCGAGCGCCGCTTTGCCCAGCCGCCGACACTGCGCAAGATGCTCGCCGCCGGCTGGTACGGCAAGAAGTCCGGGATGGGCTTCTACGACTACTCGGGCGCCACCCCGGTCGAGAACGCCGGGCTCGGCTAGCGATCAGTCGGTGCGGTGCTCGCCCGGCCGATGCTCGGGCTGCGCTCCTCCCGGCGGAGCCGCCATCACCTCGACGCGGTGCCCCCCGGGGCTCCGCACGAATGCGCGCGGCGCGCCCCAGTGCTCTTCGCGCCGGTCGGGCTCGTGGCCCGCGGCGCTCAGCTCGGCCAGCGTGGCCTCGTAGTCCCCGGCCACCACGGCGGCGTGGCCCTGGGGCGGCGCCACGGGCTCGTCGGCGAACAGGAGGTGGACCTGCGTCGAGCCGCGTTGGAGCCACGAGCTGCGCTCGCGCAGCGAGGGCGGAGGCTCGACCAGCTCGAACCCGAGGATGGCCCAGAACCGCTCCGCGGCCGCGCGGTCGGCGGGGTCGAGCTCGAGGGCGACGTGCTGGAGCACGGCCCGCTCAGGCGTCGGAGTCGTCCTCGGCCAGGAGCGTCTCGTGGCGTGACAGGTCGGGCCCGATCTCCGCGTCCAGGCGCTGGATCAGCTCGGCGGTGAAGCCCGAGGCGCGCTCGAGGGCCTCGTCGTCGAGGTTGTCCATCACGTCGCTGGGCTGGTGGTGGTGGGGGACATAGCCCACGCTGTTGCGGCAGGCGACGGTGATCGCGGGATAGCCCGCGCTGCGGACGATGGAGGCGTCGGTGGCGGTGCGAAAGGCAAGCGGCCGGGCCTTGAACGAGCCGTCCTCGCCGTCGTCCTCGGCGATCTGCTCGGCGATCTGAAACAGCTGAGGGTGCGATTTGCCCGGCAGCAGCATGCCCTCCTGGGCGCCGTAGCGCACGGTGCCCGCGCCCACCTCGTCGACGTTGATGAATACGCTGCGCTCCTTGTCGAGGTCCTCCTTGTGGCGCTTGAGGAAGGCCTTCATGCCCAGGCCGAACGACTCCTGGCCGCCGGTGATGACGACCCAGACCGCGAAGTGCTCCAGCTGGCCGCCGAAACGCTCGGCCAGGCCGAGCACCGTGGCCACGCCGGATGCGTTGTCGTTGGCGCCGGGGACCGGGTTGGCGACGGCGGCGTCCAGCAGCGCCACGATCACCACGAGGAGCGCAACCGTGGGCAGCAACTGCACCGCCGTGAGCGCGCTCCCCTGCATGCCGAGCATGCGGATGAAGCAGCAGATGAGCAGGACGAGCAGGGCGGCCATGAACGGGACGAAGGGACCGATGGTCCGGTTGAGGCGACCGCCGAGCACGGCCAGGCGCTCCTGCAAACCGCGGGCGAAGATCATGCCGCCCCGGGAGCTGTCGACGTGCGCGACCAGGATGATCTGCCCGTCGCGGTCCTCGCCCTCCGGCGAGACGACGTTCTGGGAGGCGCGCCGACCGGTCAGGCGCCGCAGCGGCCGGAACAGACCCGTCGCGTCGCCGAAGGCCGACAGGGTGGCGAGGAGCACCAGGCCGAAGCCCACTGCGGGCAGCGCCACGGAGACGAGGCTGCCGATCACCGCGACGAGGGCGTGGATCAGGTGCACGACCGCCCAGCGCGGATAGATGTCGATCGACTCGACCTCCACCTCGCGGCCCATCTCGGTGAGCCGCTCCTCGACCCGGCCTGCGGCTCGCCGCTCGGCATCGGTGCCGGCCCGGCGTCCCGCCTCCTCCACGAGGGTGTCTATCTCGGCACGGACGTCCAAGAGCGGGCAGCCTAGCCAGATCGGATGCCCGGGGTGGGATTCGAACCCACACGCCCTTTCGGGCAATCGATTTTGAGTCGACAGCGTCTGCCGTTCCGCCACCCGGGCGAGCGGTCGGAGTCTAGATCCGGCTTCCCCTGCCTAGGCGGTCTGAGGACTGCCCTCGTACCCGTCGTAGTCGTCGTCCTCATCGGTCACCTCGACCTCGACGTTCCAGTTCTGCTGGAAGCCGCGTAGGGCGAAGGCGATGAGCAGCACGGACACCGGGATCAGGATCACGGTGAGCAAGCCGAGGATGCTCGGTTCGAGCGCCGGAGTGTCGAAACCGGTCTTGTCGCGCGCGAACCACGCCGGCGCGGCAACGGCGGCGAAGACCGCGAGCAGGATCGCCCCCGCCGCGGCCACGGGCAGCACGCCGCGGTTCCAGCGCAGCACGAAGAAGGCGACGACGAGGTAGACGAGGAAGTAGAAGATCGCCAGCGGGATCATCCCCTGGAGCTCGGAGAAGCCGCCGAGCGTGACTGCCCCGACGAGGACCGCGCTGGTGACAAGCAGCAGCACGACCGCGGCCCGCGTGGCCTTCGACTCAGCCTTGTCCCGGTTGGGATGCTCGAGCCTGGTCTCCGCCATCGCGCGGCAGTGTACGCCTCCCGGCGAAACGTTGCGGCGGTTCTGCGCGCGCGCAGCCCTGCGACCTTGCCCGCGCCCCGAGGTGAGCGCTGCGGTCAGCCGCTGGGCGCCGCCGGCCAGGCTTCCCGCGGCAGGCGCGGGATACTGGCGGGGCGATGTCGCAGGAGAACGTGGACTTGGTGCGGCAGCGGATCGCCGTCCTGGCCGCCGGCTTCGATCACGGGGACTTCGAGCGAGGAGACTTCGACGCCTTCTTCGAGTGGCTCGACCCCGAGATCGAGTGGCGCGGTCCACGCGAGTTCCCCGACCTGGCCGAACCGCGTTTCGGACATGCAGGCGTACGCGAGTACATCACGATCCTGCTCGAAGCCCTCGAGGACTACCGAATGGTGCCGGAGGAGTTCATCGACGCAGGCGACGATCGGGTACTCGTGTTCTCGCGTGAAGGCGGGCGCGGGAGAGGCAGCGGGGCCGAGGTTGTGACACAGCCGACCGCGCACGTATGGACGATTCGCAACGGCAAGGCGATTCGCCTGAGCAGTTACTGGGAGAGGGCCGACGCCCTCGAAGCCGTGGGGCTGTCGGAGTGAGATGGCCGTCGAGAAGGCCGGCGGCTCGCTAGGGCAGATTTCGCTCTAGACGCAGGCCATGCCCACCCCTGACTGGCACCCTGGCCCGTCGAGATGGAGGAGCTCGACCCGCAGACCCGCCCGAGCGGCGGGCGCGTTGGCGGGCGGCCCTGGTCGAGGAGGGCCTCTTGGAGTGAGACCTAACAACCTCCGGGGTCAACGACGAGCCCCGCTGGCGGTCCCACCCGCTGCGACGCTCGGGGGAGTGCCTGTGACCGGGCGAGGCGGCGCCCTTCGGGGCGTCGCCCGCCTCTCGGCCAGGAGTCCCTCGAGACACGCTCAGTCCCGCCTACGGCCTTCTGCGGCGATGCGACGCCGGGGTGGCTACCTCTACCGCGCGCGTGTGGATCGGGGGGTTGACTCGGGCAGAGCGGCCAAGCGAGCCTTCGTCGGCACTGCCCCCCCTCGTGCGCCTTGCAGCCGCCCGCTGCTTGGGCTAGCTTCGCGATGACTTCCCAACAGCTTGCCCAACGACCGTACGTCATCCATTTCAACAAGGCGGCCGAGTGCCAATTTGACGTGCCACCTAACTTTCACCCGCCGCATTAGGCCACCAGGAGGGTTGCTCCCTAACCCGGTCAGGCGCTTCTCTCAGGGATGAGCAGCTCTCCGAGATAGGCGGCTGCGACTCTCGCCCGTCGCCCGCCGAAAGGAGCAAAGTTCGTCATGGCAACATTCGCCGTCATCGCTGAGCATCCGCCCAACCTCTGTCCGACTTCCAATGCTCAAACGCGGCAGCTGCTGAAGGAGGGTGCCAGCCAGATCCCGCACCTCGCGGAGCAGCTCGGCGTCAGCATCGGCACGCTGCGCATCTCTGGCCCGGACCACGTCATCGTCGCGATCCTCGAGGCGGACGACATTGATGCCGTGAGGACCTTCGCCCTCCAGAGCCGCCTCATGCAGTGGAACAAGGTGGATATCCACGCCACCTACTCGCTCGAGGAAGCGCTCGGGATGATCGACGACGTGGAGGCCATCTTCTAGGCGCAACGCTTGTCTCCATCACGGGCGACGCCGCGTCCTCGGAACGCGCGGCTAGTCGCGAACGCGAGGGCCAGTTAGACACCCCGCGTGCGCGGGGATCGTTATCTCCCTGCTAATCACGTGCGCTCAACTCGCGCTCGTCGCTCAGATGATCAGGCCGGTGATCATCATCACCACACCGGCGAGACCGGCGATCCCGCCGCTGGCAAGCAGCCAGCGTCGCCGGGCGATGATCGCGACGCCCGCCAATACGATCCCTACCTGAAAGCCGATCGCTGACACCTCGAACACAAGGTGACGGTCATTGGCGTGATCGCGCTCACGCTGGTGAAGATGGATCTCATCGGCCAGCTTCCGATGGATCGGCGCTAGCTCGTTCACGGTGCGGGCGTCTAGCGCCTCGGCCCTGGCACTGGCCGCCCGCGCGAGCGGATTGCCCACCGCGACGACCCGCAGGATCTGCGCATTGGACTCCGCGATGATCGTCTTGACGTCGTTGGCCTCCATGACCGCCGTTGCGTCCGCCGTCTTGGTCTCGCCGGTGATCGCCTCCTTGATCGCCTCGTTCGACAGGAACGTGGCGATGGACAGGAACGCTGCGAGCACCGCAACGACGATCGCTGCCGTGCGGGAGAGCTCGTCCAGCGGACCCTGTGCAACCCGTTCGAAGCGCTGAAGTGATTCGTGAGCTTCCATCGGGACGGCGGCACGCTACTCGATCACGACATGCCGACGACCAGGAGAGGGCAGCCGGGCGAACGACCCTGCTCTCGGCGAACTCGGCCGCCCTAATGAGCCGTCCGTCGCGCGTGCTCGTCACCGTCGCGCGTATTGTCGCGCGGGTTCGGAGCGCGGCCGGCTGACCGGCCAGATTTCGCTCTATGAGCAGCGGGGCAGCCAGGACTCGAACCTGGAATCACCGGTTTTGGAGACCGGAGCCTTATCCAATTTGGCCACTGCCCCTGGGGGCCGGAGAGTCTAGGTGGCGACTCTCGATGCGGGCGGAGGGACTCGAACCCACACGCTCTGTCGAGCACCGGGACCTAAACCCGGCCTGTCTGCCAATTCCAGCACGCCCGCGCTCGGACAGAGCTTAGGTCGGGACGCGAGCGGCGGAGGTCGATCCTGCCATCGAGGTGGTCGAGGAAGCGTGGATAGCCGGAATGCGGGGAATGGTGCCTGTGCGCCACGAAGAGCGCGGATCCCCTCAGTGCCTCCTGACCCTCGATCTCCATAGGATGCGCCCATGTCGGCGGTGGCAGTAGTCATCTCGGTGACACTTTTCTTCCTGGCGGGCCTGGCCTTCGGCTATGCCCTCGGGCCGCCGTTGATGTGGATCCCGCTCGCGTTCCCTGTGATCATGGCCCTCGCGGCCGCGATCAAGGACGGGCCCTCGATCTCGATACTGATCAGGCTCGTAGTCGCACTCGTGGTCACCTTCCTCGGAATCATGCTCGGCCAGCGGCTCGCGCCCGAGCAGCACCCGGAGGAGGCCCCGGGCTAACATGACGGCCGCACCGCGGGCGTGGTGTAACGGCTGCACAAGAGCCTTCCAAGCTCTTAGTACGGGTTCGATTCCCGTCGCCCGCTCTGCAGCACCACGGGGCGTGGCGCAGTCTGGTAGCGCACTCGGCTGGGGGCCGAGCGGTCGCTGGTTCAAATCCAGTCGCCCCGATAAAGAGGTCCCTTGAGAACGAAGTCAACGGGAGGAAGAGCTTGAGGTTGGAGAAGAGAGTGGCCTTGGCCGTGTGCGGTCTGGCGGCACTGGGACTGAGCGCATGCGGCGGGGGGTCGTCTTCGACGCAGCAGCCGCCCCCGGACCCGACCGCCATGGCGCTGATGGCGCCCGGCGTCCGCACGGTCGTCGTGCCCAAGCAGGGCGCGAGCCTCACCGTGATCGTGCCTCCCTGCAGCGCGGCTGAGATCGACCAGGACACGACCGACGCTCCTCCCGGCTCCAACCAGGTCGTCGTGCCCAAGAGCGCCCTCGACCAGACGGTCGCCGTCCAGCCCTGCATCCAGGGCGCCAAGACCGCCGGTCGCGCCAGCACCGTGCTGCTCAGCCCCGGTGGCACCGAGTCGCCCCAGGGCGCGGCCCAGCAGAGCGGCAGCCAGCCGCAGAACCAGCTGTTGCTACCCAAGAGCAGCAACATCACCAAGATCATCGTGCCGCCCTGCGTGGTGCAGACCGGCTCGGGTGGCAGCAGCGGAACCGCGGCCACGGGCGGTGGCACCAACACGGCGCTTCCGGCCGAGCGCGACAAGACCTCGGTGGTGGCTCCGCCCTGTCGGGTCTCCGCCTCCAGCAGCAGCAGCGGCGGCTAAGTGAAGAACAAGATCCCGTGGATCGTCGGCGGCGTCCTTGTCGTCGCCTTGGCCATAGGCGCGATCACGCTCGGCCAGGGGCCCGAGAAGCCCAAGAGCGTGGGCGAGCTGCCCGAGAGCGCCCGGGCCCTGGTCGTCCCGGCGAACGAGAAGCACACGGTGGTGATCCCGCCCTGCAACACGCCGGTGGAACAGACCACCGCCGACGCCGAGCAGGGCAAGCCCACCCCGGGCGCGACCACCTTCGAGCTCAACGCGGGCGAGGACGTGCGCACGGTCATGGTCCCCCATTGCCAGCCGGGCACGGGAGCGGTCAACACCGCGGGCAACATCCCCTCCTCGGCCTTCGTGGTGGACAACGCGCCGGCGGCCAACGAGACCGACGGCGCCTTCGAGTCCGACGGCGTGATCGCCAAGTCGCAGCTGGTGCTCCAGCAGGGCGGCGACGGCACCACGGTCGTGGTCCCGCCCTGCGGGAAGGTCACCAAGGGCGAGGACGCCGTGCTACAGGCCGAGGGCGGCTCGAAGCTCGTGGTCGGAGCCAGGTGCTGAGGGCCTAGCTGTAAGTCCCGAGCAGGTTGGTCACCTTGGTGACCGGCGCCTGGTGGCCGAGGGCTGAGTGTCTGCGGTGATGGTTGTAGTGCCAAAGCCAGCCGTCAAGCGCCGCGCTGCGCTCTGAGCTGGTGCGGTAGAT